>NZ_JALNVA010000004.1:0-442764 GCF_026541045.1 Pantoea sp. GM_Pan_3 | reverse complement strand
GGCGTAGGATCTTCATTCTGTGGATGAAAGGGATCGTTTTCTGACTACAGTGAACATTAGCACTGTTTACAGTGAACATGCTACCTGGTACAGTGAATAAAGTACTGATTACAGTGAACACTTTACTGATTATAGTGAACGCGATCACCCTTTCAGCCCTTGGTGGGTGCGGCCTGCGACGATCGGGGATCTCTTAGGATCTCTATATGATCTATTAAGGATCGTTTTTTAGGATCGGGTCACTGTATAAGTGGATAACTTCCTCATTCGCTTATGCTTCAGAAGCGTTCAGGCTGCATCACGTCTCTCTGCACATCTCGCGCCGGAAGCCAGTTCGCAGCAATCCTGCCACCTGCATTCTCGAAAAATAAACAACTTCCTCACTATTATTCATTTTTCATCATCAACTTCAGCGCGTATCGTCTTTTCATCACTGAAAGAATAAGGAAAGGGCACCATGACTGAACATGTACTCTCACGCAATCCGGCAACCGGCGAAATTCTGGCTCGTTATCCTCTTCAGAGCCCTGCAGAACTTGAACAGGCACTGACAAAAAGCGCCTCTGCCTTTGCCCTGTGGCAGCGCAGCAGCATGGACGATCGCGTTCGTGTCCTGCGTCAGCTGGGCGAACAGATCCGACTGCGGGAAAACGATCTCTCCCGTACCATTACCCTGGAGATGGGCAAACCGATTGCTCAGGCGCGCGCAGAGGTTCTGAAATGCGCGAACCTATGCGACTGGTATGCTGAACATGGCCCGGCTATGCTGGCCGATCAGCCGACGCAGGTTGCTGATGCCTGGCAGCGGTTTCGCCCTCTGGGCGTCATCCTGGCGGTGATGCCGTGGAATTTCCCGCTGTGGCAGGTTCTGCGCGGTGCAGTAAGCATGCTGCTGGCCGGGAACACCTACCTGCTGAAACACGCGCCAAACGTCATGGGAAGCGCCACGCTGATGGCGGAACTCTTTGAAGCAACCGATCTGCCAGCTGGTGGCTTTAACCTGATTAACGTCGACAATGATGGGGTCTCCGTCGCCATCAGGGATGACCGGATTGCCGCTGTTGCGGTGACCGGCAGCGTACGGGCAGGTGCCGCTATTGCCGCACAGGCGGGCGCAGCACTGAAAAAGACCGTGCTGGAACTGGGCGGATCCGATCCCTTCATCGTACTGGCAGACGCCGATCTTGATGAAGCCGTGAAATCAGCCGTCATCGGACGTTTCCAGAACACCGGACAGGTCTGTATGGCTGCCAAGCGCTTTATTGTGGAAGCGCCAATCGCAGAAGCCTTTGAAAAACGCTTCACCGCAGCCGTGCAGGCCCTGACCATGGGCGATCCCCTGGACGAAAAGACGTTCCTGGGCCCGATGGCACGCGCCGATCTGCGTGATGAACTGGATGGTCAGGTTAAGGCGACACTGCGTGAAGGCGCCCGTCTGGTACTGGGCGGCGAGAAGGTAGCAGGGGAGGGGAATTATTATGCTCCGACTATTCTTGCCGATGTTACGCCTGCCATGACCGCTTTCAGAGAGGAGCTGTTCGGCCCCGTCGCCGCCATTGCGGTCGCACGCGATCCACAACATGCACTGGAGATCGCCAACGACAGCGACTTTGGCCTCAGCGCCACCGTCTGGAGCGGTAACGAAGCGATCGCCGATCAGCTGGCGCTGCAGCTGGAAGTCGGGGCCGTCTTTGTGAATGGCAACGGCGCATCCGATCCGCGTGTCACCATCGGCGGCGTGAAAAAAAGCGGCTACGGCCGTGAACTGTCACATTTCGGCGTACATGAGTTCTGTAACGTCCAGACCGTGTGGAAGAATCGCCGCTAAGCGTTACTGTGCAGCCGGAAGATAGGCAGGTGCGGGTCTGGAACCCGCACTGAGCGGACGCAGCAGCCGATGCGGAGCAAAAGCACTCAGCATCGGTGAAGCTGTTCCGCTCAGCATCGCCTCTGCCACCAGCCTGCCCAGCAACGGGGCAAGGGTCATCCCGCTATGGCTGACCATCAGGTAGACACGTGAAGCATCACTGATATACCCCAGCGCAGGCAGTCCATCGGACGGCCGCGACCGCTGTCCCGTATCTATCCGCTCAATCCTCGCGCCTTCGCACTGCCTGAAAAGCCGCTGCAGGCGTCGCAGCATCTCTTTTCCAATCAGCCCATCAGGAGAAGCCGGACGGGCCGGATCGGCGTGCTGATCCAGATCCAGTGCCTGCAGCATCAGACGACCCGCGCCATCCGGCCGTACATTAAGTTCCGGTGTAATCAGATTGCAGTTGAGCGAGACGGGTAACGGCTGCGTCTGTGCCAGAAAACTGCAGGCAACAGGATCGGCCCGGTTCGCATCGGTCATCGCCAGTTGCAGCCCGCACTGGCTCATCAGTTCCGGAGCCCAGCGGCCGGAGGCCAGCACCAGCTGATCCCCCTGCCAGGTTTCACCGCTGGCCAGGGTCAGCTGAATATCGCGGTCTGATTCGGTCAGCGTGGTCACCTCATTGTTGCAGACCAGCTGGCCACCACTGGCCCGCAGGTCGGCTATCAGAGAGGCGATAAACAGGCTCGGATAGAGCAGGCATTCCGAAGGGAAATACCATCCCTGCTGAATACGGGGATCGAGTCGAAGCTCCGGCAGTGCGCTCAGCAGCGCGGCACGATCGCGGGTTTCGGCGGGATAGCGCAGGGCGGAGAGTTTCGCGGCTCGCTGCTCCAGCTGACGCTGAGTGGCTTCATCGCTCGCCCACTCCAGCGTACCGGTTTCCAGCAGCCACTGTGGCGATGACGGGTGTGCAGCCTGCCAGCGCTTGTGTTCGTCAATCGCAGCGGCATTAAGCTCATGGTAACGGGCGGGATCTTTGCCGTTAGCGTTAACCCAGGCATAGCTGATCTGGCTGGTGCCGCAGCCGGGAAGGTTTTTATCAAAGACCGTCACCTGCGCGCCGCGGCGGGAGAGTGACTGCGCAACGGCTAAACCCAGCACGCCGGCACCGATAACGGCAATACGTTGTGGCATAGTTGGCTTCCCCGGAATGAAGATCGGCGGGCGAGGGTCGCCCGCCGGGTCAGTTCACTATTACGGAGCCCGGAAGTGCCGTCAACTCTCCTGTCAGGCCGTCACCTCATCAAACCAGGCGGGCACCGGATCGGGCAGGGTGACCCACTGCTCCGGTCCCATCGCCATCTCCTCAGGGGTCAGCAGCGCCTGTTCCAGCGCGTCCCGTATATGTGCCTCGTCCATCTCAATACCGATAAAGACCAGCTCCTGACGTGCATCCCCGACGCCTTCCTGCCACTGTTCAGCGATGAAGTTAAGGGTGTCCGCATCCTGCGGCCAGTCGGATCGTGGCACGCTGGCCCACCAGCGTCCGGCGTAACCCTGGCGCGCTACCGCGCCCGCCTGTGACCAGAGCGCCGCATAACCCGGCCGGCTGGCGAGCCAGAAATACCCTTTAGAGCGGATCACGCCCTCCAGCTGGTGATTGACCACCTGCCAGAAGCGCGCGGGATGAAAAGGACGACGGGCACGCCAGGCAAAACTGCGAATACCGTACTCTTCTGATTCCGGCTGATGCTCACCGCGCAGCGTCTGCAGCCAGCCGGGAGCCTGCGCGGCCCGGTCGAAATCGAACCGGCCGGTGCTGAGCAGCGTCGCCAGCGGAACCTGCCCGAATTCGCTGTTTACGATGCGGGCATGGGGATTGAGGGCCCGCAGCATGCCCTGCAGCTGATGCAGCTCCGCCGGGCTGAGCAGATCCGTTTTGTTCAGCACCAGCAGATCACAGAACTCGATCTGATCCACCAGCAAATCCACCACCGCGCGCTCATCCTGCGCGCCCAGCGACTCGCCGCGCGACTGCAGATCGTCCACCGAACGGTAGTCGCGCAGGAAGTTAAAGCCATCCACTACGGTGATCATACTGTCCAGCCGGGCATAGGCGGAGAGGCTTTCACCCTCTTCATCCTCAAACGTAAAGGTTTCCGCCACGGGCAGCGGCTCCGAAATACCGGTGGATTCAATCACCAGATGGTCAAAACGTCCCGCCTGAGCCAGCCTTTTTACCTCTACCAGCAGATCTTCACGCAGCGTGCAGCAGATGCAGCCGTTACTCATTTCAACCAGTTTTTCATCGGTGCGCGACAGCTGCGCACCGCCGTTACGCACCAGGGCCGCGTCAATATTCACTTCAGACATATCATTGACGATGACCGCGATGCGGCGTCCTTCCCGGTTGTTGAGAATATGGTTAAGCAGGGTGGTTTTACCGGCACCGAGAAAGCCGGAGAGAACCGCAACGGGGAGACGCAGATCTTCTGATGTCAGGGTGGAAAGTGGCATAGTATTACCTGTAATGAGTGACCAATTGATATGTTATAACATAGCATTTATGGCGCTGTTTTCAACCGGGACGCAAAAAAAGGAGACGTCATGCAACAACTCACGCTCGTTCCGCGTCTGATGCCTGAAGTCAGGCGTGGCGAAAAAACCTCGACGGTGCGCTGGCAGGAGGGCGAGATCGTCACCGGTCCGCTGAGGCTGGTCAATCAGCAGAATGCGGCGGACTCGGTGGTGGTGTGGGTGACGCGGATAGATACCCTGCGGTTATCCGATGTCGCCGCCGCACTGGGAAAGGAGGCAGAGTGGCCGGATGCGGTGCTGCTGGCGGGGATGCGTGAGCACTATCCGGCCATCACGCTGGCGTGTCAGGTGCAGCTGATTACCCACCTGACGCCCGAACAGAGTCAGCCTCTCCTGACCGGAGGGTGATCAGTGATTCTCAATAATCATCATCGCCAGCGTATCCGCTTCCAGTGCGCGGAAAAGATGAGGTTCGTCACCCGGATAGGTAATGTAATCCCCGACGTTCAGTTCGACCGCCGTATCGACCGGCCCGACCAGCGCCCGGCCGCGGGCAATAATAATATGCTCGACCGTATTGGGATTATGCGGATGTGAAACGCGCTCGCTGCCAGGCTGAACCTCCAGCAGGTAGATATCACGCCGGGCACCGGGAGGACAGGAAGCCAGTAAAATGGCCTGATAATCGGCCAGCTCAGCGGTCACCGACAGGCCTTCTCCACGGCGGATCACCTGCAGCTGACGGGTGTCCGGCTCCATCAGGCGCGAAAAGGGGATGTTCAGCGTCACGCAGAGTGACCACAACGTTTCGATGCCGGGATTGCCCACACCGGCCTCCAGCTGTGACAGGGTCGATTTGGCAATCCCGGCACGGCGTGCCACTTCGGCCAGCGACAGGCCTGCCCGCTGACGTTCCCGCACTAATGCACTGGCGATAATGCTGATAGGGGTATTCACTTGCACTCCTGACAGATGCACTGTTTTTTATATCGAACGAAACGTTCGACTTGTAAATCGATTATAACGTGTTCATTATATCGGATTATATGTTCATTATGAGAGGGAGTGATGCTTTTTCCGCACATGCAGGTTCTGGACAAGGGGGTGATCAAAGCGATCTTTCTTGTCTGCGTCGCTGACGGTATTGTCGGTTTATCCTATGGCTCGCTGGCGTCTGCCGACGGATTCCCGCTCTGGGTGCCGCTGGCCCTCTCAACGCTGGTGCTGGCGGGGGCGTCAGAATTTCTGTTCATCGGCATCGTAGCCGGCGGAGGCAGTCCCTTTACCGCCGCCGCGGCGGGCCTGCTGGTGAACGCGCGTCACCTGCCGTTTGGCATCGCCGTCAAGGATCTGGTGGGTCAGGGACCACGGGGCTGGTTTGGCTGTCACATCATGAACGATGAAAGCGTGGTCTTTGGCATCTCTCAGCCGCAGCTGGCTCAGCGGCGCTGCGCATTCTGGCTGTGCGGCATCGGTATCGGGCTGATCTGGCCGATCACCGTGATGACCGGGGCGATGATTGGTCAGTTCATCCCCGATATCTCGGTCATCGGGCTGGATGCGGTGTTTCCGGCGATTCTTATCGCTCTGATCTTCCCGGCGCTGCGGCAGCGACGCACCCGGATCCCCGCCACCGTTGGCGCGCTGCTGTCACTGGTGGCGACGCCGCTGGTACCGGCAGGCATGCCGGTGCTGTTTTCGCTGCTGGGCCTGCTGACATGGAGATCGCGAAAATGACGCATCAGGGAACCCTCATCGCAGGCATCGCCCTGCTGGCCGCCGGCACCTGGCTGATGCGGTTTGCCGGTGTCAGGCTGGGCAACCGTCTTCCTATCAGTGAGCGCTCACAGCAGATGCTCTCCGATGCTGCGACCATTCTGCTGCTGGCGGTGGCGGCGACCACGACGCTGTTTGAAGGTCACCATTTTGCCGGGGTGGCCCGGGTAGCCGGAGTCGGCTTTGCCCTGCTGCTGGCCTGGCGTCGGGCACCGCTGATTATGATTATTCTCGGAGCGGCGGCGATGACGGCGCTGCTGCGGTTTCTCGGTGTGCCCTGACGACGCGGGACTCCTCAGACCGAAAAAAGGGGCGGGGCGTTGTATTCGGATCTGGGATCACGGCATGATGATCCTTTACCTCCTGACAGGAAGTTTTCTATGCCTCGTGCGTTACAGATAGGTCTGCTGCTGTTACCCGAACTCACCCAGCTTGATCTGACCGGTCCCTGGGAAGTCTTTGCGCGCACGCCCGGCGTGGCGTGCCATCTGATCTGGAAGGATACTCAGCCGGTGCGATCCGATCGTGGCCTGGCGATTGTACCGACCACCACCTTTGAAGCCTGCCCGCCACTGGATGTGATTTTCGTGCCCGGCGGGCCGGGCCAGATTGCGTTGATGTCGGACACGGAAACGCTGGACTTCCTCCGGCAGCGAGCCGGTGAGGCGCAATGGGTCACCTCGGTCTGCACCGGTTCGCTGGTGCTGGGGGCCGCCGGATTGTTACAGGGTTACCGGGCCACCTCACACTGGGGTTCCCTGGATCAGCTGGCTCTGCTGGGTGCGCAGCCGGTGAGTGAGCGGGTGGTTCGGGACCGCAATCGCATCACCGGGGCAGGCGTGACCTCCGGCATCGATTTTGCCCTGACGCTGGTGGCGGAGATTGCAGATGACGCGACAGCCAGAGCGATTCAGCTGCAGATGGAATACGATCCCGCGCCGCCCTATAACAGCGGTTCTCCGCAGAGTGCTCCCCCTCAGGAAGTCGAAGCAGCCCGGACGAAGATGGTGACGTTTATCGCCACGCGCCGTGCGGCCACCGAAGCGGCAGCAGCGCGGCTACAGGCTGATCAGTTTGCGCACGCCGGGGATACGCAGCAGCAGCAGTGACAATGTCATGCTGAATATCAGGGTCAGGGCGATAACCAGCAGCTTATCGCCCAGCGTCTCGATGCGGATCGCTGCGGCCAGCAGTCCAAAAATCAGATAGTGCAGGATGTAAACACCCGTCATGGTCTTTCCCAGCGTGGTCAGCAGCGGCGTCACCCACCGGGCGCGCGCCGGCAGCCGGATGGCGTTGACGCTGATGACGATCAGCACCACCAGCAGATAAACCTGTGAACCGGTCAGCAGCACCTCGTTGCTGGTCGCCAGGAAGCGCGCAATAAAGTAGTACCGCTCGTAGAGCCAGGTAAACAGGTAGACCGCAGGCAGCAGCAGCAGGCTGGTTTTTATCACCCGCGGTGAGGTGAAAAAGGGCATGACGGCGGGCGCGGCCATCAGCCGGCCCGACAGGTAGTAGAGCACCCATGTCCAGATGCGATACTGCGGCGGCAGCGATAAAAAGCGCCTCTCCGGTGAGAGACTGGCAAGCAGGTCATAGGTAAACGCGAAAATCAGCAGCAGAAAAATGAGTGACGCCATCACGCCCGGCCGCCGTACCAGCCGGTCGATCAGGGGATGCGACGCATAAATCACAATCAGCGCGATCACAAACCACGGCTGAATCAGATACCCCTTGTGATGCATCCCGGCAAGCCAGAAAAAGCTGAACCAGAAGAGAAAGATCAGCAGAATGCGGCGAATCCTGCCGAGCTGCCACGCAGGGGTAGGCTGCTCACCCGCATCCATATAGCCGCTGAGCAGAAAATAGAGCGGCGTGGCGATGGTGGAGACGAAGCTCAGCACGTTGAGCGTCAGGCTGACATCGTAGTAGTAACGATCGTAACTCTGATAAAGCGTAAAAAACGACACCGCCGCGATGCAGGCCAGCGTCTTCAGCATCGCCAGCCCGCTCTTATTCACCCTGCGCCTCCTGCTCCCGACCATGGAAGCAGCGATAGAGTACCGGCAGCACCAGCAGCGTCAGCACGGTGGCGAATCCCAGGCCGAAGATAATCACCACCGCCATGCTCTGGAAAAAAACGTCGCGCAGCAGCGGCAGCAGACCCAGTACCGTGGTGAAGGCGGTCAGCAGGATAGGGCGCAGGCGTGACGTCGCCGCATCAGTTATCGCCTGCTGCAAGGGTTTCTCCTGCCGGAACAGCCGGATCTCTTCAATCAGCACAATTCCGTTGCGGATCAGCATACCCGACAGACTCAGCAGGCCAATCAGCGCCATAAAGCCAAACGGAATGCCGGTGAGAAGAAAGCCACAGGTCACGCCAATCAAAGCCAGCGGCACCGTAATCCAGATAGCCACGGCGTCGCGCAGCGAGTTGAACATCAGCACGGTAATGATGAACATCGCCAGAAAGCCCACCGGCAGCGAGCTGAGCAGGCCGCTCTGCGCTTCACGTGAGCTCTCCAGCTCGCCACCCCATTCCAGCCGGTAGCCTGCGGGCAGTCTGAGCTGATCGATCTGCGGCCGGACCCGGGCCACCACCTGGGCTGCGGTCAGCCCCGAAGCCGGCTCGGGATCGGTCTGAACGGTCAGCACGCGCGTCCGGTCACGACGCATAATCAGCGGATTTTCCCACTCCAGCCGGAAGTCAGCGATCACATTGCTCATCGGCACAAAGTGCTGGAGAGCGCTGCTCCAGAGCTGGATATTCTCAATATGATCGACGCTCTGCCGCTCCTCATCGGCGGGGTAGAGCATCACCGGCATCAACCGCGAACCGTCACGGAAAAGGCCGACGGCGTCACCGCTGAAATTCATCCTCAGCGCCTGGTCAATATCCCGCTTATCGATGCCCAGCTCCTGCCCGCGCAGCACCGAATAGAGCGGGCGGAGCACCTTGCTGCGCTCCTGCCAGTCGTTACGTAGCGGGAAGGCTGAGCCATCAGCCAGGAAAATCGCATCCAGCTGGCTGCCGATATGACGCAGGACTTCAGGATCGGGACCGATAACCCGCAGTGCAATCGCGCTGTCGCTGGCGCTGCCAAACTGAATGCGCTTAATGCGTGGCCTGACCTGCGGATAGTTCTGCTGGATAAACCTCTCGGTTTTCAGCGACAGCGCCTCCATCTGCCTGCCATCCTTCACCCGCACCATAATCTGGGCGAAGTTGCTGTACTGACGTGCGGCGTCATAGGTAAGCGTAAAGCGCAGCGCGCCCTGACCGACCGTTGTCACCGTCGCCGCGACACCCGGTTGCTGATTGATGAAGCGCGCAATGTCCGCTGCCGTCCCGGCGGTGTAGTGAATATCAGTGCCGTAGGGCAGCCAGAGATCGGTAAAAAAGATCGGTGTGCCGGAGGAAGGAAAGAAGTTCTGCTTTACCTGGGTAAAGCCATACAGCGACAGGGCTAACAGTGCCACCATCACCGTCAGCGTCGTCAGGCGAAAACGCAGCAGACCACCCAGCACCTGACGATAGAGCCGGAAAACCACTCCCTGGTAAGGCGCTGAGGCGGCGTTCTGCTCAGGCTGAATCGCACCCCGTCGCCGTTCACTCCAGTGGATAAAGACCGGGGTCAGGGTCAGCGCAGTTATCCAGCTCAGCATCAGGGAGATCAGCAGCACCTGAAACAGCGATTTGCAATATTCACCGGTGGAATCCTGCGACAGTCCAATCGGCGCAAAGGCAAGAATCGCGATGACCGTGGCACCCAGCAGCGGCAGGGCACTGCGACGCACCATGCGGGCAATGGCCTGTTGCAGAGGGCGGCCGCGCTGATGATCGATCTTTATCCCTTCCACCACCACGATGGCGTTATCCACCAGCATGCTGAGTGAAATAATCAGCGCACCCAGCGACACCCGCTGTAGCTCCAGGTTAAAAAGAAACATGATCAGAAGCGTACCGAGCACGTTAAGCGCCAGCGAGGCGGCAATCACCATGCCGCTACGCAGGCCCATAAACAGCAGCAGCGTGCCCACCACGATGGCCAGCGCCATCAGAAAGTTGAGGATAAAGCCGTCGACCGACTGCCTGACTTCATGCGCCTGGTTATAGAAAACCTTCAGGCTGATCCCCACGGGGGTGTCCTGCTGATCCTGCTCCAGCTTCGCGGTGAGGGCATTGCCGACGTCGATCACATTAACGCCTGGCGCAAACGAAACGCCAATTGCCAGCGCCGCTTCCCCGTCAGCAAAGTAGAGGTTGGCCGGATTATCGGTCACGCCGCGTGTCAGGGTCGCGATATCACGCAGATGGAGATTCTGCGGACTGCCGGCGGGCAGAAGGGGCAGATCAGCCAGATCGTCAGGCGTCACCAGCTCGCCGGTGGGATGAAAGCGGATCGACTCGCTCTCAACCCGCAGCGCACCGGCACTGGCAACGCCATTGTTGCGGCTCAGCAGGTCCGCCACGCGCTGCGGCGTTATGCCGTAAGCGGTCATTTTGCTGGTGGAGAGCGCGATGCGGATCTCCTCCTGCTCAACGCCTGCCACCGCCACTTTCGCCACACCGGGCACCCGCACCAGATCGCGGCGCAGCTGATCGGCATAGTTGCGCAGCTCACTGTTGGTAAAATCTTTGCCGTGGATGACGAAGAAGTAGCCATAGACGTCGCCAAAGTCGTCGTTAACCAGCGGTGCCTGCACGCCAGGGGGAAACTGCCGGGCCGCATCGCCGACCCGGCGGCGCAGCTCATCCCAGATTTGCGGCAGCTGATCGGCCAGATAGCGGGGGTGAATATTTACGGTAATCTGCGACAGGCCGTTGCCTGAAATGGAGGTGACGTTGTCCAGATATGGCAGGCGTTGCAGCGCATTTTCCAGCGGCAGCGTCACTTCCTCCTCCACCTGCTGCGCGGATGCGCCGGGATAGTGGGTGACAATCACCGCCGACTTAATGGTAAACAGCGGATCTTCGAGCCGGCCGATGTTCAGCAGAGCATAGAGACCGCCCACGCCCAGCAGCAGAATAACCAGCCAGATGCGGACGGGCTTATCAAGAAAATGCGCCTGAATCCCCATTATAACCCCCGCTCACGTTGCCAGATGCGCACCGCTTCACCCTGGCGCAGCTCCCCCACACCGGCGGCGACAATACGGTCGCCCGGCTTCAGCCCGCTCAGGATCTCAATGCCCTGAGCGGTGAGGCGGCCCGTGGTGACCGGCCTGTCAGTGACGCGTAAGCCGTCGCCCGCTTCGTCGACCAGCCAGACGTGCGGTTGATTCGTCGGGCTGCGGTCCGGATTGAACACGGCGGCCACCGGCACCACCAGCCGCGGCTGGGCGGCGGCAGTCGGCAGATTATGCAGCCTGACGCGAACCGAGCCGCTGAGGCCGCTGACGCCCGGAAGATCGGCCGGACGCGGCATGGTCAGCACCACCTGCCAGGTCAGCGTCGCGGCGTTGGTCTGGCTGGTGTGCTCTTTGTACTGCGCGGTAAAAATGCGACCCGGCAGAGCGTGAAACTGCACTTCGGGCTGATAGTGAAGGTTCTGAACGTCCAGCGCGGAGAAGAGGGTTTCCGGCACGGTAAAGATAACGTCCAGCAGATCGGATCGCGTCAGCAGCGCAATGGGTTGCCCGGCGGCCACCACCTGATGATTTCGCGCCTCCACTTTTGCTATCACCCCGTCGAACGGCGCGCGCAGTGTAAGAAACTGCAGCTCTTCCTGCGCGATTTTCAGGGCCGTCGCGGCGGTGTCGCGGTTCGCTCGCTGCACGTCCATCTCTGACTTCGACACGGCGCTGCGCTGCTCCAGCGTGCGGAAACGCTGAAACTGCCGCTCTGCCAGTTGCAGCGCCGTCTGCCGGTCCCGCACCCGCAGCTTCGCATCAGCATCGTTCAGGCTGGCAAGAACCTGTCCCGCTTTCACCGCGGTGCCATCCCGGATATCGAGCTGAATTAACTGGCCCGGCCGTTTAAAGGCGAGATCGGTATTATCTCCGGCCTGAATACGCGCAGGAAAGATCCGGATATTTTGCGCCATGTCCGATTCAATCGTAAAAACTTTAACGACGCGGGGCGGCGGCGCTTCCGGTTCTTTTTTTTCATCGCACGCTGTCATAAAAAAACAGCAGAGAAAAACAGAGATAACTTTGCGTTTAATCATTGTCTTCGCCTTAGCTGCAGATATTTCACGGCGGCACGATAAACACGAAGGCGTAATTCGCCCTGATGCTTTTCGCAACCGGGATAAAATAAGTTTTAATATTCGTTGTCTGCGTCTGCCGCAACGGCAACAGGTTTGTGAATCCGTTTTATGCCGCCAGCTGCCTCACCACCAGCCAGGTCAGGAGACCTGTCAGCGTCGTGGCGGTGACCGCGAAAATAACGAAACCGCAAAGCATGATAATGCTCTGTTTTTTCATCAGCGTTTCCTTTTTCAAGGCTGAATATAAGCCGAAGCACACTGCCTCAGATGACTTAAACCGTAGTTAAACGAAAAGCATCTTGTCATTCTCATAATATAAGTCAGATTTAATTTTGCCCGTTTATGTTATCCATCGGACGTTTCTTACCTAAATATGATATCGGTCATAACCGGCGGGCACGGCTTCCCGCAAAATGCGTGCCTTTAATTGCGCCTTTAATTCATCGCTAAATGGCACGAGGTTTATATATGCTAAATAATGATAAGCAGGATAAAGCATCAGCTTTATCTGAGCGCCCCTGGTATCAGCGCAGTGTGACAGAGATATTTTCTGATCTGAAAAGCTCGCCCGCCGGATTATCGACTGCCGAAGCGCAGGAACGTCTGCGGAAGCAGGGCCCGAACGCGCTGCCGCAAAAGGCTGACCACTCTGCGCTGCTCAAATTCATCGCCCATTTTAAAGATGTGCTGATCTATATCCTGCTGGCGGCGGCGGTGATCACCGCGATGATGGGGCACTGGGTGGATACCTTTGTCATTATTGGCGTGGCCGTGATTAACGCCCTCATCGGCTTTGTTCAGGAGAACAATGCTGAGAAGTCCCTCAAAAGCATCCAGAATATGCTCGCCAGCGAAGCGATGCTGATTCGGGATGGCAAACAGGTCACGGTGCCGACGCGCGATATCGTGGTGGGTGACGTGGTCATGCTGCGGCCCGGCGATAAAATTCCGGCCGACCTGAGACTGTATGAAGTGAATAATCTGCGGGTTGAAGAAGCCATTCTCACCGGCGAATCGACCGTGGTCTCAAAAAACAGCGATACGCTCAGCGGCGAAAAATCGCTGGGCGACCGACTGAATCTGGCCTTCTCCGGCACCACCGTCAGTTCCGGTACCGCATCAGGCGTGGTCATTGCCAGCGGCGGCGACACCGAACTGGGCCATATCAACGCGATGATCAGCGGCATCAGAGAGGCGAAAACCCCGCTGCTGGTGCAGATCGATAAACTTGGTAAGGCAATTTTTCTCATCATCCTGGCGATGATGGTGGTGCTGTTTATCTTTGGCTATCTGCTGCGGGATATCCCGCTGGGCGAACTGCTGCTCTCCGTGATCAGCCTCGCCGTTGCTACCGTGCCGGAAGGTCTGCCCGCCATTATCTCCATCATCCTGTCGCTGGGCGTCCAGTCGATGGCGCGATCTAATGCGATTATCCGGAAATTGCCGACCGTGGAAACGCTGGGCGCGATGTCCGTGATCTGCTCCGATAAAACCGGCACGCTGACCATGAATGAGATGACCGTGAAAGCGGTGGTGCTAGCGAAGAGCCGCTGGCGCGTCAGCGGCAACAGCTATGAACCCAAAGGGGAGATCGTGGCGGAGCAGGGCAGTGTGAATGCGGCGCAGGACCCCCTGTTCCAGCAGTTCCTGCAGGCGGTCGATATCTGTAACGAGAGCCAGCTGCGTCAGGACAGTCAGGGACACTGGACCATCGTCGGTGGCCCGACCGAAGGGGCGCTCAAGGTGCTGGCGGCTAAAGGCCTGACGACCCCGCAGCCGGTGGAAGTGGTCAGTAAACTGCCGTTTGATTCCCTCTACAAATATATGTCCGTCAGCTGTGTGGTTAATGGCGAATCCTGGGTGCTGCTGACCGGTGCGCCAGATGTCCTGCTGACGCTGTGCCAGCAGCAGCAGACCCCGGACGGCCCGGAACCGATTGATCGGGCATACTGGGATGCGGCCATCACCACCTACGCCAGCGAAGGGCTGCGCACCGTCGCTGCCGCCTGGAAGAAAACCGCCGGTCCCGTGACGTCGCTGGATCACGCCGATCTGAAAAGTGAGATGGTTCTGCTGGGGCTGGCCTGCATGATGGACCCGCCACGTCCGGAAGCCATTGCGGCCATTGATGAGTGCCAGAAAGCAGGCATCCGCGTCAAAATGATCACCGGCGACCATCAGGAAACGGCGATGGCGATTGGTCAGATGCTGGGGATAGGTAACAGCCAGGCCGCCATCACCGGTTATGAGCTGGAGCATATGAGCGACGCCGAACTGGCCACAGCCGCGAAAACCTATGACATTTTTGCCCGCACCAGCCCGGAACATAAGCTGCGTCTGGTAAAAGCGCTGGAGGCGAGTGGGGAGATCGTCGGGATGACCGGTGACGGCGTGAACGATGCCCCGGCCCTGAAACAGGCTAACGTGGGCATTGCGATGGGCATCAAAGGCACGGAGGTCACCAAAGAGGCGGCCGATATGATTCTGGCTGACGATAACTTCGCTACCATCGCGGCGGCGATCAAAGAAGGGCGTCGGGTTTATGACAACCTGAAAAAGACCATTCTGTTTGTCATGCCAACCTGTATGGCACAGGGGCTGCTGATCATCATTGCGATTCTGATGGGCAATCTGCTGCCGTTAACGCCGGTTCAGATTCTGTGGATGAACATGGCGACCTCGGCCACGCTGTCATTTGGTCTGGCGTTTGAGCCTGCCGAAGCTAACGTGATGCGCCGGCCACCGCGCAATGTTAAGGCCCACGTTATGGATGTCTACGCTATCTGGCGCGTGGTCTTTGTCAGCCTGCTGATCGCGGTCAGTGCCTTTGTGCTGGAAGCCTGGCTGCAGCCGCGCGGCTATACCCCGGAGTTTATCCGCACCGTGCTGCTGCAGATGCTGGTAACGGCGCAGTGGGTCTATATGCTGAACTGCCGTAACACCGATGGCTTCTCGCTGGATCGCGGTCTGCTGAAAAACCGGGGCCTCTGGCTCGTCACGCTGGTGCTGATTATCCTGCAGGCGATCATCATTTATGTGCCCCTGATGAACACGCTGTTTGGTACCCGCCCGCTGCCGATTAACTACTGGCTGATTTCGCTGCTGGTCGGCATCGCCATCTTTGCCGTGGTAGAGATTGAAAAACGTCTCACCCGCGGCTGGCGGGTGAAAACGCCGTCACTCAGTTAACTCAGAAATCGGGTCCTGCCGGGGATAACTCGCCAGCAGGACTTTTTTGATCAGAAAGGTCAACGGAATGGCCAGTATCCCGCCGGTAATCCCCAGCAGCGACTGCCAGAACAGAAAGGCCAGCAGCTGCGTGGTCAGCGCCAGATTCAGTCGCTTGCCAATCAGCAGCGGTTCAATCACCGAACTCAGACAGAGATTCAGCACCACAAAGAAGAGGGCTACCGCCAGCGCGACCTGCAGATCGAACAGGAGATAGCTCTGGATCACGGGCGGAATGGCCGCCAGAAACGAACCCAGCACCGGCACATAGTTAAAAATGAACATCAGCACGCCCCAGAAAAAGGCAAACTTCAGCCCGATCAGATGTGCGCCGGCGCCCACGATCACCCCACCCAGAATGCTGGTCAGGGTTTTCACCCGGGCATAAACAATGACGCTCTGAATCCCCTCATGTAACGCCAGATAAAAGGCCCGCTGTTTTCCCTGCATACGCCGTTGCAGCGCATTTTTCAGCAGCGGCATCTCATAGAGCATAAACAGCAGCATCAGGAACACCATAATCCACCAGGAGATCACGCCCGGGATCTGCGTCAGAAAGGCGGTGACGATACGTACTATCGCTCCCGCATCCACAAAGGCCAGTAATCTGTCGGGGGTGACCGCAATATCCAGCCGGGCAAAGGCCAGCGTCAGCTGATCCAGTCGGGCGGCCAGCAGCACCGGCGCCTGACGACTGAGCTGCATCAAATCCGGTGTCAGCACCGAGAGTTTCAGGGTAGTGATGACCATGATAAACAGCATCAGGCTGATCACCAGCAGTGACGAGACGATGCGGGGGATGCGCTTTTTATCCAGCCGGGTAATCAACGGGTCAAGCATGATAGCCAGCAGCATCGCCAGCAGAACCTGGTTGATGAGCGGAGCGGCCAGATAGAGGCCTGTCAGAATAAGGGTCAGGCAGGCAAGCATAAACAGCACGCGTGCCAGCGGTGACCCGGGAGTGAACCAGCGTAGTCCCATGATGGGGCTCCTTCAGCTAACAGAAGCAGCAGTATAGATGAGGCGTCAGCCTGACTGCTTTGCGTCAGGTCAGGGGTGAGAGGCCCTCCACAGGCGGATGAGAAAGGGTGTTAAAAAAGCTTTGCCCGCCAGGTTAAAACGGCTATCTTAAAGGAAATGATCATTTCCTAATGGAATCGACGATGAATAACAACCCCCATCACGAGCGGGGACGACCCCGGGCATTCGATACGGATGCCGCACTGGACAGGGCGATGCTGCTGTTCCGGCAGAAGGGGTATCACGCGACATCAGTCGGCGATCTCGGGCAGGCGATGCAGCTGACCACCGGCAGCATCTATAAGGCCTTTACCGACAAGCGCACGCTGTTTGCAACCGTCTTTGCCCGCTATCTCTCACTGCGCAACAGCAGTCTGGCCGCGCGGCTGGCTGAATGTGAAACGGGCCGGGAGAAGCTGGCGGCGCTGCTGCGTTTTTATGTCGATTCCGTGCGCGACGTTGAAGGTGAACGCGGCTGTCTGGTCGCGGTCAGTGCCGTTGAGCTGCACACCCTGGATGAGGAACTGGCTGACGCGGTCAGCGCCGCCCTGCTGCGTAATCAGCAAAATCTGCAGCAGCTCATCCATCTGGGTCAGCAGGATGGCTCAGTCAACCCGTCACTGGAGTGTGACGCCACTGCCTCACTGCTGCTCTGCCTGGTGCTGGGCATACGGGTGGCGGGCAAAGTAGCGGCCACCCGGCCCGATGCCAGCATCATTCCGCTGGCGCTGAAAATCGTCGACTGAATTTTTTTGCTCATTAAGGAAATGATCGTTTCCTTATTATCAGGAGGTTTTATGCACGCTTTTGCTCCCTATCAGCACCATTTTGTCCGAACAGATTCACAGCGGCTGCACTACCTTAGCGCAGGCCATGCGCAGGCAGAAACCGTGGTGCTGCTCGCCGGTTTTCCGCAGAGCAGCTTCGCCTGGCGGGAGGTGATCCCTCGTCTGGCGAGCCGTTTTCAGGTGATTGCACCTGACCTGCCTGGCCAGGGGGATTCAGACTTCCCGCCCGATGGGTATGACACTGACAGCGTGGCGCAGCATATCGTGGCGCTGCTGGATCAGCTGGGCATCCAGCGCTTTCATCTGGTCGGGCATGATATTGGTGCCTGGGTCGCGTGGGCGCTGGCGGCGGGCTTCAGGGAAAGGGTGAGCGCTCTTGCACTGCTGGATGGCGGCATACCCGGTGTTACCCTGCCGGATTCACTCCCTGTCACGGGTGAAAACGCCGCTAAAATCTGGCACTTCGCCTTTCATGGCCTGAACGATCTGCCGGAAGCGCTGATTGCGGGCAGAGAGGCGATCTACCTGGAGTGGTTTTTTAACCGTAAGGCCGCGAATCCGCATCATATTAATGCGGCGGCGCGTCGTGAATATCTGCGCATCTTCCAGCAGCCCGGCGCGCTGCGCGCCGGACTCGCTTTCTACCGTTCGTTTGAGCGCTCTGCAGAGCAGAATCGCCAGCGCGCGCAAAAAGGGAAACTGGAGATACCGCTGCTGGCAGTCAGTGCCGATCAGGGGTCGATACCGGATATGGCCACACCGTTACGCGCGGTGGCGCAGCCGGTTTACAGTGAAAATATTCTCAACTGTGGCCACTTTATTCCCGACGAACAGCCGGAGAAATTAGCGGAAATACTCTCACTCTTTTTTATGCGGCATCCGGATAAGCCGGAACGGATAAATTAATATCAGGGAAAGTAATGTTGCGAAGTGGATTATTAATATTATTACTTATCCATGACTCTCTCATACGGCTTTCCAATAAATAGTTCTATCTTATTGATTTATATTAATTCCTGAAGGCGCATTACGCGTTGCTTTCTGTCACGTGCTGTGAATAAATAAACGGTCATCACCATCCTGTATCAGGATGAAATAAAAATAAGGACCGGCATAGGCATGCCGGCCTGCTATTGCCGGGGCGGCTATGAATCAGGAAAAAGCACGACTGGCCGGGGAAATAAAAGCCAGAGTCAATGAACTTGAATCGCAGTTGGTTGCGATTCGCCGTGATATCCATGCGCATCCGGAATTAGGATTTGATACGCTGCGCACTGCCCAGGTGGTGACCGACTACCTGCGGGCTCAGGGGCTGGACCCGCAAACCGGCGTCGGCCGCAGCGGCGTTGTTGTGGATATTGTGGGCGCAGAGCCTGGAAAGACGCTGCTGTTGCGCGCCGACATGGATGCGCTGCCCATCCATGAGCAGACGGGTCTGCCGTTTGCCAGCCGCTATCCCGGCAGGATGCACGCCTGTGGTCACGATATTCACACCGCGACGATGCTGGGTGTGGCCACACTCCTGCCGCACTATCGACAGCAACTGAAAGGCCGCGTCCGGCTGATCTTCCAGCCCGCAGAAGAGACGCCTGAGAGCGGTGCCGCAGCGATGATCGCCGATGGCGCGGCAGACGGCGTCGACTGGGCGATAACCCTGCATAACAAGCCTGAACTGACCGCGGGTGAGATTGCGCTGACCCGCGGCGCCAGCACCGCCTCCAGTGACGAGTTTGATGTTACGGTGCAGGGCGTTTCGACCCACGCGGCGCGTCCGCACATGGGCACCGATCCGATCATCGCCACCGTGCATCTCATCAGCCAGTTACAGAGCATCATTTCGCGTGAACGCGATCCGGCGCACTCTGCCGTGTTAACCATCGGACACATTGAGGGCGGCACCACCCACAACATCATTCCTGACAGCTGTCTGTTTCAGGGCACCATCCGGACCAAATCTCCCGAGGTGCGTGCTGCGATGGAAGCCTCGTTTAAACGGATGTGCGAAGGCGTGGCGCTGGCGCAGAATGTGCGGGTTGAGGTGAATTTCCAGCGGGGTGTTCCGCCCCTGATGAATAACGATCGCCTGATTGACGCTCTGGAAGAGATTTTGTCTCATCAATTCGGTAAAGCCATCATCGCTCAGCCGAGCGCCAGCTTTGGTGCCGAAGATTTTTCACTGTTTACGGAACGGGTACCGGGATGTCAGATCCATATCGGTTCGGCAACCCCGGGCCGTGACGATCACCTGCATAACTCCGACTATCAGCCGGATGAACGCAGTATTGCCGCCGGGACGCAGGCGCTGACCCGCCTTGCCATTGATTTACTCTCCGAATAATAAATGAGGTTTTATGATGATGCGTAACCGTCTGTTCACGGCTTCTCTGACCGTGGCCCTGCTTGCCACGTCTGCATTCAGCCAGGCAAAAGATTTTGGCACCCTGAAATTTGCTACCGAAGCGGCTTATCCGCCGTTTAATCAGACCACCCCGAGCGGAAAAATCGTCGGCTATGAGCCCGATATGGTGGCGGAGCTGGCTAAGCGGGCAGGCTTTAAATATGAAATCATTGCCCAGAAATGGTCAGGCATGATCCCGGGCCTGATCGACGGCAAATATGACGCGGTGGTTGATGCGGTGACCGTGACACCGAAACGGGCTGAGGCGATTGACTTCACCCATCAGTACACCGTCAGCGTCTCCAGCTTTGTTACCGCTAAAAACAGCCCGCTGGCCACGCTGCCAGGCAGTGGCACGGTGGTCACGGCCGATGATGATGCGGGCATGAAAAAAGCGATCGACGATCTGAAAACCACCTTCAAAGGCAAAACCATCGCGGTACAGGTCGCCACCATTCAGGCCGATTTCCTGCAGAAATACCTCGGCGATGTCGCCACCATCCGGACCTATCAGGCGGGCCCTGAAACCTTTGCTGACCTGATGAACGGGCGCGTTGACGCGGTAATGGCGTCCCGCACCAACCTCAACGCCTTTGTGAAAAAGCATGCGGATGCGATCAGCAGCAGCGGCTACGGCTTCTCGGGTGGCGTACTGGGCGCGGGCTCGGCGATTGGCCTGCGCAAAGGCAACAGCGAGCTGCAGCAGGTGCTGAATCAGGCGCTGGAGTCGATGATCAAAGATGGCACACTGAGCAAACTGTCGATCAAATGGTTTGGCGAAGACGTCGCGCCAAAAGCGTAACCGCGGATGCTGATGAACATAGACTGGCAGATGCTGGGTTTTGGGGACGAGGGCTGGGGCGGCGTGCTGCTTAACGCCGCCGCCGTCACCGTCAGCGTTTCACTCTGCGCCTGGCTGCTGGGTGCGCTGCTCGGCAGCGTCCTCTGCTGGATGCAGATCGCCGGTGCGCGCTGGCAGCAGCGGCTGGCAGCCGGTTACATCACGCTGTTTCGTGGCGTGCCGGAACTGCTGGTGATCTATCTGTTCTACTTCGGCGGACGCCAGGTGGTTTCCGCCGTCGGCACCGCGCTGGGCCTGCAGGGGCCGTTCGATGTGAACGGTTTCGTGGCGGGAGCGATTGCCATCGGGCTGATCTCGGGTGCCTATCAGAGCGGCGTATTCCGGGGGGCCTTTTACGCTATTCCGGGTGGAACGCTGGAAGCGGCAACCGTCACCGGGATGGGGCGACTGATGATGTTCCGTCGCATCATCGTCCCGCAGGCGCTGCGCACGGCGCTGCCCGGTATGGGCAACCAGTGGCAATCGGTGATCAAAGAGTCGGCGCTGGTGTCGGTGACCGGACTGGTTGAAACCCTGAATCAGGTCTCAACGGCGGCCAACTCGACCCAGATGTCCTTTTTCTTCTACAGCGTAGGTGCCGTGATCTATCTGATTATCACCACCTGCTCCGATATGGTGTTCCGCTACGTGGAGAAATTTGCGATGCGCGGTCAACAGCGCGTGAAAAGCTAGGGAGTCCACGTGGATATCAACTTTTTACAGCAGACGCTGCTGGCGCTGCTGAAGGGATTGCCGCTGACCATCAACCTGGCGCTGCTGTCGCTGCTGGGAGGGGGCGTGCTGGCGCTGCTGCTTAATCTGCTGCGCATGACGCGAGTCGGCAGCCTGTTCTGCCGCTTTTATGTCTGGCTGTTTCGCGGCACGCCGTTGCTGATCCAGATCTTTATGGTCTACTACGGACTCGGCAGTTTACCGGCGGTGCGGGAGAGCCTGTTCTGGCCGCTGCTGCGCGATCCTTACTGGTGCGGTTTGCTGGCGCTGATCCTCAATGATGCCGCCTATACCTCGGAGATCCTGCGCGGCGGGTTGCGGGCTGTCAGCTCGCAGTCACTGGAAGCCGCCAGGGTGTCGGGCATGTCGTCGTACAAAATCTTTACCCGCATCACCCTGCCGATTGCGATCCGTCAGGCGCTTCCGGCTTACAGCAATGAAATCATCTCTATGATCAAAGCGACCTCGCTGGTCAGCACCATCAGCCTGATGGAGATGACCGGCATTGCGGATTCCATCGTCTCTTCCACGTTCCGGGCGCTGGAGGTATTCCTGAGCGCGGCGGTGATCTACCTGATACTGACCATGCTGGTCAGCAAAGGCGTATCAATGCTGGAACGACGCCTGTCACCTTACTATTTTGGAGCACGCTCATGACGGCCCCCACGATTATGCTGAGCCATCTCAGAAAGAGTTATGCGGGACACGAAGTGCTGCACGACATCAGTCTGACTGCCCAGGATGGCGACGTGATTTCGCTGATTGGAGCCAGCGGATCGGGCAAAAGTACGCTGTTGCGCTGCATCCCGTTTCTTGAAGTGCCTCAGGCCGGTGAGATAGCGGTAGGCGAAGTCAGCGTCACGCTGGATAATGCCGATGAAAAACTGAACCGGGAGCAGCGTCGGCGCATTAAGCTGATGCGCATGCAGCTCGGCTTTGTGTTTCAGAGCTTTAATCTGTGGCCGCATAAAACCGTGATGCAGAACATTATTGAAGCCCCGGTTCATGTGCAGAAGCGCAGCCACCGCGAGGCTGTCGAAGAGGCGGAAGCGCTGCTGCACAAGGTCGGGCTGTATGCAAAGCGCGACGCCTGGCCCTCTCAGCTCTCCGGCGGACAGCAGCAGCGTGTGGCCATTGCGCGGGCGCTGGCGCAGCAGCCGAAAGCGATTCTGTTCGATGAGCCGACCTCGGCGCTGGATCCGGAGCTGGTGGGCGAAGTCCTGCGGGTGATCCGCGGCCTGGCGGAAGAGGGGCGCACCATGATTATCGTCACGCATGAGATGGGTTTTGCGCGTGACGTGTCGAACAAGGCGGTGTTTCTGCATCAGGGGATCATCGAAGAGTCAGGTTCGCCGGAACAGGTGTTCCTCGATCCCATTTCGCCACGCTGCCGCGCCTTTGTGAACAGTCACTTTGAGCGTAATACCGGGCAGGCAGGCTGAAGCAGGCAGGGACGCGCAGCGCGAACGACACCTTAAGAATGACAGCAATCCCCGGGCGAACGCCGGGGATTGTTACAGCAGCGAGCGGGAAGGTTTCATTCAGACAAACCGCTCCCGCCACGATCTGACCAGGGACTAGGCTTCTGCGCCGGGACGGCCTGCGTCTACCATGGCCTGCCACTGCTGATAGCTGGGACGCTGCTGGATCTTCAGGTACCACGCTTTCAGCGCCTCACACTCCTCCGGAATAGCCAGATTCACCAGGGCGGCGAATATCATTCCACCGGTGACGGCGATATCCGCCATTGAGAAGGTGTTGCCCGCCACATAGGGCTGTGAGCGTAAAACGCGGTCAAAGTAGTGCATGCCCCTGAGCGCTTTTTCGCCCATCTTCGCACCCCATTCCGGATTCTGATAAAGCTCAACCTCGGGTCCCAGACCTGCCGTGGCATGATGGAAATAGACGCTTACCGCGTCCAGAAATTCAATCTCGGCCCGTTTAGTCATCATATGAATCACCCCCTGTTCCAGCGGGGTCATACCCGTCAGAAGGGGATGCTGATCCTGCCGATCCAGATATTGCGTGATTGCCGTACACTCCGCGATTAGCGTCCCATCACTCAGTTCTAACACCGGCAGTGTGCCTGAGTAGTTGATGGCTAGAAAATCCGCCTTTTTATGTTCCCCTTTCCAGAGATTGACCGGAATAAATTCGACCTGAGAAAGCAGACCTTTTTCCGCCAGGGCTATTCTGACCCGGGCAGGATAGGGGCCGTCATACCAGTCGTAGATTTTCATCGAAGGTTGAGTTGAAACGTGTGATACAGCGTCTGAAGAAGTCATGATTTATTTACCTACCTGTCAAATGGTAGGTAGATTGTGGCCAGGGAAATTCGGCCTGTCAACATCTGTCTACCAGTTGGCAGGTAAAAATTTTTTCCTTATACTTCCTCCTCACGTTTCAGAGGAAAACAGCGCTATGAGCTTGAATGCGCGTGAGGCCATCCTGGCAGCCGCAAAGCGTGCTGCGCAGAATCATGGTTACAACGGGATAAATTTCCGCACCATTGCTGACGAAGTCGGCATCAAAAATGCCAGTATCTATTATCACTTCGCCAGTAAGGCAGACCTTGGCGCGGCTGTGGCAAATCGCTACTGGCAGGATACTGCACAGGCGTTACAGACCATCCGGGAGCAAAGTGCCTCTCCCGCTGAAGCCCTGAAGCACTATCCGCAAATTTTCCGGCGTTCTCTGGCTGACGCCAACAGGCTCTGTTTATCCAGCTTCATGGCGGCCGAATATGATGATTTGCCTGAAGAAGTGAAGCGTGAGGTGCAGTGTTTCGTCGACGCGAACGTGGCATGGTTGCATCAGGTGCTGAATGAAATGACGCCCGATGACGCACAAAAAAACGCGCAGCGTGCGCTGGCAATCTATACCGCGGTTGCCGGTGCGCAGTTAATTGCCCGCACGCGGCAGAATATTACCCTGTTCGATCATCTGATGGCGACCTATGAGGAGAGCGGCCTGATTCCGCAGCCGACGCAAGCCTGAATATCCCCGCCGGAACGCGTTGTTCAGCGACGGGCGGCAGCCGCTGAGCAGGATTCGCGTCACGACGGATAACGCCTCAGGTCTTAACCGCCTGATGGCGCAGGCCGCCTGCCAGTAGCGTGAAGGCTTCAAGCATCTCTGGCAGCGCCTTTTCCGGGTTGCTGCTGGCTGCAACCCAGAGTGCAGCATTGAGGGCGCTGCTGTTAAGCAGATGTGCGGCGGCGTCGGCATCGACCGGCTTAACCGCACCGCTTTCAATCAGCCTGACGAGACGTTCCCGTGTAGCCGCCAGGCAGCTGTTCTGGCTGGGCCACTGCGCAGGATCGCCCAGGAAAGCCGGGCCATCCCGCAACACGATGCGCTGGACTTCGGCATCCATCGCCAGACGAATGTAGGCGATCCCTTCGGCGATCAACCTTTCCCACTCATCCGTTACCGAAGCGGCCGCCGCCTGAGCCCGCTGCGCCATTTCCCCATCGACCTGCGCCACCACCGCTGCCAGCAGCCCTGTTTTGTCGCCAAAATTGTGATAAAGCGCGCCGCGCGTCAGCCCGACGCTCGCCGTCAGTTCATCCATTGAGGCCCCGGCAAAGCCCTTTTCAGCAAAGGCTTTCCGTGCTGCTGCGATCAATTTTGCACGGTTTGCTTCCATCGTTTCAGCGCGACTGGCTGCCATAATCTCCTCCAGCTCACATACGCCGCGTATATTATTTGACATACGGCGCGTATGTATTATTAATGTGACATACGCGGCGTATATTAAATCATTCCGGTTTGTGCCGCATCCTGCATTCATTCCGTAACCCGAGGAAACACGATGATCACGCGCGAACCCATTTTTCCCGCTCACCGGCACGCACTTTATCAGCAGCATGGCTATTCCGCGGCAATCCGCTCAGGCGATCTGTTGTTTGTCTCCGGCCAGGTCGGCAGCCGGGCTGACGGCACGCCCGAACCTGATTTCGCTGCCCAGGTCGCCCTCGCATTTGACAATCTGGCGGCGACGCTGGCGGCGGCAGGATGCACCTTTGATGATTTGATCGACGTCACCACATTTCACACCGATCCTGAAAATCAGTTTGCGACGATTATGCAGGTCAAAGCGTCCATCTTTCCGCAACCGCCTTATCCCAACTGGACCGCTGTCGGCGTGACCTGGCTGGCGGGGTTCGATTTTGAGATCAAGGTCATTGCCCGCATTCCCGGATAACGGAAAGTTCTCGTCACATCGTCCTGCCAGCGACACTGGCGTTCAGCGGGGCTGTGATCACTTCTCTTTACGTCCCAGGAAACGCTCTTTCATCAGCGAAAGGGCAATGCCGATATCCAGCACGGGTGAGGGCGGCATGAAACTGGCCTGGCCCAGCGACAGCATATCCGCAAGGTGCGGGTTATCCTGCTTCAGCATGAAGTCAGCCAGCAGCGAGCCCGCCACGGTCTGTTTCGATACGCCCGCGCCGTTACAGCCGCCTGCCGTGCAGATAAATCGGTTCAGCACCCCCCATTGCGGCGCGCCGTTGCGTGTCACGCTCAGGGTGCCGGACCAGGTGTGAGTGATCTTCACGCTGTTCAGGGTGGGATAGAGTTTGCTGAACAGGCGCTGATGGTGTTGCGTCGCCTGATGGGTTTGTGCCGCAGTGACCTGTCCCCGAAGCGCGGGAATAACATGCTGGCGAATCAGAAAACGGCGGTCGGAGGTGAAACGAAAGGTGGCACCGGCAATGGCATTCACCGGCGTGACGCCCCAGCTCTGCATCGGGGGCAGCGTCGCCAGTTGCGCGTCTGTCAGCGGTTCGGTGATGCTGGCGAAGGTGGCCATAGCGGCCTGACGGGCCAGGCCAGGGCGCAGTTCTGGCGATAACGCGTTGGTCGCCAGCATGACCTGAGCTGTTCTGATTGTGCCAAAAGGGGTCACCACCTCCGCCAGACTGCCGGTACGAATCCCCAGTACGGGTGTATTTTCGAAGCGCTGAACATTTTCCGGTAAATGATGGTGCAGGCCGGCGATAAGCTGCGCCGGATTAACCAGCACACAGCCCGGCGTGAAGATCCCTTTGCTGTAAAAGCGGGTACCGAGTTTATGGTACAGCTCATCGCTGTAAGCCAGCGTCCAGGGTTCATCCATGAGATCGAGATGGCGGCTGTATTCATTTAAAATACGATCGTTGCCCCGTTCCGCCTGACAGTGATATTTCCCCACCTTCTGCCAGTCGCACTGAAGGTTATGCTGCGAAATCACCTGCTCCAGCTGCCGGATGCCTTCCTGGAGCAGATTCCGGTAAGCATGCGCCTTTTTTAACTCCGCCGTGGAGCTGCCAATATTGTGGGGCAGTCCGATAACAAACCCTGAGTTGCGCGCCGATGCGCTCTCCCTTGTGGTAAAGGCATCGACGATAACGATTTTCAGCTCGGGTTTAATTTCTGCCAGGCGGCGCGCAAAAGCGACACCGGCGAACCCCGCGCCGACGATAACCCAGTCTGCTTTAATATCGCCTCGCAGAGCCGGTTGCGGCGCATAAGCGTGCCCGCCCGCAGGCCAGCCCGGTTCATTATGATTAAAAGGTAGTGATGCGTAGCGCAATTCCCTGTGCCCTATAGAAAAATAAAGGAATTTTATAAGGGAAAGCAGGATCGCAGTGCCAGCGGTAACCTGACGAAGATTGATTTCAGACAAATTTCGCGGGCAGAGGTCGCTATTCTCTTTACCGCCTTGCCAGCAGGCGATAAGGATTTCAGATTAAATCACCCGGATTATCTCAGCCGCGACCTGCATGGCGGCTTCATCCAGCGTGCCTTCATTACGGCATAAAACCCAGCCGGTGCGGACAATTTCACGCTCGAACGCCCGCGTGCATTCGGCATGCTCTTCCAGCCTGTGAAGGACCGTGCTTCCCAGCCCCCGGGAGCGTGCTGCGGCCCGTGACCATGAAATCTCAGGCGCGGTGACCACGCCGACATGCAGGTCCGGTATGCGGACGTCCTGCGCGTGGTTCATCTGCAAAATCTCTGCAAACGGGATCCGCCGGCGAAAGGCCGCGTCGGAGGGATACCAGCGATCCATCAGGATAATGCTGTCGGGCGGCTGGCGGGTCAGCACGTTGCGGGAAATCCACGCCCGGCTGGCCGCTAAGCGCTCACAAACTTCCCGTTCCAGATCCAGAGAGGGATCTCTGGCGAGCCGGTTGACCAGCGCCATGGTCTGCGCTCTGTCAGGATCGCTTTTTTTCTCGCAAAGCCGGACCACCTTTCGGTTGTCTGCCCTTAACCGTGCCGTGATCGCTTCCAGCAGGGTCGTTTTACCGGCACCTTTGGGGCCATCCAGAGAAACAAACAGCTGACGATTCATGGTCTGACTGACGGGTGAGAAGGGATGTGGGTGAAATCTTTCTTTGCCAGAGACATCTTCTTTCCTGAATGAATGAGCTGATTCTGATCGCGCAATTAATCCTGCAAAGGATAACAGGTTGTCCAGTTGTAGTTGACCTCTGCCAGCATCAGTTCGCCTTCTACCTTCCCGTAATTGAGGGTCTGGCGTGCCAGAAAGAACTGCCGCAGCGGCGCGGGTAAATAAGCCGCGCCGTAGCGCAGCAGGGTCGAGTGCCAGAAGGGGGCCGGCAGAGCGCTGCCGGTGTGACGCATCAGCAACTCTTCTTTCCAGCGGGAGTTGAGAACCTTTTCACAGAAGGCGTGACGCAGGTCTGTTGCCGGCGTGTCGGGGATGCCCGCCAGCAACAGCTGTCCCGGCAACGCGACTAAACGAAGATCTCTGATAACAATTTTTTGCGCGTGAAAACCGGACCAGAGCGCCCTGAGTTCAGCCATTTTTTCCGGCAAAGGTGCGTGCTCAATATAGAGCGGCAGGGTCAGGGGTAAAAAGGTAAAGTGCAGACCCCGCTCCGGCAAAGTATCGGCCAGACGATCATCCCCGGTAAGCTGTTTCAGTTCATCCAGCAGCCGTGAAACCGCGGGGGGAACGGCGGGCTGAATGCCGGTTGCCAGGGCCAGCTTCAGCGGGTCGTAATAGCTCTCTTTCTTAATCTCCCCAATCCCCGCGTTTTTCGCCCACATCGCGAGCGTTTTCTCACTGGCAGCGTGATAGAGGTTTTGCAGAGTCGCTGAATTCATGACACTCCTTCTGACAGTGGGGGAAACAGAGACGCAACGTCAATATTATCTCTGCCATCGCGTCCGGGCCAGGCGATTCATTCAGAGATCATTCCGGAAGCGGTAAACCTCACTACTTACCGGGCTTTATCGGGGCTACCGGATCTCCTGATACCGCCTTAACCGGACAACATCGGGACAGATCGGGACAGATCGGGACAAGCGCGGGCAGGAGTCTGGAATCCATGTTGTTGCTCTGCTATTCATGAGGCCGATGACGAAAACGTACGTCTGTTACCGGAGATAAAATGAATTTTTACCGCAGCACAGAATTTACCGGTTCGAAGGCCTGGGACGCTCAGCACATCGCGAGCTTCGGCAATACCAGCGTGAAACTTCACTGGACCGATCGGCCCTATAAGTGGCACATCAACGATGGGCAGGAGGTTTTTGCGGTGATGGATGGGTGTGTTGAAATGCAATATAAAGAACAGGGTGAGATTAAAAGCAGGGTTCTGAATACAGGCGATATTTTCTATGCCAGTGAAGGAACAGAGCATATTGCGCGTCCCCAGGGCGTTGCCCGCGTGCTGGTCATCGAGAAAGAGGGATCGGTTTAACCGGAAACCTGTTCCGCCGGGTCAGGAGGCGCATCAGACTGACCGGATAGGCCGCTCCGGCAGTAAAGGCCGTTTCCGGCCTTTCTTCCCGGACATATCTGTCAGGGATGTCAGGCTGCGCGCACCTGTGGCATCTCAATATCTGCGCTGATACGTGCTCCGTCAGCATCAAACACCATGCAGTGCTGCGGATGGAAAGTGGGACGCAGGGTCTGGTAGGGATGGAAGTGCACGTCCCCGGGCAGCAGCATTTTGAAACCATCATAACCGTGGCTCTGCCCAAACAGACAGGTGTTGTTGCCCAGACGTTCCACGACCTCGCAGTGAAAGTGGATGCTGAGTGGCGCATCACCGTTGATCTGAAGCTGTTCCGGTCGGATGCCCAGCGTGATTTCATCGCCAGGCTGCAGCTGGCGCAGAGGTAAAGGAAGCTGCAACCGGTGTTCCCCACCATTGATCAACGCGATCAGCCCCGCCGGGCCACACTGTTCCACGCGGGCGGGCAGAAAGTTCATCCTGGGTGAGCCGATGAAACCCGCCACAAAACGGTTAATCGGATTGTAATAGAGTTCCATCGGTGGGCCGACCTGTTCCACCTTGCCATCGTTCAACACCACAATCCTGTCGGCCAGCGTCATCGCTTCGGTCTGATCATGCGTGACATAGACCATCGTGGTTTTCAGCTCATGATGCAGTTTTGCAATGTGCAGCCGCATATCGATGCGCAGCTCCGCATCCAGATTCGACAAAGGCTCATCAAACATAAATACCCCGGGATTACGCACAATGGCACGACCAATGGCCACGCGCTGACGCTGGCCGCCGGAAAGCTGCCGGGGTTTGCGATCCAGCAGGTGCGCAAGCTGAAGCGTCTTTGCAACGGTTGCGACCTGATGCTCAATCTGCGCCTTTGGCAGCCCATTCACCTTCAGGCCGTAGCCAATATTTTCTGCCACCGTCATGTGGGGATAGAGCGCGTAGGACTGAAACACCATTGCCACGCCGCGATGTGAGGGGGCGACATCATTCATCACCTCCTCACCGATCAGGATCTCCCCGTCACTGATCTCTTCAAGCCCGGCAATCAGCCGCAGCAGGGTGGATTTACCGCAGCCTGAAGGACCCACGAAGACCGCAAACTCTCCGGCTTCAATATCAAGCGCGATGTTTTTCAGCGTTTCTGTTTTGCCAAAGCGTTTGGTCACATTTCTCAATCTGATGCTGGACATGCTGATCCTCATGGTATGGTTCTGGTGGCTTAAATGTAATACGTATACCAGATGGTCGATTTACATGTCAGCCGTGATGCTACCTGCCATGACTATAACGTTACGCCAGGAGGCGCCCTACCGCTGTTTTTGATTTCTGTAATAGCGATCACACATTGGCACGAAGGGGCTGGAGCGTTTCTGATGTTCCGCGTAGCGTAAGCGAAATTGCGATACGTTAATCACGTTGCATTTGCCTGATAACTCCCTGCCATCTGCAAAATTGTCAGGTTTAGATCAGCGGAAATAACATTAAATGTAATACCTTCACATGAGGCCAGTAATGAAAATCAAAACCAGCGTGACGCTACTTCTGTCAGCATTGATGCTGAATCAATCCGTCTGGGCCGCTCAGCAACTCACAGTCTGGGAAGATATTAAGAAAGCGGATGGCATCAAAGCAGCGGTCGCTGATTTCCAGAAGCAGTTCAATGTTGATGTGAAAGTACAGGAGATGCCTTTTGCACAGCAGATTGAAAAGCTGCGCCTGGACGGGCCGGCCGGAATCGGCCCTGATGTTCTGGTCATTCCTAACGATCAGCTTGGCAGCGCGGTCGTGCAGGGATTACTGGCCCCACTGAAGATTGACGCAGCAGAGCAGGGCGCTTACACCCCTTCGGCGATGGCGGCCTTCACGCAGAATAAGGTGGTCTATGGCATACCCAAAGCCGTAGAAACGCTGGTGCTGATTTACAACAAAGATCTGCTGCCCGCGCCGCTGAAAACCCTGGATGAGTATCGCGCGTTCTCGCAGAAGCAGCGCGAGGTAAAACAGTATGGCCTGCTGGCGAAGTTCGACCAGATTTACTACAGCTGGGGCGTGATGGCTCCGATGGGCGCTTACATCTTTGGTAAAAATGCACAGGGTGCCATCAACACTCAGGATATCGGACTGAACACGCCGGGCAGTGTGGAGGCCGTGACGTACCTTAAGCGCTTCTTCAGCGAAGGATTGTTGCCTGGCGGCATCATGGGTGACAACGGACTCAATGCCATCGACTCGCTGTTTACCGAGAAGAAAGCGGCGGCGGTGATCAACGGGCCGTGGGCGTTCCAGCCTTATCAGGCGGCCGGGATCAACTACGGCGTGGCACCACTGCCGCTACTGCCAAACGGCAAGCCGATGAGCTCCTTCCTGGGCGTTAAAGGCTATGTGGTATCGACCTGGAGCAAAGATCAGGCGCTGGCACAGCAGTTCCTCTCCTTTATCAACCAGCCGCAGTACGTGAAAGCGCGCTATCAGAAAACCCAGGAGATCCCGCCGGTGATTGCGCTGATGAACGATCCGATGATTAAAGATGATGAGAAAGCCAACGCGGTCGCGGTGCAGTCAGCGCGCGCGTCAGCCATGCCAGGCGTGCCGGAGATGCAGGAAGTGTGGGGGCCGGCTAATGCGGCGCTGGAACTGAGCGTTTCCGGCAAGCAGGCGCCAAAAGCCGCGCTGGATAACGCGGTGAAACAGATCACCATGCAGATTGAAGCGATGCAGGCCAGTAATCAGTAAGGCCGGTTCACGGGATTACCCTACAGGATAAGGATCAGAGAGTGGCTATATCTTCCGAGGAACATCTGGTGACGGCCAGGCGTCCGCGTCGTCATGCGACGACCGGTGCACTGCTGGCACTGCTGCCTGGCTTCGGCCAGTTTTACCACCGCCAGTGGGCGAAAGGCGTCTGCTTTCTGATTCTGCTCAGCAGCTTTGCCGGCATCTTCCATGATTTTCTGCGAGAAGGATTCTGGGGTCTCTACACGCTGGGTGAAGCGGTGCCGCGTGATAACTCCATTTTCCTGCTGGCGGAGGGAATTATCAGTGTGCTGATAGCCGCTTTCGGCGTGGCGATCTGGGGGTTGTCGGTGCGCGACGCCTGGATCAATGGCGCTAAGCGCGACAGGGGAGAGCCACTTAACAGTGTGCGTCAGCAGTATCAGCTGCTGCTGCGTGACGGCTTCCCCTACCTGATGATCTCGCCGGGCTTTATTCTGCTGGTGTTTGTGGTGGTGTTTCCCATTCTGTTTGGATTCGCCATCGCCTTCACCAACTACAACCTCTATCACACGCCACCGGCGAAGCTGGTGGACTGGGTGGGTTTCAAAAACTTCATCAACATTTTTACGCTGTCAATCTGGCGCTCCACCTTCTTCGATGTGCTGCAATGGACCGTGGTCTGGACGCTGCTGGCGACCACGCTGCAGTGCACCGTCGGCGTGATGCTGGCGATTCTGGTCAATCAGAAGGACCTGCGCTTTAAGCCGCTGATCCGCACTCTCTTTATCCTGCCCTGGGCGGTGCCGGGCTTTGTCACCATTCTGGTATTTGCCGGGATGTTTAATGACAGCTTTGGCGTAATCAACAATGCGATTCTCGACTTCTTTGGCATCGCACCTAAAGCCTGGATGACCGACCCGTTCTGGACTAAAACCGCGCTGATCATGATGCAGACCTGGCTCGGCTTCCCGTTTGTGTTTGCGATGACGACCGGAGTGCTGCAGGCGATCCCTGAAGATCTCTATGAGGCGGCAATCATGGATGGGGCCAGCGCCTGGACACGACTGAAAACCATCACGCTGCCGCTGGTGCTCTACGCCATTGCGCCGATCATCATCACGCAATACACCTTCAACTTTAATAATTTCAACATCATCTACCTGTTTAACAATGGTGGTCCGGCGGTGGCGGGATCGAATGCCGGCGGCACCGATATCCTGGTGTCTTGGATCTACAAGCTCACCATGTCGTCGTCGCAATATGCCATCGCCGCCACGATCACCATTCTGCTGTCGATTTTCGTGGTAGGTCTGGCGCTCTGGCAGTTCCGCGCGACCCGGTCGTTTAAACAAGATGAGATGGTGTAAGGGAGCAGTTATGGCGAAGTCCGGCAGTATTAAACGCGAAAGGTGGATACGCCTGTCGCTGACCTGGCTGGTGGTGCTGGCCGTCTCGACCATCATTATCTATCCGCTGGTCTGGACGGTAGGCGCATCACTGAATGCGGGCAACAGTCTGCTCAGCAGCGCGATCATTCCGGAGAATGCGTCGCTGCAGCACTACCGCGACCTGTTCAACGGCACGGTCCCTTATCTGACCTGGTACTGGAACTCGATGAAAATCAGCTTCCTGACCATGGTACTGACGTTAATCAGCGTCAGCTGTACCGCCTACGCCTTTTCCCGCTTTCGTTTTAAAGGGCGGCAGAATGGCCTGATGCTGTTTCTGCTGCTGCAAATGATCCCGCAGTTTTCGGCGCTTATCGCGATTTTCGTCCTGTCGCAGCTGCTGGGATTAATCAACAGCCATCTGGCGCTGGTGCTGATCTATGTCGGCGGGATGATCCCGATGAACACCTGGCTGATGAAGGGCTATCTCGACTCGATTCCCAAAGATCTGGATGAGTCGGCACGTATGGATGGTGCTGGCAATCTCCGCATCTTTGCAGAGATCATCATGCCGCTGTCGAAGCCGATTCTGGCGGTGGTCGCGCTGTTCTCCTTTACCGGACCGCTGGGCGATTTCATCCTCTCCAGTACCATTCTGCGCACGCCGGAGCAGTACACGCTGCCGATTGGCCTCTACAACCTGGTGTCGCAAAAAATGGGTGCCAGCTACACCACCTATGCGGCCGGTGCCGTTCTGATCGCCTTGCCGGTCGCGGTGTTCTATCTGGCCCTGCAGAAATACTTTGTCTCCGGCCTCGCCTCAGGCAGTACAAAAGGATAAATCATGTCACCAAAACGATTATTTCTCGCCCTGGCGCTGGCCTGGGCGACGCCGCTGCTCGCCGCCGGACAGCCAGACATCGCCTCTGCCGGACCGTGGCCTGCCGATTTTATCAGAGGGGCGGACATCTCTTCGCTGGCAGAACTGGAGCAGCAGGGCGCGAAATTCTACAACGCTGCGAATCAACAGCAGGATGCTATCGCCATTCTGAAAGCCAGCGGTATCAACACTATCCGGCTGCGGTTGTGGGTCGATCCTAACGACGACAACGGTCACACCTATGGCGGTGGCGGTAACGATCTGCCGACCACGCTGGCGCTGGCGAAGCGTGTCAAAGCGGCAGGTCTGAAGCTGTTACTCGACATACATTACAGCGACTTCTGGACCGACCCCGGCAAGCAGTTCAAGCCTAAAGCCTGGCAGTCGCTGACCTTTTCCCAGCTGGAAGTAAAGGTGCATGACTACACGCGCGACACCCTCGCCCGCTTCAAAGCAGAAGGCGTGATGCCGGATATTGTGCAGATTGGCAATGAGCTTAATGGCGGCATGCTCTGGCCGGAAGGCAAAAGCTGGGGCCAGAACGGCGGTGAGTTTGATCGGCTGGCGGGCCTGCTCAAGGCAGGCATCAGCGGGCTGCGTGAAAACCTCAGCGATCCGCATCAGGTGAAGATCATGCTGCATCTGGCTGAGGGCACCAAAAACGATATGTTCCGCTGGTGGTTCGACGAAATTGTTAAGCGCGATGTGCCGTTCGATGTGATCGGACTGTCGATGTACACCTACTGGAACGGCCCCATCAGTGCACTGAAAGCAAACATGGATGACATCTCCCGGCGCTACGACAAAGACGTGATGGTGGTGGAAGCCGCCTATGGCTACACACTGGAAAACTGCGATAGCGCTGAGAACAGTTTCCAGGCCAGAGAGGCGCAGGCAGGCGGTTATCCGGGCACGTTCGCAGGGCAGGCGGCTTATCTGCATGACCTGATCACAGCGGTACTGGCGGTGCCGGATCATCGCGGTAAGGGCGTGGTGTACTGGGAACCGGCGTGGATCCCCGCGCCGGGTAATACCTGGGCCACGCCCGCAGGCATGAAATATATCCACGACGAATGGAAACAGGGTAACGCCCGCGAGAACCAGGCGCTGTTTGACTGTCACGGCAAGGCCCTGCCTTCGCTACAGGTTTTCAATTAACTATCAGCGTTGACGCTGATCTCTTCCTCTGAGGAACAGGTATGAATAAATTTCCCCCGCTCAGCGCCCGGGTTAACCGGCTGCTGCATGGTGCTGACTACAATCCGGAGCAGTGGATGCACCAGCCGGGCATTATTGATGACGATGTCGCGATGATGAAGCAGGCGAACTGTAACGTCATGTCGGTGGGTATCTTCAGCTGGGCTAAGCTGGAGCCGGAAGAGGGACGCTATGAATTTGGCTGGCTGGATGAAGTGATCGATTCGCTCTGGCTGGAGGGAATATCTGTGTTTCTTGCCACGCCCAGCGGAGCGCGCCCGGCCTGGATGTCGCAGGCTTATCCGGAGGTACTGCGTGTGGGGCGCGATCGCATACCCGCCCTGCATGGCGGCCGTCATAACCACTGTATGACCTCACCGGTGTATCGTCAGAAGGTGCAGGCGATAAACAGCAGACTGGCGGCGCGCTATGCGCATCATCCTGCGGTGATCGGCTGGCATGTCTCTAACGAGTATGGCGGGGAGTGTCACTGTGACCGCTGTCAGCAGGCCTTTCGCGGCTGGCTGCAGCGCCGCTATGAGACGCTGGATAATCTGAATCTCGCCTGGTGGAGTGATTTCTGGAGTCATACCTACAGTGACTGGTCACAGATTGTGTCGCCAGCGCCGCAGGGTGAAATGTCGATCCACGGTCTGAATCTGGACTGGCGTCGGTTTATGACCGATCAGGTGACGGACTTCTGTCGTGAGGAGATTAAACCGCTCAGACAGGCGAATCCTGACCTGCCCGCGACCACCAATTTCATGGAGTATTTCTACGACTACGATTACTGGAAGCTGGCATCAGCACTCGATTTTATCTCCTGGGATAGCTATCCGATGTGGCACAACGTCAGGGATGAGACCACGCTTGCCTGTTATACCGCGATGTACCACGACTTGATGCGCACCCTGAAACAGGGCAAGCCCTTTGTATTAATGGAGTCGACGCCAGGCGCAACGAACTGGCAGCCGACCAGTAAGCTGAAGAAGCCGGGGATGCATATTCTCTCTTCCCTGCAGGCAGTGGCGCATGGTGCGGACGCGGTGCAGTATTTCCAGTGGCGCAAGAGTCGGGGTTCAGTTGAGAAGTTTCATGGTGCGGTGGTCGATCATGTCGGTCATCTTGATACCCGCACCGGGCGTGAAGTCAGAGAGCTGGGCCGGATGCTGGCAGCGATGACGCCGGTCATGGGCAGTCGGGTTGAGGCGCGCGTCGCGATCATTTTTGACTGGGAGAGTCGCTGGGCGATGGATAACGCGCAGGGACCACGCAATCTGGGCCTGCATTATGAGCGCACGGTGAACGAACACTATCGTGCCTTCTGGGAGCAGGGAGTGGCGGTGGATGTGATTAACGGCGACAGCGAACTCAGCGGCTACGATCTGGTAATTGCGCCGATGCTCTATATGGTGCGTGATGGTTTTGCAGCACGGGCCAGGCAGCATGTGGAGCGCGGCGGCCATTTTGTCGCCAGTTACTGGAGCGGCATCGTGAATGAGAGCGATCTCTGTTACCTCGGAGGATTCCCGGGTCCGCTGCGGCCATTACTCGGCATCTGGTCAGAAGAGATCGATAGTCTGACGGATGAGGAGTTCAACGGCGTGCGCGGGATACGCGGCAATGAGCTGGGGCTGAGCGGACCTTATCAGGCGCGCGAGCTTTGCGAGCATATTCATCTGGAAGGGGCGACGGCGCTGGCCAGTTACGAGAGTGATTTTTATGCCGGAACGCCAGCGGTGACCGTAAATCGGGTAGGTCAGGGTAAAGCGTGGTATATCGCGTCGCGTAATGATCTGTCGTTCCATCGGGATTTTTATGGTGCACTGATTAAGCAGCTGGAATTACCGCGCGCACTGCCGATTGAGCTGCCACCTGGGGTGGTCGTTCAGCGGCGTACCGATGGTGAACAGGCGTTTCTGTTTGTGCAGAACTTTACTGGCCAGACGCAGCAGGTGTTATTGCCTGCCGGGCTGAGCGATTTGATTGATGGCACACCCATGACAGGATCGTTGATGCTGGCAGCGTGGGGATGCCGTGTGTTGAGCCGACCGCTGGAGTAGGGAGAGCACAGGCTCAGGGGGCCTATGCCCCCATCACTTTAAGAGATGGCATTCTCTGCAGGAAGAGTGGGGTTTTGCTGTTGATGCAGGGCTGGTTTTTTAGAGGCCGAGGGCAGGAAAAGGCTATCTTCTGCGGGCAGTCACGGCATGGCCCGCTCGTTTTCGTGTATCAGTCGTGAGTGGCGGGCAGCAGCCCGCCTTTTTATCCTCTGAAGGAGAACAACATGGTGAGTCTGAAATCGTTTAAGCAATATTTCAGCCGGCAGCCGATTACGGCACAGGAGGTTGAAATAGACAACGCGCTACTGGAGCGGCTTGTCGAGTGCTTTGGCGGGCGTGACAATATTCAGCAGGTGGACGCCTGTATAACCCGGCTGCGGGTGAAGGTGACCTCACTGAAGGCGGTGGATACGGCGGGATTACAGAAGGCAGGGGCAATTGGCGTGGTCATTCTGGGACAGGAAGTCCATGCGATTTTTGGCAGGCAGTCCGACCCGTTGCGTCAGTTGCTGGAAGAGCGTTTCTTTCAGCCGGAGTGAGACACTGTTCTGAATCCAGGACAAAAAAATGGATAACCGTCGCCGGTTATCCATAAAGCCCCTGCATAAGAGCTTAACAATGACTCCAGGGAGGCGATGGCGCAGTTACCACCAGGCTTCGACCTGTACGCCGAAGTTCCAGGTGTTATTACTGGTGTTGTCTTTAAAGCTGTGTCCATCTTCTGAGTCATTCAGATAAGAGGCAAACAGGCGCAGTTCCGGACGAGACATAAATTCTGGACCGGCTGCCAGACCCAGTGCCAGCGTATATTTCTGTCCTGCTGCTTTGTAGTCGCTGCCCACTTTGTTTTCGTCTTTCTGCCAGAAGCTACCCACTTCGCCGATGCCGCGGACATATTGCGTAAACTGATACTGACCGCGACCCACCAGCGACAGCAGGGTACTTTTACTCGTCTGGGCGGTGATATCGTCTGCTGATCCCCAGGTAAAGACCTGGTTCAGGGAAAATTTGTCGGTGACCGGCAGCAGACCGGTATTGATCACGCGGTAGCCGCTGGCGTTGCGGGTATCGTTATACATGTCATACCAGCCGCCGCCCTGCGAAATCATGTTCTGCGCCAGACCTTTATTGGCGTACTGGAACACCAGTTTCTGGTAGCCGCCCCACATGTCCTGGCTGATTTCACTGGTGAGCATGACGCCATTATCCGCGTCATAAAGACCACCATATTCCTTCTGTTTGTTGGTGGTGTTTGGCATGGCGTAATCAATACCAAACTCGGTCCAGGCTCCACTCCAGGGTTTCCAGCCGGCATAGCGCAGATCCAGGTAGTTAATGTTGACGTCGTTGTCGCCATCGACGCGGTAATCCACATCATTGGCATCGCCGCGAATCCAGGCAAAAGAGACAGCACCCGGACCCAGCGTGTAGTTTTCGATACCGGCACCCGAACCAGAGATATTCCAGTACTTTGTATCAATAATGTGCAGGTCATGACGCTGATAGTAGCGTTTACCGCCCCAGATCACGGCATCTTTGTCACCCGGCACCAGTCCTTTGATCTGCAGATTAAGCTGACGCAGGCCAAACTGAGCATCGTCACCGAAGGTGGTTTCGTTATCATTTGAGCCGTCGGAGAACATACTGACCATGGTGTCGACATAAAAACTGACATCATCCTTCTTGTAAACCTCACTGCCCAGTTCGACCTCGCCGTAAGTATCCGCTTCGTTGCCGAGACGGCCGACTTTGTTCTTTTGAAACTCTTCAATACCGCCATCCTGCGATACGCCCACCCCACCACGGAGATAGCCATGGAAATCAATGTTGTCGATAGCGGCATAGAGCGTCGGGGAAGTCAGGGCCGCAGCAAGCGCCACGGCAGCAGTACGTAACCTTGTTTCCATGTTATCCTCAGTTTTATTTGTAATACGTTCACATGACAGCGGCAGTAAACGCTTTTTGTCAGATGAGTGACAAATAAAATCGCGATAATGTGTGAGGTACTGCAAATAAAGCGGCGCTATTTGTAACGATTAGTGAATCAGATCACCAAATCTCAATATGTGAAGGTATTACTTTTACTTTTTATTCATGCAATGTGACAGCGGTGGGCTGGCTGACACCACGGCTGTGATACCATTCCGCCATTGGTCATCAGGGATGCGAATTATGAAATCAAAAAATGCCACCTTAGAGGATGTCGCCCGCCACGCTGGCGTCTCGTATCAGACGGTTTCGCGGGTTTTGAATAAGTCGGCAAACGTTTCGGAATCAACGCGGCGCAAGGTGGAACACGCTATTGAAACCCTGCGCTATGTACCTAACAGGCTGGCACAGCAACTGGTAGGTAAGCAGAGCACTACGCTGGGTCTGGTGACCACCTCGCTGGCGTTGCATGCCCCCTCGCAGGTGGCCGCTGCGGTTAAACGTTATGCTAATGCTGCTGACTACCAGGTGCTGATCGCCATGATTGATGAGAACGTCAATCAAAGCCTCCAGGATTGCATCAATGAGCTGAAGTCTCAGCGGGTGGACAAGGTGATCATCAACGTCCCGCTGGAGAGCCACGATGCTGAGCAAATCGTGCAGGAGAATGACGATATCCTATGTCTGTTTCTGGATGTCGATCCTTACAGCGCGGTGTTTAACGTTTCGTTTAACCCGGCTGACGGCACCCGTGCCAGCGTTAAATATCTCTATGAGCAGGGCCATCGCGAGTTCGCCCTGCTGGCCGGACCCGAGCAGTCGGTTTCAGCAAATCTGCGTCTGAAAAGCTGGCTGGATACGCTGGAGAGTTACCGTCTGAAGCCCGTCAGCATCAGCCACGGTAACTGGGACGCACAGAGTGGTTACAACGGTGTACTGCAGCTGCTGCGGGAAGCGCCCGGATTCAGCGCACTGCTGGTGGGCAACGATCAGATGGCGCTGGGTGTGCTGAGCGCGCTGCATCAGCGCGGCGTGGCGGTGCCGGGCCAGATCTCTGTGATTGGTTATGACGACACCTATGAAAGTGCGTTTTTTCATCCGGCGCTGACTACGGTGTCGCTGGACCTCGATTTGCAGGGCAAAGAGGCGGTTGCAAGGCTGTTGCTGGCCAGCGAACAGGATGAGCAGCGTTCTTCCTCGATTCTGCCGGCTAAACTGGTGGTGCGCAGTTCGACCGGTATGGCCGGACAGCAGCAGCGGGATTTAAAGCAGATAGCAGAACAACTGCGCCTCATCGCCAGCCGGCTTGAGTAGCCAGCCGGCATATTCTGTAGCCAGAGCAGGTACACCTGTTAACGGCAAATCCAGAAAAGCCGCCGGTGCAGGCGGCTCTGATAAGGACTGAAGCTGGCGTGTGCCCGTTTTTCCGGTCGCGCGGTTAATGCGCGGTGGCGGTGTTCGCGGCCGGGCGCTGGGGCAGCAGCATCAGCAGCGCGATGATGATCAGGCCCAGCGTCAGCGAGGCACCGTAGCGACTCAGCGCGAGCCCGCCCGAGGCAAGCGGTTTATCCAGAAAATCGCCCACCACTGCACCCAGAGGCCGCGTGAGGATAAAGGCCGCCCAGAACAGCGCAGTGCGCGAAAGCGAGGTAAAGCGACTCGCCGCCCAGATAAGCGCCAGCGCACCTGCAAACAGCAGAATACCGCCATCGTAACCCAGCCCTTCACTGTCTGCCGCCCAGTCACCTAATGCCGTGCCCAGCGTCTGGGAAAACATGATGGTCACCCAGTAGAAGGTCTCAGTGACGCCATTGTTCACCGAACTGACCGCCACCGTGCCGCAGGTTATTTTCCAGAGAAACAGAGAGAGGGTCAGCAGCGTGATCAGCAGCAGAGTGCCACCCGGATAGCCAATATTCAGGGAGCGGTCGGCAAAATCTGCCAGCGTGGTGCCCACCGTGGTGGTTGCCACCACGGTGAACCAGTAAATCCATTTATTGAAACCGGGACGGTTAATCTGCACCACCACCGCGACCAGAAAGATAATGGCGAAAATCAGCGTACCGGTCAGATATCCCAGATTCATTGACATGGTTACCGCATCGCCGCCGGTTTCACCCAGGGTTGTCGCCGCGATTTTGGTTAACCAGAATGCCGCGGTTACGGCAGGCACTTTACTCAGAGAAAGCGATGCTGTGTTGTTATTTTGCATAGGGTCACGCTCCGGAAAAAGCCCAATATGAGCTAACAGAGCAGGGATGTTATAAGAGTATTCTTAAGGAAAGATGAAGCGCCGGAAAGTGGGGCAGTTAACGCGACAGGGCTAAAGATTCCGGCCTGATGAGCCGATAAACAGGAGCTGATACCTCAGAGACTGCACCCTGTCATAAACGTTCTGCGCACATCCCTGTAAGGATCGCGGCCTCAGAAACAACGGCCAGCCAGGTCCGGGCGCCCGCCATGCGCGATGGCCGGTTTCGCCACAGGCTCACCCAGTGACTGTCGCCTCCTGCCGCGTCAGACGGACATTTACGGTTATAATCAGGTCTGTAGCGACGAGTATTGAGCTTGTTTAGTATCGTCAGCAACATCGGAGTCGGCCGCCATGAACTTAATGATTAAACCCTCTTTCACTGCCGTCTGGTCTACAGACGCTCAGGGTATCTGCGTTGCCAGTCAGGAAACACCGGCTGGCCTGATGCCTGCTCTGAAGGGGGTGACGCTGAGTTCCTGGCTGGAACTGGCGCAGGCTGACGATGATGCAAAGATCGCGCTGCAGCTGACCGCGGCGCTGGAATATCTGACCCCTTTCTACTTTGAAGTGCCTATCCACTGTCTGGACGGTGAAACACGCCGCGTCGTGGTTTCCGGCCTGCCGGACAGTCTGCCTGGCACCTCCCACCAGAAGTACAACGGCTTCATCCTGGATGTGACTGCGCAGCGTAAAGCGCTGGAGGATGCGGTGCGCACGGCGGCGGAATATCGCCTGCTGATCGAGAACAGTACCGATCTGATTGCCCATTGTGATGCGAATGGCAGATACGTCTCGATCTCGCCCTCCTACAGCGAAATGATAGGCTGGAGACCTGAAGAGGTGGTTGGTCAGTTGGTGGTCGATTTCCTGCATCCTGACGATCGCGAATCTGCCTCGGCAGCGCTGGCACATATCTTCAGCGGCGGAATGCTGCCGGATGTGGTTGAAGTACGTAAACGGCATCGTGACGGCCACTACCTCACGCTGGGCACTAAAGCCTGTGGCGTCAGCAATCCCTCTTCAGGCAAAAATATCGGTGCCGTGCTGGTTTCGCGTGACATCACGCGTGACAAGGAAAGGATGCGCAATCTCGAAGAGCTGGCGACCCGCGACCCGCTGACCGGGCTGCCTAATCGCGCCTGGATTAACGAGCAGATTGGCCGAATGCTGGCGGAGACAGAGGACCCGGCTTTCACCACGGTGATGTTTATCGATCTCAATGGATTCAAGGCAGTGAATGATCTTATGGGCCATGCGACAGGGGATGCCTTACTGCAGCAGGTCGGTGAACGACTGCAGCGCTGCATGCGCCCGGGCGACTCGGTGGCCCGGATGGGTGGCGATGAGTTTATTGTGGCCGCAAAGTGCAGTCATCGCGGGGTGGCATCGGCCATCGCCCTGCGCATTATTGACAGTCTGGAGGCCCCCTTCGTCATTGATAACATGGACGTGCGCATCGGTGCAGCGATTGGCATCAGCCTGGCCCGCTTCGGAACGGCGACGGCGAAAATGCTGTTCGAGCGCGCCGACAAAGCGATGTATCAGGCTAAAGCCCGCCGCGATGGCTCCTATCAGTTTTTTGAGCAGGCAGCCCTGTGATCACTGGCTGTACGAATCCTGTCAGCCGCTGCGCTTAGCGCCATCTCACTCCTGTCTCCCGCACTTGAAGATCACGTCTGCTGTCCCGGCTCACGCTCATCATACCCCTCCTGAGCCTGCTGCATGGTTTCGCCATGTTGCTTCGCCCAGTTGACCAGCGCGACAAACGGGTCCTGCAGGGTTCTGCCCAGAGGCGTGATCGCATACTCCACCGCGACAGGTGAGGAGGCGATCACGTGCCGGCTTATCAGTCCGTTTCGCTCCAGACGGCGTAATGCCTCAGTCAGTGATTTGTGAGTAATGGGATCGAGCCTGCGCTTAATGGCATTAAATCGCGACGGCTGTGAGCACAACACGGTCAGGATTAACACCGACCATTTATTGGCAACCTGTTCCAGGATCGGGCGGGTACTGTTGATCTCTGCCAGCAGAGCGGTGATATCGGTGGCCATACGGTTTCCTCAATGATATCTGGTGTACATCAGGTGCGTAATTGACACTAAATATACGAAATGTATCATCCATCGTTCAACCTCTTTACGGAGTGGCAATGATGAAACTGAGTGGAAAAGTGGTTCTGGTGACCGGTGGCAGCAGCGGTATTGGTCTTGCCATCACTCGCCGTTTTGTACAGGAAGGCGCACGGGTTTTTATTACCGCCCGACGCGAAGCTCAGCTGGCAGAGGCGGTTACGCTAACCGGCGGTCAGGCTGAAGCGATAGCGGGTGACCTGACGGATGCCAGCGATCTCGTACGTTTGTTCGGGACGATTCAGGCCAGAGCCGGTCGCCTCGATATCCTGGTTAATGCTTCAGGTGTGGCTGTACCGGCAAACCTGGATGAGACCTCAGCAGAGCATATTGACCTTATTTTTGGTCTGAACGTTCGTGCCATGGTGCTGACGGTACAGCATGCTGTCAGGCTCATGGAGGAGGGAGGGGCCATTCTGCTGATCGGTTCCATTGCGGGGGGAATCGCCAATCCGGGTTATGGAACCTATTCTGCCAGTAAGGCCGCTGTTCGCGCTTATGCCCGCACCTGGAACAGCGAACTGGCACCGCGCGGTATCAGGGTCAATACACTCAGTCCGGGCCCGACGGATACGCCGATGTTCGACCAGGCCAGCGATGAGGTAAGGCAGGCACTGAGCGCGCGAATACCGGCAGGGCGGCTGGGCGATCCGGATGAAGTGGCTGCAGCGGCCCTGTTCCTGGTCTCGGACGAAAGCCGTTACATCTGCGGCAGCGAACTGGTGATTGATGGTGGCATGACGGCCTGACGGCCCTGTGCTGAAACCGGTAAACCGGCCGGCCAAGGCCGGTTTTGCTCACAGAACAGCTCTGAACCTGTCCGTCTTTATTGCTGGACAGCGCCCGCAATCACTCTGGCTGCGCTGGCGAGCACATCTTTACGCGCGGCGGCGTTTTTATCGTGCTGCGTAAAGTAGGTGGTCAGGACGAGGGGGGCATGATTTTTCGGCCAGATAACGGCGATGTCATTGGTGGTGCCGTAGTCGCCACTGCCGGTTTTATCGGCCACTATCCAGTCTGCCGGAAGGCCCGCTTTAATACTGGCTGCCCCCGTGGTATTGCCCTTCATCCAGGCTGTCAGTGTGGCTCTCTGATCGTCTTTAAGCGCAGAACCTAAAATAAGTTTGTTAAGACTCGCTGCCATCGCTGAAGGGGTAGTGGTATCGCGAGGATCACCCGGAATCGCGGTGTTGAGGCCTGGCTCATTTCTGTCCAGCCGGAACGTCGTATCACCAAGGGTTCGCGCAAACTGCGTGGCATGCTGCGGGCCGCCCAGATACGCCAGCAGCTTGTTCATCGCCGCGTTATCGCTGTATTGCAGGGCCGCCGCGCTCAGCTCCGCGAGGCTCATTGCGGAACCGATATGCTTCATGGTGACAGGATTGTAATTCACCATATCGTGCTGACTTATATGAATTTTCTTATTAAGTAAAGTATCAGCATTTTTATTTTTTTTTAACTCTTCGCTCTTTTTTAATATCGCAGCAACGGCCATCACCTTACTGGTACTGCACAGTGGAAATCTTTCGTTGCCGCGCCAGGAATATTGCGCACTATCAGACGTATCAATGACGGCCAGGCCGAGCCGGCCTCCGGATTGACGTTCAAGTTTCTCAAACTGATTGTTCAGGGATTGCTGATCGAAAGCCGCATGTGCTGACGCTGAACATCCCGCTGCGGCGAATAACACTATTCCGGCCAGGCGGTTTTTAAATTTATTCATTATTAAACGTTCCCTATACAAAAATTAATTAAATCTGAATTGTCACAAGGCCGTGACTGAATATCGTTCCCCTTAATTACGGGCTCCAAAATAAATCAGTTTTCCGGTGAGTCAAAACGGTATAAATTGATGCCAGTCATAACTTTTTCTGGGGGCTATAGTGAAAGGGGATATTCCGCTTAACGCTCTGCGTGCATTTGAAGCCTCTGCCCGCCACCTCAACTTTACCCGGGCAGGCATGGAACTGTTCGTTTCGCAGGCGGCGGTCAGCCAGCAGGTCAGGCTGCTTGAAGAGAGGTTAGGGATCACATTATTCAGAAGGCTTTCGCGTGGTCTTGAAATGACCGATGAGGCGCGATTGCTGTTTTCTGAGATTTCTGATGCCTTTCATCGGATTGAGAAAGCCTATCGTCAGTTTGAAGGGGGAGAAGTCAGGGAGGCGCTCACGCTCTCCTGTGTCGGCACCTTTGCATTGGGCTGGCTTCTGCCGAAAATTGACGATTTCCGGCAACGCCATCCCGCAATCGAACTGAGTATTCAGACCAATAACAATGTGGTGAGCATCGCCGGTGAAGGTGTCGATTTTGCTATAAGATATGGTTCTGGCAACTGGTCGGCATCACATAATCAACTGCTATTTGATGCACCGCTGACGCTATTATGCCGGCCAGATACGGCGAAAAGACTTAACCGGCCTGAGGATATTACGGGCGAAAATTTATTACGCTCTTATCGTCATGAAGAGTGGGAGAACTGGTTTGCTGCGGCGGGTATTCCCCCCTTCAGAATTAACGGGCCTGTTCTGGATTCATCGCGTCTGATTATTGATGCCGTATTGATTACCGGGGGCGTTGCGCTGGCACCGGAAATCATGTTTGAACCCGAAATAAAAGGCGGGCTGCTCGTCAGGCCTTTTGATATTTATTCCGGCAATGACGGATACTGGCTGACCTGGCAAAGAGCCCGGAAAATGACGCCGTCGATGCAAATATTTCGTGAGTGGATTATTCAGACCATTATCAGACATTAGCGCGCCTGATATCGCTGCGCTTCAGAACAGGGCAGAAGCCTGTCGGCGGGCGTCGATCTTCAGCAGGCGCGCTCATCGCCCTGGCAACGCAGCGACAATGGCCGACTCCATCTTCTCCGGGGCGGTGATGGGGGCGAATCGTTTTAGCGGTGTGCCGTCGGATCCAATCAGGAATTTCGTGAAGTTCCACTTGATTCGGCCACCCGGAATGCCGGGTAACGCCTCTTTCAGATAACGAAACAGCGGGTGTGCCGCGGCCCCGTTGACCTCCACTTTGCCGAACATCGGGAAACTTACGCCGTAGTTGATATGGCAGGTCTGTGCGATATCGTCAGCACTGCCGGGCTCCTGCCTGCCGAACTGATTGCAGGGGAAACCCAGTATCACCAGTCCCTGATCGGCATATCTGCGATAAAGGGTTTCCAGGCCAGCATACTGCGGTGTGAACCCACAGCGGCTGGCGGTGTTGACCACCAGCACCGTCCTGCCTGCGTAGTCTGCCATGGAGGCCGTCTGACCGTTCAGAAGCGGGGCCGTAAATTGATAAAAGGACGTCATGTCGGAAACCTCAGAACAAAACCGTGTAAGGCGTGATTGTCGCATGGCGCAGCGGGCGTATCACCTGCTGAGCGGCAGCCACCGCAGAGACAAAACGCCCGGAGAATGCACTGCTTCGGGCGCCGGTCACTGCCAGGGGGGCGGATAAAACCTGCCGCCCTGATCCTCTGCGCGAGGCAGAGGAATCAACCGTTGTCGCGGAATCCGGGATAAAGACTCATGCCGCCATCTATAAAGAGCGTCGTGCCATGAACGTAATCGGAAAGATCGCTGGCAAGCCAGACTACCGCATTCGCCACATCTTCAGCCGCACCGATGCGGCCATAGGGGATCAGTTTTAACAATGCTTTGCCCGCCTCACCCTGGGTGGTCTCCTCATTGATGGCGGTCGCGATAGCGCCAGGCGCAACCGAGTTAACGCGGATACGCGCCTCACCCACCTCCTGCGCCAGCGTTTTCATCAGCAGGTCTACGCCGCCTTTGGAGGCGGCATAGTTAACGTGTCCGGCCCAGGGAATGAGCTGATGAACCGAACTCATATGAATAATCTTCCCTGCCGCTCTGCTGATCTCCGGACTGTGTCCCTGATCGCGGAACTGGCGCAGCGCAGCCCGCGCGCACAAAAACTGCCCGGTCAGGTTTACATCCAGAACGGTATTCCACTCCTCCAGTGTCATATCGATTGAGGGGGCATCTTTCTGCAGGCCTGAGTTAGCCACCAGAATGTCCAGTCTGCCAAACTCAGCAAGGGTCTGCGCAAAGAGATTGTCGACATCCGCCTCTTTCGACACGTCGCCTTTCACTGCGATGGCACGACCGCCACCGGCCCGGATTTTTTCTGCCAGCTCTTCGGCAGGCTCGGCCTGACTGTGATAATTAATCACCACAGCGGCCTCTTCCTTTGCGAGGGCTTCTGCACAGGCATAGCCGAGGCCTGAACTGGCACCGGTCACCAGCGCAACCTGATTTTTAAGAGATAGATTCATGAGGCTTCCTTATTCAGTAAAGAGTCAAATTATGTTGTGACCGGCCGTTCTGTTCTGTGCATCACTCAGCGGGAGCTGCGCCGTAAGAGGCTGGGGCACTCAGCTGTTTTTTTGCCACCAGACTCTGCGTGAGGCGGAACCGCGACCTCTCGCTGCCACGATTAAAAAGGGCGCAGGGTGATGAATCACTGAATTATAGATGCGAAGTAGAGGCTTAGCCGTGAATGCGCGACGAGCCCTCATCCGGGCATTGTGAGACGGGGCCAGTCTTATTTATCCGGTGCATGAGTGCCAGGGGGGATGTCGCTGACCGGATTTCGTTTTATTCTGACGGTTAAAAGAAAAACGGAGGCTGGCATGATTAGGGTAGAAAAAGCCGATCCCTGCGCCCCGGAGTCGCAACGGCTGATAAATGCGCTTTCAGCCGAGCTCGCGGCGATAACCGGCGATGATGGCAGGCGACACTTTGCAATGGCTGCTATGGATGAGGAGAGGGCGCTCTGGGTGGTGGCCAGAAATCATCAGGGTGTGGCTGTCGGCTGCGGCGCTATCCGACCGCTTACAGAGACGGTTGCCGAACTGAAGAGAATGTATTCAGACCGCAGTGACGCCGGGATCGGCAGGGCATTACTGACTTTCCTCGAAGAGTCGGCGCTGGGAATGGGATACACGGAAATCTGGCTCGAAACCCGTGCTGTGAACCATAAGGCTGTCCGTTTTTATCAGAACAGCGGATATAACCGCATCGCAAATTATGGGCCCTACATAAACCGGGAAGAGGCGGTGTGCTTTGCTAAGGTGCTATCGTAGTCATCCTTGCACAGACGCTTTATTTACAGGATAAGTAACGAGTGGTTTGATCTCTTTAAGGACAAACATACTCTGCATCTCTTTGATTCCCGGCAATCTGCGCACTACTGACATGGCAAAATCGGCATAGGAATCCAGATCCGATGCGACAACCTGCAGAAGGAAGTCGGCATCCCCACCGATGCTATAACAGGCCACAACGTCCTCAAGCGCCGTGACTTCCTCTTCAAACTTTCTGGCCTGCGCTTCACTGTGGCTGTCAATGACTACCCGAATGAAAACCATCACGCCCAGACCAATCTTTTTGCGATCCAGAACAGCGCGGTAACCCTTGATCACTTCATCTTCTTCAAGCCTGCGCACTTTGCGCCAGCAGGGAGAAGCTGAAACGTTGATCTTCTCCGCCAGTTCCTGATTGGTGACGCGCGCATCGTTCTGCAGAACTTCCAGAATCTTCACATCTGTCGAGCTGAGTGCCATTTAGGGAAATTCCTTTCTTAATGTAATCAATAAGTGGTTATTTCTACCTGAAAACCTGCGCCGGGTAAATGAGATAGGTGACTCTTTCCTCTTTGTTTACGGCATAATTGATTCACCGTTCAGGAGAGATAAGGCAGGATAAGATCCTGTTCAGAGGTCATGCATACTCTTCTCTTTCTCAATCACCTGAATTTATTTTCTGGCTCAAGGCAAAAAAAGAGGGTTTTAAACCTGACTCTTCTCATTATGACCTGCATAAGAGTCTGCTTTACGCTATGCAATTTAAAAGCGGGTGTCAGAGTTTTAATTTCCCTGGCTCCGTTAATTTTCTCTGAAGCGTTCTGGTGGTGTCCAAAACAATAAAGATTATTGCTACATGAATTAGCGGCGCTTTTAATCCGCCGTCCCTCTCTCTTCTATTAAAAACAGGAATAACGATGTCTGGAATCGCTCAGGTAATTTCTTATGTTGCAGCTCTCGGTCTGGCTGCTGCCATCCCCGGCCCCGGAATGACGGCGTTGGTTGCACGTAGTGTCTGTGGGGGTGCTGTTTCCGCTTTTGCTATGCTGGCAGGACTTATTCTGGGGGATTTGATCTATTTAACACTGGCGATATTCGGTCTGGGGGTGATTGGGCAGACAAATGACACTATCTTCACCCTGATTAACTATGCTGCTTCACTCTATTTATGTCTGCTCGCATGGCAGTTCTGGTGCAGTCAGCCGGAGGCGATAAATATTGCACAGAAAACGACAAACAAAGAACTGGCAACAGCCTGGTTTTCAGGGCTGACCCTAACACTTGGGAATCCCAAAACTATCGCTTTCTATCTGGCGATACTGCCTCTTGTCATTTCTCTGGATAATGTGTCATTAAAAATGTGGGGAGGAATGCTGGTGCCCGTGACCGTATTGGTCCTTTTAAGCGTTGGCGCGGTTTTTATTCTTGCCGCGCTCAGAATACGCCATCTGCTCACCAGTGAAAAAGCGCAACGACGCCTTTTTCGTCTGGCCGCATCCATTATGATTCTGGCTGCGTCTGGAATGGTAATAAAGAATCTTTAACTTCCGGTTATATATCCGCAACCCGCTCCCCTGAGAATCGTTGAATGAATGGGCGCTCTGTTCTTCCGCAATCTTAAAGAGCCACTTGCCGTTTTCGGTCAGGAGAATGCAGTGGCATCAAATGCAGCGCGTTTCAGGCAGAGCCTCCATCCGACGCTAATAAGTCAGCAAGGTTGTGATTGAGAGTCCGCATCCATACGCTATATGCATAAGAAGGCTAAGCAGTCGGGCTCGCCAGGGTCGGGGCGTCCGCGATGCCGCGAAGCCAAAACCCAGCGCGGGCTGAAGCACGATAAAGGGAGCGAATAGCGTCAACAGACCAGTCAGCAGAGCCGTCCTGAATGAGGGATTATGAAACCAGGTCGATCCATCCAGAATAAGCGGTATAAAAGCAAAAAGTACTCCTGTCAGATAATGAAATAACCAGCCAGTGACACGTTCTCCCTGCACCGGAGCTGTTGAGATGATCGTGTTATGCCGGAACTTTCCTTTTGGTATCCACAGAATCCAGCGGCCTGCCAGCGCATAATTTAAAGGGGCAATTTTAATAATGTACTTCTGGAAGAGTGACCAGAGATCCATAACAACCGTTGCGCCGACACCGCTGATTAGGGTCTGAAAAAAAGTCATGCTGTCCATATTTGGTATCCTTGCTGTCTGGAATGATAAGCTGGTTGGCAGTGTGCAACTTAAAGTCGGGTTTAAGTCAACGATGGAAGAACTGGATATACGGGATGTCGCAGACCTTTCAGGTGTGTCACCTTCAGCCTTACGGTTTTATGAGAAGAAAGGGCTAATCAGGGCTGTGGGTCGCAACGGTCTCAGAAGGCAGTACCATAGCAATGTTCTGGTTAAACTGGAGCTGATTGCGCTGGGAAAGGCTGTCGGATTTACTCTTGATGAAATAGCCATGATGCTGAATGAGCAAGGCCGTATAGCTATCGACCGGGAGCTTCTTCTTCTTCGAGCCAGAGAAATTGATAGCACCCTTCGCCAGTTAAAGCGGCTGAGTCGGGGGCTTAAGCATGTTGCCCGCTGTCAGGAACAGGAACATATGCAATGTGAAACGTTCCGGGATATCGTGCAAAGAGGGCTCAGACTCCTCCGCTAGTCACTTTGAACTGCGCACACCTCTGTCAGACAGGGATTCAGAGTAACCCCCGCAACTTTCCCTGGATGACAGCCTTTGTTCTCATTACTCTCTCCCGTCGCATTAGCCCCGCAAAAAATCTGTCCGGTCTTTATCCTGGTAACGGCTTGCTCGTCACATAAACCAGATGTGCTGAATACTTTTTTGTGACAAATAACACAACCTGATTACATCTTCCGGCGGAGACGCTTTTTTATCGTGATAATGGTTTTACTGAGTACATTAATGTTTTACAGAGTACAACAATGCGTTTTGCGTATCACGCGCAAAACGATGACAAAAATGTGAGGATCATCATGTCTGAAAAACAGCACATCACGACTTTCTCTGCCGATATCGAGCAGCAGACCGTAAAAAAGGTGGTCTGGCGCATTTTGCCATTTCTGATTGTCTGTTATCTGATTGCCATTATTGACCGCGGCAACATAGGCATGGCTTCGTTGCAGATGAACGAAGATCTGGGGTTGTCCAAAGCGGTGTTTGGCCTGGCGAGCAGCCTGTTTTTCGTTGGTTACTTCCTGTTTGAAGTCCCCAGCAACCTTGCGATGCAGAAGATTGGTGCAAAGATCTGGATCTCGCGCATCATGGTCTCCTGGGGCATCATCTCGGTCTGTACGGCCTTCGTCGAAAGCGCCAATACGCTCTATGTTCTGCGCTTCTTACTGGGTGCCGCTGAGGCAGGATTTTTCCCGGGCGTCATTCTTTATCTGACCTACTGGATCCCTGGCAAATACCGTGCACGCGTCATCGCGACCTTCATGGTGGCTATCCCTGCCGCGAACTTTATCGGCTCACCTATCTCAGGTCTGATTCTGTCACTCGATGGCTGGCTGGGCATGCGCGGCTGGCACTGGCTGTTCATCCTGGAAGGCATTCCGGCCGTGGTGCTGGGTGTGGCCGCTTTCTTCATGCTGAGCAACCGCCCCTCTGATGCCAGCTGGCTGAATCAGGAGCAGAAAGCCTGGCTGAATACCACGCTGGAAGCGGAAAACGCGAAGAAAAAAGCGATTGGTCACATCTCCCTGTGGAAGCTGCTGCGCCATAAACATATCTGGGTGATGGCGCTGATTTATGCAGGTGCCTCGGCGGCAGGTTCAACGCTGAGCGTCTGGTCTCCGCAGTTGCTGAAATCTTTCGGTCTGGACAACTTCACTACCGGTTTAGTGAATGCGATCCCTTACGGTCTGGCTTCTGTTCTGATGATTGTCTGGGGCAGAAGCTCTGACCGCAGCGGCGAACGTCGCTGGCACACCGCGCTGACGCTGTTTTTAATCGCAGGCGGTCTGCTCTCGGCATTCCTGACCAACACGCTGACCGGCAGCGTCGTGATTCTGTCGCTGGTGCTGATTGGTGCTTACTCAATGAAAGGGCCTTTCTGGGCGCTGGCTTCGGGCTGGATGTCATCCACGACGGCTGCGGCGGGTCTGGCTGCTATCGGGGCGATGGCTAACCTGATTGGCGGAGGATTGATGGTTAACGTTTACGGCATCATCAATCAGGCCACCGGCAGTCACACCCTGGCAATGCTGCCACTGGCTGTGCTGTGCAGCGTCGGCGGCATCGCCGTGCTGGTTATGGGACGCACCAAAAAATTAAACATTGAAGTTGAGAATACCGCTTCACCCGTCAGTAAATAACGTTGTCAGCCCGGAGACGCTGCTCGCCGCGTCTCCGGGCTTCTCCCTTCACTCATCGTCCTGCCGCCTCTTTTTCCTGATCGATCTCTTTGTGTGCAACACCCCCTCGCTTACTCAACAGCCATGTTAACTCGCCCATCTTTTCACTAAGCCACGCCTGGCGCTCCTGTAAGCCTGTGGCGGGTTGTCATCCCCCCTGAATGCCATCTGACGAAAGCGGGCCGTATGCAGGGGCTCACCCTCGGCTGGAGGAAGAGTGGTGTAAGGAGCGCTTGTTCAGCCAGAAGGGAGGTGCTGACAGTGAGTCTGGCCCTGCAGGGACAGGTGACGCTATCTGCGGGTGTTTAAAGCTGGAGTGGCGCGATGTGGCATCTGAATGCTGAGCGCGTTTGCAAGGTTGTGGCAGGCCACTGGGAGGGCAGAGGGAAAGTTTCAGAGGCCAGGGCAGTAAAGCGGCAAGGGCAGAGGGGAGAACGCATAAAAAAACCGGCTAAACGGCCCAGGCGCCTGTTTAGCCGGTCAGGAAAAGCCGATCAGGAAACCGGACTTTCGTCTTTCACCGGTTCTGCCAGCACGTTCAGCACGTTTGTGGCTGCCACGGTGCCCATCTTCACGTAGGAGTTATCACTGACGCCACCAATGTGTGGCGACAGAATCACGTTGTCGACATTCTGCCAGATATGCGGGGCGGTCAGCGGTTCTGTGGCAAAGCTGTCCAGCGCCGCCGAGGCGATCGTGCCGTCATTCAGTGCCGCGATCAGGGCTTCATCATCGATCAGCCCCCCGCGAGCCGTATTCACCAGAATGGCGCCTTTTTTACACAACGCCAGCGACTCTGCGTTGATCATCTTTTGGGTCTGTTCTGTCAGCGGGCAGTGCAATGAAATCACATCTGACTGACGCAGCAGATCGTCCAGCGAGGAAGAGACACACTCATCCGGGAAAGTGCGCGCATAGGGATCATAGGCCAGGACGTTCATGCCAAAAGCGCGGCCGATACGGGCCACGCGACCCCCTATCGCCCCCAGACCCACCAGCCCGAGGGTTCTGCCCTCCAGCTCCACGGATTTGTGGGTCGATTTATCCCAGTGTCCCTGACGCATGCGTTGATCCAGCGGGATCACCGATTTAGCGCAGGCCAGGATCAGCGCCCAGGCGTGCTCTGACACGGCAGCCGCGTTGGCACCCGGGGCCGACTGAACACTGATATGACGCTCAGCGGCGGCTTTCTGATCGATGACATCGATGCCACTGCCGTGTTTGGAGATAACGCGCAGAGCGGGGGCGGCGTCCATGATGCGGGCGTTAATCTTGCCGTAGCGGACGATGATCCCCACCGGGTTGTGCTGCTGGCAGAGCTGAACCAGAGTCTCTTCGCCCGGCTGTTTGCCTGCATACACAATCGTGAAATCGTCGAGCAGGCTGACTGCCTGCGGCGCCAGATCGCTGGCCGTAACCAGAATGACAGGAGAAGAGGTCGTCATTACAGCACCTCCCCGTCAACCAGCATGCCAGCCGTAAGCAGCGCTTTCTCTAACCAGGGCGCGCGGAGATCGCCATCGCGAATGGCGGCGATGCGGCTGGTTTCGAAATCCAGTTTTTTCTGCGCCAGTTCGATCAGGGCCGGAACGGCTTCACGAGGCAGCACAACCACGCCATCGATATCGCCAATCACCAGATCGCCAGGCTGAATTGCTGCGCCTGCTACTGAAACAGGGAAGTTAACCCGTCCCGCCACCGATTTGGTCGGGCCGCACGGGTTCAGGCCCGCTGCAAATACCGGGAAGCCATTGGTGCTCAGTGCATCGGCATCACGAACCGCGCCATCGATAATAATCCCGGCAATGCCAGAGGCCTGCGCCTGAGTAGACATAATTTCGCCGATTAATGCGCAGCTGATGTCGCCATTGCCATCAACCACAATCACATCGCCCGGCTGGGCAATAGCCAGTGCGGCGTGGATAGCGAGATTGTCACCCGGTCTGACTTCAACGGTGATAGCGGGACCGGCAACTTTCATGGTGTGGGAAAGCGGTTTTACGCGTCCGTGCAGTGTTCCGCGTCGCCCGGCAACATCTGCCAGTATCGCGGCCTGAAACTGAGCAGCCTGTTTTACGAGCTCTGGCGCGATACGGGTAATGTCGCGATTGATGAAGGTATTATCTGCATGTGGCATAGATCATCCTCTTTCGTTTTACCAGGTACAACTTTGTTGTACAATATAAAACTACTATATCTATGTTAATTTGGATCACACCAGTGTTAAGCATTCATTTGTGATGTAAATACGATGTGAATCACAAATTACAGGGTAAACTGCCTGCCGTCGCAAACAGGAGAACCTGCTAATGGGGAATGAAGGCGTAATTGCCGTAGAAAAAGCGCTGGCGCTACTGGATTGTTTCAGGCCTGGCGAAGAGTCACTCACGCTGACCGCGCTGGCCCAGCTTTCTGGGTATCACAAAACGACGGTTTATCGCCTGATGAACTCACTGGAACGCATGAATTACGTTATCCGGCGCGACAACGGAGTTTATACCCTGGGACCGAGACTGCTCTATCTGGGCAAGCTCTATGAACAATCCTTTCATCTTGCCACTATCGTCCAGCCTGAGCTACATGCCCTGGCGACGGCCACGGGTGAAAGCGCCACCTGGTATGTCATCGAGAAGGATCAGCGACTCTGTCTGTTCAGGGCGGAACCGTCAGAAGGCTTGCGGGAAACGCGTCTGCCCGGAACGTTTCTGCCGCTGGACAATTCAGCCATCGGAAAGGTGCTCCGCTGCTGGGGACGCAGAGAACCGCTGTTTGAGACTCAGCCGGAACTTCCGTTGTTTACCTCCGGTATCCGCGATCCGCATATCGCCTCATTATCACTTCCGGTGTTTGGTGAGGGCGACAATATGCTCGCGGCCCTGGCCCTGACCGGGCCCGCTTCACGCCTGACAGAGGCGAAACGCGACGGCGGTCTGGGTAAACTGATGAAAGAGGCGGCGCACAGGCTTTCCCTGAAATCGGGTGCGCGAAAAGCATTCTGCGATGATTTTTATAAGATCTAGCGCAGCGCACCAGCGGTAACGTTACCGCTGGTGAGATAAGCCCGGCACCCGTGCAGATTTGCCGCGACGCCTGGTTCTGTGCGAAGGTGACAGGCCCGCGCACGGGGGCGGGTAAATGAATGTCCCGCCCGATCGTGAAAAATCCCCCGCTTTCCCGTCTCAACATGAATTTCCTTCATGTTCGTTGAAATTTAATCACTTTTTTTCACCCGCCCGTTGAGGCATAAAGTAAGAATTGTTAATAACTTTGAGAAATATGAATGCTTGTTAAGGGATAGCAAAGCTGCATAACCCTCTCAGCAACAATTCATATCAGCGACCAGGATACCCGATAGCGATGAACAACGATTTTGCCTTTACCATCAAGCGTATTCGTTTCGACGAAAATTATAACCCTTCAAAAAATACGCGCGCGACGACGAACTTTGCGAATTTAGCGCGTGGCGAAAAGCGTCAGGAAAATCTGCGCAACGCCCTGGTGATGATCGATAATCGTTTTAACTCGCTGGCGCACTGGGACAATCCAAAGGCTGACCGCTATTCCGTTGAACTGGAGATCATTTCTGCGGAGCTGAATCTTCAGGGTGGCGCTGACGGCGAAGCGTTTCCGGCTATCGAAATTTTAAAAACCTATATCGTGGATCATCACACCGGTGAGCGCAGCGAAGGCATTGTGGGAAATAATTTCTCATCCTACGTGCGCGATTATGATTTCAGCGTGGTGCTGGCAGATTTTAATAAAGGGCAGACTGAATTCAGCACGCCCGCGGATTTTGGCCAGCTGCACGGCAACATTTTTAAAAGCTTTGTTAACTCACCGGTCTATAAAGAGAATTTCAGCAAATCACCGGTTATCTGCCTGAGCGTGTCCAGCAAAAACACATATGTGCGCACCGGCAATCAGCATCCCATTCTGGGCATTGAATATCAGCAGGATGCGCCCTCACTGACCGATTTCTACTTCGGGAAAATGGGCCTGAAAGTGCGTTTCTTTATGCCGCAGGGCAGCGTTGCGCCGCTGGCGTTCTATTTCCACGGGGATCTGCTCAGCGATTACACCGACCTTGAGCTGATCGGCACTATCAGCACTATGGAAACGTTCCAGAAGATCTATCGCCCTGAAATCTATAACGCGAATTCCGCTGCCGGTCACTGCTATCAGCCGACGCTGCAGCATCAGGATTACTCTTTAACCCGGATTGTTTACGATCGTGAAGAGCGCAGCCGGCTGGCTGTTGAGCAGGGGAAATTTACTGAGGCCCATTTCATTAAGCCTAACCAGACCCTGCTGGCGCAATGGTCCGCTGAATCCGTTCTTTAATTAAAATTAAAAGGTCACCTGCTATGAAAACCTTATTACCGACATCCACCGCTGGCAGCCTGCCAAAACCCTCCTGGATCGCACAGCCAGAGGTGCTCTGGTCACCCTGGAAACTGCAGGATGATGAGTTAGTGGCGGGTAAATTAGATGCGCTGCGTCTCTGCCTGGACGATCAGGTGCGGGCGGGGATCGATATCGTCAGTGATGGTGAGCAAACCCGTCAGCACTTCGTCACGACCTTTATCGAACACCTCAGCGGCGTGGATTTTGAAAAGCGCGAAGTGGTGCGTATCCGTAATCGTTATGATGCCAGCGTCCCGACCGTGGTGGGTGAAGTCTCCCGTCAGAAGCCGGTCTTTGTCGAAGATGCAAAGGTTTTACGTAAGCTGACCGATCGTCCGATTAAATGGGCGCTGCCGGGGCCGATGACCATGATCGATACCCTCTACGACAACCACTACAAAAGTCGCGAAAAACTGGCGTGGGAATTTGCAAAAATCCTCAACCAGGAGGCAAAAGAGCTGGAAGCCGCAGGCGTGGATATTATTCAGTTTGATGAGCCGGCTTTTAACGTCTTTTTCGACGAGGTTAACGACTGGGGTATTGCGGCACTAGAGCGCGCTGTCGAAGGGCTGAAGTGTGAAACCGCGGTGCATATCTGCTATGGCTATGGCATCAAAGCGAACACCGACTGGAAGAAAACGCTGGGAACCGAGTGGCGCCAGTATGAAGAGGTCTTCCCGAAACTGCAGCGCTCATCGATCGATATCGTCTCGCTGGAGTGCCAGAACTCGCGGGTGCCGATGGATTTGATCGAGCTGATTCGCGGCAAAAAAGTGATGGTCGGCGCCATTGATGTGGCAACCCATAATATTGAGACGCCGGAAGAGGTCGCCAGTACGCTGCGCAAGGCGTTGCAGTTTGTGGATGCCGAAAATCTCTACCCTTCGACCAACTGCGGCATGATCCCGCTGCCGCGTCATGTTGCCAATGGCAAGCTCAACGCGTTGAGCGCAGGCGCAGAGATTGTCCGCAGAGAAATTCTGGGCAAATAAGCGCTTCCTGAGCCCGTTCAGTCCGGCGAATGATTTCATTTTCACAATGCGATCGGCCGGACTGAATCTTAATTCTGCTTTTGCCCGTCTCATTTCCCGCTAAACCTCTTCAGCACTGCGCCCGTGCGCGATGACAAATGCGCATATAAACCGCTCAACCTGCCGGATTTCATCCGGACTCTCATCCGACCTGATCTTTATCACCGCTGAATGAGATTCCGCCCATCAGGCGGACGACAGCATCACTGGTAAATGTTCGTCACAACCGATATAACAGATTGATAACAATCAATCTCAGAGGCAGTTATGGCGCTTTCGCATGAATTACTCCTGATTTTCACCACCTACTTTGTCGCCACGGCCAGCCCGGGTCCCAGCAATATGGCGATAATGGGAACGGCGATGAAAAAGGGCAGGGGGGCCGCCCTGGCGCTGGCAGCAGGTGTGGTGAGCGGCTCGATGATCTGGGCGCTACTGGCCGCCTGTGGCGTGCTGACGGTGCTGGCCACCTACGCAAAGTTGCTGATTGTATTGAAGGTTGGCGGCGGGTTATATCTGCTCTGGCTGGCATATAAAGCAGGGAAATCGGCCCTGCGCCGCACCGAAGCGACAGGCATTGATGCCAGCACTGAGCGGGTCGCCTGGGGCAGACTGTTTCGCCAGGGAATACTCATGCATGTCGGCAATCCCAAGGCGATTCTCACCTGGGTGGCGATCATGTCTTTTGCCCTGAAGCCCGATATGGCTGCCTCCACGGTACCGCTGATCATCGCTGGCTGTGCAACGATCTGTCTGCTGGTGTTCGGCGGATATGCGCTGCTCTTCTCGACGGCGGTGATGAGCGCGTTCTATCGCCGCATCCGTCGCGGACTGGAGGCGCTGTTAGCCTGCTGCTTTGCGCTGGCGGGGCTGAAACTGGTGTTCAGTCGCCACTAAGTCGGGGATGGCCGTTCGCGACTTCTGCATGAAAATGGCACACCCTGTGCTGATGCAAACAACGGTTTCGCCAGGGTGTCACTGCGATCAGGGGGGCATCCGCAGCGGTGGCCTCTCTCATTACATCAACAAGGCGGTGAAATGAAAGGCTCGTGCTTGTGTGAAACGGTGGTTTTTGAGCTGGCAGCGCCACCCACGCTTTACTACCGTTGTCACTGTTCGCTGTGCAGAAAGCAGAGCGGAACCGGTTATAACCTGGCGACGCTGGTGAAAGCGGGGGAGTTCCGCTGGACTGGCGGAGAAGATCACCTGGCGTCATGGCAAAAAGCCAGCGGTTATCGCAACGATTTCTGCACCCGCTGTGGCTCCACCGTGCCCAACCCGCTGCGGGACCGGCCTTATGTCTGGATTCCGGTGGGTTTACTCAATGAGGCGGTGGATATGCAGTGTGTCGGCGACTTCTGCACCGATGATGCGATGCCCTGGGACACGACCCGCTCACCAACCACCCATGCCGGACCGGTGCCGTCGCTGACGGCGCTGTTGACCCATCTGAAACTTGCTGATGAATCGCCATAGTTTCTCTGACGGTTTCTGTCTGCATTCCTGGCCGTTGGCTGGTTATGCTCCAGAGTGTTTTAGCTGAAGTCCCCACTCTTCCGCGCAGAGATTCATGGCGCGAGGAGAACTGAGCAGCAGTTTTGGCAGCGTGAGCGAGTCATAGAGCTGCCTGTGCCGCTTCCGGTTCTGAGGGGCGATGCGGATAATGTAGTTTATCATCGCCAGGCTTACCGGCTCTCTGTGAGTCCTGAGTCCCCCGATCCGCGGCGTGGAGGAGTAGCATCGCCTGACATAGCGCAGCAGCGCTAAAGGCACGCTGACATCCAGAAGAATCAGTCCGGTGGCCCGGGCGAGCCGTGCTTCAATACACTTTGTGTAATTGCCTTCCATAATCCATCTCTCCTGACTGACTGCTTCGGCGTGTAAACGAAGGAACAGGTCCGGCTCCCTGGGCACCCACTGACTGCCTGGAATATGATGTAACTGATCCAGGTGCACCACAGGCAGACCTGTTTTGCGTGACAGGGCCTCAGCCAGCGTAGATTTTCCGCTGTTAGAAGGCCCGAGAATACAGATGCGTGGTCCCAGCGCGTCTGACGAGATTAGCCTTTTCACAGATAGCTCCCTGTTAATTCCGATAGATGCGCTATGAGGGTAATTGCGTCTGCATCCGGAACAGCAATCCTACCCCACGGGTTCATCGCCTGGCGATAAGTCTCTCATAACCTGATAAAATCGGGCACAGGACAAATAAAAACCCCACAAACACATTTACAAATTTAAATGTGTAAATATAATGTCGCCTCTTCAAACACCAGAGGATTTTTTTGTCATGCCATCACTTTTTACCCCCCTGAGCCTGGGCGACCTTCAGCTCCGTAACCGCATCGTTCTGCCGCCGCTGACCCGCTGCCGCAGTGAGCAGCCGGGCAATGTTCCCGGTCAGATGATGGTGGAATATTATCGCCAGCGCGCCGGTGCCGGACTGATGATCACTGAAGGCACCCAGATTGAGCCTCGCGGGCAGGGCTATGCATGGACGCCGGGGATACACAGTGAAGCGCAGATTGCGGGGTGGAAAAAAGTCACCGAAGCAGTGCATCAGGAAGGTGCCACTCTTTTCTGCCAGCTCTGGCACGTGGGGCGGGTGTCCCATAATGAACTTCAGCCAGGAAAAGAGGCCCCGGTTGCGCCGTCAGCGATAGCCGCCGATAACGTCCGGGTCTTTATTGAAACCGGACCGGGTGCCGGGATGTTAACCGCGCCCAGCGAGCCGCGGGCGCTGACGAACGCGGAAGTGAAAGAGATTGTGGCGCTTTACCGGCGGGCGGCGGAAAATGCCAAAGCGGCCGGGTTCGATGGCGTTGAGCTTCACTCCGCCAACGGCTATCTGATTAATCAGTTTATTTCTGAGCACACCAACTTCCGTACGGATGAATATGGTGGCTCGCCTGAGAATCGTCTGCGTTTTCTGCGTGAAGTGGTTGAAGCGGTAAGTTCAGTCTTTGGCAGTCATCGTGTCGGCGTCCGGTTTGCCCCGCTTTTCAGCAGCACGGACGAAGATCGTGTCTATCTGGGCCTGGTCGAAAGTGATCCGCATGCGACTTATATCCGCGCCGCGCAGCTGCTCAATGAGCTGGAAATTGGTTATCTCTCTATCGCCGAGGCGGACTGGGATAACAGTCCTGACCTGCCGGAGATCTTTCGGATTGCGCTGCGGGAAACCTTCCGCTCGCCCATTATCTACTCAGGCCGTTACACCGCCGAAAAAGCACAGCGGATGCTGGATAAAGGCTGGGGTGACCTGTTTGGTTTTGGCCGCACCTTTATCGCCAACCCCGATCTGCCCGCGCGGATTAAAGCAGGCAATCCGCTGAATCCGGTGGATCACACCTCCCTGTATGGCGGAACGGAGAAAGGGTATACTGACTACCCTGTTTATCCATCCTGATGTTTTGCGAGGCGGCATGTCACCCGAAGAGGCCCTGAAGTTACTGGCCAATCCCACCAGAATGGCCGTGCTGATGTGGCTCAAAAACCCTGACGAAGCGTTTGCAGGCTATGCCCAGCTCTATCCCTTCGACCAGTATGGCGTCTGTGCCAGTCTCATCCAGGACAAGGCGGGCTTATCGCAGCCCGCCACCTCGTTATGCCTGAAAGCCCTGCAGAGTGCCGGACTGGTGGAAACCAGCAAAGTGGGTAAATGGACCTACTATCGCCGTGCCGAACCGCGTATTCGGGAAGTCACCGACGCAGTGACGCACTCCCTGCAGGCGCTGCTATAGACGTCGCCGCGCGCCTCTGATCCGGTAGCGACATCTTTCCTTGTCTCTCTCTTTCTGCGTCGCGCCCCTGCACACTGCTTGACGAAGCTGTTCGCTTCACTTACAACTAAACCCGTCAGGGGAGTCTCGCCGGAGAGACTGAGAGGCTGATAGCGCACCCGCGCGGCTCAGCGACCCTTAGAACCTGACCCAGTTGATACTGGCGTAGGAAGACGGGTATCGCATCAGATACTTGCCGCAGGAGCGCATTCGCGTCGCTTCTGCCTATTCCCTCTGTATCACGGGTCTTCGTTAACGGATAACGAGGCGAATGTGACCCACTCAATCCTGAATCTCTCTTCTTCTGTGGCGGGCAGCCAGGGCCGCTGGTCGGTGCTGGGCAGCGGCGTCGCCGGACTCTGTGTCGCCACCCTGCTGGCGGAACGGGGAGAAGCTGTCGAAATTATTACTCAGCCTGACTGCCGGGCAGCCTCGCACTGGGCGGGCGGCATGCTCGCGCCCTGGTGCGAGGCAGAAAGTGCACCGCCAGAGGTGATCGAATGGGGCCAGCATGCCGCGGGCTGGTGGGCAAAGCGTGTCGATGGTGTGGTGCAGCAGGGCACGCTGGTGGTTGCACCGCCGCGTGACAGCCGTGAGCTGACGCGCTTTGCCAGCATGACGCAGCAGCATCAGTGGGTGGCCCCCGGCGACGTTGAACCGGCGCTGGAAAACCGCTTCGCTCGCGGCCTTTTCTTCGCCCGGGAAGCGCATCTCGACCCGCGTCGGGCGCTGCAGCAGCTGCAGGATACGCTCAAAGAGGCGGGCGTGCCGTTTCACAGCGGTCAGCCCGGCGGAAAGATTATCGACTGTCGCGGCATCCACGCCGCCGATCAGCAGCCCGCGTTGCGTGCCGTGCGCGGCGAAATGGTGATCCTCCATACCCCCGACATTTGCCTCTCCCGTCCCGTCCGGCTGCTCCATCCGCGCTTTCCCTGCTATCTGGTGCCTCGTGCCAATGGGCACTTCATGCTGGGTGCCACCATGGTCGAAAGCCATGACAGCAGCCCGATTAGCGCGAAAGCGATGATGGAGCTGCTGAGCGCCGCTTACAGCCTGCATCCGGCGCTGGCTGAAGCGCGTATCGTCGAGAGCGGCACCGGGTTGCGTCCTGCTTACCGGCAGAATCTGCCGGAGGTGCGCTACGAAAATGGCCGCTTCTCGCTTAACGGCCTCTACCGACACGGCTTTTTACTGGCCCCGATAATGGCTGAAAACCTTATGCGGCGACTGACTCAGGAGACACCCCATGCGAATTGAACTCAACGGACGCGCGATCGAAACCGGCGCAACGACCCTGGCGGAGCTGATGCAGGAGCAGCAGATCGATCCGCGCACCGTCGCCACCGCCCTGAACGGTGAGTTTGTGCCGCGCACCCGTTACGCCAGCCAGCGACTTGAGGCCGGGAATCAGCTGGAAATTCTGTCCCCGATGCAGGGAGGTTAATCATGTTTTATCAGTTTGCACCAACATCCCGTTTTCTGCTCGGCACCGCCGGTTACCCCTCGCCGGAGATTCTGCATCAGGCGATCGACGCGTCAGGCGCGGAGATCATTACCGTGAGCCTGCGACGGGAGGGGCGTGAAGGCGCGGCCTTTCGCACGCTGCTGCAACAGCTCAACAAACGCATTCTGCCGAATACGGCCGGCTGCCATTCGGTAAAGGAGGCGGTGACCACGGCGCAGATGGCGCGTGAACTGTTTGATACCCCCTGGATCAAGCTGGAGGTGATTGGTCATGCCGACACGCTGCAACCCGACCCCTTTGCCCTGGTGGAAGCCGCCCGCATTCTCTGCGCTGACGGATTTCAGGTGTTTCCCTACACCACGGAAGATCTGATTGTCGGTGAAAAACTGCTGGAAGCCGGCTGTGAAGTGCTGATGCCCTGGGGGGCGCCGATTGGCTCCGGCCAGGGACTGCGCAATATCGAGGGGCTGCGCGCCATGCGTGCCTGGTTTAAGGATATTCCGCTGATTATTGATGCGGGGATCGGCGCGCCGGGCCAGGCGGCTCAGGCGATGGAGATGGGCTTTGATGGCGTGTTGCTCAACACGGCCGTAGCAAAAGCTCGCGATCCGGTGCGGATGGCCGGTGCCTTTGCCGCCGCGATCCATGGGGGACATGAGGCGTTTCAGGCCGGGCTGATGGAGCAGCGCGATATGGCGTCGGCCTCCACGCCCCTGTTTGGTCTGGCACAGTTCAGTTAAGGAGCGACAATGGATCGTTATCAGCGACAGACGATGTTGCCGGAAATTGGTGAGGCGGGGCAGCAGCGACTGAGCAGGGCGCGGGTGCTGGTTGTGGGCGCAGGCGGTCTCAGTGCCACGCTGCTGCCCCTGCTGGCAGGTGCCGGGGTAGGGTTCATTCGTCTTTACGACGGCGATCGGGTTGAACTGCATAACCTTCACCGTCAGACGCTGTTTGGTGTGGACGATGTCGGGCAGCCAAAAGCCCTCTGCGCACAGCGGGCACTGGCGCAGCGAAACCCTGAGTGTGAAGTCGACGCGCATCCGCAGTCACTGAGCGCCAGTCTGCTGCCGCAGGCGCTGGCGGAGATTGATGTAGTGGTGGATGCGGCGGATAATTTTGCCATTACCTATCAGCTTTCGGACGCCTGTTATGCGCGCGGCCTCCCGCTGATCTGCGCCTCAGTGCTGGGGCGCAAAGGCTATGTCGGCGGATTCTGCGGCGGTGCGCCCGGCTATCGCGCGCTGTTTCCGCACTTGCCCACTGCATCGGCTGACTGTAACACCGCGGGCGTTATGGGGCCTGCGGTGGCCACGCTGGGGGCCATGCAGGCACAGATGGTGCTCACGGTATTGCTGAAACTGACGCCTTCACCGCTGGGTTGTATGATCCACTGCGACCTGGCCTCGTGGCATATGCGACAGTTCCGCTTTGACGATGCCCCGGAACCGGAGGCGCCGGGCACGCCGTTCATCGACCTGGCCATGCTCACTGGTGAGGACTGCATTGTGGAGTTGCGCAGCGCCGAAGAGGCCCCGGTCAGCGTGGCGGAAGGGGCGTTGCGCATGCTGCCAGAGCAGATCGCCGGCTGGCAGCCGCCTGCCGATCGACGCGTGGTACTGGTGTGCGCCAGCGGAATGCGGGCCGCGCGTGCGGCTGAAAATCTTGCCGCACGCGGGGTCACGCGTCTGGCGCTGATGGCAGCAAAGGCGCTGTAACTGCCGGTTCAGATCACCTCGACCAGCTGGAACGTTTCGAAAATCAGCTCCATCTCAGGGTGAAAAGAGCCTTCCCGCTGAAAGTATCGCTGATGTTCCTGACGCCAGTAGTCGAGGCTGAGATCGCCTTCACCCTCGAGCATCGCCATCTCCGGCGTCACCCGGTCAAAGCGCGTCAGGAATAGCCCGGTGGTGCGGATCACGCAGACGGGCTGCTGTTCACCGTTGAGAACAATGCTGTAACCGCCCGGCTGGGGCAGTTTTTCCTGATCCTGCCAGCTGGCTGCCGACCCACAGGTGGCCACTTTTTTTCCCGCAATAATCAGCGTACTTAACGCGTTCGCCAGCTCGGGTGAATCACCAAATGCATCGACCATCGCATCCGGATATTTTTCCTGCAGTTGTTCCAGCGTCATCGTCATCAGCAAATCCTTATGAAAGTGGGTGCGTGCCTGCATCATTGCAGAGGCACCGGAAAGGTGTGCAGCCGTTCTCTCTGCAACAGCGTTATCTGCGGAGCAGGCCGGTTGTCGCCGAACAGCTTACCCGGCCTTCCGGCAGGAAAACAGGCGAATCTCCAGGATAAACCGTTTCGCCCGCCGATGTCGTGCAAAAGCGCCGCTGTCAGGCAACACAGTGACTAAGGAGAGACAGTTACGCCAGAACTAGCGCTTCAGGAAGCTCGCCCACTGCTCAATGTCATCACCGCTGCTAATCTCAGGCTGCACCAGGCCGTTGACCATAAAGGTAGGAGAGACGTGAATGCCATTCTGGCGGGCGTATTTGCAGTGCCACTTGATGGCATTCTGCAAATCGGGCCGATCAAATGCCGCCATGGCGTCGACGCCACTGTAGGTTTTCAGGCGTTCCAGAATCTGATTCGGGGTGGCATCGCGGTTCGGACCGGTGCAGTGATCGGTAAATTCAAACTCTTCGCGGTGATCGGCAACGGCCTGCATCACCTGTCTGGCGGCCGTTTTACTTTCGCAGGCCGCGGCGAGGATATAGCGCACAATGAGACCCGAATAGAGGTGCCACGGCTGGGATTGCAGACGGATCTTCAGAGTGATGTTCTCTTCGCCTGCGTGCGCCAGTAAGGCGTCGAATTTATTGAAAGCGCGAACGGAAAACGGACAGGTAGGTTCCAGAAAGACTTCGAAGACCGCAGGACCCTGACCCCAGACCAGAACATCAGCGTGCTGATTCATTAACCACTCCTTAAGTTTAAACGTAACGGGAAGTCGTTTTACTCTGGCAAATCTGCGGCACAGCAGCCAGTTAAGAATGGGGCTCAATTGTTACAAAAATCGGCAATCAGAAGCGGAGCCGCAGGTAACAGGCGACAGGCAGGGCTCTGAATCGTTAGAATTATCCGTTCTGGCAATCTTCGCCGCGGGTTCTGGACGGCCGCTGGCGAGTCGCTATAGTTAATCAGCAGCGTTCATTCGCCTGAATGAGAAGATCTTTTCTGTGACTTCCCTGTCGGGGATACACGGGAAGCGGATACGTGTTAGAAGAGGCTAAATTTGTATACCGATCTCACCTGGAAAACACTCTATCGCATTATTAACCAGACGATCGCGGACATGCTGGATGAACAGCAGACCCTGGATGTCCTGTCACTGCGCGCCCGTCTGCTTGAACGGGCGGAAAAAGAGGAGGATGAGGTGATGGTGCTCTGCTACTGGCAGGCCTGCAAAATACTGAGGCGTTTACCTGCCACCGTGACTGCCAGCCAGTTAATGCTGGCTGCCCGCCATGCTTTTCGTGCGCCGCTGGATAACGATCTGCCCTGAGTGAAGCGGACTGGTGCGCTTCAGCCGTGAACATAACAGAAAGGGCGACGCCTGAACCGGAGAGAGGTCCCTGCGGGTCATAGCGCAGAGCACCCATTCATACCTGATTTAACGATGGACTGCTTAAAGATCCCCATTCTGGAATTCATAAATATTTTTTGAAAATATAATGGGTAATTAAAGTGATCATATTATTCATCACATCCTGTCTTTTATTTTCCGACTATTTAAGTCGGGATTGCTGGAATTGATCCTGCTCAATTAACCTCCTCAATATTAAATCTCAGCCCCGGATAAATCTGCTCGTTTAAGTTTCGTCTACCTTTGTTTAATTAATATACCCGCAACATAATAAACAGCGCGTTATTATGTTGGCGCATTATTATCGATGCATATTTATCCATCTGGTGGTTGGTTGCGGCCACTTTGCATGTTCTGAAAAGAGAAACAGTTGATGAATATCAGAAAACGTATTCTGCCAGTGGCGCTGGCGGGCCTTATGATTTCCGGATCAGCATTCGCCACCCCGACTGACGGCCCATCCCCTATTAATACGAATCCGGGAACGGCAGCGGGAACGCAGGGAGCCGGTGGTGAAGTTAAATTTACCGGTGAAATTACCGATGTATCCTGCAACGTGACAACCGCCAGTAGTAAGCAGAGTATTGATTTAGGTAAATGGGCCAAATCCTATTTCGAAAGCCGTACGGAAACCACTGAAACGCCGTTCACTATTTCAGTCACCGACTGCCCGACATCCGTCAAAAAAGTGGCGGTGCTTTTCGATGGCGATAAAGACAGTGGCGACAGTACCCTGCTTAAAGTTGCCAGCGGCGGGGCGTCCGGTGTCGGCGTGAAACTTTATGAAGCTGACCGCCAGACTCAGGTGGCTATCGGCGCCGTCTCCAAAAACGTTGATGTAGTGGCAGCCAGCACGGGGGGGCACGCCGATTTAAAATTCTATGCTGATTACAAAAGTGACGGTGCCGCTATTAATGTGGGCGCGGCCAATGCCGTTTCAAATTTTGTGATGGTTTATAACTGATTCATAGCAGGGGCAACCCTGCTTTCCCTCCGTAATTCAATGGCGTAACGCTTTATGATTAAGGTAATAAGAATTATTTCGCTCATTTCGGCGTGTCTGCTTCATCTCGCGGCGCATGCAGGTGTGGTGATGGGAGGGACCCGGGTTATTTTTGCTGAAGGAAAAAAGGAAGCCACGCTGTCGGTAACAAATCAGGATAAAACGACACCCTATCTTATCGAATCCTGGATCGAGAATGCCGATAAAAATAATCACTCCCGCGTCCCTTTTATTGTGACGCCCCCGCTGTTTCGCCTGGATGCCAATAAAGAGAACCTGCTCAGGATTAATTATCTGGGCATGCCACTGCCGAAAGATCGGGAGTCTGTTTTCTGGCTGAATGTCAAATCGATCTCACCCACACCGCGCGATAAAAGCAATCAGCTGCAGGTCAATATTAAATCGAAATTTAAACTCTTTTTCCGGCCAAAAGGGCTGGCGGGAAATCCGGCTGACGCCTGGCAGGACATCGCGTTTCGCCAGCAGGGCAACCAGCTGATTGCGCATAACCCGACGCCCTATTTTGTCTCCTTTTATACGCTGAGCGTGAATCATCAGGCGATCAACGATCCCGGCATGATTGGTCCGGGTGAAGATCGTCACTGGACGGTCAGCCATGCCGGCCCGGTCAGCTGGTCTGCCATCAATGACTATGGCGGCGTTACTGAAGAACGTACACGCTGATGGATTTTGTTGTGGTTTTACTGATCTGATGCCGGGGCCTTAACCGTGAAAGTGACGCAGCACGCGCAGTTAAAGAAGAGAAAATATGCAAAGACGTGGCATGCCTCTTCATGGCTGGCGGGTGTACCGGGAGTGATACTGATGGTGTTCTGCCCGTTGCGGGCTGCCCGCGCCGACGACTACTTTAATCCGGCGGCGCTGGAGTTTTCATCCGATCAACACACGGCCGCCGATCTGCACTATTTCGCCCGTGAGGGCGGCCAGCAGCCCGGCACCTATCATGTCTCGCTGTTGCTCAACAACAAAGTGATCGATAGCCGTGATGTCTCTTTTGTTGAGGGTAAAAACGGGCTGATTCCCCAGCTGACGGTAGCCGATCTCTCCGCGATGGGGGTAAACGTTGAGGGTTTCTCTGCATTCAGCCACCTGAAGAAAGATGAGGCGATTGCTGAGCTGGGCGATTACATTCCCGATGCCTCAAGTGACTTTGATTTTGCGCACCAGCAGTTAAACCTTTCCATTCCCCAGATTGCCCTGAAGATGAAAGATCGTGACTATGTCGATCCCGCCAGCTGGGATGAGGGCGTATCAGCGGCTTTCGTTGACTATAACCTCTCTGGCAGCAGCGGCCGCAATCAGAATGACCGCTGGAACTCGACGCTGCTGAGCCTGCGCAGCGGGGCTAATCTTGGCGCATGGCGTCTGCGTAACACGTCCAGCTGGCGTTACGATCTGGTCAGTCACTGGCAGTCTCAGACGACCTGGCTGGAGCGGGATCTTAAGACGCTGAAAAGCCAGTTCCGGGTCGGTGATACCTACACCTCGGGTGAGGTATTTGACAGCGTGCAGTTTCGGGGGGTGCAGATGATGTCTGATGACACCATGCTTCCCGAAAGTCAGCGCGGCTTTGCCCCGGTGATCCATGGCATCGCCCACAGTAATGCGCGGGTGACGGTGAGTCAGCAGGGTTATGTGATTTATGAAACCGTGGTCGCACCGGGTGCTTTCGAGATCAAAGATCTCTATCCCACCGCTCAGAGCGGCGATCTTGATATCACTATCCATGAAAGCGATGGTTCGGTGCGCACCTTCACCCAGCCTTACTCTGCGGTGCCTTATATGCTGCGTCAGGGACATCTGAAATATAGCGTCAGCGGTGGTCGATATCACTATTCAGGCAGTCACAATCTGCGCTCACCTGAATTTGTCCAGTCCACGCTGTTTTACGGACTGCCGCATGACTTTACCGCCTTTGGTGGCGTACAGCTCGCGCAAAACTATCACGCTGCGGCGGCAGGTCTGGGCAAGAGTCTGGGTGATTTCGGCTCGCTGGGAATGGATGTGACCTTCGCCAGCACCCGGTTACCGCAGGGGCTGAGCCGAAGTGGTCAGTCAGTGCGCGCGCAGTATCAGAAAAATTTTGCCTCCACGAATACCACTTTCAGCATGGCCAGCTATCGTTACTCCTCCAGCGGATTTTATGCCTTCAGCGAAGCCAATGCGCTCACCAGCCCGGCGAGTTTTGTCGATAACAAGCGCAGTCGTTCAGAAATTGCCGTCTCCCAGGGTATCGGTGACTTGGGCAGTCTCAGTGCGTCTGCCTATATGCAGCGCTACTGGCGATCAAACAGAAACGACCGCACCCTGCATCTGGGTTTCTACAGCAATTATAAAGCCATCTCCTGGGGCGTGGCCTGGTTTTACACCGACTCGACCCAGGCCCGGAAAGCTGACCGCGCTATCTCCTTCAATATTTCGGTTCCACTGAGTGCCTTACTGCCGGACAGTTCGGTCAGTTACAGCATGAATGCCAGCAATCGCGGGGATGTCTCGCAGCAGGTCGGCCTGTCAGGCAGTGCATTGCAGAACAATAACCTGCACTACACCCTGCAGCAGGGCCACGACAGTCAGGGGCAGAATGTGAACAGTAGCGGCTCGCTGGACTATCGCGGCAGTCAGGGCAGCGTCAGTGTCGGAGTTGGTCACGATCGTCACAGTACGCAGTACAGCTATGGCCTCTCGGGCGGGATCGTGGCCCATGCGCACGGCGTGACGCTAAGCCAGCCTCTGGGGGATACCTTCGCGATTGTCCGGGTTCCGGATACCGCCAATGTGGGCATCCAGAGCGGCAGCAATGTGTTCACGGACGGCCGCGGCTATGCAATTGTGCCTTCACTTTCGCCGTATCATGAAAATGCCATCGAACTGGAAACTGAAACGCTGCCCGACAATGTAGACGTGGAACTGGATGGGCAAACGGCTATCCCGACCCGCGGGGCGATTGTGCTGGCTGACTACGCGACCCATGTGGGGAACCGGGTGCTGTTCACGCTTACCTGGCAGCATACCTTCCCGCCTTTTGGTGCCACAGGGCAGATTGCAATCCATGCCGGGGGGAATCAGAGCAGCACAAGCGGCATTGTCGCAGAAAAGGGCGAACTCTATCTGAGCGGTGTGCCCGCTCAGGGGACGGTTGAAGTGAAGTGGCAGGAGGAGGGGAAACAGAAAAGCTGTCGCGCGCCGTTCCGCCTGTCTGACGCCAGCGGCACGAATCCGGTCAGACTGGTCTCTGCGGTTTGCCAGTAATTCACAGGAGTTTCAGATGAAATCAGTTCAGCGTGTCATTAAAGGGATCGTGCTGCTCATCCCGGCACTGGTCTGCTGGCCCTCTCTGGCCCAGGAGTCGTGTCAGGGGGTGAGTCAGGTGGTCGTGCAGGTGCATAACGTCAATTATGTGCCGGGCGCCGCTGACGGCACCCCCATCTCTGCGCAGATGCCCGTGCAAAGTACCAATGCGTTTACCTGCAATAAAAACAGCGGTGAGCAGGGCTATGCCTGGAAAGATATGGGGTTTCAGATTAATGCTGAAGAGTCGGGATTACAGACCTCAATTGCGGGAGGGCACACGACGCCAATCTATCGCGTACCGGGTGTTGAGAGCATCGGATTCGCGATTGGATTTAAAGAGCCTTCATATTGCAACAGCGGCTTTTTCGACACCACCGGCAAAGGCAAAATCAGTTCGATCTGTAACTCGCAGGTCAGTCCACAGTTCAACGCGGCACACGACATCAAACTGCAGTCCTATGTGGTGTTTTACAAAATTCCGGGGCAGCGTTCACCGCTGAATCCAGGCAACCAACCCGCTAATGTCGGTGAGGTAAACATCGGTAATGCCAGCCTGAAGGTGGGGAACAGTGCGGCCAGCAGCCAGCCGATCAACGACAGGCCGCAGCTCTTTCTCTCCAGCTTCACGGTGCAATATGGCAGCTGTGCCGTTGTCACATCCCAGTCTGCGATTAACGTCGGGATGGGAAAAGTGAGTAAGGCGGAGTTCACCGGCATCGGCAGCCGGGCGGGAAGCGAAAAAAGTTTCCGGATTCAGGTGATGTGCGAACACAGCGCTGCAGTCAAAGTCGGCTTTTTTGGCATGGCGACCGCTGGCGACAAAAATGCCATCAGCCTGACACCACAGAGTAACGCCGCGTCAGGGGTGGGCATTGCCCTGACCTATGGGCCCGGTCTGCAGGTCGCAGAAGGCCAGCGCGTGCCGCTGAATGTGCCGACCGATCAGCTGCCGGTGCTGACTACCGTCTCCTCACCCAATCAGGCGAAGTCGATGTCGTTTAACGCCCAATATATTCAGACCGACAGCCAGGTGATGGCGGGTAAAGCGGACGGGACCGTCACCTTTAATCTGGTGTATAACTGAGCCGTTGCCGCTGACGCGGATTCACCGGTTATGGCGACCGGTTTCCCTTCCGGGTCCGGCTACCGGGGTTATCCGCTTTATCATCTGCAGTAATTGTTAAAACCCGCCAAACCCGCCCGGCTGTTTTGGCCAATCTCTGTTAAAATTGAACCTCTGCGCCACTTTGCAGGATGCATGTTCGGGAGAAGCTATGTTGTGGATTTGGAATGCCCTGATTGTTCTGGTCACCGTGATCGGCATGGAGATTACGGCTGCGCTGGCGCACAAATATATTATGCATGGCTGGGGCTGGGGCTGGCATCTGTCGCATCATGAGCCGCACAAGGGCTGGTTCGAGGTGAACGATCTTTATGCGGTGGTGTTCGCGGGGCTGTCGATTTTACTGATCTGGCTGGGCAGCACGGGCGTCTGGCCGTTGCAGTGGATCGGCGCCGGGATGACGCTCTATGGCCTGCTCTACTTTATTGTTCATGACGGCCTGGTTCACCAGCGCTGGCCCTTCCGCTATGTTCCGCGTCGGGGTTACTTACGTCGGCTCTATATGGCGCACCGGATGCATCACGCGGTGCGCGGAAAAGAGGGATGTGTCTCGTTTGGCTTCCTCTATGCGCCACCGCTGTCAAAACTGCAGGCGACGCTGCGTGAACGTCACGGCGTTAAACGGGGCGCTGCCAGAGGTGAGCGGGGCGTGGAGCAGGACGCGCCATCCGGGAAGTAACCGCCTGACCTGACGCCGCCATCAGCATGACCAGTTTCTCGGGTGTGCTGGTGGACAGGCGCTGATCCCACGCCGCTGGCCCTGCCTGAATCACCTTCATGCCGATTTTACGATAGACCTGCTTCGCGGTTGCGATTGCCCATGCCGATCGCAGCGGCAGGCCTGGCAGACCTGCCGTGGCCGAGTGATAGTAGGGCTCGGCCGTTTCAACCAGGCGACGGGCGACGCGGCTCAGCGCCGGACGGTGTTGCGGCGCGGCCAGATTTTCCCGTGTAAGCCCCTCTTCAGCCAGCCACGCTTCAGGCAGATAACAGCGGTCTGCGGTCGCATCTTCGACGATGTCGCGGGCAATGTTAGTCAGCTGAAACGCCAGACCGAGATCGCAGGCGCGATCCAGCGTGGCCCTGTCGCGCACCCCCATGATCTGCGCCATCATCAGACCTACCACCCCCGCCACGTGATAACAGTAGCGCAGCGTGTCGTCCAGCGTCTGATAGCGCGTCTCACGCACATCCATCGCAAAACCGGCCAGATGAGCAAAGGCGTAGTCAGGCAGAATATCGTGCGCCATCGCCACCTCCTGAAAGGCCGCAAAGGCAGGCTCATGCATCTGCAACCCGGCATAAGCCTGGCGGGTTTTTGTCTCCAGCTGCGCCAGACGCTGTTCGGCGGAGAGCCGCGACGGCGTATCGTTGCTGAAGCCCAGCACCTGATCGTCAATCACATCATCACAGTGACGGCACCAGGCGTAGAGCATCAGCACACTGCGTCGGGTTTTGGCATCGAACAGTTTCGATGCCGTGGCAAAGCTTTTTGAACCCACTTCCATGGTTTCTACAGCATGATCGAGCAGTGACGGACTGTTCAAGCCAGATCCTCCAGCATCAATCCTGCCGTGGCTTTCGCCGAGCCCACCACGCCAGGAATGCCTGCGCCCGGATGCGTGCCTGCGCCGACCAGGTAGAGGTTACTGAGGTGTTTATCGCGGTTATGTGGCCGGAACCAGGCGCTCTGGGTCAGGATGGGTTCAACCGAGAAGGCGGAGCCCTGATAGGCGTTCAGCTCATCGCGAAAATCGAACGGCGTAAAGATGCGGTGCGTCACCAGCTGACTGCGCAGGCCCGGCATGTAGTGCTGTTCCAGATAGTCAAAAATACGGTCGCGCAGGCGCGGACCTTCAACCGCCCAGTCGATATCAGCCGTGCCGAGATGCGGTACCGGGGCCAGCACGTAGTAGCTGCCGCAGCCTTCCGGAGCCAGCGAGGGATCGGTGACACAGGGGGCATGCAGGTAGAGCGAGAAGTCCTCGGCCAGGCCATCACGATTGAAGATCTCATCGATCAGTTCACGATAGCGCGGGCCGAAGCAGACGGTGTGGTGAGCCAGCTGGTCATGATGATGATTCAGGCCAAAATAGAGCACAAACAGGGAGTTGCTCATGCGCTTGTTCTGCAGTGTCTTTCCCTGCGCCACAGAAGGGGGATGCTGACGCAGCAGATCATGGTAGGTGTGAACCACGTCTGCGTTGGAGGCGACGGCGCGGGTCGGGAGTACCCGGCCATCTTCGAGATGGACGGCCGTAATCCGGTTTTCCTGCGTTTCCAGCCGGGCCACGCTGGCATTCAGTTCCACTTCGCCACCCAGATCCTCGAACAGTTTTACCATGCCCTGCACCAGTGCGCCCGTGCCGCCGCGCGGGAACCAGACCCCCCATTCACGTTCCAGCGCATGAATCAGCGTGTAGATGGAGGAGGTGGCAAAGGGATTGCCGCCGACCAGCAGCGAGTGAAAGGAGAACGCCTGACGCAGGTGTTCATCCTCAATGTAGCTTGCCACCTTGCTGTAAACACTGCGCCAGGCCTGCAGTTTTGCCAGCTGCGGCGCGGCACGCAGCATGTCGCGGAACGAGAGAAACGGCACAGTGCCCAGTTTCAGATAGCCTTCGGCGAACACGGCGCGGGAGTAAGCCAGAAAACGGCGATAGCCTTCGACATCACGCGGATTAAAGGCGGCGATCTGCGCTTCCAGTTCGGGCTGATCGTTGTCATAACTGAACACCCTCCCTGACTCCCAGCAGAGACGATAAAAGGGCCTGACCGGCAGCAGCTCAACATAGTCAGCGAGCTTTTTGCCCGCCAGCGTAAATAACTCTTCAATCGCGCTGGGATCGGTGATCACCGTCGGGCCGGCATCAAAGGTGTAGCCCTGATCCTGATAAACATACGCCCGGCCGCCTGGCTTATCGCGCTTCTCCAGCAGTCGGGTGGGAATGCCTGACGCCTGAAGGCGAATCGCCAGCGCCAGACCACCAAAGCCTGCGCCAATTACTGTCGTTCTGTTCATTGCATCGCCTGTTGACGGTGAGGAGTCATGATAGCCTGTAACGCCGCCAGTACGGGGACCGGGGGCTTGCCGCTTAAAATACGCAGCCGATCAGGCAAAGTAAGTTTTCCCGCATAAAAACGGGCGATCAGACCTTCGGGAAGGCCATAAAAACGTTGCATCACCTGCCAGCGCTGCCCGGCTGGCCCCGCCAGAAACAGCATCCGGTTCAGCATGCGAAAGAAGCGCTGCTGCTGCCAGGCCTCGGAGGCCACCTGTCTGATAGTGGCGTTGAGTGAGGCCGATGTCATTACGGGCATCTCCGCCAGCCGATCAGCCAGCGCCACTGCCAGCGGCAGTGAGTAGCCGGTGGTGGGATGAAACAACCCGGCGCGTAAGCCGCTGCACGGCAGGTCACGCTTCTGCCAGAATGCGTCAACGTCGCCTGTCAGCGTGATGGGCAGGGCACCCTGCTCTTCGCGCAGCAAACGGGCCAGCTGCCAGCCCTGCTGTGCCGCATAGTCACGAATATTCTGGCGGGCGCGCTCCCCGTCCAGCGTGGCGCGGTCGATATAATGGGTGTCTTCAATCAGCAGCGTATCGGCCGAAAAGGGCAGGCTGTAGACAAAGCGATAGCCGGCCTGCTGGTCAACCGTGGCATCCATAATAATTGGCGCGGTCAGCCCGTGTGGAGCACCGAGCTGCCACTCCTGTCCGACAAACGACTGAAAGCCCATGCGCAGCGCGCCATCGGGCTGGTAGCCCCGGCCATCAATCACGGCATCCGCTTCCACTACCCGTCCATCCTCCAGCGTAACCGAGTGTGAATCGAGCGTTGCGACACGCGTATTCAGCAGCAGGTCAGCGGCAAAGTGATCGCGCATGACCTGAGCGAAGCGCTCTGCGGTGACACAAAAATAGCCACTGTTCAGATGGCGCTGACGCTGCGGAAAGCGCACCTCATAACCGGGCCAGTGATGCACCACCAGCGGGGCGATCCAGCGGTGCTGCGCTTCAGTCAGGTCGTCTGCATGAAAGGACCAGGTGTGATGGGCGCCAGGCTGACTCTCCGCGTCAATCAGCAGGATGCGCAGCGACGGCCGCTGCTGGCGGAGGCGCAGCGCAATCAGCCCGTTGGCCAGACCCGCGCCCACCAGAATCAGATCATACCGTGGCATAGGCACTCCCGTTCAGCACGGGCTGGCGGGTCAGCATCGCCTGCTCGACGATGTCCGCTGCCAGCGAGGCGCCACCCGCCTGACGAAGCGCGGCGCGCAGGGGATTCATCTGCTCAGCATAGTGCGTATCCGTCAGTAAGGTCTGCAGCTGGCGGGCCATGGCGTGACTGGTGGTAAAGCGTGAGGCGCGGCGGCCGATACCGTGCCAGACCACCCTGGCTGCCACGCCCGGCTGATCAAAGGCCAGCGGGATTGTCAGCAGAGGCGTCAGATGGTTAATCGCATCCAGCACCGTGTTCATGCCGCCGTGGGTAATGGCCAGGTCGGCCTGGGCCAGCGCGGCGGCCTGGTCAGCAAAATCGACAACCTGAACATGGCTGGCCTGCGCCAGTTTCTCTGCCTGAAACGGCGACAGGCGGCCACAGTGGGCCAGCAGTAACTGCGCGTCGATCTCCTGACAGGCGCGGACGATCGTTTTAAACAGGCCGTAACGGTGTCCCTGCAGGGTGCCGAGGGAAGCAAAAATGCGCGGCCTGTTGCCATGCGGAAAATAGCGCGGCTGTGTGGCCTGGGGCGCGTCCGGGGCACGCAGCGGGCCAACAGCATGAAAATGGTCGGGCAGCGCATGACGGGGAAAATCCAGCGCCGGGATCAGCTGGCTGATCTGTGCCAGCGGAGAAAAACAGTGGTGCAGCTTTTCCCGCGGTGACAGCCCCATTGCATGGGCGTTACGGGCGATTACCCTGTCGTGGCGGCGCATCAGCCAGTCGTAGATTTTTTCACTGGCACGATAACGTTCGCGCGCCTGGTCGCTGGTGCCATAGTCAAACGGCATCACTGCCAGCGGGAAATCCGCTTCACGGTTAAGTGGCAGGGCACAGGCCACCGAAACATAGGGCAGATCGAGCGCCTCAGCGGCCAGCGCGCCGGCCGGCTCCATCTGATCGACAATCACGCCATCCACTGCCAGCGTATTCAGCACCACCGGCAGTTCGCGACAGAGCATATCGCTGCTGCGCGCCATCTCACTGATCAGTTTCAGCATCGACGGGCCAAGGGGGTGTGCAGCCAGCTGCAGGGTATGCGCCAGACTCCCGGCAGGATGCGAAGTTAAGCCCAGCGGAAAAAAGCCGATGCGGCGGTCGGTGAGCAGTGCGCTGACGTCCGTCTGCTGAATAAAGGTGATACGGTGTCCGCGTGCTATCAGGGCCTGGCTGAGATGCTGAAGCGCCTGCACATGGCTATAGAAGGGCGGTGCAATAACCGCAAAGTGGCTCATGCAGCATCCTTAACTGACGGCAGCGAGTTTTTTCTCAAACCAGGCCTGAACAAAATGATGGGTGGCGTAACCGTCGCGGCAGGCGGACAACAGGTGTTCTCCGGCGCAGCGCAGATGGTCGCGCAGTTGCGATTCCACCGCTTTTGCGCCGAGAAGGTTCACCAGCGTCGATTTTCCCTCATCCTGATGGGCATCTTTACCGGTGTCACTCATTCCGTCAGTGAGATCGTCCAGCAGCTGAAACGCCTGACCGAGATTCAGCGAAAAGCGGTGCAGCTGTTCGCGGGCTTCTTTGGGGGCTTCCGCGACGATAGAGGCCATCTGCATGGAGGCGCAGAACAGGGTGCTGGTTTTGAAGTGATTGGTCATCAGAATGGCGTCGGCGCTGCGGGGTTTATCTCCCTCCGAGAGATCCTTGAACTGCCCCTGCACCAGCCCCTGCATCCCAACCGCCTGAGACAGCTCTGCAACCGCGTCCGTTCTGGCGCTGGCGGTTAAGCCCTCTGCCACGGCGACCAGACCAAAGGCCTTACTCAGCAGGGCCACAGCAGCGAGGATGGCGACATGTTCACCATACTGACAGTGGATGGTAGGGCGTCCGCGCCGCAGCTGCGCATCATCCATGCAGGGCATATCGTCCAGGATCAGCGAAGCGGCGTGCACCATCTCAACCGCGCAGGCGAGGTCAAGCAGACCGGCTGCGCTGGCATTGCACCCCAGATCGCGCGCGGTCAGCAGCAGCAGCAGCGGACGAATACGTTTTCCCGGCGCCAGCGCGCCGTCGCGCATTGCCGCGCCGACCAGGTCACGTTCACTGTCGACCGGTAAAAGCTGATCGAGCCGTTGCTCGATATCGTTCAACAGAATCGCTGCATCGCTGTGTATGACATTGACGTGTTTTTCTGCGCAGACCGTCATCAGGGCTGTCCTTATCTACAGAGGAAGTCACAGCAGGTCGAAATGATTCGATGCCATCTTCAATCATCGTCCCCGGCTGCCCCGGCATAGTGGGCAGGTTTTCAAAGAACGGCGGGTAAATCCATTACAACTAAGCGTAGCTTACGGTATAAAAAAATGTCGGGAAATTCAGGAGCATTCCGCGATTTGCGGTGACAGCCGGGTGAAAACTAAGCGGCCATCAGCCCAGCAATGCCCGTAGCTGTTTCATCACGCTGGCGACGTTGTCAGCAGATAATGCGCCATCTTTAGCGAAGCGCACAATACCTTGCTGATCAACGACCACGACGGCTGCGCTTTCTGGCTGAAGATGCCAGCTATGCGCCGTCACGCCGCTGCTGTCGATGATGAATTGCTGCCAGGGAGCGGCTTTTTTGCTGGAGGCGATGCTGCGCACCACAAAAATGGCGCTGCCGGGCAGGGCGTCGTCGGTATTCACGATGGTGGTGGTCTGAAAGCGATCGCGCGGCAGACTGGCCTGCTGAACGGCCTCAATCAGGGCAGCACTCTGCTCTTTGGCTGAAAGACGCCCGGCGACATGGATCACCAGCCGCACTTTGCCGGTCAGCGCCTGACTGTTCCAGCGCTGGTAGCCGATATCGCCCTCATTCAGCACCATTTCGCCTTTATCGGCCACAAAGACCGGCGGAACCGGCTGGCCGGGTGTCAGGGTGTGGGCGGAAGCAACGCCGGAAAACAGCAGGGCTATCATCAATCCATAATGGCGCACAGGTTCCTCACTTCTTTCTCGGTTTGCGGTGGGCGAGGCGAGCTTTCTCATCAGCAGGCAGAAGATTAGTACCACATCCATGTTTCAGATCAATAAAAGCAGTAAAGATTTAGCCTGAGAATGCAGAGGAAAGTTAATTGCCGGAGGTGGAAGATGAGTGCTGCACTGATGACGTTGCCCGAATTTGCCCGTTACATTGGTATTGCCACGCCGACCCTGGCGCGCGCCTTTTGCTGTCGGGGTTCACTGGATGGGGTGCCGCTGCCGCAGGCACTGGATGATGCGCCGCTGACGCAGCGCCACTGGTTACTCGACGATGTGCGTCAGTTTGACCACGTTTATAAACGGGTTCAGGCGAAGCAGCCCCGTAACCGGGAGTAAGGACAAACATTGCCGCGTGGAAATCGTCCCGCGCGGCGCTTTTAATTGGAGCGTAGCGCTGCCTGCGACCTCACCGGGAAAGGCAGCGCGTTTTTTATGCAGCGTGATCGGGCCTGATCAGGAAGCAGACCAGATTGGCATCCCGGTCACCCGTGATTTCACTCCCGGCCGCCAGCCCGCTGACCGCATCACCCCGACCCAGTCGCGCCTCGCCGATACGAATGCTGCCTTCCAGCACGACGAGATAAGCCACAAAGCCCGGCAGGGTGGGCACGTCCAGCGTGTGGTTGCGCTCCAGCAGGGTGTCATAGATATAGGCTGCCTGACGCAGTTCCAGCGGGGCGTCTGACTCCTCCGGCCCGGCCAGTTCGGTCCAGCCATTACTCATAATGCCCTGATCGCGCTCCAGCACCTGGGTCATAGCTTCACCCCCAGGCTGGGCGGGACGGATAACCGCCTGTAACAGTTCCGCTTCAAACAGAGGCACCGACTCTTCGTACTGAACGCCGTCACCCGCATTGACCACCATCACCCGCTTAGCCGAGAGCTGGGTCCGCTCGCCGTTACTGTCCTGATGCTGCATCGATCCCCGCCACAGATAGGTAAAAACCTCTTCATTCCAGTGCTGCTGCATCGGGATCCGGGCATCCAGTTTCAGCGACATCAGATCAACGCTGACCAGTGGGCTTAGCGGCTCACCAGGTCGCTGACGGCGGACGGTAAAGGGGCCGTACTCAAACAGCTGTTCAGGATTAGCACGCAGGATGTTCATGATTTGCCTTTAAACAGAAGGGTCAGTGACAACGATCATAGCCTTTAGTGAGAGAATGAAAAGCCGGGAAATTTGCCCGGCTTCGTCAGTTATGTTGAAGGAGAGACAGCCAGCGGAGGCGACAGCCTATTTGCCCTGCTCATCGCTTTCACCCAGGAAGAAATACCAGAGTGGAATCGACAGCAGTCCGGTAAAGACCGTGGAGTAGAGCAGAATCATCATCGCCTGCGTGATATACATCGTCAGCGACCAGTGGCTGAAGGGGATCTGATACTGATCAATCACGCCGCCTATCATCGCATTCGCCATCACCGAAATCACAATCAGCGCCAGAACCGTCACGCTGCGCAGAAAATAGCGCATCTCTTTGCGCTTTACGGCGAAGCGGGACTGCACGATCGCCAGCGGCGACTGCTTGTCGGGTGCAATCTCGGTGCGGGCCTGGCTGCGACGCCGGGCGCTGCGCCAGCGCTGGATATCCAGCAGCAGAAACAGCAGCAGGCTGATGCCCATGACCGGCAGGGCATAACCGAGCGCCAGCATCACGATGAGGCTTGTGCCCTGCGCATAGCGTGGCAGCGCCAGCCAGGCGGTTAACAGCGTCTGTGAAGGGTTAAGCTGCGGAACCGCCGGACGACGAATCCACCACATGCGGTAGCCCAGCACAATCATCGTGCAGAGTCCGAAGCCAAAGAGCGCCAGAATCAGCTGATTAGGCAGGCCGAACAGCACACCCATGTGCGCATCGACGCCCCAACGGGTCAGTTTTGCCACCAGCGGAAAGCTGGCGAACGCCACTTTGTCGACCACGGTGAAGTCGGCCGGATTAAGTGAAACGGCATCCACCTGACTTGGCCAGCTGCGGTCAATCTCCGAAACTGTCCATGCCTGTCCGACGTTTTTAGGCTGGCGCAGTTCGAGTTTTGCCGCCTTCAGTCCTGCCTGACGGGCGGCAGACAGGGCCTGATCCCAGCGGGCATCCGGCTGATTAGGAATGACCCGCGCGGGAGTCTTAGCGGGCATCGTCATGCCCGACATGGTCATCCCTTCCATTGCGCCGCGATGCTCTGCGTGGGGATCGGCAGATTCAGCCGGGGCGTCACCGTTCAGCGCGGTTTTCACCTGCGGCGTTTTCCAGTTCAGGTCGCTGCGCATCTTTTCAATGTTGCTGCCCGCCCACTGCGACCAGGTCAGCCCGGTCACCGAAAAGAAGATCAGGCCCAGGGCCAGCAGCAGTCCCAGCGTGACGTGCCAGTGACGCAAGGCAGCAAACCCGCTGCGGACGTTCTTTCGGGTACGGGGAGGGCGGGTACCGGCCCACAGGATGAGCCCGCCCAGCGCGGCGACCCAGAGCCAGGACGCGGCCAGTTCACTGTAGTTACGGCCGAAATCGCCCAGTAACAAGCCACGATGCAGCTGATCCAGCCACATGCGCAGCGGCAGCACGCCGCTGGTGCCATATACGGTCATATCCCCCCTGACCTGCAGGGTATAGGGATCGATAAACACCGAGCGTGACTCAGAGGGACCCGCATCAGCGGCAGTGAACTGTATCCGCGTCGTATCCCCGGGACCCGGCGCGGGACGCACAGCGTAGATGTGCGCTGACTGGCCTGCCCAGGCCCGTGCAGCGGCAACCTGCGCGGAGAGCGCCTGCGGCTCGCCCTGCGCACGGGTCGTCAGGGCATCGTGATAGATCGCCTGTTCCAGCTGCGGAGTCAGAACGTAGAGCGTTCCGGTGAGGGCCGCGATGAAAATGAACGGCGCAATAAACAGACCAATATAAAAATGCAGGCGGCGTAGCAGATTGAACAGCGTGCCGCGTGGTGCAGGGGATGTTTCCTGATAAGAGGACATGGCATTCCACACTTTTCAAAAGACAGGGGCGATCGGGTGACGTTGTCACGCAATCGAAATGTTATGGCGTCAGTGTGATGCGTAACAGGGCGGTGCCCGGGGGCGATGAAGGCGCAGCGTTCGCCGCCCCCGGAGCGGCGTGACCGCACGGGGCGGCGGGGCGCGACTGATGAGGCACATCCACCAGATGAACGGGACAAAGTTCCAGAGCATCAGGGGGACATGCACCAGTAAATCACAGTATCCGCAGGCAAAGCCTGCATCGGACATCATCACAGGGTCCATCATGGACATCTCGCCGTGATGATGCATCATCGGCATCTCTGCGCTCATGCTGACGTGCTGCATCCTGGCATGATCTGCCGCAAGGTTTTTAGAGACCATCGGTGCAACAAACAACAGCAGCACGGCCAGTATCGCAATACCGGCTGTGAGTCGTTGTCTGAATAAGCATTTCGGCATCATTTACACAGGCACAATGGGACAAATTTCCGGGCGGCAGTGTAACGCGAAGGGAATAAAAGGGTTAAATAAAGTGGCTGCTGAAGCAAAGAAATTCGCACTCTTTGAACATATTCACTTTAATTTCAGCTTCATTTAACTTAGTTGTTACCCGCTGAACACATACAGGTAACATCACGGCTGAGCCTGTGGATGACTCTCTGAGCAATTAAGGACAGATAATGAAAATAGTTATGCTGGATGGCGATACGCTGCCGATCTCACTGCCGATCGAACAGCTCCAGGGTGAGTGGGAGATCCGCACACACACGCCGGTTAATGAGATCGTGTCTGCCCTGCAGGGGGCGACTATCGCGATCACCAATAAAGTTCCGTTACGCGCCGCCACACTCAGGCAACTGCCGGATCTGCGCTTTGTCTGTGTTGCCGCAACCGGCTATGACTGTATCGATCTCGACGCCTGTCGCGATCGCGGGATCACCGTCAGCAATGTGCCCGGCTACTCCACGCAGAGCGTCTCCGAGGCGGTAATTGCAGCCCTTTTCGCGCTGCGCCGGCAGTTATTTGACTATGCCAGCACCACCCGCCGGGACTGGCCGCAGGCGCAACACTTCTGTCTGCATCGTCGGCCGATTCAGGATATCGGCGGGGCTATGCTGGGTATCGCGGGCCGGGGCGAAATCGGTCAGGCGGTAGGAAGGCTGGCGCAGGCGCTGGGGATGCAGGTCCAGTTCGCCGAGCGCAAAGGGAGTCAGACTGTGCGTGACGGTTATGTCAGCTTTGAGCAGATGCTGGCCACCAGCGATGTGATTTCACTGCACTGTCCGTTAAGCGATCAGACCCGACAGATGATTGACCGTGAGGCGCTGGCTAAGATGAAACCGCAGGCGCTGCTGATCAACACCGCGCGTGGCGGATTAATCAATGAAGCCGATCTGGCGGCTGCCCTGACGCAGGGCGTTATCGGCGGGGCGGCGCTGGATGTGCTGAGTAGCGAACCGCCTGCTGCCGATAATCCGCTGCTGGCGGATCTGCCGGGTCTGCTGCTGACGCCGCACATTGCCTGGGCAAGCCGCAGTGGCGCAGAGAATCTGGTGAAGGGGGTGATGAAAAATATCGCCGCCTCTCTTCAGGGCGAGCCGATTAACGTGGTGAGCTGAACCCGGTCTGAGTGGGGGCATCTTCGGCAGTTTCGGCATGGGGCAGCGCGTGACGCTCTCTGCACTGAAAAGCGGTATGGACCGCCATACCATTCTGCACATGACCGGGCTGAGCGAAGCGGAACTGGCGGATATCCGTCAAACAGACTGAGACATGCTCTCAGTCTGTTATGCAGACTATAATCCCACTCCCCGGCGTCCGGAGTCGTCGTGCCTGTTCATCATCAAACCGCCTTGCACAGATGACTACTCTACTCCGTCGGGTCCCAGGGTCAGAAAATAGAGCGGCCCAGCTTTTCCGTCAGTAACTCCAGCACCGCCGTGCCCGCCAGGGAATTGCCCGCGCCATCGAGTCCGGGTGACCAGACGGCGATGCTCATTTCACCGGGAATAATGGCAATGATCCCGCCACCTACCCCTGACTTTGCCGGCATGCCGACCCGCCAGGCAAATTCGCCCGCGCCATCGTACATCCCGCTGGTGATCATCAGCGCGTTAATCTGGCGCGCCTGACGCGCGGTAATCATCTGGCTGCCATCCAGCGTCCGGCCCTGATTCGCCAGATAGATAAACGTGCGTGCCAGTTCAACGCAGCTCATTGACAGTGAGCAGTAGTGAAAATAGGTCTGCATCACGCTGGTCACGTCGTTATCGAAATTTCCGAACGACTTCATCAGCCAGGCAATCGCCGCGTTGCGGGCTGAGTGTTCAAACTCGGAACGGGCAACGTGGCGGTCATAGTTGATGTCCGGCTGCTGACTCAGCTGCCGGACAATCTCCAGCATACGCTGACGCGGCGCGGTCAGCCGGGTTTCCAGCAGGTCGCAGATCACCAGGGCACCCGCATTAATAAAGGGATTACGCGGTTTACCCTGTTCCAGTTCGAGCTGCACCAGCGAATTAAAAGGCTGACCCGACGGCTCTTTTCCGACCCGCTGCCAGATTTCGCTATCGTCATAGCGGGTCAGCGCCACGGTCAGCGACAGCGCTTTAGAGATGGACTGAATCGAAAAACGCGTTTCAGCATCGCCCGCCTGAAAGAGGGTGCCGTCAGGCAGGCAGACAGCGATAGCCAGCCGGTCTGCGGCCACATCGGCCAGCGCGGGGATATAGTCCGCCACTTTTCCCTGATGAACCAGCGGACGCACCTCATCCAGGATCGCCTGCAACAGCGCATTATTCAGTTCAGACACACTCGCTTCTCCTGTCGCTTCCCGCCGGACGCTGATGCTGTGCATCAGCGACCGGCAGATCATATTGTTAAGGTCTGATGGCGGCATGGCCGCACGTTCAGCTGATGGGTTTTGACTGTGCGGCCAGGGGGGCCAGCAGCATCTGAAGCAGGCTCAGCAGCACCAGTACGCTGAAGGGGATCGTCCAGTTTCCGCTCTGCTCATGGAGCACGCCAAACAACAAAGGACCGAGCGCGGCCAGCGCATAGCCGACGCACTGGGCCATACCGGAGAGCTGTGAAGCCTGACGATGATTGCTGGCCCGCAGATTAAAGAGGGAGAGGCAGAGCACCAGTGAGGCGCCTGCGCCCAGACCGGCCAGTGTCAGCCAGATCGCCGCCCACAGCGGGTTAAGCAGTAGCCCCAGCATGCCGAGAAAGATAGCCGACGAGGCGATGAAGGCGGTGAGGCGGGCATCCTTCACCCGCTTCAGCGCCATCATGCAGCCAAGATTGGCGACAATCGCGATGGCCTGATACCAGAACAGCAGCCAGCCCGCCGTGGCCTGACTGAAACCCTGGTCCTGGGCGAATAGCGTAAACCAGTCGATCAGGGTATAAAACGCCAGCGACTGCAGCGCCATAAACAGGGCAATCTGCCAGCCGCCTGCCGAGCGCCACGGATGGCGATGGAGAACTGTCGTCTCGCCGGATGCCTGCTTTAACGGACGCTGGCGTAGCAGTGGCAGCCAGGCCAGCAGCGCAATCAGACCTGGGATCGCCCAGACCACCAGCGACAGTCGCCAGCCTGCGGAGGAGAGCTGGCTCAGCGGAACGGCAATCCCGGAGGCCAGGCTGGCAGTAATCGACATGGTGGCGGCGTAAAGCCCGATATAGCGGGCGGTATGAGCAGTAAAATCGCGTTTGATCAGCGGGGGCAGTAGCACGTTGGCAGCAGCAATCCCGGCGCTGAGCAGCAGGGTTCCGCCCCATAACGCCGCCTCCACAGGCAGCCAGCGCAACAGGGAACCCGCGGTCATTAAGCAGAGTGCGCCCCACAGGCTGCGTTCGAGTCCGATGCGATTGCCGAGCCAGGCGGCTGGTGGCGCAAGCAGGGCAAAGAGCATCAGGGGAATAAAGTTGAACAGACCCGCTTCACCGGCGCTCAGCCCAAAGGTCTGACGAATATCCTGCAGAACCGGGCCGACCACAGTCACCGGTGCGCGAAGGTTGGCCGCGGTCAGCAGCAGCACAAATAAAAAAAATGAGGCGCCGGAGAGCGCAGCATGAGGTTTAACACCAGGTTGCAGAGTCTTCATGGCAGGGATCATCACAGGCAGCAGCGCTGCGGGGGCGTTGGTTGACGTTAACGCTTACGCATCAGAAATGATGTCTGGGCGCTACTTTACTGACCGGCCATCGGCGTGTAAAGCCTTGTTATGCGATGAAATAGCGCAAATGCGATCCCGTAACACACTGTGCGGGTGTGTCAGTGAAATTCCGGTTCGGGAAAGTGACCGCAGTCATTCTGGCTGGGATTGGTGCCAGGCTGGCAGGTCTGCTGACGGGTTTCTGCCGCCGGGACCGGTTTTTCGGCGCCCCAGGGTCCGCTGCAGGCACTGAGAAGGGAAATCAGAATCGCCACACCGATTACGCGCATAACCGCTCCTTATATGAGTGATGAGCAAGCCGACATCAGCGATCGGCGCAGAGCGGGTCAGTGACGTCTAATCTGAGTGTGGTCGGTAAGGCGAAAATGTCAATTAAAACAGCGCGAACATCAGCGCAACGGGAAAACTCATCGGCCAGGTGGCACCCACCAGAAAGGCGCTGAGCAGTTTAATGCTGAGCTTATCTTTGGCGATGAAGAAGGTGATCAGCGTAGCGAACAGTGCAACAACGGCATAAAAAATCAGCATACCCTGGTACAGTGTCATCAATATCTCCGCAGCATCGTAAAGGTTTTCGCTGCGCATGATGCGGATTTTTGTGATCCAGATCAAGTGACTAAGGGTTTAGCATCTAAAGAAATTATCCGGTCAGGTGGCGCATGCACCGCAACCTGCAGAAAAGTCGCGGGCGATTTCAGGCTGAAACGGGCATCAGAAAATCGAGAAAACCCCGGCCGTCACCGCGCTGACTGGCTTTATCCGCCCTGGCGAATCGCGACAGATCCAGCACGATAAAAAAGCCCGCTGGCGTGAGCGGGCCTGACGTCAGCGGCGGATAAGCTGGCGCGCGTTAACTCTGACGGTAGAGCGCCATCACCGCCTCAAGATCGGGCGTGCGCGGGTTGCCACCGGTACAGACATCATCCAGCGCGGCCTGCGCCAGGGCCGGATATCGGCCTGCTGCAAACCCACTTCACGTAAGGAACGCGGGATGCCCACATCCCGACAGAGCTGACGAACGGCATCAACCGCGGCCTCCCGCGCCTGCTCCAGCGAGAGGGTGTCGACCTGCTTCACGCCCATTGCGCGCGCAATGTCGCGATACTTTTCGCCGGTCCAGGCGGCATTCCACGCCATCACCTGCGGCAGCAGAATGGCGTTAGCAATGCCGTGTGGCACATCATAAAAGGCGCCCAGCGGATGGGCCATGCCATGAACCAGCCCGAGTCCGACACTGGAGAAACCCATCCCGGCGACATACTGTCCCAGCGCCATCTGCTCCACCGCGTCGGGATCTCCCGCCACCGACTTGCGCAGTGACCGGCTGATAATCTCAATGGCTTTGAGATGCAGCATATCGGTCAGCGTCCAGGCGCCACGCGTGATATAGCCCTCAATCGCGTGGGTCAGTGCATCAATACCGGTTGCGGCTTTCAGTGAGGCGGGCATACTCGCCATCATTTCCGCATCAACAATTGCGACTTTCGGAATGGCATGCGGATCGACACAGACAAACTTACGGCGTTTCTCTTCATCGGTAATAACGTAGTTGATGGTGACTTCAGCGGCGGTGCCTGCGGTGGTCGGGATAGCGATAATCGGAACGCAGGGATGGCGGGTGGGGGCCACGCCCTCCAGGCTGCGCACATCTTCAAATTCGGGATTGTTGATAATCATACCGATCGCCTTGCTGGTATCCTGAGGTGAACCGCCCCCGATCGCTATCAGATAATCTGCGCCCGATGCCCTGAAGGCCGCCACGCCCTGCTGCACCACCCGAATGGTGGGATTGGGCACCACCTCATCGTACACCGCCCAGGCAAGCTGGTGGCTGGCCAGCCGATCGGTCACCCGCTTCAGCGCACCGGCTGCCACCAGTGCACGGTCAGTAACAATCAGGGCTTTGCGCATTCCACGACGCTCTACCTCTTCCGGCAGATGGCGTAACGCGCCGGCACCAAACCAGGCCGTTTCATTCAGAATCATACGTTGAGTCATAAAAACATCCTCTGTTTGTGAATGCGCTCTAACTTCCACCATTCCCTATCAGGGTTCTGCGCAGAACCTCTCAGTTTCGGATAAAAATATTTGATAGAAATCAATAAATTAGTCCGTAATGGCGCGATGCCTTTGCCAGATGCCGCGCCAGGCGCTGAACGAGACGGGCTGATACGCCGGGTTTCGCAGTGGATTTCTCCCCGTCTGGCGGTTATGTGCAACACTTGTTTACTTCCCCTTCGCACGCCCATGAGGAATGAAGAGATGACCCGATTTGTACTGAATAACAAGGACGACCTTGTCGACAGCGCGTTAGATGGCATGATTTACGCCAGCCCGTGGCGCAATCTGGTGCGGCTACAGGTCGCGCCGCGAATCCGCATTGTCATGCGCAGGGACTGGCAGAAACAGCAGGTGGCGCTGATCTCCGGCGGGGGAGCCGGACATGAACCGGCGCATGTCGGATTTATCGGTAAAGGGATGCTGACGGCCGCCGTTTGTGGCGATCTCTTTGCTTCACCCAGCGTAGACGCGGTGTATCACGCCATCGTCAATCTTACCGGGGAAGCCGGATGCCTGCTGATTGTAAAAAATTACACCGGCGATCGGCTTAACTTTGGCCTTGCGGCAGAGAAGGCGCGTAAGGCGGGATACAGCGTCAACATGGTGATTGTCGGTGATGATGTGGCCCTGCCGGAGAATCCTCAGCCGCGCGGGTTGGCCGGTACCCTGCTGGTACACAAGGTGGCGGGATTCGTCGCCGGACGGGGTGATGACCTGGCGGCGGTCACCGCGGCCGCGCAGGCGGCCAGCCAGGCCATCGCGTCGATGGGCGTGGCGCTTTCCGGCTGCCATCTGCCGGATGAGCCTGTCAGCCAGCGGGTGCCGGAAGGCAGTGTTGAAATGGGACTGGGCATTCACGGGGAACCGGGCGTTGAGGTGATGCAGAGCCAGAACAGTCAGCAGATTGTTCAGCAGCTGCTGGAGAAGGTGATGCCGGAGAATGAGGAACCCTGCGCGCTGCTGGTGAATAATCTGGGCGGTATGTCCGCGCTGGAGATGAGTCTGGTGACGCGGGACCTGATTGCGTCACCGCTCAGCCGGGGCAGTAACTATCTGATGGGGCCTGCGCCGCTGATGACCGCACTGGACATGAAAGGGTTTTCCGTGACCTGCATGAGGCTGACTCCCCTCTTCGAAGAGGCCCTCTGCGCGCCGGTTGAGGTCACCGGCTGGGTAACCCCGGTGAGAATCGCCCCACTGGAACCGGTAAGTGCCGCCACTCCGGCTTCAGCCCACCCGGTCCAGCCCTCTGCAAACCCCCAGGTTGCCGCTTACGTGAACACTATCTGTGAAACCCTGATGGCCTGCGAAAGTGAGCTGAACCGGCTGGATGCGCAGGTCGGGGACGGTGATACCGGTTCGACCTTTGCCGCGGGCGCGCGTCAGATCCAGCGCGAATGTGATGATAATCAGCTGCCACTGAATGCTCTTCCCGAGCTGCTCGCGGTCACGGGAGAGCGGCTGGCGACGGTGATGGGCGGCTCCAGCGGCGTGCTGATGGCGATCTTTTTTACCGCTGCCGCTCAGCAACTGGCGGAGGGCGATACCCTGCCTGTCGCCCTGCAGCAGGGGCTGGAGAAGATGAAGGAGTATGGCGGGGCAAAGCCGGGTGATCGGACACTGATCGATGCACTGCAACCGGCCATTGAGGCGCTGGTGGCGGGTCAGTCACTGGAGGCGGCAGCAGAAGCGGCGCAGCAGGGCAGTGAGGCGACGGCCACCATGGGAACAGCAAAAGCGGGTCGCTCCTCCTATCTGAACAGCACAAACCTCAATGGCGTGCCCGATCCGGGGGCCGTCGCGGTCGCACGCGTCTTTGCGGCTCTGAACAAGGCGAAGTGAAAATGCTGACGCTGCTGTGCGGCCTCTGTCGCGCAGCCGTCAGAGTAAGCAGGCAATGACAAAATGTAGCGGGACAATTTTCTCAGGTGCTATCTGATAAGGAGTGACGGTTGAAAAAATTACTCTGCGCGGCGGCGCTGGCCGTTCTGCCCATGACCACGCTGGCGGCATCCGTGTTTACGTTGCAATCCCGGGACTTCAGCGACAATGCGCTGCTCGATAAAAAGTTTGCCGGTGCCAATAAAAGTAATCCTTCCTGTACCGGGGAGAATATCTCTCCTGAACTCAACTGGTCGGCTATTCCGGCGGGCACCCGCAGTCTGGCGCTGCTGATGACCGATCCGGTGGGGGCCAGGGGGCTTGGCGTCACCCACATGGTGGCTTACAACATTGCCCCCACGCGTTCATCGTTTGCTCAGGGCGCTCTGACGAAGGGGAATGGGTATACCGGCGGAAAGAATACGCCGGGAACCACACACTATTATGGCCCCTGTCCGCCAGCGGGTAGCGGTCTGCACCACTATAACTTTGTGCTGATCGCCACCGATTTGCCGCCGGGCCAGTTAAAAGCGGGTTTAACCCAGGCGGAACTGATTGCACAGCTGAAGGGGCATGCGCTGGGCGCGGCCAGTACGGTCGGCCGTTTCAGTAATGAATAAAGGAAGGGAGAGGCACAGAGGCGGTATCGGATAGCTTCTGTGCCCCTTTTGTCAGTCGCCGCTGAACATCTCCCGGATACGCGTTGCAATGTGCTGAGTATGGGTCTCCAGCGCGAAATGCCCGCTATCCAGCATCTCAACCACCGCCTGCGGATTGTCACGCTGCCAGGCTGCTGCCCCCGGCGGGATAAAGAAGGGATCGTGTTTCCCCCAGATCACCAGCGTCGGCAGCTGCTTTTGACGGAAAAAGGCCTGAAATTCCGGGTAGCGCTGCAAATTACTGGCGTAATCGAGAAACAGCGCCTGCTGAATCGCTTTATTACCGGGTCGCTCCATCAGCAGGGTGTCCAGCGTATACGTCTCCGGCGCAATTAACTGCGGATCGCTGACGCCATGCGTGTATTGCCACTTGATCGCCTCCGGCGTCAGGACGGTGTCGCGCACCACCTGCCCCTTAGCTTCGCTGGGGTCGTCCCAGTAAGCACGCACCGGCGCCCAGGCTTCTCCCAGTCCCTCCAGATAGGCATTGCCGTTTTGCGATATCAGTCCGCTGACACGCTCAGGCCGGGCGAGGGCCAGACGCAGACCGGCAGGGGCACCATAGTCGAAAACATACAGGGCATAACGTTTCAGACCCAGCGCATCCACGAAAGCGGTCAGCGTCTGACCGAGTGCGTCGAAAGTCCAGCTGTAGTGACGCTCAGCGGGAACGTCAGTAAAGCCAAAGCCGGGCAGATCGGGCGCGATAAGGTGAAACCTGTCAGCCAGCAGAGGAATAAGGTGACGAAACTGATGTGACGAGGTGGGAAAGCCATGCAGCAGTAACAGTACCGGGTGGGAAGGATCGCCCGCTTCCCGATAGAAGATATTGACCCCATCGGCCTGCAGATAGCGATGTTGAATAGCGTGGTCGGTCATAGCTGACACTCCTGTAACTGGTAAATTCGTTTATTAGGGGTTACTGATGCTGATTATGCTGCCTTTTGGTAACCTGTCAATGATGATTTAAGTGGTTACACGATCTGTTTGTAACTGTATAATGCGTCTTTTATCGGTGACACTGGTGTTAGGCGAGACTCCCAGGAGGGGCATTAACATGGCAGAAACACAATCATCCACCGCGCAGGGGCCGTGGTTTCTGGCCGATCATCCGGCGCTGGACTTCATTAATACCGTCGCCATCGTGGACGGTCAGCCGCACGATTTCTGGCAAACCGATGAGGATGTTGACGCATGGCTTCAGCAGGCCGGACTGGCTACAGACGGCCCGGCAGCGCACTCTGAAGCTGGCACGCTGTTGCAGGCTGCCCGTCAGCTGCGGGACAACATTCGCGACATGGTGCAGCAACAGAAGGCGGGTGAAGCGATAGATGTGCGGGTGCTGAATGCCTGGCTGGGCGAGGCGATCAGCCATATGCAGCTCGTCACAGAGCAGGGGACGTTGCAGATCCGCCGGATTTATCCTGCTCAGAGCGCAATGCAGCGACTGGGGCGGGTTGCAGAACAGGCTGCCAGCCTGCTGGCCCAGGCGGATTTCAGCCGGGTACGCGCTTGTGAACATCCCGCCTGTAACCTGTGGTTTTACGATCGTACCAAAGCGCATCGCCGTCGCTGGTGCAGCATGGCGCTGTGCGGTAATCGGGCGAAAGTGGCGCGTTTCCGGCAGGGCGTGAAGTCAGAGGGATGACGACTCCGGGCGCTGAGGTGATGCCGGAAAAAGAGGAAGAGGCGTCAGATAAAAAAACACCCTGCAGAGCAGGGTGTTTTCAGACTTAATGCGCTGCGGGCGCTGAAGGTTTTGAGCGCTTGCGCAGCTTATCAATCAGGCGATGTGCTTCCGCTTTGGTCGCCACCGCTGGCGATGAACCGGTCAGCGGCTGCCGGGCGGTTTCACGGACGGTCAGAATAGTCAGCAGACCGATGATGCCCGCACCCATCATGTAGTAGGCCGGCATCATGGTGTTTTTACTGGTATCGACCAGCCACGCCGTAATCAGCGGGGTGGTTCCGCCAAACAGGGAGACCGACAGGTTAAAGCCAATGGCCAGCGCACTGTAACGGATATCGGTCGTAAACAGCGCAGGCAGCGTTGAAGGCATGGTGCCGCTGAAGCAGGTGTGCAGCACGCCCAGAATCAGCAGGCCGCCGAATACTGCCCACATGTTACCGGAACCGATCAGCATAAAGCTCGGAATCGCGAGCAGGATCAGACCCACCGCACCAAAGCCAATCACCGGACGACGCCCGATGCGGTCCGTCCAGCGGCCCCACAGCAGCGTCAGCGGCATCATCACAAACATTGCCACCATCACCAGCAGCAGGCCACTCAGTTCAGGCAGACCCAGTACGCCGGTCAGATAACTAGGCATATAGGAGGTCAGCATGTAGTTAGAGACGTTAAACAGCAGCACCAGACCGATACATTTCAGCATCGGCGCACGGTATTTGCTCAGCATCTGCATCAGGGTCAGGCGCGGTTTGCTCTGCTCCAGCGCCTCCTGTTTTTCCATGTGCTGCTGGAAGGCCGGGGTCTCTTCCAGCTTCAGTCGCACATAGAGACCAAACAGACCCAGCGGCGCGGCGATAAAGAAGGGCACGCGCCAGCCCCAGGACATCATCGCCTCGTTTGACATCAGGGTGGTCATCACCGTCACCAGGCTGGCACCCAGCAGGTAACCACCAATGGTGCCGAACTCCAGGAAGCTGCCCATGAAGCCTCGGCGTTTATCGGTAGAGTACTCCGCAATAAAGGTCGCTGCGCCGCCATATTCCCCGCCGGTCGAAAAGCCCTGGATCAGACGCGCCACCAGCAGCAGGATCGGTGCCATGATGCCAATAGAGGAATAGGCCGGAATCAGGCCGATACAGAATGTGCCAATCGACATCATGATCATCGTCATCGCCAGCACTTTCTGTCGGCCGATACGGTCACCCAGTGGGCCAAACACCAGGCCGCCAATCGGACGGACCAGGAAGGCCGCAGCGAACGTACCGAAGGTGGCGATAAGCTGCACGGCGTTGTTGGCGTCCGGGAAGAAGACCTTGCCGATGATAACGGCGAGGTAGCTGTAAACGCCGAAGTCGAACCATTCCATCGCATTACCTAACGCGGCTGCGCCAACGGCACGCTTCAGCATGTCGTTATCGATCACGGTAATGTCATCAACAGTCAGCTCTTTTTGCTTCCTGTTCCAGAAATGTTTCTTTGCGTGGTCAGACGATCTGTTTCTGGTGTCCATAAACTCCTCAACTGCTGAATGAAGGAGTCTTATAGCTTTCGCAGCCGAAAATAAGGGTCAGAAGAAACCGTGGAAATGAAAGCTATAAGAAGCCGAATAAGTTTTAAGTGAAGCGGCAATTAACCGCAGGGGCAAACCTTAGACCACAATTGTAAGGTATTGCAAGTTTTCAGCGGAAATAACTACTTTTACTGACAAAGTCAGCATAGTAATCTTATTCATCTCTGCTTACGGCAATAAACATTTCGTAACATCCGGCGCAGGATGATTCCGGCCAGCAGGCGTCGGCAAGCCTGACGTGCGCCAGAATGTCTCATCCGGCAACCAGAGTAATCTGCGGATCATTTGACTGGGGTGCAGCGCGATATTTCCGTTCGCCGCATATCTATAGCAGGATTAGTTGGTAGTTAACGCATAAATGCAGTGGCAGTGTACTGCTATTCCAGACCAACAGAGTGTTAAACATGGGCGCGTTAACATCAGCAGAATTACCGGTTATTGATTTCGCACTGTTATCGGGAGATCAACAGCAGCAGCAACAGTCACGCGAGAAACTCAGCCAGGCGGCGCGTGAGGTGGGTTTCTTCTATCTGATCAACCACGGGATCGACCGCGCGTTATCCGATGAGGTTCAGCAGGTCGCACGCCAGTTTTTTGCCCTGCCACAGGCGGACAAAAGCGCCGTCAGGATGGCCAATTCGCCTCATTTTCGCGGTTATAACCTGGCTGGCGTGGAGATAACCCGCAGCCAGCCCGATTTTCGCGAGCAGTTTGACATTGGTGCTGAACGCGAAGCGCTGCCCGTGACCGCCGACTCGCCCACCTGGCAACGGATGCAGGGCCCCAATCAGTGGCCTGAAGCCCTGCCGGAACTGCAGACCGTCGTCACCCGCTGGCAGCAGCAGATGACCGCCGTTGCGCTGGAGCTGCTGCGCGCCTTTGCCGAAGCGCTCCATCTGCCGCGCAACGCCTTTGACAATCTCTATGGCGACTATCCCAACGAACATATCAAGCTTATCCGCTACCCCGGCCGTAGCGAGGGCGAATCCCGCCAGGGCGTCGGCGCGCACAAAGATTCCGGCTTCCTGACAATGCTGCTGCAGGACGATCAGCCGGGTCTTCAGGTGGAAGTGACGCCGGACAACTGGATTGACGCCTTACCGAAACCGGGCGCGTTTGTGGTGAACATTGGCGAGCTGCTGGAGCTGGCGACCAATGGCTATCTGCGCGCAACCGTTCATCGGGTGGTATCGCCCCTGCAAAGCCGCGAGCGCCTCTCCATCGCCTTTTTCCTCGGTGCGCAGCTCGATGCCGTTGTGCCGATCTACCCGCTGCCCCCACAGCTGGCCGGGTTGGCTCAGGGACCGGCCAGCGATCCGCTCAACCCGCTGCTGCGTGAAGTCGGCTGGAATTACCTCAAAGGCCGGCTGCGTTCGCATCCGGAAGTTGCAGAGCGTTTTTATCCTGAACACACCTCCCACTAAAACCATAAGAGATAAATGATGATGATTAAAAAGCGCGTTCTGGCTCTGGCCGGTCTTTCACTGCTGATTGCTCAAAGTCTGCAGGCTGCGCCGCTGCGTGTGGCTGCGGATCCGGTGCCACATGCCGAAATTCTGGAGTACGTTAAAACGCTGGATCCCAAACTCGACATCAGGATCGTGGAGCTGAGCGGTGGGGTAAACGCCAATGAACTGCTCGCCTCCGGGGATGTGGATGCGAACTACTTCCAGCATCTGCCCTACCTGAAAGATCAGGAAAAGGCGCTGGGTAAGACCTTTGCCGTCGTCGCCAGTGTGCACATTGAGCCACTGGGGATCTACTCGCGCAAAGTGAAGTCGCTGGCGGCGTTGCCAGAGGGTGCCAGCATTGCGGTACCCAACAACACCACCAATCTGAGCCGTGCGCTGTGGCTGCTGCAGGATAAAGGGGTCATTAAACTCCGGGCGCAGGGTGAAGCGGGATCCACGCTGGTGACGCCGAAGGACATCAGCGAAAACCCGAAGAAAATCAAAATCATCGAGATTGAATCGCCTCAGTTGCCACGCTCGCTGGATGATGTTGATGCCGCGATCATCAACGGCAACTATGCGCTGGAGGCGGGGCTGAATCCGGCCAAAGATGCGCTGGGTCTGGAGTCCGCTGCGCATAACCCGTATGCCAACCTGCTGGTCACCACCCCGGCACTGGAAAAAGATCCCCGCGTCGTGCAGCTGGCAAAGGATCTGCGTTCGCCGCAGGTGGCCGCGTTTATCCGGAAAAACTACCAGGGCTCCGTGATTCCGGTCGCGGATAATCAGCATGATTAATATCCGTCACCTCAGCAAACACTATGCTGGCGCACCCGCGCCAGCGTTAGACGATATCTCTCTCACCATCAGTGAAGGGTCGATCTTCGGCATACTGGGGCGAAGCGGGGCGGGTAAAAGCACGCTGCTGCGCTGCCTGAACCGGCTGGAGAGTCCCTCCAGCGGTCTGATTGAGATCGATGGTGAAGATATCTCCCGGCTGAGTCTGGCGCAGCTCCGGCAGCAACGGCAGCAGATGGGGATGATCTTTCAGCACTTTAATCTGCTTCATTCCCGCAACGTGCGGGACAATATTGACCTGGCGCTGGAGATTGCCGGGATACCCAGGGCCGAACGCCACGCCCGCGTGACTTCGCTGCTGGATCTGGTGGGACTGACAGCCTTTGCAACGGCCTGGCCCTCACAGCTCTCCGGGGGACAGAAACAGCGTGTCGGGATCGCCCGCGCGCTGGCGGCCCGTCCCCGCTATCTGCTGTGCGATGAGGCGACCAGTGCACTGGACCCGGAAACCACCCTCTCCATTCTTGATCTGCTGGCAGATATTCAGCAGCAGCTGAATATCACCATCGTCCTGATCACGCATGAGATGGCGGTCGTGAAGCGTATCTGTGACGGTGCCGCGCTGCTGGAGAAGGGGCAGCTGGTGGAAAGCGGCACTCTCAGCCAGATCATGGGACGCGAAGAGGGCCGTCTCCGCACGATGCTGCTGAAGGATGGCGAGGCGGACAGGGCGTTTATCGAAAAATATCAGCGGGAGGCTCTTACCCGATGCGTAGCATGACCCGCGATCGTTTTCAGGAACTGCTGCTGAATGCCACGGGCGAAACGCTCTATATGGTGCTGCTGGCAGCGCTTTTTACCGTCGCTATCGGATTGCCGGTGGGTGTCCTGCTGTTTCTGACCCGTCCACAGGGTATTCTGCCCAATCGCGCCATCTCTCTCCTGCTGAATACGCTGGTGAATACCGGACGCGCGCTGCCGTTTGTCGTGCTCCTGATCGCGCTTATCCCCTTTACCCGCCTGCTGGTTGGTACCACGCTGGGCAGTACGGCTGCGATTGTACCGATTACCCTGGGGGCGTTTCCCTTCTTTGCGCGCATCGTGGAGAACGCGCTGGATGAAGTCGATCGCGGCCGCATTGAGGCGGTGGTGTCGATGGGGGGCAATCTGTGGCATATTGTCAGCCGCGTGCTGCTGCCGGAGGCGTTGCCTGCGCTGGTGGCAGGGATCACCCTGACGATTGTGATGCTGATCGGCTTCTCGGCGATGGCCGGCGTGGTCGGCGGCGGCGGACTGGGGGATCTGGCGATTCGCTACGGCTATCAGCGCTTTGACAATCAGATCATGGCAGCGACCATTGTCGTGCTGCTGGCGCTGGTGATGTTGATTCAGATACTGGGCGACTGGCTGGTGCGCTCGCTGGCTTATCGTCGTTAACGGCTGACCGTATGGCGTCAGGCCGCCATACGGCTGAACAGGCCAATCTCGCCGCAGAAAGCGTTAATCCCCGCCTCTGTTTCCGTCATCATTAACACATATATAATCCGGCGTTTCTTTTAAGAATAAAAAAGATGTCTGGGGATATAGTGCAGAGTGACCAGCAAAATCATATTAATTCATAATGACGTTATCTGTTATCAGCGTTACGATGGCGTGTCGCTAAATAAGGATAAGGGAATAATTTTCCCTGGCTAAGGAGAGGGAGTTACGTAATGACGTTGGGTGAATTTGCTTTCGGACCTGTTTTTCTTTCTGTTTTTGCATTTTGCATTCAGCTACTAAATAAATCAAAACCTGTTACAAATTACAGGAAGCTATTGATTTCACTGCCTGTCACTCTGCTGGTCTGTTTCCTGTATCCACTGACCAGTGTATATCTGACACAGAGATATACCCTGTCTGATTCGTTTTATTTTTATTGTTTAGTGAGTTTTTTATTCTCAATCTGTTTGAACACGGTTATCTTTCTGATCATCAACGTTAAATATAAGAGAAGCTAGTTATCCTGTTTCAGTTATAGCGCCTGCCTTTGTATGTTTCTGACTCTTATTCAGGGAGCCTGAACTGATGATGCGATTGATTTACACAATTGTTTAATCAACCGACCGCCTGGCGCTTCTCCCTTTTACGTTTAACCGTCCCTGAAACATCCCTGCTGGCGACAGCTTCACCTGAACAGTAAATGCGGTCAGCAGAATCTCTGCATACGTTGCCACTTGCTAACCTACTAACCGTAACCTACCTTTAGTAGCTTAATGGCTAATCAGGTAAGGTGACGACGATGCATGCACTCATAGTAACTGCCCATCCCAATCATGATGCTCACACCCACCGCATTGCGGACCAGCTTGCGCAGGGGGTTCTGGCCTCAGGCCACCACACGGTTGAACAGGCCGATCTCGCCGCTGAGGGGTTCGACCCGCGTTTTACGCTCAGCGATCACCAGCGTTTCAATGGTGAGGCTGCAACTCCGCCGGATGTGCTGGCCGAGCAGCAGCGGCTGGACCGCGCTGATGCGCTGGTGCTGGTCTACCCGATTTACTGGTGGTCATTTCCGGCGCAGCTCAAGGGCTGGATCGACCGGGTCTTTATTGCAGGCTGGGCCTTTGACGAGCAGGATGATCGGATAGTGAAGCGCCTCGGGCATCTTCCCGTGCATCTGATCGCGCTGGGTGCAGCCGATACGCGAACTTTTATGCGCCGCGGCTATTTCGGCAGCATGCGGAATCTGATCGATCACGGCATCTTTGATTATTGTGGTGCGCCGGTGGTTACCAGCGAGCTGCTACTGACCAGCGACGAGGGATTTCCTGAGTCACACTATCAGCGGGCGCAGCAATGGGGGCAACGGATTTTTGCCCGTGAGGAAAGCGCATGACCGCGAAAAAGTCTTCCCCTAAACGTCTGTCACGCGAGGCCCGTCGCCGACAGCTGTCAGAAGTCGCCTGGCAGATCATGCAGGCCGAAGGCAGCGAGGCGCTGACGCTGGCCCGGGTGGGTGAGGCAGCGGGCGTCAGTAAGCCCGTCGTTTACGATCACTTCACGACCCGTCATGGTCTGCTGGCGGCATTGTATGACGATTTCGACCGCCGCCAGACCGATCGGATGGAAGCAGCCATGGAGGCTGCGCCGATGCAGATGCAGCAAAAAGCGGCCGTGCTCGCAGCCTGTTACGTGGATTGTGTCATGACGGAAGGACGTGAAATTCCTGAACTGCTTTCCGCGCTCAGCACCACGCCTGAACTCGCTGCGGTAAAACGTCACTATCAGCTCGACTTTATCGCCCGCTGTCAGCGCTGGTTTGCTCCGTTTACGGGCAGCAGCGGAATGGCCGAAGCAGGCATGTGGGGCTTGCTGGGGGGTGCGGATGCTATCGCAGGCGCGGTGGCACGGGGCGATATCGATAAACAGGCAGGCGAGCAGGCGATCACCGCGCTTGTCGTGGCGCTGGTGGCAGGCAGCCGTACACCGGCAGAGGAAGCGTAAAAAAAGGCGGCCCGGAGGCCGCCGAATCCTTCAACCACAACAGAGGTTGTGTAAGCAGTGGCAACGTACAATGATGATCGTTTAGCCTTTCACCCCGCCCGCGGTTAAGCCGCTGACCAGCCAGCGCTGGGCCAGCAGGAAGACCAGGGTAATCGGAATCGCAGAGAGCACCGCGGCGGCGGCAAAGTCGCCCCAAAGATAGTTCTGCGGATTGAGATACTGCTGCATCCCGACCGCAAGGGTGTAGCTGTTAACATCGCGCAGCAGCAGCGAGGCGACCGGCACCTCTGTCACCGCCGCGATAAAGGCCAGAATAAACACCACCGCCAGAATCGGCACCGACAGCGGCAGCAGCACCAGCCGGAACGCCTGCCACGGGGTGGCACCATCCAGCGCCGCCGCCTCTTCCAGCGAACCGTCGATGGTTTCGAAATAGCCTTTTATCGTCCAGACATGCAGCGCAATGCCGCCAAGATAGGCGAATATCACGCCGCCGTGGGTATTCAGCCCGATAAACGGGAGATACTGGCCGAGCCGGTCAAACAGCGCATAGAGCGCCACCAGCGACAGCACCGCCGGGAACATCTGGAAAATCAGCATCCCCTTCAGCAGGCTGGCACGGCCGGTAAAGCGCATGCGGGCAAACGCATAGGCGCAGGTGGTGGAGAGCGCCACGATGCCCAGCGCACTGATGGCCGCGATCTTAACCGAGTTCCATAACCAGAGCAGCACCGGGAAGGGCGGCGGTGTGACCCGTCCATCCGCATGTTCCACACTGAAACCCAGCGCCAGACGCCAGTGCTCCCATGAGATCTGCTCCGGGATGAGGCTGCCGGTGGCGAAATTACCGGCGCGCAGCGAAATCGCCACCACCATCAGCAGCGGAAAGAGAATCGCCGCGATAAATAACAGCAGCAGCAGATGCGTGGTCAGCAGACGCAGCCGTTGCGATTTGGGTTGTACCATAGCCATAACAGCTCCTTAAACCTGGTCCATCAGGCAATTTGATTTGTCAGTCTGAACCCGGACCGTGCTTACCATCCTCACGGTCCGGGTCTGCGCCTGTCGGGCCAGACGCTTAGTCGAATTTTATCCGCGAGGCTTTCAGGTTGATCACCGCCAGCGCACCCACCAGCAGGAAGATCAGGGTGGCAATCGCCGCCGCCAGACCAAAGTCCTGCCCGCCGCCGCCTTCAAAGGCGATACGCCAGGTGTAGTTCACCAGCAGATCCGTATACCCGGCTGGCGTGGTGGTACCGAGACGATCGGGCCCGCCGTTGGTCAGTAACTGCACCAGCACAAAGTTATTAAAGTTGAAGGCAAAGCTGGCAATCATCAGCGGCATCAGCGGTTTCAGCAGCAGCGGCAGGGTGATCAGGAAAAAGTTCTGCAATGGGCCTGCGCCATCCATCGCCGAGGCTTCATAGAGATCGTCCGGAATCGCCTTCAGCAGCCCCATGCAGAGGATCATCATGTAGGGGTAGCCCAGCCAGGTATTCACAATGATCAGCATGGTACGCGCCAGCGTCGGATCGCTGAACCAGGCGGGTTTCACACCAAACAGCGCGCTGAGCATCACGTTGATCTCACCGAAGCTCTGGTTAAACAGCCCTTTGAAAATCAGAATCGAGATAAACGCGGGAACGGCATAGGGCAGGATCAGCATCACCCGGTAAACGGCTTTGCCGCGCAGCGCCTCCCACTGCACCAGACAGGCGAGCACCATGCCGACGGAGACGGTGAGCACCACGGTGACCAGCGAGAAGAAGAGCGTCCAGCCAAAAATCGCCAGGAACGGTTTCTGAATCCCTTCGTCGGTAAAGACCCGCAGGAAGTTTTTCCAGCCGGTATTCACGGTGAAGCCGGGGCTCAGCGTTTCGTTGTCCCATTTATTGTCGGCGTTGACGGCCTGATAAAAACCGGTCTGCGGATTGGCGCGATAGTGCACGCCACTCTGCTGATTGATCAGCTCATCCGGCGCGCCCACCCGGTAGAGCGGCTGAGTTCCGGAGAACTGGCGCAGCGAACTCATCCGCAGCTGACGGCCATCCGGCAGCTCAGCATGGATCTGGCTCAGCGCCTGGCGATGGGTGGTGATGACCCTCAGGGTCGCCCGCTCACCCGCTGGCGGCGTCGCGGGGGCCATTTTCAGCGTCTGTTCAGCGCCAAACTGAAACGGCGGCGAGACAAAGTCTGCTTTGCCATCGTTCAGCACCAGCTGCCAGCGGTCGCCAGCCGGGAAGAGTGCGAAACTGACGGCGTCCCCCGACTGGAAGGTGCGGCTCAGCAGTACCTGTTGCGCGCGCTCAAAGGTCAGCTGATTGGTGCTGCTGTAGTTGGTGAACGCAATGGCCACGGTGCAGGCGAGGGGGAACAGGACAAACAGCGCCATCCCGGCCACGCCGGGATAGACATAACGCCACGCATAGGCGCGACGGTTGGCGTAAATCCACAGCCCGGTGGCACTGAGGATCAGCGTCAGCAGCGCAAACAGATATTCGCCCTGCGCGTACATCAGCACCAGCAGATAGCCGACCAGCAGACAGCCCATTCCGATGAGAACGCCCTTTAACAGCAGACTGTGCGTTTTCGGTTTTCCTGACATGATGCGGTTTTCCTTAACGGTCACTCAGGCCGGGTTGCCCCGGCGGCAGGGAAAAATTATTTCTTCAGACGCGCCTGGGCATCTTTCAGTGCGGCGTCAACGCTCTGACGACCGCCCAGGGCATTCAGCGTGGCGGTGCGCATCGCGTACCAGAATGCGGCCATCTGCGGGATATTCGGCATGATGTCACCCTGACGGGCGTTGGTCATGGTGGCAGCGATACGGGAATCTTTTTCCAGCGTCTGCTGGAACGATTTCAGCGCCACCGCGCCCAGCGGCTTATCTTTATTGACCGCATCCAGGCCGGCATCGGTCAGCAGGTAGTTCTCCAGGAACTCCTTCGCCAGCTCTTTATTCGGACTGGCGGCGTTGATCCCGGCGCTCAGCACACCAACAAACGCCTTAGAGGGTTTACCGTTCAGCGTTGGCAGCGTGGTCACGCCATAGTCGATCCCGCTCTTGTCGATGTTGCTCCATGCCCAGGGGCCGTTGATCGTCATCGCGGTTTCCCCTTTGTTAAAGGCCGCCTCGGCAATTGAATAATCGGTATCCGCATTCAGGGTTTTAGCTTTGACCTGATCGACCAGGAACTGCATCCCGGCTTTCGCGCCCGCGTTATCCACGCCGACATCCTTCACGTCATAGCGCCCGTCGGTCAGCTTAAAGGCGTAAGCTCCGCCAGCGGCCAGCAGTGGCCAGGTAAAGTAGGGTTCCTGCAGGTTGAACATAATGGCGCTTTTGCCCTTAGCGCGCAGTTGCTTATCGAGACCGGCCATCTCTTCCCAGGTTTTTGGCGGATTAGGCAGCAGCTTTTTGTTGTAGATCAGCGAGAGTGACTCGACCGAGATCGGGTAGCCAATCAGCTTGCCGTCAAAGCGAACCGCATCCCAGGTGAAGGGGAAAATCTTCTGCTGGAAGCTGGCGTCCGGGCTGATTTCCGCCAGCAGGCCCGACTGCGCATAGCCGCCAAACCGGTCGTGCGCCCAGAAGATAATGTCCGGACCATCGCCCGTCGCCGCCACCTGCGGATACTTCTCTTCCATTTTGTCAGGATGTTCAACGGTGACTTTGATACCGGTCTCCTGCTCGAATTTCTTACCCACTTCAGCAAGACCGTTATAGCCCTTGTCACCGTTGATCCAGATGACCAGTTTACCTTCCTCAATCTTTGCCATCGCGCTGGCCGAAAAGAGCACGGCAGAGAGGGCCGAGAGGGCCAGAATTCTTGCTCCGGTTTTCATCGTCATAAATTCATCCTGTTAGCGGAAGTGGTGAAGACTCTGTCGGCATCATTGTGCGTATCCACACCGGCATCTCATCCTCCTCTGCTCTACGCCCCGCCGCCCATCACTGTGATCGCGCTGGCAAAAAGCGTCCGGAGCGGGAGATGGCGCGGCAAAAAATCGTGCAGGTCTGCGTGAACGATCACAAAAAACCGCGGCGGCGCGCTGGCTGCCTCGTCCGCCGCGGTTTCTCCTCCTCCCGTCTCCTCCCCCAGTGGATTGCGCTGCAGTGGAGGATGTGACCGCCGGTTTCCTCTCGCATAGTGAGCCCCGGAACCCGTCTGCCGCTGAGCAGACACGAATGTGCAGCTAAGAGGGAAGGGATCATGGCGAGCGTTGTGCTACGCAATGTCACAAAAGCCTGGGGCGAAACGGTGGTATCGAAAGAGATCGATCTCACCATTCGTGAAGGGGAATTTGTTGTTTTCGTCGGCCCGTCGGGCTGTGGCAAATCGACGCTGCTGCGCATGATTGCCGGACTGGAAACCATCACCAGCGGCGAGCTGCTCATTGGCGACCGGCGCATGAATGAGGTGCCGCCTGCCGAGCGCGGCATCGGCATGGTGTTTCAGTCTTATGCGCTCTATCCGCACCTGTCCGTAGCGGAAAACATGTCTTTTGGCCTGAAACTGGCCGGGGTAAAAAAGGCTGAAATCCATCAGCGGGTCAATCAGGTGGCCGAAATTCTGCAGCTGGCGCACCTGCTTGATCGCCGGCCAAAAGCCCTCTCAGGGGGGCAGCGTCAGCGCGTCGCCATCGGCCGCACGCTGGTGGCGGAACCGCGCGTCTTCCTGCTGGATGAACCGCTGTCCAACCTCGACGCAGCCCTGCGCGTTCAGATGCGCATTGAGATCTCTCGTCTGCATAAGCGCCTGAAGCGCACCATGATTTACGTGACCCACGATCAGATCGAAGCGATGACGCTGGCTGACAAAATTGTGGTGCTCGATGCCGGGCGCATCGCGCAGGTCGGCAAGCCGCTGGAGCTCTATCACTATCCCGCCAACCGCTTTGTCGCCGGATTTATCGGCTCACCCAAAATGAATTTCCTGCCGGTCAAAGTGACCGCCACCGCCCTCGATCAGGTTCAGGTCCGTCTGCCGAATCAGCAGCTGGTCTGGCTGCCGGTTGACAGCGCCGGCGTACTGGTCGGCAGCAATATGTCACTGGGCATTCGCCCGGAACATCTGCTCTCCAGCGATATCGCCGACGTCACCCTTGAAGGGGAAGTGCAGGTGGTGGAACAGCTGGGGCATGAAACACAGATCCACATCGAGATTCCCGCAATCCGTCAGAACCTGGTCTACCGCCAGGAGGACGTCGTGCTGGTAAAAGAGGGCGCGATCCTGGCGATTGGCCTGCCGCCCGAGCGTTGTCACCTGTTCCGCGAGGACGGGAGCGCGTGCCGCAGGCTGTACCAGGAGCCGGGTGTGTAGCCCTGCCAAAACAATAAAAGCCATGACCTCAGGAGATAGAAAATGTTAACTCTGCGCAAACTTCCCCTTGCCGTTGCCGTCGCGGTGGGCACGCTCTCCGCCCCGACGATGGCGGTCGATTTCACCGGCTATGCCCGTTCCGGCATCGGCTGGACAGGCAGCGGTGGTGAACAGCAATGTTTTCAGGCCACCGGTGCTCAAAGTAAATACCGTCTGGGTAACGAATGTGAAACCTACGCCGAACTGAAATTAGGCCAGGAAGTGTGGAAAGAGGGCGACAAAAGCTTCTATTTCGACACCAACGTGGCTTACTCCGTAGCCCAGCAGAACGACTGGGAAGCCACCTCACCGGCATTCCGTGAAGCCAACGTAAAAGGGAAAAACCTGATCGATGCGCTGCCAGGATCGACCCTCTGGGCCGGTAAGCGTTTCTATCAGCGTCATGACGTTCATATGATCGACTTCTACTACTGGGATATCTCCGGACCGGGTGCCGGTCTGGAAGATGTCGATCTCGGCTTCGGTAAGCTCTCCTTCGCGGCAACCCGCTCCTCGGAAGCGGGCGGTTCTTACACCTTCTCCAGCGATCGTATCCGTGACTTCGCCACCAGCACCGCGAATGACGTGTTTGATGTGCGCCTGGCGGGCCTGGAAACCAACCCGGATGGCGTGCTGGAGCTGGGGGTCGATTACGGTCGTGCCAATGCCCGTGACGACTATCGGCTGGAAGATGGCGCCTCAAAAGATGGCTGGATGTTCACCGCCGAACATACCCAGAGCATGCTCAAGGGCTACAACAAGTTTGTACTGCAGTACGCCACCGACGCGATGACCTCGCAGGGCAAAGGGGTGCCGCAGGGCACCAGTCTCAATAACAACGGGGACATGTACCGTATCCTCGACCACGGGGCGATCTCGCTGGCAGAACGCTGGGACCTGATGTACGTCGCCATGTATCAGAACATCGATCTGGATAACGACCGCGGCACCGAGTGGTACACCGTCGGCGTGCGTCCGATGTACAAATGGACGCCGATCATGAGTACGTTGCTGGAACTGGGCTATGACAATGTGAAGTCACAGCAGGCCAGCGAGCGCAACGGTCAGTACAAAGTGACGCTGGCACAGCAGTGGCAGGCGGGTGACAGCATCTGGTCACGTCCGGCGCTGCGTCTGTTCGCTACCTACGCCAAATGGGATGAGAAGTGGGGCTACAACAAAGACAGCGCCGGCGATCTCACCACCTTCGCCTCGGCTGACTCTACCGGCAACGGCATCCTGACCAACAGCCGCGGTAATAACGACGAATTTACCTTCGGCGCGCAGATGGAAATCTGGTGGTAAACCCGCACCGTTTCTGACGGGCGTGCCTGCACGCCTGATGAATCTCTCTGGTCGCGGTGTGCCATTGCCTGGTGCATGCCGCGACCTGTAATAAGGTACGCATAATGAAAATGAAAAAGACGCTGACCGCACTCTGCCTGAGTGCAACATTACTGGCCGGACAGAGCCTGCCCGCCTGGGCGGACGTCAACCTGGTGCCGCAGGATCTCACCTCCGCCCCGGTTGTCCCTGCTGAAACCCTGCAACACCTGAGCTGGCAGCCGCTGGCCGCCTCACAGACCCAGACGACAAAACTCGCCAGCAGCGGGCAGACGCTCAACGCGCCGCACATTGCCGGACCGGTGGCGGCCTACAGCCTGCCAGCGAATATCGGCGAACTGACGCTGACGCTGAGCAGTGAAGTGGCCAACGGGCAGGTTTTTGCGCCTAACGTGCTGGTACTGGATGAAACTCTGCGGCCCGCCGCCTGGTTCCCCAGCCGCTACTTTACCTACCAGAAGCCAGGCGTGATGGCGGCAGACCGGCTGGAAGGGGTGATGAAACTGACCCCGGCGCTGGGCCAGCAAAAAATTTACCTGCTGGTGTTCACCACCGACAGCGATCTGACCCAGACCACCACCCTGCTCGATCCGGCTAAAGCCTACGCGCAGGGCACCGGCCATGCTGTGCCGGACATCCCCGACCCTATCGCCAGCCACAGCCGGGAGGGCACCCTTAAACTGAAAATGCAGACCAGTTCCGGCTCCTCCATTCTGGTCGGGCCGCTGTTTGGATCGTCCGGTCCCGGCCCGGTCACCGTCGGTAACACCGCGCCTGCGCCCGCTTATCGTTCAACCCCTGCCGCCACGGCCGCGCCTTTGCCAGCGACGAAAACAGCGGCAGAACCGATCATGAGTGACACTGAGCGCTACTTTAATCAGCAGATCACTCAGGCGATTAACAGCGGCAATATCGACAAAGCGCTGAAGCTGCTGGATGAAGCTGAACGGCTGGGCTCCACCTCTGCCCGGCAAACCTTTATCCGTGGTGTTAAAGGCAAGGGGTGAAACTGCCCCGACACCAGGGATGTTGTCCCATCTGGTGCGCTCCGGCGCACCTTTTTTTCGTGTAAAAGTATCCAGGTGAAGGGATCAGGCAGCGGACTTCATGGTTGGCTGGCAAGCGTTGGTGCTCAGTCTGAAAGTGACTGTCTGAAGAGATCTGAAAGATCTGAGGCGGAGGTAGCGGCTTTAGCCTCTCTGAGAAGTTGTTCCCAGTCGTCAGGGGGATTGCCCGCTTTTAACATTTTAGCGAACACATTATAGGCGTCCGATTTAGAGCCGTAAGCGCGAAGTGAATCAAAATCATTCACCCAGCCAATGACGATTATTTTATGCTCAGCACTGCAGCGATAAAACAGGCGAAATTGCTGCAAAAACTTTACGCGGAACCAGTGTCTGAACTCATCACCTAACGTATCACCCTGACGATACTGAGCGTTGAGAGGATTAGACGCGATGCATTCTTCAATCACGCGTTCAATCGCACGCAGAAGCTTAGCTTCCTTCCTGCGCATAAATTCATCAGGTTTTGCAGCCCTGAGCGCTGAGACCTTTTGAACGAGTTCTTGTATCTGATTCAAAAAACATGCGTGAAAGCAGATTTTCCAGCCATTTATTTCCAAATCTTCCATGTGTTACCGCCGTATTAATCAGGTTAATCATCGGTAAGCGGCGCGTCTAAATCGACCTCAACTCCAGCAGTCAATGTTTTAATACTTTCCCAGACGGCCACGGGTACGGCATGAATGTGCTGTGGGTTTTTCTTCATGTCATTCTCAAGGAAATTCAGAAAATTCGATACAACCGGATCCTCCTGTTCATCCTCCTGGCGGGACATAATGACTTTGCCGCCTGGAAGCAGGCTATATCGGATGTATTCACCGGGCTTGAGATGCAAAGCATCGCGAATTGCTGCCGGGATGGTGGTCTGGCTGCGTTCAGTGAGCCGGGACTCAGCGTACAGTGATACGTCCGCGTCTTGTGTTTGAATAGCCATCGTTTGACTCCTCTTCATTTCCATCTCTTTCATTACAGGGAAAGAATGACCGGATGGATAAGACACTATAATGCAATTGCATTTCGCAATGCAATTGCATTACCTGAGGTGTGCTTCAGAGCAGGGAATCAGATCCGCTTCCGTCGCGCCGTCAGATCCCGCAACAGTGCACGGATTTCCGCATCACTGAACAGCGCCTCCAGCGTGACGCTCAGCTTGCGTCGCCAGTTCGGGTATTCATCGCTGGTGCCGGGGATATTGACCGGCGTAGCCATATCCAGCCAGTCCTCCGGTTGCAGACCCAGCAGGGCGCTGTGACTGTCCGCCAGATAGCGCTGCATCGCCCGGTTCAGCGCCTTGCTCATCCCGGTACGTCCGGCATACCGTCCGGCCCGTTTCGGCAGGGCGCCCACCTGATGCAGGCTGTTCAGCAGCGCCTGCTTTGCCCGTAGCCGATCCTGATACAGCCCGGCCAGCACCACCTTGTCCGGGTAGAGGCCCAGCCGGGCACCCGTGGTCAGATCGTCGCTTTGCCACCAGCCGCGCAGCGTCGGGAGATCATGGGTGGTCGCGACGGCCATCGCCTGCCGCGGCCAGGCGGCGGGTGGACGGAATCCCGACGGGGAGGTCTGTTCAAACCAGAGCACTTTATAGGAGTAAACACCGCCATCCCGCAGCTTATCGACAATCGCCTCCGGCACCGTGCCGAGATCTTCCCCAATCACCATGCAGCGATGTCGCTGGCTCTCCAGCGCCAGAATCGCCAGCAGATCGTCGATGGGATAGTGAACATAGGCTCCGTGCATCGCCGGTTCCCCGGCCGGTATCCACCAGAGTCGCATCAGCGCCATCACGTGATCGATGCGCAGTGCGCCGCAGTGGCGCATATTCGCGCGCAGCAGGGCAATCCACGGCTCCCAGGCGCGCTGCTGCATGACCTGCGGGTCCATCGGCGGCAGTCCCCAGTCCTGACCGCGCGGGCCGAGGATATCGGGCGGGGCTCCGATACTGGCCTCCATGCAGTAGAGGTCGCGATCGCTCCACGTCTCGGCCCCTCCTTTGGCCACCCCGACCGCCAGATCGCGGTAGAGGCCGATGGGCATTGCCTGCTGCTGGCAGCCGTGCCAGCAGTCAGCAAACTGCTGCGCGGCCAGCCACTGCAGCCAGAGCCAGAAACGCACCTGATCGGCATGCTGCTGCAGAAAGGTTTTCACCGCCGGGCTGGCAGGGTCCTGCAACGCCTCCGGCCACACCGGCCAGCCCCAGCGCTGGCTATCCTGCGCAATCTGATCGGCGTGCAGGGCATCAAACAGCGCCTGATGCTGCAGACTGACGCCACCCTCTTTGATAAAGGCGTGGAATGCCTGCACCTCAGGATCGCTGGCCTCACGCCGGCTGAACTGCGGCCATGCCAGGCTCAGCGCCGTGATTTTCAGGCGGGTGACCGCCGCATAGTCGACCCACTCCGCGGCGCGCGCCTGCGTCAGCGCCTGCTGTGTCTCCGGCTGCTGCCACCAGGCCTGGGCGGCGCTGCTCTGCCGGAAGTCACTGACCGCATTCACATCGATATAGAGGACATTGAGCCAGCGCCGGGAGGAGGGGCTGTAGGGACTGGCACTCTCCGGGCTGGAGGGAAACAGCGCGTGAATGGGATTCAGCCCGATAAACGCGCCGCCGCGTGCCGCGACAGCGGGCAGCATCCGGCGCAGATCGCCAAAGTCGCCAACGCCCCAGTTCTCTGCCGAACGTAATGTATAGAGCTGCACACAGGCTCCCCACAGCGATTCCCCCGCCTGCAACGCTGGCGGCTCATAGCAGCGGGGCGGAGCAATGATGATCCGGCACGACCACTGCCGGGCACCCTGCTGCAGCGTCAGCTGATGGTAGCCTTCCGGCAGCGGCGGCAGATGCAGCGGCTGAGCGGGATGACAGCGACCCGAAGTGACTTCTCCCGCCTCACGGGTGAGTTGCCACTGCGCATCCTGCGTCAGTTGAGGGGAGAGGCTCAGCAGATCGCCGCTGCGAAAGATCACCACCGGCGGCAGCGGCGTGCACTGCTGACGCGGTGGCTGCATGACCGCCAGCAGACGCTGGCGGGTCAGGGCCGGGATCGCCTGCGGCCTGCCGTGGGCGTTAATATATTCTGCAGCGATACCCGCCACGGAAAAATCATCCTTAACCGGATTCGTTTTCATGGCGTTCCTCAGCGTTTCGCTTGCCAGATGCGCTGCTGGTAATCGCGGATAGCGCGGTCGGCGCTGAACATCCCGCAGCGCGCGGTATTCAGGATAGTGGCACGGGTCCAGGCGTCCTGATCGCTCCAGAGCGCTTCCACCTGCGCCTGAGCCTCCAGGTAGGGCTGGAAGTCGGCCAGCACCAGATAGGGGTCGCCACCCTCCGGGCCAAGACTGTGCAGCATTGCGTCAAAGGCGTGACGATCGCCCTGGCTGAAGGTGCCATCCTCCAGCGCCTGCAGTACCTGGTTAAGCTGCGGATCTTTTTTACGCCACAGAGCGGGATCATATCCGCCAGCTTTTAACGCCACGACCTGTTCAACGGTATGACCAAAGATAAAGATGTTGTCACTGCCAACCTGTTCAGCGATCTCAACGTTTGCGCCGTCGAGGGTGCCGATGGTCAGGGCACCGTTCAGCGCCAGTTTCATGTTACCGGTGCCGGAAGCCTCTTTGCCGGCAGTCGAGATCTGCTCGGAGAGATCGGCGGCCGGGATCAGCCGTTCCGCGACGGAGACGTTGTAGTCGGGGATAAAAACCACCTTCAGACGGTTGCCGATGCGGGGATCATGATTGATCACCTCAGCCACTTTATTGATGGCATAGATGATGTTCTTCGCCAGGGCGTAACCCGGCGCGGCTTTGGCGCCAAACAGCACCACGCGCGGCACACGATTCGCCTGCGGATCGATCACCAGCGTCTGCCACAGCGCGATGATATGCAGCAGGCTCAGATGCTGGCGTTTGTACTCATGCAGGCGCTTAATCTGCACGTCGAACAGCGCCGTGGGATCGATCGTAATGCCGGTGCGGTTTTTGACCCAGCCGACCAGCGCCTGTTTGTTCTGCTGCTTGATGGCGTGGTATTCGGCGCGGAACGCGGCGTCATCCGCAAAGGCTTCCAGCCCCTGCAGCGCATCCAGATCGTTCAGCCATGGCGTGTTCAGGGTTCGGGTGATCAGGGCACTCAGCGCCGGGTTGCACTGATTGATCCAGCGACGCGGGGTAATGCCATTGGTCACGTTGTGAAATTTCTCCGGCCAGAGCTGGTGATACTCCGGGAAGAGATCCTGCACCACCAGTTTCGAATGCAGCGCGGCCACCCCGTTTACCGCAAAACCACTGGTGACGCAGAGGTTCGCCATCCGCAGCTGATTATTGTGGACCAGCGCCAGCTTCGCCCATTTCGCCTCATCCTCCGGCCAGCGTGCTGAGACCACGGCTTTCAGCCGGGCGTTGAGCGTGTTAATGATCATCATATGGCGCGGCAGCAGGCTGCGTACCAGCCGGACATCCCAGCACTCCAGCGCTTCCGGCATCAGCGTGTGGTTGGTGTAAGCAAAGGTGTGGCGGGTAATCTGCCAGGCCTGATCCCAGCTCAGCTGGTGCTCATCCAGCAGCAGACGCATCAGCTCCGGGATCGCCAGCGTAGGGTGGGTGTCATTCAGCTGAATGACTTCATGATCGGGCAGGGTTTCAATCGACCGTCCGGCCAGATGATGGCGGCGCAGAATGTCCGCCAGCGCACAGGCGCACTGAAAATATTGCTGCATCAGACGCAGTTTTTTACCGTTCTGATGATTGTCATTGGGATAGAGCACCTTCGTCAGTTTTTCAGCGTCGATGCCCTGCTGCTCTGCGCGCAGAAAGTCGCCGTCGTTGAAGCGATTGAGGTTAAACGGCTCAGCGTGTTTCGCCTGCCACAAACGCAGCGGCTGGGTGATGCCATTCCGGTAGCCAACGACCGCCAAATCCCAGGCCTCACCCACCAGTTCAAACGCCGGTTGCCACTGAGGCTGCCCCTCTGTGGTGACCACTTTGCCGCCGAGTCCGACCCGAACGTTAAGCGCCGCGTTATGATTGAACCAAGGGTAACGATCGCGCTGCCACTCATCCGGCGTTTCGTGCTGCGCCCCCTGTTCGAAGCGCTGGCGGAACAGGCCATATTGATAGTTGAGGCCATAGCCGGTTGCAGGCTGGCCCACACTGGCCATAGAGTCGAGAAAACAGGCGGCCAGCCGCCCCAGTCCGCCGTTGCCCAGCGCCGGATCGGTCTCATTTTCCAGCACGTCAGTCAGCGAAATATGCCACGCAGAGAGCGCGTCATTGACCGCGTCATACCAGCCCAGATTCAGCAGGTTGTTACCGGTCAGACGGCCAATCAGAAACTCCATCGACAGATAGTTAACGTGGCGCTGTGTTGCGGGTGCCGGGGCGCCTGGCTGTGCGGCCAGCATATCCGCCAGCGCACCGCTGAGCGCCTGCCACCACTGTGACGGGGTCATCTCCTGCGCTTCGCGCAGGCCAAAACGCTGCCACTGACGGGTCAGGGCGGCGTTGAACTGAATCGGGTTAAATCCGGGCTGTGTCGTCATGGTTCATCTCCTGGAAAAACAGAAAAAGGGGTCAATATGGCGACAGTGTGCCCGCGCGAAAGCTGGCGCTCCTCCTCCTGAACAGAATTAGCGCAGGAGGATAGGGAGGGTGGAGAGGATGAGGCTAATCCGAAATCGGTTCAGGAGTGTGATAGCGCACACTTTTGTAAAGTTTAATTAATGGGTTTGCTTGCATTCATCTGACGAAATGCTGAACCTGTGTAAGGAATAATTACGAAGCGTAAAATAATGCTGCGCTCGACAAACGGAGATACGCGCGCCCATGTTAATACCCGCTAAACTCAGCCGCCCGGTGCGTCTTGATGGCACCGTCATCCGTGAGCGCCTGCTGCAAAAGCTCACCGCAGCCGGAAACTATCGTCTGGTGCTGGTCACCAGTCCGGCGGGCTACGGCAAAACCACGCTGGTGTCACAGTGGGCGGCGGGGAAAAGCGATCTGGGCTGGGTCTCTCTGGATGAGGGCGACAACCAGCCGGAGCGTTTTGCCGATTACCTGATTGCGGCCCTGCAGCAGGCCACCCACGGTGGCTGTCCGCGCAGCGAACAGCTGGCGCAGAAGCGGCAGTATGTCAATCTTAACGCCCTGTTTTCACAGCTGTTTATCGAGCTGGTGGAGTGGCAGCAGCCGCTGTGGCTGATCGTCGATGATTACCACCTCATCACCAATCCGGTGATCCACGATGCGATGCGTTTTTTCCTGCGTCACCAGCCTGAAAATCTGACGCTGATCCTGATGTCGCGCAATCTGCCCCAGCTGGGTATTGCCAACCTCCGGGTGCGCGAGCAACTGATTGAACTGGGCAGTCAGCAGCTGGCGTTTACCCATCAGGAGGCGCGGCAATTCTTCGACTGTCGTCTGGCGGCCCCGCTGGAGAGCGAAGAGAGCAGCCGGTTATGTGACGATGTGGCGGGCTGGGCGACCGCGCTGCAGCTGATTGTGCTGTCGGCGCGGCAGGGAGCCAGTTCGGCTCAGCATTCGGCCCGTCGTCTCTCCGGCATCAATGCCAGCCACCTCTCTGACTATCTGGTGGAGGAGGTCCTGGATCATGTCGATCTCCCCACCCGCCATTTCCTGCTGAAAACCGCGCTGCTGCGCTCCATGAATGATGAACTCATCGCCCGGGTTACCTGCGAAGAGAACGGCCAGATGCGGCTTGAAGAGATCGAGCGTCAGGGGCTGTTCCTGCAGCGCATGGATGATTCCGGCTGCTGGTTCAGTTACCACCCGCTGTTCGGTAATTTCCTGCGGCAGCGCTGTCAGTGGGAGCTGGCGGCGGAGCTGCCCGCGCTGCACCGGGCGGCGGCTGAGAGCTGGATGGCGCAGGGTTTCCCTGGCGAGGCGATTCATCATGCGCTGGCGTCCGGCGACGCCAGCATGCTGCGCGACGTGCTGCTGGAGCACGCCTGGACACTGTTCAACCAGAGTGAGCTGCCGCTGCTGGAGAACTCCCTCAGGGCGCTGCCGTGGGAGATGATGCTGGAGAACCCGATGCTGGTGCTGCTGCAGGCCTGGCTGATGCAGACTCAGCACCGCTTTTCCGAGGTGGACAGCCTGCTGGCACGCTTTGAACAGGCCAGTCGCTGCGAGATTGACGCGGCGCTGCGCGGCGAATTTAATGCATTACGCGCTCAGGTAGCGATTAACGACGGCAACATCGACGAAGCGGAGCGACTGGCAAAAGTGGCGCTCGACACGCTGCCCGGCAATCGTCACTACAGCCGTATTGTGGCGATGTCGGTGCATGGCGAAGTGATGCATTGCAAAGGCGAGCTGGAGGATTCCCTCAAGCTGATGCGTCAGACCGAGCAGCTGGCGCGCCGCGATGAGGTGTGGCACTACGCCCTCTGGAGCCTGATACAGCAGAGCGAAATTCTGTTTGCGCAGGGCTTTTTGCAGGCAGCCTACGAAATCCAGAGTCGCGCCTTTGTGCTGGTGGAAGAGCAGCATCTGGCGCAGTTCCCGCTGCATGAGTTTTTGCTGCGCATTCGCGCTCAGTTGCTGTGGGCCTGGGGACGGCTGGAAGAGGCGGAACAGGCCGCCCGCGACGGCATCAGCGTACTGAACGGTTTTCAGCCGCAGCAGCAGATCCAGTGTCTGGGCCTGCTGGTGCAGTGCTCGCTGGCGCGGGGCAATCTGGATAATGCCCGCAGCTACCTGAACCGGCTGGAAAACCTGCTGAACAATGGCAACTGGCACAGCGACTGGATTGCCAATGCCGATAAGGTCCGGGTGATCTACTGGCAGATGACCGGCGACAGTCAGAACGCACGCGACTGGATGCGCCAGACGCCAAAACCTGCCTTTGCCAACAACCATTTTCTGCAGGGGCAGTGGCGCAACATCGCCCGTGCGCAGATCCTGCTGGGCGATGTCAGCCAGGCGGAAGTGGTGCTGGAAGAGCTGAACGAGAATGCCCGGGCCCTGCGCCTGATGAGCGATCTGAACCGCAACCTGCTGCTGCTGAATCAGATCTACTGGCAGACTGAACGCAAAGCGGAGGCGCAGCGTGTGCTGATCGAGGCGCTGAAACTGGCGCGCAGTACCGGTTTTATCAGTCACTTTGTGATTGAAGGCGAGATGATGGCGCAACAGCTGCGGCAGTTGATTCAGCTGAATACCCTGAATGAGCTGGACAGCCATCGCGCCCGCCGCATTCTGCTGGAGATCAATAAATATCACCGTCACAAGTTTGCCCATTTCGATGAGGTTTTTGTCAGCCGGTTGCTCAACCATCCTGACGTGCCGGAGCTGATCCGCACCAGCCCGCTGACACAGCGTGAATGGCAGGTGCTGGGGCTTATCTATTCGGGCTACAGCAACGATCAGATTGCCGGGGAGCTGGCTGTGGCCTCCACCACCATCAAGACCCATATCCGCAATCTCTATCAGAAGCTGGGCGTTTCTCACCGCAGTGAAGCGATGAACCAGGTGCAGTCGCTGCTGAAAATGATGGGCTATGTCTGACGTCTGGCGCGATGTCCGTCTTCCGGTCAGCATCGCGTCACAATCCCGGTGACAGAAAGACAATATAGTTTTCCACCACCCCGTTTAATTATTCATCCGGTACAATTCTTATTAACGCTGTGTTAATATTCCGGCGCTTATTCAGGCGTCCTGCCGAGCGATCTATTTCCGGGAACGCAGTATGACCGTAAAATATCCTTTTTATCTGAATGCCTGTTTGCTGCATTCCCTGCGCCCTGTCTGCAGAAGCGTCCTGACACTCATTATTCTGCTGCTGCTCATTCCTCATCTGGCTTATGGCGAAATACGGGATGGCAAAGCCAATCGTATCGTCAGCGGAATTATCAGCTTCAGCCACTGGCCCGGCCTGAACAGTCCGCCCCAGTTATGTGTCTTTTCATCGGCACGGCATCTCTCCCTGCCGGAAAATATCACTTCGCCTGCTGCAACCTTTACCGTTGTCTATATAGCGACTGTCAGCCAGCTTGCGACGCACCGGTGCGATGCACTCTATTTTGGCGCGGAAAACTCGCAGCAGCAGGCAAAAACTATCCAGCAGCTACAGGGCAGAGCGGTGCTTACCCTTGCAGAGAGCAGCCCGGAGTGCACCGTGGGGGCCGCTTTTTGCCTGATATTTCAACCGGACCGAACGCTTTTTTCCGTTAATCTTGACTCGCTTGCCAGAAGTGGCGTCAGGGTGAGTCCGGATGTGCTTTTGCTCTCCCGCCAGAGAGTCGAATAATATGAAATTCGATAAAGTAAGAAACGACAAATCATCAATACGTAATAAGCTGCAGAAAATAAGCACCATCAATGCGGCGGTAATATTACTGTTGTGCTGGCTGCTGCTCTCCTCGACTTCGCTGCTCTTCATTAAAAATTATGAGAAATGTAATCTTGAACTGATCGGCTCCACGCTCAGCACGACGCTGACCGCCGCGACCGTTTTTGCCGACAGTTACGATGCGCGTAATAAAATTGAACAGCTCGGTGAGCAGGGCCTTTATGCCTCTGCAAAGCTCGTCACCCGGGATAATATTGAACTGGTCCGCTGGCATGCGCAGCAGGAACCGACGGGCTGGTATTCACGCTGGTTACGCGAGTGGATGTATAGCAAACCGCTTAATGTCGCCATCAATCACGCTGACGTCACGGTCGGCACACTGACGCTGGAAGGGACCGTGACCGGCGCGATGCGATTTATTCGCTACTCCTTCCTGATCCTGACCAGCGGAATGCTGTGTGTGCTGATTGTCTCGCTGATGCTGAGCGCCTTCCTGCATCGGGGTATCGTCGCGACGCTGCGCAACATTACCAGTTCCATTCACTATGTGATTCATTCGGGCGATTTTTCCCTGCGCATACCCGGCAGCCCGACGAGTGAGTTTCAGCTGTTCTCCGATGATCTCAATTCGCTGCTGAAGGAGATGCAGTCGCTGAAGGCTTCGCTGATCCGTGACAATCGCTCGCTGGCGGCCAAGGCGCTGGAAGATCCGCTGACCGGGCTGGCCAATCGCAGCGCCTTTACGGCGCATCTCGCCCGGCTTCTGGATCGACAGCAGGAGAAGGGGCGCTTTGCTCTGCTGTTTCTGGATGGCGACCGTTTCAAGAGCATCAACGACAGCTGGGGTCATGCCGCAGGCGATGACGTTTTAAAAGCGATAGGCTCACGCCTCCTGTCTCTGGCGGCCGATCAGGATCTGGTTGCCCGCTTAGGGGGCGATGAGTTTGCCATGCTGGTGAGCAGTCGCGTCAGTGAGGAGGAGCTTCAGCGTCTGGTGCAGTGCATTCATGAGGTTATCACGCAGGCGATCACGCTTGCCGGGGATACGCAGATAACGACCTCGGTGACCGTTGGCTATGCCTGGTCACAGCAGGGTGACACGGTCGCGGCCATTCTCGAACGTGCCGATATGAACATGTACAGGAATAAACGAGCAGGTAAGGCGAAAAGATGAGAATGAAATTTTCCCTGGTATTACTTGTGATGGCGCTGGCGGGCTGTCAGTCGACTTCGCGCTTCAGTGAGGCGCAGATCGCTGCGATGAAAAGCGCCGGCTTTACGCAGAACATGGAGGGCTGGGGATTGGGCCTGTCCGATAAAATCCTGTTTGGTATCAACGAATCCGAACTGACCCCTGCCAGCAAAACGACCATTCAGACGATGGCGAGAAACCTGGCCTCGACCGGTATTGCGCATGTGCGCATTGACGGGCACACCGACAACTATGGAAAACCGGATTACAACCAGCAGCTGTCACTGAAAAGGGCAAACGCGGTTGCGGCGCAGTGGGCGCAGGGCGCGGCGATCCCCCCTGAGAATATCATCACTCGCGGGTTAGGCATGAGCGCCCCGGTGGCCAGCAACAGCACTCCTCAGGGGCGGGCGCAGAACCGCCGTGTGGCCATCGTGATCACGGCGCCGTAATCCTCCCGGCAGGCCGGACGCAGGGTTCCGGCCTCGCTATGACACGACGCTGGCAGCGTGGCGCGCCTGGCGCACGAAGAGAGATTAGCGGATGGTCAGTTCATTAAGCGCCGACAGCAGCGCGTCCACTTTGGGCAGAAACTGTTTGCGCCGTGGCCATACCACGCTCAGCGTCAGCCCGTCAGGCTGCAGTTCCGGCAGAATAATGTCGAGTTCACCCGCGTCCACGGCGCGCTGGATCAGCCAGGATGGCATCTGTGCCACACCCAGCCCGGCGATAACCGCCTGCAACTGCGCATCAACGTCCCCGACAGCCAGCCGCCAGGGCACCTCCCGCCAGTGCGCCTGCCCATCCTGAGTAGTAAACAGCCAGGGTTTGGTGCTGCCATCTACCCGCTCATAAAGGATGGCGGGGTGATTCAGCAGCGCCGCCTCATCTTCCGGGCGTCCCTCACGTGCCAGATAAGCGGGTGACGCACAGAATTGCATCTTCTCGCGACCCATATTGCGCCAGCCCAGAGAGGCAGGCAGGTCAGGCGCCCCGCCAATCCGTACCGCCACATCCACCCCCTCTTCAAACAGGTCAACAAAGCGATCGGACAGACTCAGACTCAGCGCCAGTTCGGGGTGCTGCTGGCAAAAGGGCATCAGCAGCGGCATGACATTAAGGCGGCCATAGGTGGTGGGTACGGCCAGCCGCAGGCGGCCGGAAGGAATGGTGCGCTGCGCCGCCAGCACCGCTTCTGCTTCGGCCAGATCCTCCAGCACCCGCAGGCAGGTCTGGTAATAGGCGCTGCCCGCGTCGGTCAGCTGCAGGCTGCGCGTCGTGCGTTCCAGCAGGCGCGAGCCTAAGCGTGTTTCCAGCCGGCTGAGGCTTTTACTGACCGCCGAGCCGGTGACATGCAAACGTTCGGCCGCCGCGGTGAAACTGCCGCATTCGACGCTGGCAACAAACGGCAGGATGTCTTTCAGGCGATGATCGTGCATCGATTCGTGAACTCAGGTTGAGAATGATGTGAATAAATGACAGAGATAAGAACTGAATTCTCTATTAGGCTTAGCATTACGCAAATTGAGGAGAAATCAAATGAAAAAGCACGCTTTGATTGTGGGCATCAGCGGCGTAATCGGTCGCGCACTGGCAGACAAATTACAGCAGGAAGGCTGGCAGGTAAGCGGCCTGTCACGCGGCCGCGGTGCCGTGCCAGCGGGCGCGACCAGCCTGACCGCCGATCTGACCGACGCCGATGCGGTGCGTGACGCGCTGAAATCGGTCAAACCGGATGCGCTGTTTTTCAGCGTCTGGGCGCGTCAGGAGAATGAAAAAGAGAATATTCGCGTTAACGGCGGCATGGTGCGCAACGTGATCGAAGCACTGGGCGATCGCCTGCAGGGTTCTCACGTGGCGCTGGTCACCGGACTGAAGCACTATCTGGGCCCGTTTGAAGCCTACGGTAAAGGTGCGGTGCCGGTTACGCCATTCCGCGAAGAGCAGGGCCGTCAGCCGGTTGATAACTTCTACTACGCGCAGGAAGATGAACTGTTCGCGGGCGCTGAAAAGTATGACTATCGCTGGAGCGTGCATCGTCCGCACACCATCATCGGCTACGCGGTGGGTAATGCGATGAACATGGGGCAGACGCTGGCCGTTTACGCCACCCTGTGTAAAGAGAAGGGCTGGCCGTTTATCTTCCCGGGTTCGCCTGAGCAGTGGAACGGTGTGGCGGATATGACCGATGCGGGTCTGCTGGCTGAGCAGCTGCTCTGGGCCGCCACCTCGCCTAATGCCGCTAACCAGGACTTTAACGCCGTAAACGGCGATGTCTTCCGCTGGAACTGGATGTGGCCGAAACTGGCAGAATACTTTGGTATCGAGGCTGCGGACTATCCGGCGCAGATGATGCCGCTGGAAGGGCGGATGGATGAGGCTGCCAGCGCATGGCAGGCGATTGCAGAGAAGCATCAGCTGCGTGAGGCGGATATCAATAAACTCGCCTCCTGGTGGCACACCGATGCCGATCTGGGACGTCCGATGGAAGCCTTTACCGACATGAGTAAGAGCCGCAAAGCGGGCTTTACCGGCTACCGCAGCACGCTGGACTCCTTCACCCAGCTGTTCGATAAGCTGAAAGCGGAAAAAGTGATCCCTGAGTAAAAACCTGCAGGCGCCCTATCCGGCGCCTGTTTTGTTTCCGGCATATTTGATCATTCAGTGGAGGTTCAGAACCCATGGCGAGATGTTTCATTATCGGGGCTGCGGGCAAGGTGGGTCAGCAGCTGACCCGTCAGCTGAGCAGCAAGGGGCACAGGGTGACGGCACTTCACCGCAAACCGGAGCAGGCTGAGACGTTGCAGGCAGCAGGCGCAACGGCTGTGTCAGGCGACCTTCAGCAGCTGAGCGTGGCGGAACTGGCACAGCTGATGGCTGAGCATGATGTCGTGGTGTTTACGGCGGGGGCCGGTGGTGCCGGAATCGCGCTGACCAATGCCATTGATGGTGAGGGGCTGACACTGGCCGTGGCGGCAGCAGGGCAGGCAGCTGTTCCACGCTTTATGCTGGTTTCGGCCTTTCCCGATGCAGGTCGCGGCAAAACCCCTTCAGAGGGTTTTGAGAACTACATGCGGGTCAAACGACAGGCTGATGCTGAGCTGGTGGCGAGCCGCCTGGAGTGGGTGATCCTGCGCCCTGGCACGCTGACTGACGAAGCGGGCAGCGGACGGATTCATGCCGACCTGGCGATCCCCTATGGCGTGGTGCCGCGGGCAGATGTGGCGGCAACCCTGGTCGGGCTGATCGAACAGCCAGCCATAAAATATCAGATCATCGAGCTGACTCAGGGCGACAGCCCGATCGATGAGGCGTTGCAGCGGTTGCAGCGTGGCTAATGCCACTATCAGTAGCACGTTAAGCAAGAAAAAAAGGCTCTGCTGGCTCAGGGATCGAGCCTGCACAGAGAGCCCGGTCAGATCGGAAAGACGCAAAAGCTGTCATCCATGACCGCTCGGCCCGCGCCGTCCCTGGCGCGGGACGCTTTCCTCTTCTGACCGGGCTCCCTGTGCCCTGACCTGAGGTGTTGCTGTCAGACTGGCCTGCATGTGGGTTTTGACCCCGTTCCCTGCGCAGGCTCGCTACCACAGCCAGCATGCCTTCAGGGATCATTGCAGAAAAAAGCCCCGATTCCGGGGCTTTTTCATAACTTAACGCATCTCTTACTTCACACATTTCGCGCAGTGCGCGCGCTCAATATGCTGAAAGAAGTCGTTACCTTTATCATCGACCAGGATAAAGGCCGGGAAGTTCTCGACTTCAATCTTCCAGATCGCTTCCATCCCCAGCTCCGGATACTCCACGCACTCCAGACTCTTAATACTCTGCTGCGCCAGCACCGCTGCCGGGCCGCCGATGCTGCCGAGATAGAAGCCGCCATGCTTCTGACAGGCATTCGTCACCTGCTGGCTGCGGTTGCCTTTTGCCAGCATGATCTTACTGCCGCCGTGTGCCTGCAGCAGATCCACGTAGGAGTCCATACGTCCGGCGGTGGTCGGGCCGAGTGAACCGGAGGCGTAACCTTCAGGCGTTTTGGCCGGGCCAGCGTAATAGACCGGATGATCCTTAATGTACTGCGGCAACCCTTCACCGTTATCGATACGCTCTTTGAGCTTCGCGTGCGCAATATCACGCGCCACAATAATGGTACCGGTCAGAGACAGACGGGTAGAGACCGGGTAGGCGGAGAGCTGCGCCAGAATCTGCTCCATCGGACGGTTCAGATCAACCTGTAAGACTTCACCTTCGCCCTGCTGACGCAGCGCTTCCGGGATCAGTCGGCCCGGGTTGGCTTCCAGTTTCTCAATCCAGATGCCTTCGCGGTTGATCTTCGCCTTGATGTTACGGTCAGCGGAGCAGGAGACGCCCATGCCGACGGGGCAGGAGGCACCGTGGCGCGGCAGGCGAATCACGCGAATGTCGTGCGCAAAATATTTGCCGCCAAACTGTGCGCCCAGACCCAGCTTCTGCGCGGCTTCCAGCAGTTCCTGCTCCAGCTGCACATCACGGAATGCCTGACCATGTTCGTTGCCTTCGGTCGGCAGACCATCGTAGTAGTGGGTCGAGGCGAGCTTAACCGTCTTCAGCGTGCTTTCCGCTGAGGTGCCACCGATAACAAATGCGATGTGGTACGGCGGACAGGCGGCCGTGCCCAGGGTGCGCATCTTATCCACCAGGTAATTTTTCAGCTTGCCGGGACTCAGCAGCGCTTTGGTCTCCTGATAGAGATAGGTCTTGTTGGCAGAGCCGCCCCCTTTGGCAATACAGAGGAATTTGTACTCGTCGCCATCCACGCTGTAGAGGTCAATCTGCGCAGGCAGGTTGGTGCCGGTGTTCACCTCTTTGTACATATCCAGTGCGGCGTTCTGGGAGTAGCGCAGGTTATCTTCGATGTAAGTGTTATAGATACCCTGCGACAGCGCGGCCTCATCCCCGCCGCCGGTCCAGACGCGCTGACCCTTTTTACCCATGATGATAGCGGTGCCGGTATCCTGACAGGTTGGCAGCACGCCTTTGGCGGCAATCTCAGAGTTGCGTAAAAACTGCAGGGCGACATATCTGTCGTTGTCGCTGGCTTCCGGGTCAGCAAGGATTGAGGCAACCTGCTGCTGGTGAGCCGGACGCAGCATAAAAGAGGCGTCGTGGAAGGCCTGCTGAGCCAGCAGCGTCAGCGCCTGCGGGTCAACTTTCAGGATCTCCTGACCTTCAAATTCGGCGACTGAGACATGCTCACGGCTCAGCAGATAGTATTCGGTTTCTTCGTGGGACAGCGGAAAAGGGTTCTGATAGACAAAAGGTTTGTTCGACATTTTTTCTCACTTAATGACCGGCTGAACCACCGCGAGCAGGCTGCGGGGCGCAACATCATAGGCGAATTAATCGTTTATTATGCTTCCCCGCCGCGGGTGCAGCGGGGAAGTGCAGGAATGGTATCTTATAACGCGTTGATCTGCATGTTGTATCCGTCAGAACATCCACACCATCCACGGATAGGCAATCACCATCATGGAGATCAGGAAGATAGCACCGAAGATGGTACCCAGACGCCAGTAGTCTTTAGTCGGCAGATAACCGCTGCCGTAGTAAATCGGACTTGGGCCGGTGCCGTAAGGGGTGATGATGCCCATCACACCCAGAGAGGTACAGAGCATCAGGCAGAAGACCGGCATATTGATGCCAGGAATCGAGGCGGCAATGGTCAGCATGGCCGGTAACAGCGCGGTGGTGTGCGCGGTGGTACTGGCAAACAGGTAGTGCAGCAGGAAGAAGGCGATTAACAGGACGACGGCTGAAATCTGCGGGTCATAGCCCTGCAGCAGCATGCCGCCTTCTTTACCTAACCAGGTGATGAAACCGACGCGAGCCAGACCGTCCGCCAGCGCCACCAGGGTAGCGAACCAGGCAAAGGTGTTCCAGGCGGGTTTATTGCTGGTGATGTCGTTCCAGCTGAGCACCCCTGTCCACAACATCAGGACCACGACCAGCAGTGCTGCCAGGGCGGGCTCAATCCACGAGGTCGCGAAGATCCACATCAGCAGGGCGCAGACCACGAACACCAGCAGCAGGATCTCATTGCGGGTCAGTCTGCCCAGTTTCTCCAGTTCAGCCATCGCCCATTTTGGCACTTCATCGTTGATTTTGACTTCAGGCGGATAGAACCAGTAAGCCAGCAGCGGCATGGTCAGAATCAGCAGCAGACCCAGCGGCAGGAAGGCCAGGAACCACATGCCCCAGGAGATATCAAAACCGATGATGCTTTTCACCAGCGCCAGGGCCAGCAGGTTGGGTGCCAGTGCAGAGAGGAACATTGAGCTGGTGATACAGGCGGCGGTAATGGCGACCCACATCAGATAGGAACCGATTTTGCGGGCGCTTGGGTCATTCGGTTTAGAGCCGTAGAGCGGAGGCAGGTTGGCGATAATCGGATAGATGGTGCCGCCACTGCGCGCGGTGTTCGACGGGGTAAAGGGTGCCAGCAACAGGTCAGCAAAGGTGATGGCATAACCCAGCGTCAGGCTGCGGCGACCCAGATATTTCACCAGGATCAGCGCCAGGCGACGACCAAACTGCGTTTTGTCATACCCTGCGGCGAACATAAAGGCACCGAAGATCAGCCAGACCGTGGAGTTACCGAAACCGCTGACCGCCCACTTAAAGGATTCACTGGCGACTTTGAATTTCGGATTAGCCAGCTCTGCCGGGCTGAATAGCAGGAACTGACTGAACAGCGCGATGACGACAACGCCCGTCAGGCCGATCACGGCGCCGGGCAGGGGTTCAAAGATCAGGCCGACGATGACGCCGACGAAGATGGCGAAGAAGTGCCAGGCGTAGGGTTCAAGGCCCGCAGGTGTCGGCACCAGCAACAGCAGCACGGCCACCAGCACCGGCAGCGCCAGCATGATCGCTTTCTTTTTCCCCGCACCCGCAGGTGCGGCTTTTGGGGGTTCAGTTACAGCTGAGAGTGTTTTCATAGTGTTTTATCTGCAAGTTAAGAAGAATACGATTTGCGCCCCGGACCTTCACTGATGAATTTCGTTCTTATTCTTGATAGTGTGAATAAACCGCGATGCACTGATTTTTTTAATCCGCTGCCTGAGGATTGAGCAGCATTTTTAAAAGCCTGTAAATATGATGCGATTTCTGCAAATATAAATTTTGATCCAGATCAAAGAAATTAATTCATTATTCGCGATTTTTTAACATTTATTTTCTATTTATATTTCTGCCACCGGCATTCTGACACTTTTGTGAAGCAGGTCAACAAGTGAGCAGGGCGGAAAAGCAGGAAGATATCACATAACTTTATGATAATGAATGGCTTTATTTCAATGTAAACAAATGGTTGATTTTTGGTTACCCTTGATTAACAATAAATATAACTTTAGTTCCGCCATTCAGAAAATAAAAACTCCAGATGCTTTAAAAGTTAAATAAGTAAATTTATCGCTTACGTAAGCAAAGAAAGGCGTATATTAACAGCATGACATCGGACCACTTAATTAAGCGATAATTTGCGTCCGCTAAAAAATTTCCAGACTTTTAAATCTTGGAGTTTATCGCAATGAATACACTCACTCCCATCCTTAATCCACTGACCCTGCCAAATGGCGCCGTGTTAAAAAACCGACTGGTGATGGCCCCGATGACCACCTGTACCGGTTTCTATGACGGCACGGTCACCAGTGAACTGGTTGAATACTATCGCGCACGGGCAGGCAGCATCGGAACCGTGATTGTCGAGTGCTGCTTTATCGATAACCGCGGCCCGGCCTTTCCGGGTGCCATTGCTATCGACAGCGACAACAAAATCCCCGGTCTGAAACGCATTGCGGACGCGATCAAATCTGAAGGTTCTACCGCCATTTTACAGATCTATCACGGCGGCCGTATGGTCGAGCCGGAGCTGATTGGCGGGAAAACCCCGGTTGCGCCGAGCGCCATCGCGGCGCCGCGTGAAGGTGCCACCCAACCGCTGGCGCTCAGCGCAGAAGAAGTCGACACCATGATCACCAAATTTGGTGATGCGGTGAACCGTGCGATCAAGGCGGGTTTCGATGGTGTGGAAATTCATGGCGCCAATACCTATCTGATCCAGCAGTTCTATTCACCCAACTCTAACCAGCGCGATGACAAGTGGGGCGGCAGCCGCGACAACCGCGCCCGCTTCCCGCTGGAAGTGCTGGAAATCACCCACAAGATGGCGGAGCGCTTCGCCCACAACTCCTTCATCATCGGCTATCGCTTCTCGCCTGAAGAGATCGAAGTGCCCGGCATTCGCTTTGATGATACCCTCTATCTGCTGGAAAAACTGGCCGCGCGTGGCCTGGATTATGTCCACTTCTCTGTGGGCCAGCTGCTGCGTCCGTCGATTGTGGATACCCAGGACCCGACGCCGCTGATCGAGAAGTACCTCGCCATGCGGTCGCCTGAACTGGCAAAAGTGCCGGTGATTGGCGTCGGCGGCGTTGTAAACCGGGCCGATGCCGAGATGGCGCTGGAAAAAGGCTACGATCTGGTGGCGATTGGTAAAGCCTGTATCGCCTACCCGAACTGGGCTGACCGGATCATCAACAACGAGCACCTTGAACTCTATATCGACAGCAACAAACGCGAAGAGCTGCAGATCCCGGAACCGCTGTGGCGCTTCTCGCTGGTCGACGCGATGATCCGCGACATGAGCGAATCGGGCCGTAAATACAAAGCGGGCGTTTATCAGGAAAAAGTGGAAGCAGAAGCGCTGAAGCTGAAAATCAACGTGACGCTCGACACGGACCGTATCACCGACATTTCACTGGTGCCGGATGACACCCTGGATGTCGATTTCACCACCACGTTTGAAAGCCTGCGTAACCGCATTCTGGTAGCAAACAGCCCGCACGTCGACGCCATTACCGGCGCAACCACCCAGAGTGAGGCGCTGAAAAAAGCGGTTTCACGCGCCATGACCACCTCCAGCAAAGCGCATGTGATTGAAGAGGGGGGCAACCCGAATGCACCGCAGAATTACGATGTGGTGATTGTCGGCAGTGGCGGGGCAGGTCTGGCTGCGGCGATTCAGGCGCACGACGAGGGCGCTCGCGTCGTCATCATCGAGAAGATGCCGACCATCGGGGGTAACACCATCAAGGCGTCGGTCGGTATGAATGCTGCCGAAACCCGCTTCCAGAAACTCAAAGGCATTGAGGACAGCAAAGAGCTGTTCTATGAAGAGACGCTGAAGGGCGGTCAGTTCAAAAACAACCCGGTGCTGCTGCGTGAGTTTGTGGATCTGGCACCGGAAGCGATCGAATGGCTGGCTAACCACGGAATCGAACTCAACGACATTACCATTACAGGCGGGATGAGCATTGACCGGACTCACCGTCCGGCTGACCGTTCCGCGGTGGGGGGCTTCCTGATCAGCGGTCTGGTGAAAAACATCAACAGCCGTAACATCGAAGTTCTGCTGGAGACCTCAGTCGCAGAAATCCTGTATGAAAATGGCGCGGTCACTGGCGTGAAGGTGGTCGATGAGTACAACGACAGCCGTATCCTCTACGCGAAAAGCGTGATTGTGGCGACCGGCGGATTCAGTGCCAACCGCGAGCTGGTGGTGAAATACCGTCCTGAACTCGATGGCTTCGTCACCACTAACCATAAAGGCGCTACCGGCAGCGGGATTGCGATGCTGGAGAAAATCGGCGCGGGCACGGTGGATATGGGCGAGATCCAGATTCACCCAACGGTGGAGCAGACCACCTCTTATCTGGTCTCTGAATCCATTCGCGGCGGCGGGGCTATTCTGGTCAGCCAGGCGGGCAAGCGCTTCTATAATGAAATGGAAACCCGCGACAAAGTCTCGGCGCAGATTATCGCCCTGCCTGAGAAGAGCGCCTGGATTGTGTTTGACGAACAGGTGCGGATGAATAACAAAGCGGCCGACGAGTATATCGCTAAAGGCTTTGTCATCAGCGCGCCTACCGTGGCGGAGCTGGCGGTGAAACTTAACATGGGCGAACATCACACCCTGGAAGCGACACTGGCCCGTTACAACAACTTTGTTATCCAGCAGAAAGATGAAGATTTTGGTCGTCAGACCGCGCTGCGTCACCCGTTGAGTGAAGGCCCCTTCTACGCGATTCGTATCGCGCCGGGTGTTCACCACACCATGGGGGGCGTGACCATCGACACCACGACAGCGGTGCTGGACACTCAGAAACAGGTAATCAACGGTGCCTGGGCCTGTGGTGAAGTGGTTGGCGGTATCCACGGCGCGAACCGTATCGGCGGGAACGCCGTCGCCGATATCATCATCTTTGGTATTCTGGCCGGTGGTAACGCCGCCGCTTACGCCCGACGTTAACGGTCCTCCCCGGCATCCGCCTCTGGCGGGTGCCGGTTTTCCCTTTCTGAAGCAGAGTCGCCTATGTTAACTGAAGCGCGTGTCTATGCTTACTCCGCCATCCTGATGGGATCGCCCATCCTGCTCAAACTCTTCGAAGACAATCAGACCCTGGCCGCACAGGTTTTCCGGCTTATCAGACAGCAGGAGAATCTCTTCACCGTGAACCGCGCCGCCTCTGAGGTGATGGCGATCAACCATGCGGCAGGGCAGCATCCGGTGGTGGTCAGCCAGCCGGTGTTCGATCTTATCGCCTGCGCGCATGCTGTGAGCCTGCTGCCCAACAGCCTGTTTAATCTGGCGATCGGTCCACTGGTGAAGTGCTGGAAAATCGGTTTTCAGGGGCACAGCGTGCCGTCACCAGCGGAGCTTCAGGCTCGCAGGGCGCTCATCGATCCCCATGAGGTCATGCTTGACGCCGACGCCCGCAGCGTAATGCTGGCCAGACCGGGCATGGAGATTGACCTGGGGGCCATCGCCAAAGGCTATATCGCCGACCTTGTGCAGGCCTTTCTGCGCCAGCAGCAGGTCAGCCATGCGCTGATCAATCTGGGCGGCAACGTGCAGACCGTGGGGGCACCCCCTGATGAACAGGGCTGGGCAATCGGCCTGAAAAAACCGTTTGGCGCAGCCGACGAGCTGATCGGCGTGATTGGCGTGAACAATCGCTCCGTAGTGACATCCGGCATCTATGAACGTTACTTCGAGCTGAACGGGATCTGTTATCACCATATTCTGGACCCGCGTACCGGGTATCCGCTGGATAACGAACTGCTGAGCGTTACCGTGATTTCTGACCGGTCGCTGGATGGCGATATCTACACCACGCTGCTGTATGGTCTGGGCGTGGAACAGGGCATTGCCTGTCTGGCGGACAAACCGGGTATTGAAGCCCTGTTTGTGACCCGCGACAGGCGGGTCATCTGTTCGTCACAACGTCACTTTTCGTTTCAGCTGCTGGATGACGATTACCGGCTGGCTCACTGACAGTACTGTTTGAGCAGGGTGTGATATTCCGGCTGCAGTCGGTAGCGGTAGACCGGGCGACCGGTGACGCCATAGTGAATGCTGGTGAACAGAATATTGATCTGCGCCAGCCAGATGAGGTATTTGCGGCAGGAGACGCGGGAGATATTCACCTCGGTTGCCAGCTCGTCGGTCGAGAATTCGGTCCCCGGATGGGCGTCGATCCACAGGCAGAGCGTCCGCAGCGTCTGCGGCGTCAGTCCCTTCGGCAGGCGTTTCTGTTCGCTGGCCCCCGGCGGGTTGCCATGCAGAAGCTGGTCCACGTCTGACTGCTGGTAAAACTGATGATTATCCATCAGCGACTTCTTCTGTCGCCAGCCGGTGAGCGCCTCTTCAAACCGGGCAAACTGGAAAGGTTTGATCAGGTAATCGACCACCCCGTAGTTAAGTGAGGTTTTGATGGTGGCGGCATCGGCAGCAGACGAGATAATAATCACGTCAACAGGACGGCCTGCGCTGCGCAGCTCCGGGAGCAGGTCGAGACCGTTTTCCTGCTGCATATAGATATCCAGCAGAATCAGATCCACCTGCGGCTCGGCCTGGGCCAGCCGCTCTTTCGCCTGCTGTAACGTCGAGGCCGTTCCGCAGCAGGTAAATCCCGGGATCTGCCCGATATAGCAGCGGTTCAGCTCCGCGACCATGGCGTCATCATCGACAACTAACACATTAATCATTGGGTAATCATTCCTCTCTCCCACGGAAGTTGTACTAAGAATTGGGTAAAGACGCCGGGTTCTGACTCGACGCTGACGCTACCCCCCAGGCTTTCGGTCTGCTGTCTGACCAGAAACAGTCCGACACCGCGATCCTCACCCTTTGTGGAGACGCCCCGTTCAAAGATGGTGTTCAGCTGCGCGGCATCAATGCCGGGACCATCATCACTCACTTCGCAGGCTAACCAGCCATTCTGATAGTGCAGCATGAGGTGGATTTCACCCTCGGTCTCCGGATCCAGCGCCTCAAGCGCATTCTCAATTAAATTGCCCAGCACCGTAATCAGCACCGCGCTCTGCTCCTCACTGCCGCAGTCGGGCAAAAAACTGGCCTCATCGATAATCAGCTGATGGCCCTCATCGGTAACCCGGTTGATTTTACTGAGCAGGAAACCGGCAATGATCGGCGATTTGATCTTCTGCAGCAGTGAACCGATCTCCGTCTGATAGGCGTTGGCGGTTTTGAGAATGTACTCTTCCATCTGCGCATAGTTTTTCATATGCAGCAGGCCCAGAATGACATGCAGCTTATTCATGAATTCATGGGACCGCTCACGCAACGCATCCACATAGTTTACCATGCCGTCCAGACGCTGCATCAGCTGGCTGATCTCGGTTTTGTCCCTGAAGGTGGTCACCGCCCCGATAATCCGGTCACGGCTGCGCACCGGTACGGTGTTGGTGATCAGGATGCGATTTCCCAGCGTCAGCTCTTCATCATACCAGGCTTTCCCCGCATGCAGCGCATCCTGCTGGTGGCGGTGCATCACGCTCTCTTCAGCAATCAGATCGCCGCTGGCTGGCGTTTTCTGTGTGGTCTCATGCAGCAGTTGCTGCGCGGCCTGATTGATCAGGCTGACGCGGGAGTGATCGTCTACCGCGATCACCCCCTCTTTGATGGAGTTAAGAATGGCCTGGCGCTGCTCAAACAGGCTGGAAATCTCGTGTGGCTCCAGACCCAGCAGGATGGTTTTCAGCCGCCGGACCAGAATCAGGATACCCAGCAGCCCGACCACGCCGCCAAACAGGCTGGTCCAGACGATGTTCCAGCGGCTTTTCGCAATCTGCGCCGCCACATCATTCAGCGCAATGCCGATCGCCACCACGCCGATCTGCTGATGCTGCGCGTTAAACACCGGCGTAAAGACCCGTAACGCTTCCACCAGCACACCATGATTGACCGCCACATTCTCCCGACCGCTCAGGGTGGGATAGATATCGTTACCGACAAAGTGCTTGCCGATCACCGCAGCATTGGGATGCGAAAAGCGAATGCCGCGCATATCCGTCACCACCACAAACAGCAGGCCATTGCGTTTACGCGCCGCCTCAGCCAGCGGCTGGATCTGGCTGCTGCCGTCAGGTAACAGCAATCCCCGCTGAATTTCCGGGCTGTCCGCCAGCGTTCGGGCGACCGCCATCGCCTTATCTTTCAGGTGCGACTGGGCAAAGTTATCGATCTGAACGAAATAGAGCAGATGGACAGCCAGCAGTACGGTGAAGATAACCGCGGTCATCATCAGTGTGGTCAGGGTACTGAGTTTCATGGGTCGTTTCGTCACGGCGTGTCGGTTCTGTGGTTGGCTTGTCATAGGCTTTCAGTACGGATGGGAGATCGCCGGGAAACATACGCTAACTCGCCGCATCAGTACAGTTTTAGCGGCCTGACCGCCGTCGGTTTCAGTAAGAATATTTGTGTTAGGGGATTGTATAATTCAAAGGACACCCTTAATGTGTGGTTAAAATAATCGCTCAATAAAGTAAGCCTTTTGTAATTAAATTAAGGCTAAATTGCTATTTTTAATTTTATAACTAATTTCGCATTAACTCGTAAATAACATTATTTTAAACTTTGAGGACTTTTTTTAACCAGTACGGTCCGAGCTGTAGATTAAAATGATGAATTCACAAAAAGTTATTCCCGCGCTGTCTCTTGCGGCCCTGTTAGTTTCATCCGCACTTCACGCTGAAACCTCACCAGAAAAAACCGATGTTCTGTTAATTGGCGGCGGCATCATGAGCGCCTCCATGGGCACCATGCTGGAAGAGCTGCAGCCTGGCTGGAAACAGATCATGGTTGAGAAGCTGGATGGCGTGGCGCTGGAATCCTCAAACGGCTGGAACAACGCCGGTACTGGTCACTCTGCCAACATGGAGCTGAACTACACGCCTGAGCGTAAAGATGGCTCTATCGACGTGTCCAAAGCGCTGGAAATTAACGAAGCCTTTATGGTTTCACGCCAGTTCTGGACCGCACAGGTCAAAGAGGGCGTGATGCACGATCCGCGCTCTTTCATCAACTCTACACCACACATGAGCTTTGTCTGGGGCGACAACGTCGACTTCCTGACTAAGCGCTATGCTGCACTGCAGAAAACCGCGCTGTTCCAGGGCATGAAATTCTCCACCGATCACAAGCAGATCGAACAGTGGGCGCCGCTGGTTATGGAAGGTCGTGATCCGCAGCAGAAAGTCGCGGCAACCTGGACCCCGGTCGGCACCGATGTTAACTACGGCGAAATTACCCGTCAGCTGATCGGCAGCCTGAAGAAGAATAACAACTTCCGTCTGGAAACCTCATCTGAAGTTACTGAGTTCAAGCGCAACGGCGACAACTCCTGGCACGTCACCATTAAAGATGTCAAAAATGGCAGCGAGCGCGCGGTCGATGCGAAATATGTCTTTATCGGTGCCGGTGGCGGCGCGCTGAAGTTACTGCAGAAAACCGGTATCCCGGAAGCGGACAACTACGCGGGCTTCCCGGTTGGCGGTTCGTTCCTCGTGACCGAAAACAGCGCGATTGCGAATCGTCACCTGGCGAAAGTCTATGGTCAGGCTTCCACCGGTGCACCACCGATGTCTGTTCCGCATCTGGATACCCGTTATCTGGATGGCAAGCGCGTCGTGCTGTTCGGACCGTTTGCAACCTTCTCTACCAAGTTCCTGAAAAACGGCTCGCTGTTTGACCTGCTGAGCACCACCACGACCCATAACATCGTGCCAATGACCGATGTTGGTATTGATAACTTCGACCTGGTGAAATACCTGATCGGTCAGGTGATGCTGAGTGATGAAGATCGCTTCGACGCGCTGAAAGAGTACTATCCGGACGCGAAGAAAGAGGACTGGAAACTGATTCAGGCCGGTCAGCGTGTTCAGATCATCAAGAAAGATGCTGAGAAAGGTGGCGTACTGAAACTGGGTACAGAAATTGTGACCGATCAGCAGAAAACTGTCGCAGCCCTGCTGGGTGCGTCGCCGGGCGCGTCAACCGCTGCTCCTATCGCGTTAAGCGTGATGCAGAAACTGTTCCCGGAAGAGTTTAAGTCAGCAGAGTGGCAGGCCAAGATCCACAAAATGATCCCCGGTTATGGCCAGAAGCTGAACGACAACGTGCCGTTGTTGCAGCAGGTTTGGAATGACACTGCGGCAACCCTGCAGCTGACCACGCCGCCTGTGATCAACATGGATGGCAAATCAGCACCGGCGCCAGCGGCTCAGCCTGAGCAGGCAGCGCCTTCAGCCAAACACGACATGGCGCTGTAATCGCGTCCTGATGTGAAAAGCCCGCGCAGGTGACCCTGCGCGGGCTTTTTTATTGCGTGCTGTTCAGTGCCTCAGGCTGACGGCTTGCCGCGTGACGGGTTCCCGGCAGGCGAGCAGTTGCGTTTAGTGTCAGGCAAAGAGGGTGTTTTAAAGGCTTGAGGTGGTTGCAGGTGATGGATGTCTGATTTGAGCGAGAAGCGGACAATGACGATTGTTATCACACAAAGCTGCATAGGATAAAAAGCCAACAGATCAGCGTCTAAAGTCAGCGCTCCTGGTCGAAAGTGTTATATGTACTCCCTTGCATAAGGGAGTAAGTAAAATCTGTCCCAGGCGCTATGATTTAACAGGAAAGATTTTTATCTGTTAAAAGGATACTTTGGCTTTATATCGCAATAATTTATTGCAGGAAATCCCTGCACCATTTTTATTCCGATGTCTTTTTCGAATGAAAGATAGGCTGTGTGTGGCTTTTTTCTCAAAACGTTGGCAACCAGCTCCATAAAATGAGCTTTATTCCCATTTTGTGGGAATCGCTCAAATATTTCTTCAAAAAAGCTCATTGGGAACATATTTGCATTCATCCCACCATCCATAAATGCGCCTAAGTGAACAAGCGCAATTTCTGGTCGTTTTCGTTCTGGCAACTCCATAGTCGCGTGTAAAGATATCGCATCCCATATAACATCTGCTTTTTCTTCAGAGAAATTATTATCAACCAGGTATTGTCGTGCTGCATCGGCTCCATCTAATTCAAACCTGGCATCTTTAATAAATCTTTCCGTGAGGCCCAGATCATGCATTATACAACCCAAATAAAGCATTTCCTCATCGAAAATTTTGCCAAGTTTTTTTCCAATAGAAGCACCAAACAAATAAGTTCTTACGACATGGTTAAAAAGTGGAGCTGTTGAGCAGGACGCCACAAGTTCGGTTGCTCCATCAGCGAAACGCGTATGCGGTATAGTTATTCCAGCCAGTGTAGCAGGTAGCTTTCCATTAATTTTTGACATAGGCAGAGTGGGTGAACTCTTACCAATGGCTTTGAAGACAGGTGCAGAAGCGCATAGAACACAGCAATATGAAGAAATAAAATCTCTTCTGTTCATATTTCACCTTTATAATTTTTTAGGCAATCAGCCCTGTAAAAGATTAGGAATATTTTTCGCTGCCTTTTCCAGAATATGCATCCGCTCATACACGCGTTCTATGGCAGATGCTTTCATTTCCGCAGCTATCCAGGCTGGAGCAGTCTCAGGACGCCCAGCGTCATAAGGAGGTTGTGGAGCATATTCCAGCCCTAACTGGACTCGCATCGCTACATCATCACCGCAGAGCTCACCAATTAAAGCCAGAGCAAAGTCAATACCCGCTGTTACTCCTCCACCTGTAATGATATTTCCATCTTTGACCACACGCCCTTCATCCGGAATTGCGCCAAACAGGTTAAGCTGGTTGCGCCATGCCCAATGGCAGGCAGCCTTTTTACCTATGAGTAAACCAGCAGCGCCGAGTATTAATGAGCCAGAACAAACAGAAGTTATGTATGAGGCAGTGTGAGCCAGCGCTACTATAGATTTCATAAACCTCTCGTTCTCAATAGCATTTGTACATCCACTGCCCCCAGGCACACACAGTACGTCACATTCTTTCTCAAGCAAGAGATCGCTAAGCCCCGTGAAATGCATTCCATCCGCATGAATATCCTCACCGCCTACAGACGCAAGGATCGTTTCAAACTGAGGCGTACGGGCGAAGAACTGGTAGGGACCAGTAAAATCAAGCTGCGTTACGCCGTTATAAATTGGCATCAAAACTCTGAAGCGGTTAGTCATGGGATTTTCCTTAAATTGAAATGGTCAGAAATCAGCTTACCATCTACAATGTTGGCAAAAATGACATTAATCATTCAAAAAAGGACATCATGAACATTGGCTTTTACATATTTGATGATTTTCAACTGCTTGATCTAAGTGGGCCTTTAGCTGCTTTTCAGATGGTAAAATTCACAGGCCATCCTGTTTTTTATAAGCCACAAGTATGTTCTCACAAGGGAGGTATGATTAATTGCACAGCAGGATTTTCTGTTGAATCTCAAAGGCTTGATCCAGCTGAAAAATTCGATTTACTTTTGATTGTTGGAGGAAAAGGTAGTAGAAGTATTCTGAAAGACAGCCGTGAAGGTACGGCACTCAGAACTGCATGCCTGAACAGTAAACAATATGGCAGTATCTGCACGGGGGCCTTTGTTCTCGCTGAGCTAGGATTGCTGAATGGTAAAAAAGTCACTACACATTGGAAACACAAGCATGCTTTTAAAAAATTATATCCTGAGGTTACGCTAAATACTGATGACTTATTTGTAAAAGATGGAAGTGTCTGGACATCAGCTGGAATATCCAGCGGTATCGATCTCGCACTTGCAATAATTGAAGATCAACTTGGCTTTGCTGTGTCATTACAGGTAGCTCAGGAACTTGTTGTAGCACAACGGCGCACAGGGGGACAAACGCAATTTTCCCCTCTTTTACATTTAGAAGCTGAGTCGTCGAAAATTAAAAAAGTTTTAAATTATATTCATGCGCATTTAAATCAGGATTTACGAATCGAAATTCTTGCTGAAATAGCATGTCTTAGCCCAAGACAGCTCAGCAGGCTTTTTATTAAAGAAACAGACACAACAATTGCGAAATTAGTTGAAAGAATTCGGTTAGATTCAGCAAAAGCTATGCTGGAAAACTCAGGCCTTTCTGTCGAGAAAGTAGCAAAGCACTGCGGTTTTGGTAATTCATCAAGAATGAGGAGAGCTTTTCTTAAATATTATAATAAAACCCCTCAGGCTTTTAAAGGGTAAGTATTTGCCTGGCTGGAAACAGATAAAAACAGCCGTGCGGCCAAATCCTACATGCAACTCGGCTGGGGTAATAAGACAACATTTGATGGCGCTTTTATTCGATTAGAGAAGCATCGTGGTCGTTGACCTTCTACAGCTCTTATAAAGCTCCGCTTTTGGCAGGCAGCAGCCATTGGACCAGCATGTCTGCTATGAGCGAGAAGCGGAGGTTAGCTATTGCTCTTAAAATGTTCAGAGTATTACTTATATCCTGGTGTCTTAATCTACACGAAGGAGGTCAGTCGCTGCGCATATTGTTTAATTGATGTTGTAAATTCATGCAAAATGACCAGTGCTCATCAACAGACACAACAGCTCGTGAACGCTGCTCTACAGGCAATTGTGGCTCGGTCCATAGGAAAGGATAAAAGGAGTAAACCGCGTCCCCCTTTATTTCAGATGTTTCTTCACGCCAGCCTGTCCAGCGTACGCTTTGATAGAATCGATCCAAATTGCCACAGAGAACCCAGAGCAGAAAACCTGAATAGTTGATATCAAGGCTTTCCCATTCCAGAGAGTCCGGTGCGAGATAATATACACCGCCTCGATCTTCACCGAATTCACCACCGTTAAGTGCAAAGAAGCCCCCCGATACATCATCAGCAACTAAGAGCGCCTGTAATGTCTGGCCTGTTGTTACCGATCGCGTCCAGGAAGCAGGAGCTCGCGACAGCCTGGGATGACCGGAGCCTAGAACCCGCAACCAGCCATTATCAACCAGGATGCCTCCCGTTTCGTAAACCACAGCGCCAAGCGGGGAGAGCGTTGTTACCTGAAGCTGATGTAACGCAGATCTTGCGAGAGTCGGATTACAGGGAAGCACTTCATAGTGATTGCTCGCTTCTTTCAACCATTGCTGCACCATAAGCCAGCCAGAGCTTTGCTGATCAATTAATTCAGTCAGTTCCCTCATGCATCATCCTTTATCGCACTTCGCATCTTTAGCTTATATATCGGACGACTAGCCGATAACATAAACATGGTCACCATATATTTCTTTAGATATACATAGCATCAGGTAGCAACTTCCGCTTATGGCACAAAGAGGACGTTGTGCAGGCCAATGTCCACTAAGAGCGAAAAGCGGACATTGATAACAGCCTTCTGTGTGAATTATCAGGTAGCAGGTCAGAAGGTGTAAAGAACACCTTTGAATTAGATCAAACTTAAATCAGTATTACCTGGGGATCATTTAATAAACGTTGATATTCTGGTCCGGACTCACGGACCGGAGAAGCTTTACATGTCTGAATATACCTTGCAGGACTGCAACATTACGGTGCCTGACGTATTTCGCGATCGCACCATGAACCTCTTTACCCTAAGCCATACGAATGCCAATGAATTCACCTTTGTGATTTCACGTGCAACCGCTACTGCAGAAGACACGCTTCAGTCAGTATCCCAGAGACTGTCTTCCGAACTGCAGGCGACTTTGCAGGATCTCTCACTCAATCATGCCCGGCTCACTGAACTGAATGGCAGGCAGGCCCTGGAACTGTTTTACAGTTTCAAATCTGGCGAAAGAATCATCTTTCAGAAGCAGAGGGTGGTACTGACATCTGAAAATAATACGGGAAAAAAGCTGCTCTGTTTCATTGGCACCTGCCCGGATGCGTTTGACGATTACCATGGCCGTATCTATGACAACATCACGGACAGCATTACCTTTCCGGACGATGCACCAGATTCTACCGCAAGGGGGAGCCAGATCCCCGCCGACAGCCAGGAACTCTTCTTTAGCTTTGACCGTGATAGCCGCGAACTGAATGTGTTCCCTTCAATTTCTGACCTCTACTCATCGATTGATCTCAGCCGGGCCAGGAACGGCAACTATCTGTTCTTTGACGCTGTCGGTGAACCACTGATGTTGTCTCCGATACCTGATGGCGAGCATGCTGGCCGCTTTGCGCTGTGGGAGATGGCAGGTACCAGGAGACCTGGACTGATATCAAGTTTGCTTCTGGCCAGAACTGTCCGGGGTATTGACGGCCTTGATACCACTGAAGTCGTTGAGGCTTACCTCCGCCAGCGGATAAATGAAAAATGAGTGGTGCCGCTGAAGCTTTTTCCGCTGCACGCGTGGGGGACGGCATAGAACACTCCGCCTCTAAAGGCTGGCTGGTGCTCGGTCTGATAGGCGGGGCCATTGCCGGTGCGGCGTTCACGCTGGCCACGGGGGGCGTCGGAACAGTAGTCCTGGCCGCGACGGTCGCAGGCGCAGCTGGCGGCGGCGGACTGGGAGAAGTTCTCGGCAGTATGTCATGGGCACCCCACCACGAAACCGGCCATCTGGTTACTGGTTCATCAAACGTATTCATCAACGGAAGACCGGCGGTGATGTCGCATATGTCTGTAGGTGACTGTGACGAGCATGGCCCGGCTTTACAGCGGGTGGCAGAAGGATCTTCACGCGTCTGTATCAACGGACTACCCGCTGCCAGGATGGGGGACCGCCTGACTTGCAGTGGGGTCATCAGCGGCGGATCTACTAACGTCATTATTGGTGGCATTAAAGAGCAGACTGACGTAATCAGTCCTGAAATTCCTGACTGGGTGGACAGAGTACTGCTGGGCGTGGGCCTTGCGGCCACGACCGTTCTGGCAGGACCGGCGATAGCCCTGCTGGGTTTTGCGGGAGGTCTTGGTGGAGGTTATGGCGGCGCTTACATAGGCGGGAAATTATGGGGAGAAGGCTCTGACGGTCAGAAGTGGCTTTCATTAGGCGGTGCGTTTGCAGGCGGCCTTGCAGGTGCAAAAGGAGGCGCAGCCTTTAATGCGTGGCGTAACACGCCTAAGAGCCTCATCAACCTTAAAGAAATAGAACCCCAACTGGCCACTGATCCGGACAGTGCCTTTTTCTGGTCAGGACGTACTGAAGGTGTCGGCGGTCCTGACGTCGCAGAAGCCATCGCGAAGTCCCGGGGCGGTGTCACGCTCGAATCCACAATCAAAGATAAAAATATTAAAATGCCTGAATGGGATTTCGATAACCCGCAGAGCATCAAGGCCTGGGAGGATGTCTCCGCGTCTTATGCAAAACAGGTCTCTGGAGAAGTCAGGGCCGTAGTGGGGCAGTCCCTGCGTGAAGGTAATATATGGGAAAACGTTGAGTTACCGCGCCTGATGGGCAATGATAATGTCACGAAAATCAGTACAATCGATCCGATATCACAGACGGAAAAAGTCATTTTTGTAAGGGATAACTGATATGAAAATTACAGGCACAAGTTCATATGTGATGCTTGATATCGAGGGCAAAAAAATCAGGGCAGAAGGTGAAATGGTCGTGGGTGGTTTTGTGGCTGAAAAAAGCACCATGAAACAGTTTGAACCCCCCTATGAAAGTGAACCTGTGACTGATGCTGTTCGCCAGCATTATATTGATGAAGCAGTCAAAAAAACCCAGGGATCTCATATGGTCCTGAAATTTGTTTAAATCTGTACGGTGAAGGTAGCCTGCTAATTACTTTCACATATTACTTCCGCCACAGTATTGAGACAGGTGGTGCGGGAGGATGATCCGTTTTGACCAGCCCTCCGTAAACTAACATACCATGTCGCAAGCATCGTCCGCTTCTGGCACCAAGCGAATATGCCCCCGCTTCAACGCGATTGCCCCAGGCTAAACAGCGAACCGGCAACACTCCCCAACGGACATATCATGTTCGCGAAAGCCGCTGATCCCCTGAAAACGATATCAGCAGCCAGCCATCATTAGCGCGCCGCCCGCAGCAACCGGGTCTTGCATAAACTGAAATCGATCAGGCGCTGTCAGAAAGGGGGCTTGTGACGGCTCGCGGCCTGGTCTTTAAGCGGAAAGTAGGGCGCGCTTAAATGAGAAAATATGCGCACGTGCGGCTTCGGCTGCACGTTGCGTATCGCCTGATTTCAGCGCGGCAATGATTTCATTATGCTCAGCGATCACTTCATCCATATGCGCCACGTTGGAAAGGGTGGTGGCCCAGAAGCGCTGCGCTTGTGCATGAATCACGCTAAGGATATCGGCCAGATGGCGATTACCGGCAATCTCAGCCAGGACCTGATGAAACTCGCGATCCAGTAGCATCATCTGTTCGCGGCTGCGTAACTGGCTCGCCTCATCAATTTGCTGATTAAGATGACGCAGACGCTCAAGCTGCGCCTCCGTCACCTTCTGGCTGCCAAGCTCAACACAGAGCGTTTCATTTACCAGCCGTACTTCAATCAACTCCAGTGCGTCATCAATCGATAATGGCGCCACCATGACACCTTTACGCGGGATAATTTGCAGTAAACCTTCGGTTGCGAGGCGATGAACCGCCTGATTAACCGGTGTACGGCCTATCGCCAGATCATCCATCACCTGAGCGGTATTAAGGTATTCGCCAGGTTTGTAACGCAACGTAATGAGCTTGTGCCTGAAAGCCAGATAGGCTTGTTCATTAAGAGAAAGGCTTTTATCTGCACGGCCTGGGTTCACATTTTCCGCCACTGATTCACTCATCACCACGTTCCTTTTTTTACCTGTAAGACATCTTACACAAAAATCTGGCATGAAAATCGCTAGTTTAAAATTACTGTGAAATTTCACTGTAATTTTCAACCGGAGGTTTTCTCATGCAGTTGCGATTCTCTACGGGCGACAAAGCCGCGACCACACTGAACGTGGACATTACGCATTTCATTATTGCTGGCTGGGCCGGCCGCGATAAGGAAGCCGTGTTGCACCATATTCGTGAATTAGAAGCCCTCGGCGTGCCCGCACCCGGTGCAGTTCCGCTTTTTTACCGGGTTGCGGTTAATCAGCTCAGCCAGCAATCAGAGCTTGAAGTGGTAGGCGAGCAGACCTCCGGCGAAGCCGAACCCTTCGTTTTCTCGCATCGCGGCGAATTATGGGTGTCCCTCACGTCTGATCATACCGACCGCCATCTGGAAACCTTCAGCGTTGCGCTATCTAAGCAGGCGTGCATCAAGCCGGTTGCCAGCGCCGCGTGGCGCATGAGCGACGTTACCGAACACTGGGATGTGCTTGAACTCAGCTCATGGATTAAAGAGCAGGGTAAATGGGTCATTTATCAGCAGGGCACGCTGGCCTCTCTGCTGACACCACAGGATTTGCTCGCGCGCTATTTTGCTGGCGGTGTCGTGGAAGAGGGCGTTGCTATCTCCTGCGGCACGCTGGGCGCCATTGGCGGCATCCGGCCATCCAGCCAGTTCCGCATGGCGCTGCATGACCCGGTGCTTAATCGCACGCTGGAACACACTTACACCACCGGCGCGCTGCCGGTGGTGGCATGAGGAGAGAGCCGATGACCACACTCTGGCAAGCCAGTCAGCAGTTGCAGAGCGGCGATGCTCTGCCCGAAGCCTTTACTGAATCCGCGTTGCAGGCCGCGCAGGATCCTGAACAACAGGGTGCACTGGTGTTCACGCAACGCTACGCCGTGTCTTGTAGCGCGGCAAACGCCCGCTGGCAGGCAAAGCAGGCGCTAAGTCCCATCGATGGACTGCCAGTCAGCATTAAAGATCTGTTCGATGTCGAGGGAGAGGCGACCACGGCCGGGTCACGCTTACTGGCCGATGCGCCCGTGGCGGCTGCCAATGCCAGCGTCGTCGATAAGCTACTGCTGGCGGGCGCCGCCATCGTTGGTAAAACCACGATGACGGAGTTCGCTTTTTCCGGCTTAGGCATCAATCCCCATTACGGCACGCCAGTCAATCCGTGGCAGCGCGAACAGCAGCGTATCCCCGGCGGATCGTCCTCTGGCGCGGCCGTGGCGGTTGCTGAGGGCATGTGTCTGGCTGCTGTTGGCACCGATACCGGCGGTTCGGTGCGGATCCCTGCTGCACTCTGTGGCCTGACCGGCTTCAAACCCACGGCAAAGCGCATCAACCAGCGGGGAACGTTGCCGCTTTCGACCTCACTCGACAGCATCGGGGTGATCGCGGACGACGTACGCAGCTGCTGGCTGCTGGATAGCGTCATTGCCGATCGGCCGCTGGCGTTACAGTCGCTGGATCTGCGAAACGCGCGCTTTGCTGTGCCACAAACGCGCGTACTGGATGGTCTGGATCAGCATGTGGCGCAGGCCTGGCAGCGAGCCATCACGCTTCTGAAGCAGGCGGGAGCGACGGTTACCGACATCACGTTGCCTGAGCTGGATGAGCTGAATGCTATGAATGCGCGTGGCGGCATTACGGCTTATGAAGCCTGGCAATGGCATAAAAAAAGCGCGCAGGCACACCCTGAAGCTTACGATCCCCAGGTGCTGGGCCGCATCCAGCGCGGCAGCCATCTCACCGTGCAGGATGCCACTGAGCTTTACCAGCAGCGTGCTGCATGGCAACAGCGCATCAACGCAGCGCTAGGGGATTTTGATGCGTTACTCATGCCAACCGTTCCGCTTGTCGCGCCCACTATCGCGTCGCTCAGTGATGCGCAGCGCTATATGGAGATCAACGCGCTGATGCTGCGTAACCCCAGCATTATCAACATGCTGGACGGCTGTGCGCTCTCTTTACCCTGCCACCAACCGGGTTCTGCTCCGGTTGGCCTGAGCCTTGCTTCGATTCATGGTGATGACGCCCGCTTAATCAGCTGGTCGCTTGCCGTGGAAACTGCCCTTAACCGGAGATCCTGATGATGACTCAACCCCACGGCATGCTGTATGTCGCCACCAACATTGGCGCTGAAGATGAGGCTGACTTTAACCAGTGGTATGACCATGAACACGTAGAGGAGCGTGTAGCCATTGCGGGATTCCTGAGCGGTACACGCTATCAGGCAGTTAACGCTGAGTATCAATATCTCGGTTTATATGAAACCGACTCGCTGGACGCCTTTACCAGCGCCGATTATCACGCCGCATTCACGCACCAGACGGCATGGTCGGTACAGAATCTGCAAAAAATGGTTAACCCCATGCGCCGGGTGAGCACGGTCGTGCACAAGCATGGCAAAGGCACGGGCAATCAGTTAGCGGTGTTGACGCTGCAGGCGATCGATGGCAGTGCGCTAAGCGCCTGGCAGCAGCAGATAAGCCAGACGCCGGGCTACATCTCCTCCTGCGTGCTGATGCCAGACAGCATCCTGAGTTCGCCGTTACCGAAGGAAAGCCAGGAACAGCGGAAAATGCAGCCGATGCTGCTGATTCATTGCAGCGATGCACGGAGCTGCGATCGCCTCGCTGCGGCCGCGGCACAGCTGTTTGCGGGAGAGATACAGCGTTATGCCCTCAACTGGCAGTTAACAAAACAGGAGCTGACCCATGGCTGATACCGATTCTCTGCAACATGCAGCAGGCGCCGTGCGCACCAAATCGAAGACCGGGCGTCTGGCTGCTGCCAGTTCGATTGGCACCGCGCTTGAGTGGTACGACTTTACCGTTTACAACATCATGGCCGCGCTGGTGTTTAACCATATCTTTTTCCCCAGCTTCGATCCGCTGGTCGGCACCATTCTGGCGTTTTCAACCTATGCGGTAGGCTATATTTCACGTCCGCTGGGGGGCTTCGTGTTCGGCCACCTTGGCGATGTCGCGGGGCGTAAAGCGGTGTTGATCATCACGCTGGTGATTATGGGCGTAACCACGGCGCTAATGGGCCTGCTGCCGGGCTATGCGGTCTGGGGCATCTGGAGCCCGGTTCTGTTAGTCGCACTGCGGTTTGTGCAGGGCATCGCGCTGGGCGGCGAATGGGCAGGGGCCGTGTTGTTATCGATGGAGCATGGTGACGCGAATAAACGCGGGCGTAACGCCTCCTTTGCGCAGGTTGGTCCATCCTGCGGCACGCTGATCGGCACGGGCTTTATTACGCTGGTTACGGTGATGATGAGCGCCGATCAGTTTCAGGCGTGGGGCTGGCGCATTCCGTTCCTGCTAAGCCTGGTACTGGTGATATTTGGCCTGTGGCTGCGTCGCGGTGTGGAAGAGACACCCACCTTTGTCGCTATGCAGGAACAGGAGAAAACCACGCACACCCCGTTAAAAGAGGTTTTCGTAAACTATCCGAAACAGCTACTTATTGCCGGAGGATCGCGTATCGGCTCTGATGTCCTTTACGCGCTGGTGGTCGTTTTTACGCTGACCTACGTCACCACCGTGCTGCAATTACCGCGACCGCTGGCGTTAATGGCTACAATGCTGGGCGCAATAGTTAACGCGATTACGGTGCCGATGTTTGGCGCGCTTTCAGACAGGTGGGGACGACGCCCGGTTTACATTACCGGCGCGCTGCTGGCGATTGTATGGTCATTTCTGTTCTTTGTGCTGCTTGATAGCGCGCATCCGGTGTTGATCGTGCTGGCGGTGATTGGCGGTTTGCTGATCCATGCGATGATGTACGGGCCGCAGGCCGCGTTTGTCACTGAGCAGTTTCCGGGACATGTGCGTTACGCGGGTTCATCCCTGGCCTATACCCTGGCGGGCATTGTCGGCGGGGGCTTTGCGCCCCTGATCATCACCACGTTATTTAAAGAAATGGGCAGCACGCTGTGGGTCTCTTTGTACGTCAGTTTCGCGCTGGCGATTACGCTATTCGCGTTGTGGAAAGCCAGAGAGACTGCTCATCATCAGGATTAAGATTGTCAGGGCGAAGGATTGCCCTTGTCCCGGCTATCGCCGAAAGCATGCTGCGCATGATGTTCACCCGCGGGCTTGTTCATGCCGGGAGGTGCAGCATCAATAATAACAGAGGATAAGCTCAGACTTACCCCGGTTCTGCTTCAGTGAAACAAGTGTGCCGCGTTACGCTTTTAGCGAGGCGAGATAGAGCGCTTCCACTTCCGCCCGCGCCCAGGGGGTGCGTCGCAGAAACTTCAGGCTCGATTTCACGCTGGGATCGTTTTTAAAGCAGTTGATGTTGACCCGATTTCCCAGTTCCGCCCAGCCATACTGCGCGACTAAATGGTTGATCTGCATCTCCAGAGTGACGCCGTGCAGAGGATCTTTTGAGGTGTGCGCGTTCATTATCTTTTCGCCTGATTCAGTCAATGGCGCACATCCTGACAACGGTAAAGCGGATGTGCAAGGGCTGAGGATGAAAAAGGTCTGACACACTGTGCTATCGCCCTTTTTCTGTGTCCGCGCTAACGCGGCGGGCAGAAGCGTGCGCAGCCGGGCAGCGATTGTGCTAATCATAAGCGACCCATGATTGACTGAGGATCGCCTGCCATGTCCGCTTCCGATACTGATCTGCTCAGCTCCCCCCGCCGCAAACGTGCCCTGATTGCCGGTTCGGTCGGAAATTTCATTGAATGGTATGAGTTTGCCGTTTATGGCTTCCTGGCTACCCTGATTGCGGAGAACTTCTTCCGGCTTCAGGGCGAATCCGCGCTGACCGGTATCCTGCTGACCTACGCCTCTTTTGCCATCGCCTTTTTCTTCCGTCCGCTTGGCGCCGTGCTGTTTGGCCGGATGGGCGACAGGATTGGGCGCAAGCCCACCCTGATTTTTGTGCTGATCATGATGACGCTGGCCACCGCGGCTATCGGCCTGGTGCCGACCTATGCCCAGCTGGGCGTGCTGGCTCCCCTGATCGTTACCGGGCTGCGTATTCTGCAGGGGCTGTTTGCCGGAGGCGAGTATGGCGGGGCGGTGTCGCTGATGACCGAATTTGCTCCGCCTGGCAGGCGTGGCCTGTATGGTGCCTGGCAATCCTTTACCGTTGCGCTGGGATTGCTGGCGGGTGCAGCGATCGTTGCGCTGCTTTCGCGGCTGCTGACGCCGGAAGAGATGCAGAGCTGGGGCTGGCGCATCCCGTTCTTTATTGCCCTGCCGCTGGGGGGGATCGCGCTCTGGCTGCGGGCTGGCATGGAGGAGACTCCGGCGTTTATCCGGCAGCAGGCGCAGCCCCGCGAAAAAGTGACCGCCAGCCTGAGTGACACCCTGAAAACGATTCTGCTCGGCATCTGCCGGCTGATGGTGTGGTCGGCGGCCGGGTACACCTGGCTGGTGATTATGCCGACCTACCTGCAGGCCTCACTGCACACCGGCTTTAATGAGGCGCTGCTGATTGCGGTGATTTCGAACCTCGGGTTTGCCGTCACGATTATTCCGGCGGGAATGCTGAGCGACAGGATAGGCCGCCGGACGGTGATGGTCTCGGCGGCGATCCTGCTGCTGGTGCTCTCTCTGCCGCTGCTCAACCTGTTGCAGGCTGAGAACACCGCAACCGGGCTGAAAGGGCTGGTGGTCTTTATCGCAGGGGGTGTGGTGGGCCTGCTGGCCGGGCCGGGACCGGCGATGCTGTCAGAGATGTTTCCGACGCGGGTGCGTTATACCGGTCTGGGCCTGGCCTATTCACTCTCTAACGCGCTCTTCTCCGGCTGTGCCGGTCTGATCATCACCGGGCTGATGAAAGAGACGGGCAATCCCGATATTCCCGCCTGGTATGTCATGGCGACCGCACTGGTCAGTATTGTGGCGCTGATGACGCTGAACAAAGACGATCATAAGCGAGCGCTGGATGAGGGGTGACCGCAGGCTTAGCGGCGTCGCTCAGCGCCCGGAAGGGGCATTCAGGCTGAAAATCTGATCGCGGTTGTGAACCTTGGTCCCGTGACTATCGGCGATCAGGATGATGGCGGCCATCGCTAACGCCAGAAGGAGGATGAAAATTTTACGCATGATAGTAAATGTGTATTCCTGACAGTTCAGTGAGGTCTGATACCGGGGCCGTAACGGCTGGCCATCTCGGCTTTAATTACAACACCCATAGAGAGTGCCAGATGGCGGGATCGCATTCTTTGATCCTGATACTGAATTGACCGGAAAGCGTGCAAAGAGGGAAACAGCGGCATAAAAAAAGGGCGCCTTCAGGCGCCCTTCAGAGTTTTAGCAGAACTGTTAAACCAGCTGCTGAGCCGTGGTTTCTACCAGCGTCAGCAGGATTTTAATGTCTTCCAGCGTCACGGTCGGGTTGAGCAGCGTCATCTTCAGACAGGTCACGCCATCGTGCTCGGTCACGCCGACGTTAGCACGGCCCGACTCCAGCAGGGCATCCCCGATACGCTGGTTCAGCAGCGCGATATCCGCGTCGCTGAGGTGCGCCAGATGCGCCGGACGGTAGCGGAACAGCACGCTCGCCAGCTGCGGCTTCATTACCAGCTCCAGCGCCGGCTGCGCATCCACATACGCTGCAACGTCCTGTGCCAGCGTCACACCGTGGTCGATGATGGCGGCATACTGTTTCTGACCCAGGGCTTCCAGACCCATCCACAGTTTCAGTGCATCAAAACGGCGGGTGGTCTGCAGGGATTTCGACACCAGATTCGGTACGCCCTGCGCTTCGTCAAACTCAGAGTTCAGATACGCAGCCTGGTAACGCATCAGCTCGTAGTGACGTGCTTCCTTCAGCAGGAAAGCGCCACAGCTGATGGTCTGGAAGAACTGCTTGTGGAAGTCCAGCGTAATGGAGTCCACCAGCTCAATGCCGTCCAGATAGTCGCGATACAGCTCGGAGAGCAGCAGTGCGCCGCCCCACGCAGCATCCACGTGAACCCAGATGTTCTCTTCAGCCGCCAGCGTGGCAATTTCACGCAGCGGATCGATCGCACCGGCATCGGTGGTGCCTGCGGTGGCAACAATCGCCAGAATATGCTCGCCGTTGGCTTTGGCTGCGGCCAGCTTGTGACGCAGGTCATCCATATCCATGCGGGCAAAGCTATCGGTTTTCACCTGCGTGACGGACTGATAACCCAGACCCAGCAGCGCCATGTTCTTCTGAACGGAGAAGTGCGCATTTTCTGAACAGAAGACTTTCATCTTCTTCAGGTCACCGGTTAAGCCATCCTGCTGAACAGAATGACCCTGACGGGCATACCACGCGTCGCGCGCCAGCATCAGGCCCATCAGATTGCTCTGAGTGCCGCCGCTGGTGAAGACACCGGCATCGCCCGGCTGATAACCCACCTGGGTACGCAGCCATTCGATCAGCTTCATCTCAATCAGGGTTGCAGAGGGCGCCTGATCCCAGGAGTCCATACTCTGGTTGGTGGCGTTGATCAGCACTTCCGCCGCCTGGCTGATCACCAGGCTAGGGCAGTGCAGGTGCGCCACACACTGTGGGTGATGCACCGACAGGCTGTCTTTCAGGAAGTACTCAATGGCACGTTCAATCGCAGCCTGGTTGCCCAGGCCGTCAGGATTGAAGTCCAGCGTAATACGCTCGCGCAGCTCTGCGACGGTTTTTCCCTGATACATCTCAGGTTGTTCCAGCCACTTAACGACTGCCGCGCTACTCTGGGCGATCGCCTGCTGGTAGGCCTCGGTACTCTGAGATGAGGCCGCCAGGATTGGGTTTAACCGGGACATTGCATTCACTCCACTTATACTGGTTTCACGCCAGCTGACAGCAGGGCGTTTTCAAATTTATCCATAAACACGTCAAGTTCAGCATCGGTGATCAGCAGGGAAGGCAGCAGGCGCAATACGCTACCGTGACGTCCGCCGCGCTCCAGGATCAGGCCGTTCTCGAAACATTTCTTCTGTACCAGCGCAGAGAGCTCGCCGTCAGCCGGGAAGCTGCCCATGTGATCAGCGGCTTCGTCAGGTTTCACCAGCTCGATACCGATCATCAGACCCAGGCCACGGACGTTGCCAATCACCGGGTAGCGCTGCTGCAGTTCGTTCAGTTTGCCTTTCAGCAGTTCGCCCTGTGCCGCGACTTTATCTGCGATGTTGTTCTCTTTCAGCAGTTTCAGCGTGGTCAGGCCGGTTGCCATCGCCAGCTGGTTTCCGCGGAAGGTGCCGGTGTGGTGACCCGGTGACCAGGCATCGAACTCTTTCTTAATGCCCAGCACGGCCAGTGGCAGACCGCCACCCACAGCTTTGGACATCACGATGATGTCTGGCTCAATACCCGCGTGCTCGAAGGCGAAGAATTTACCGGTACGGGCAAAGCCTGCCTGAACTTCGTCGAGGATCAGCAGGATGCCGTGCTCCTGGGTGACTTTACGGATGCGCTGCAGCCATTCCGCCGGAGCCGGGTTCACGCCGCCTTCACCCTGAACGGCTTCCAGAATGACCGCCGCAGGTTTACGTACACCGCTCTCAACGTCGTTGATCAGGTTTTCGAAATAGTAGGTCAGCGCTTTCACGCCCGCTTCGCCGCCAATGCCCAGCGGGCAGCGGTAGAGGTGCGGATAAGGCATGAACTGCACTTCCGGCATCATGCCGTCAACGGCTTCTTTCGGTGACAGGTTACCGGTCACTGACAGCGCGCCATGGGTCATACCGTGGTAGGCACCGGAGAAGCTGATAACACCGGAACGGCCGGTGTGCTTTTTCGCCAGCTTCAGCGCCGCTTCCACGGCATCGGCGCCGGACGGGCCGGTAAACTGCAGGCAGTAATCCTTGCCCTGGCCTGGTAACAGGGAGAGCAGGTACTCAGAAAACGCGTCTTTTAACGGCGTGGTTAAATCCAGAGTATGTAACGGCAAGCCGCTGGTAATGACATTTTGAATGCTCTGCAGAACGTCTGGGTGGTTATGGCCCAATGCCAGCGTTCCGGCACCCGCAAGACAATCAAGATACTGATTGTTCTCGACGTCGGTGATCCAGACACCCTGTGCTTTCGCAATCGCGAACGGCAATTTGCGCGGATAACTTCGAACGTTAGATTCAAATTCGGCCTGACGGGCTAAATAGGTCTCATTGGTTGCGTTTAATGTCTGTGCATTCGAACTGTCAATACGGACTTTATCCGTCATCATATCTCTCCTACAACCGCGACGGGAGTAACGTCTCAGTTGAATAAATGAATTAAAAAAGTCATGGGTATGTTTAAAGCGCGGCCAATATAGGGGTTTTTAAGGTCCGACTCAATGATTAATTTGATCAGAAAAAAAGTGCTTCTTTACTATAGTTATCAACCAGTTGTTGAGATTGTGACCGCATGCTTTACTGCCGCTTCGCTAATGGTTAAATAATAAATGGCGAAAAAACACCGGCTTACAGCTCACAGCCTGTGCTAAGTCAATGATAATAATCTGTGTAAACAGCTGTTTCGGAGCCGAAACGCTATCAAAAAGGGCACTTTTCAGACAGAAAAAGCATAAGTCAGTTTAATTAGCGAAGCTGCATATATCCCGCTATAGATGTAATGACCAATTAAAATAATAAACCTTTTTTTAACATTTAATTAAAAACGTCCCGTTGCAGTTGGGTCAGTGCGCGTTTAAATCCCTTTATCCCAGCACACAATCTATAAACTGGTTTAAATCCGCCAGCGCTTCACGCGCCTTCGCTTCTGAGGGATTAACCGTCAGTAAGTCGGCATAACCGTTAAGCATGGCGCTGATCTGCGTGGCGGTGCGGGCAACATCGGCGCAGCGCAGTGTCCCGTCAGTGACGCCGTCACGGATAATGGTTTCCGTCAATTCCTGCCACTCTGCCGTCATCGTCTCTGCCAGCCCGGCATAGGGTTGATAGTGTGCGGCACTCTGCCAGAAGGAGGCATAAAGCTGCCAGGTGGCATCCGGTGCGGCGGGCAGATGGCTTTCAAAGAGGCGCAGCAGTTTCTGACGCGGCATGAGGCCGGACAGGGAATCTGCGAAGGCTTCATAATCCTGCCGCATGAAGCGCTCCAGTGCGGCCAGACAGAGGCTCTGCCAGTTACTGAAGTAGTGATAAATGTGGCTGCGTGAAATGCCCACCGACTCGGTCAGCTCGCGGGTGGTGACCTTTTCTATCCCTTTCTCAATAAATAATGCTATCGCGGCATCCAGGATTTTTGTCTTCAGTGCTTCTGCTGACGCTTTCATCATGACTCTCACATTGACTTTGAGCAAATGCTCAAATAGACTCTTTTTCATACTTGAGCAACCGCTCAAGGATAACACTATCAGAAACAGAAACGATGTCTTCCTCAAAACTTATCCTTCCCGTTGCGGCTCCCCGCAGCGCTATTCTGACACTGAAAGCGCTTGGCCGTCGCCATCGCCGCAAGCTCTTCTTTACGCTGCTGCTGGTGGTCGCGGAAAATGTCATGTATCTGCTTTATCCGCTGCTGGCGGGCTTTGCTATCAATGCCATCCTCTCCGGCAGAACCTGGCAGGCGATACTCTATGCGGCGATGGTGTTTACCATGTGGGCGATTGGCGCAGCCCGGCGCAGCGTAGACACCCACACCTTTGCCCGCATCTATGCGGAGCTGGCGGTGCCAGTGATTGTGGCGCAGCGCAGCGAAAATCAGAGCGCGTCGACGATTGCGGCAAGGGTGGCGCTATCACGTGAGTTTGTCGATTTCTTTGAGAAGCATCTGCCGGTGCTGATTACCTCGCTGGCGTCGATGACCGGGGCGGCGGTGATGCTGCTGGCCATTGAGTTCTGGACTGGCGCAGGGTGCCTAGCGATCCTGCTGTTTTTCGCCTGTTTTCTGCCAGGCTTTACCCGCAAAAATGATGCGTTGTTTAATCGACTTAACAACCGGCTGGAGAAAGAGGTGAATTTCGTTACCCATGCGAACGCCGCTTCACTCAGCCGTCATTATGGGGTTTTAGCCAGCCTGCGTATCCGTCTCTCTAATCGGGAAGCCTGCGGTTATCTGGCCATCGGCAGTATGGCCGCGCTGCTGTTTGCTGGCACCATCGCGTTAATGGCGGGCCGGGGTGGCACCAGCGCGGGTCACATCTATTCGGTGATGACCTATATGTGGATGTTTGCCATGAGCCTCGATGATGGCCCTCAGTTGCTGGAGAAGTATTCGCAGCTGAAAGACATTGGCCGTCGGGTGAATACCGGCATGCCATAGTCGCCTGTGCGGATGGAACGTGCGCCAGATCACAAAATGGGTTGCCATGCGCGGCCTGACTTTTTATAGTCTGGCCGCTTCATCCGGACGGAACATGCTCTGCTTCCTTCCTCCGGCTCACTTCAGTTTTTCAGCTCAGGCCATTGGGAATCCATTTTGTTAAGAAAAGATCATAAAACCGACGATGCCGGTTTTGTCCGCTGGGCATTGCTGGCCCTCGCACTGGGCGGCTTCGGCATCGGAACCGGCGAATTCATCATGATGGGCCTGCTGCCGGACGTGTCGCGCTCGCTCGCCATCACCGAACCGCAGGCGGGCAATGCCATCGCCAGTTATGCGCTGGGGGTGGTGGTTGGCGCGCCATTTATTGCGGTGCTGGCGGCGCGGATGGCGCGTAAATCGCTGCTGCTCATCCTGATGGCACTGTTCAGTATCGGCAACGTCGCCAGCGCGATGGCCGACAGTTACCACGGCCTGATCGTGGCGCGTTTTCTGACCGGCCTGCCGCACGGCGCATACTTTGGCGTGGCTTCTCTGGTCGCGGCGTCACTGGTGTCGCCGGCGCGGCGAGGCCGTGCGCTGGCCTCGCTGATGCTGGGACTGACGGTGGCCACCCTGATCGGAGTGCCGCTCGGCTCCTGGATAGGTCAGCTGTTCAGCTGGCACGTGGTCTTCACCTTTGTCGGCGCGATTGGTCTGCTGACCTGTCTGCTGATTGGCCGCTATGTGCCTTATACACCTGGCGATACAGAGGCTCATCCGCTGCGTGAACTGGGTGCGCTGAAAAACGCGCAGGTGCTGCTGACTCTGCTGGTGGGCGCCGTCGGTTTTGGCGGCATGTTTGCGATCTTCAGCTATATCGCGCCGACGCTGATCAATATTGCGGGTATCTCTCCCTCGCTGATCCCGTGGGCGATGGTGGCGTTCGGGCTGGGGATGATCATCGGTAATCTGGTCGGTGGCCGTCTGGCGGATGGGCCGGTACTGAACATTATCGGCTGGACACTGCTCTGGAACGTGCTGGTGATGCTGGCCTTCCCGGTGCTGGTCCAGCATGTGGCAACCGGCCTGCTGGCGACCTTCCTGATCGGTACCTGTTCAGTGCTGCTGCCATCACTGCAGATCCGCCTGATGGATGTTGCCAATGAGTCACAGACCCTGGCGGCCGCGATGAACCATTCGGCGCTGAATATCGCCAATGCGATGGGCGCCTATCTCGGTGGCCTGACGGTGTCGCTGGGTTATGGCTGGCTGTCAACGGCGTGGGTTGGCGTGGCGCTGGGGGTCGGCGGCCTGATGGTCTTTGTGATGACGGCGCGGCATGCCGCCCGCCAGCAGGCTGAACTGGCCTGACAGCCGCCGGGCAGGGCGCAGCGGCAGCCGGGGTTGTCGCTGCGCGGGGCTGGCTGAGACCCGTGGGAAACGGGGTGCAGCCAGCCTCAGAATCGGGTTGCGGCTTTAAATATTCAGCGTTCGTTATCTTTTCCGCAGTCCCGGAAATAAAAAAGGCCAGACAAATCAGTAAAGATGCCTGGCCGTCTGGATGTTAAAATTAAATTAAAATAATGTTTGCTAATGTCGGGCAGGCATGACTTAATAGCGTCATCGGTTTGGAACACAGACCTTATCAAAGCAGTTTTAGTCAAGCAGTCCTCAGTGCAAGCGATATCTCAAGATACCCCTTCTTCGTGAGTCTCCTCCTAAAATCCTGGTAAGTTTATTTCTGGAAGACAGGCCATCTCTGCCACCTTGTGGCTCATTATTAAGGAAGTATCGATGTCGAATAAAATGACTGGTTTAGTAAAATGGTTTGATGCGGGCAAAGGTTTTGGTTTTATCTCCCCGCAGGATGGCAGCAAAGATGTATTCGTTCATTTCTCTGCCATTCAGAGCAACGATTATAAAACCCTCGATGAAGGTCAGCAGGTCGAATTCACCATTGAAAACGGCGCGAAAGGCCCATCAGCGGCAAACGTTGTCCCGATGTAACGTCTGATGATCAATGCGGCTTACGATAGCGATGACGGCAACAGCCTGAGCAGTTAAGCGAGCATTGATGATTGAAAAAACCCGCCCTGTGCGGGTTTTTTGCGTTCTGAAGCCTGCCACTAAGCCATTCTCTCCTGGTTGCGGATGAGCCGCTGACCTCTTCATGCCGTAAAACGGTGAGAAAAAAAGATAAAATGCCGTCAGCCGGCTCATCGCGGCAGATAGCCGTTTATCACTGTGCGACTATAGAGGCAAAGAACTTCTCCTGCTGACGTTTACCACCCGGAAGGTTATCTGCTCTATGAACGCCTCTGCTGGCATCGCAATGAAGGTTATGGCTGCGCTGAGCTCCACGCTGATGCTGGCCTGTGTGAAACAACTGGATGGGGCGATACCGGTTGGCGAAGTGATCTTTTTTCGCTCGCTGCTGGCGCTGGTGCCGCTGCTCATCTGGCTGCGTATCCAGGGCAGCGTGCTGGACGGCATCCGCACCCGTAACATTCGCGGCCACGTTGTGCGTGGGCTGGCGGGGACCGGTGGGCTCTATTTCAGCTATCTTTCGCTGCTTTATATCTCACTGACCGATGCCACCGCGATCAACTATGCCGCGCCGCTGTTTACCGTGCTGCTGGCGGCGCTGCTGCTGCGTGAAAAAGTCCGTCATCACCGCTGGGTTGCCGTGTTTATGGGATTCACCGGCATTCTGGTCATGTTCTCCGGGCATCTCTCGCTGACGCAGCAGGGCAGCTTCTCGCTCTCCGCGTCGGCCGGGATCCTGCTGGCGTTAATGGCGGCCTTCTGTACCGCCTGCGCACTGGTTCAGATCCGCTTTCTTAACGGCAAAGAGAAACCGGGAGCCATCGCTTTCTGGTTCGCCATCACCACTGCCTTAACGTCGCTGGTTACGCTGCCTGCCGGATGGAAGGTGCCGCAGGGCAATCAACTGGCATTGCTGGTGGGCTGCGGGTTGCTGGGCGGCATCACCCAGATTCTGATGACGCTGAGTCTGCGCTACGCCGAGGCCTCACTACTGGCCCCGTTTGACTACACCACCCTGATCTGGTCGGTGGCGGTGGGCTATCTGCTGCTGGGCAGCCTGCCGGACTCTGCCACCGTGGTCGGTGCGATCCTGGTGGTAACGGGCGGTCTCTACGCCGTGCTCTATGAGCGTTATCGTTTTCGCAAAACGCAGATGGCGAATGTCAGCTCATGATTTGCAGCGTCCGGCGCGTGTGTATAAAGCGCGCAATGATAACGCAGCGTTAATAATTTGTGATCCCGGCGAGAGAAGCTCATTTTGTAATCGATTACTTTTACACTCAGACAAGGTAATCGATGACTCACGAGTGAGGTTCCTATGATTGCAACGGTGCAGGAGAGTGCAGGCCAGCGGGTGCAGCATAAGCTGCTGGTTCCGCGCCTCTCTCTGATGATGTTTATGCAGTTCTTTATCTGGGGCAGCTGGTCGGTGACGCTGGGCCTGGTCATGACCCGCCACAACATGCCGTTGCTGATCGGGGATGCCTTCTCTGCCGGGCCTATCGCCTCGATTCTGTCGCCGTTTGTGCTCGGCATGCTGGTGGATCGCTTTTTCCCTTCCCAGAAGGTGATGGCGGTGATGAATCTGGCCGGTGCGATGATTCTCTGGTTTGTGCCTCAGGCGCTTATGGCAGAGAACGGAGCGCTGCTGATCGCGCTGTTATTTGGCTACACGCTCTGCTTTATGCCGACGCTGGCGCTCGCAAACAACATCGCTTTTCACAGCCTCGCCAGCAGTGAGAAGAGTTTTCCCATCGTCAGGGTTTTCGGCACTATCGGCTGGATTGCGGCGGGGATCTTTATTGGCGTCGCCGCGATTGCCGACAGTGTGGCCGTGTTCCAGCTGGCCGCACTCTGTTCCGTGCTGCTCGCTCTTTACAGCCTGACACTGCCGCACACGCCAGCGCCCGCTAAAGGTCTGCCGGTGAAAGTCCGCGATCTCTTCTGCGCGGATGCCTTTGCCCTGCTTAAACAGCGTCATTTCTTTGTCTTCGCGCTGTGCGCCACCCTGATCTCGATTCCGCTGGGCACCTACTACGCCTTCACCGCCTCCTGGCTGGCGGATGCCGGTGTCCGCAACGTCAGCACACTGATGTCACTGGGTCAGATGTCTGAAATTCTCTTCATGCTGATCATCCCGCTGCTGTTTCGCCGCCTCGGCGTGAAGGCGATGCTGCTGATTGGCATGTCAGCGTGGTTTGTGCGTTATGCCCTGTTTGCACTGGGCATGAGTGATGAGACGCGCACCCTGATCTACCTCGGCATTCTGCTGCATGGCGTCTGCTACGACTTCTTTTTTGTGGTGGGTTTTATCTACACCGATCGCATCGCCGGTGAAAAGGTCAAGGGACAGGCGCAGAGCATGGTGGTGATGTTCACCTATGGCATCGGCATGCTGCTGGGTTCGCAAATCTCCGGCGCGCTCTACAACCATCTGGTTGCGGGTCAGGTGAGTGCGCAGAACTGGGCGCTGTTCTGGTGGATCCCGGCGGGCGCCGCCGCGCTGATCGCGTTTATCTTCTTCTTCTCATTCCGATACCGTGAATAAGCGCTGGCGGCGCGCAGGAGCGACAGATGAAAACAGTTAAAGGGCCGGGACTCTTCCTGTCACAGTTCATTACCTCTCAGCCTCCGTTCAACTCGCTGGCCGGACTGGCGGAATGGGCGGCGGGACTGGGATACCGGGCGCTGCAGATCCCCTGCCATCAGCCCGCCATTTTTGACCTCGAACAGGCGGCGGTGAGCCAGACTTACTGTGATGACGTGCGGGGGGTGCTGGCCGATTCTGGCCTCGAAATCAGCGAACTGTCGACGCATCTCGAAGGGCAGCTGATTGCCGTCAATCCCGTCTTCGATAGCGCTTTCGATAATTTTGCACCGGCAACGCTGCGTGGCGATCCTGCCAGGCGCACGGAGTGGGCGATGACCACACTCAGACGTGCCGCAGCCGCGTCGGAAAGGCTCGGCCTGCGCGCTCACGCCACCTTCTCCGGCTCGCTTGCCTGGCCCTGGTTCTATCCCTGGCCGCCCCACAATGCCGCGCTTTTTGCAGAAGCCTTTGCCGAACTGGCGCGCCGCTGGTTGCCGCTGCTGGACGTTTTTGACCAGCACGGTGTTGATCTCTGTTATGAGATCCATCCCGGCGAAGATCTGCATGACGGTGTCACGTTTGAACGTTTTCTGGCTGAGGTCAATCATCATCCCCGCTGCAATATCCTGTTCGATCCCAGCCATCTTCACCTGCAACACATCGATTATCTGCAGTTCATCGACCACTACCATTCACGCATCAAAGCCTTTCACGTCAAGGACGCGGAGTATCAGATTAACGGGCGTAGCGGGGTCTATGGCGGCTATCAGCCCTGGCTGACGCGCGCCGGGCGTTTTCGCTCGCCAGGCGACGGCCAGATAGACTTCGGCGGCATCTTCAGTAAGCTGGCGCAGTATGACTATGACGGCTGGGCGGTACTGGAGTGGGAGTGTTGCCTGAAGGCGGGTGAGACGGGCGCGCGGGAAGGTGCGGCGTTTATCCAGCGTCATATTATTCCGGTGGCCGATCGCGCCTTTGATGATTTTGCCGCGTCCGGTGAAAACCGCCCGTCAGTGCGTCAGCAACTGGGGCTGGATCGCGACGCGTGATGTGCGCGGATAACCGGAACCGCACAGGATTAAAACAGGGAGCGCTATGTCTGTTCAGAAAATCGCCCGGATGGCCGGGGTGTCCGTCGCTACGGTTTCCAGAGTGCTGAATAACAGCGACCGGGTTAAACCGGCCAACCGGGAGAAAGTGCTGGCGGCGATAGAAGAGAGCCGCTATCAGCCCAATCTGCTGGCGCGACAGCTGCGCACCGCCCGCAGCTCGATGATTCTGGTGCTGGTCTCCGATATCTCTAACCCCTTCTGCGCTGAAGTGGTGAAAGGCATTGAGGCGCAGGCGGAGCAACAGGGGTATCGCATTCTGCTCTGTAATTCGGGGGCCGATATCGCCCGATCGCGTTCCAGTCTGCAACTGCTTTCCGGCAAGATGGTGGATGGCATCATCACCATGGACGCTTTCAGTAAGCTGCCGGAGCTGAGTCAGCTGATTGGCGCTGCGCCCTGGGTGCAGTGCGCCGAACACGATGATGAGGGGCGGGTCTCCTGCGTCGGCATTGACGATCAGCGTGCCGCGCAGGCTGTGGTGCGACATCTGGCCGCCCAGGGACGCCAGCGTATTGCGCTGATCAATCATGATCTGAGCTACAAATATGCCCGGCTGCGGCAGCAGGGCTACCTCCGGCAACTGGAAGAGGAGCAGCGGGAATGGCAGACCATCATCTGCGCCAGCGCGTTGAGTTTCAGCGCCGGTAAAGCGGCGATGCTTGCGCTGCTGGCCGGGGAGACGCGGCCCGATGCGGTGTTTGCCGTGTCTGACACGCTGGCGGCAGGGGCGATGGCGGCGATCCAGCAGGCGGGCCTGCGGATCCCGCAGGATATTGCCGTAGTGGGGTTCGATGGCAGCGACCTGGCGGAGATGGTGTCACCCCCGTTAACGACCCTGGCACAGCCTTCAGGCGTGATGGGGCGCCGGGCCTGCGAGCTGCTGCTGCAAAAAATCGCCCAGCCCGATGTGCCGCCGCAGCGGGTAGTGATGCCAGCTGAGCTGGTGGTGCGGGCCAGTGGTTAAAGATGCGGATTCCGGCACAATGACGTGAGGTGAAGCGACAGCGGGGGACAATCCGGCATGAACCGGTTGCCGCTGGCAAGGCGCGCAGGCGGGTGAAAAGGGCGCAGTTGCGGCTGCGCCCTGTGTGGGTCAGAGTGCGTTCAGGAAGGCCAGCAGATCCTGATTCAGCTGATCCTGATGCGTCACCGCAAAACCGTGTGGCGCATTGTCATAAACCTTCAGTTCCGCCCCCTCAATCATCTCCGCCGCCACTTTGCCGGTAGACTCAAACGGAACGACCTGATCGTTGCTGCCATGAATCACCAGCGTTGGTACCTTCACCTTCGCCACGTCTGCACGGAAATCGGTTTCGGCAAAGGCCGTCACGCAATCCACGGTGCTTTTCAGCGAGGCCAGCAGGGCAATGTTCAGCGTCTGCGTCAGAACGCCCTCGGAAACGGTCTGCCCGGCGTTGGTGCCATAGAAGGGGGTGGCAAACTCTTTAATAAACTGGGCGCGATCCTTAAGCAGGCCGTCGCGGATACCGTCAAAGACCGACATATCCACCCCCTGCGGATAGTCTGCCGTTTTACCGAAGATGGGTGTGACGGCACCCAGCAGCACCAGCGCCGCCACGCGATCGCTGCCATACTGGCCGATGTAGCGCGTCACGTCGCCGCCACCCATAGAAAAACCGACCAGCGTCACCTGCTGCAGATCCAGATGGGTGATGAGATCGTTGATATCTGAGGCAAAGGTGTCGTAATTATTGCCGTTCCAGGGTTGATCGGAGCGACCAAAACCGCGGCGGTCAAAGGCAATCACGCGATAACCGCGCCCGGCCAGGAAGTTCATCTGGCTATCCCACATATCCGCGTCCAGCGGCCAGCCGTGACTGAATAAAACAGGCTTGCCGGTGCCCCAGTCCTTGAAATAGATTTGCGTGCCGTCGGTTGCTTTAAAGGTGCTCATGATATTGCCCTCTGTCTGACGTGATGGATGATATGTCGGTGATGCGCCCGTTAAACCGGGGCCACCAGATAGCGAACTTCAGGGGCGGTTTCACCCTGATGAAAGGCGAAAACCCGCCGCTCAATCTTTTTATCGTTCATGGTGTAGCGCGCCTTCTGCCGCAGATGTTCGACCCAGGAGCCCACCACAAACGTTTCCACGAAAATGCCGGGCTGCAGAATATCTTCATAAAGAGACCAGCTGATGGCGCCGCCGCGACGCCTCACCCGCCGCATATCCTGCATGCAGATCGTAAAGGCGTGTACATCATCAAGCGTAACCCGATATTCGTAATTCACCATCACCGGTCCGCGTTCATGCTGGATATCCAGTGCGGGGGGTGTGACGCCATCCCCGATTATGTCGAGATTGAGATCGGGGTCCTGATCGAGCCGCCAGCGCCAGACGGTCGCGCTGGCGATGACCATCCCTGCCGCGGCGATGCAGAGTGACAGTGGAATGCTGAAGCGGGAGGCGAGCTGTCCCCAGATTGCGCTGCCTGCGGTCATGGAACCGAAGAAGAGCGTCAGATAGACCGCCAGCGCACGCGCTTTCACCCACTTCGCGGCACTGCGCTGTGCGCCGAGATTCAGCGTCGACAGCACCGTAATCCAGGCCAGCCCGGTGAAAAACTCACACGCATTCAGCAGCCAGAAGTGACGCACAAAGGCGAGTGCCAGCAGGGTCAGGGCGAAGATCAGGCTGGCGATGACCATCAGGCGATCGGAACCGAAATGACGCCGCAGACGCGGCAGCAGCACCGCGCCGGTAATCGCGCCGACACCGATGCAGGCCAGCATAATGCCGTAGCCGCCGGGGCCAAGGCCGAGTTCACGCCGCGCCACCAGCGGCAGCAGCGCCCAGCCCGCACTGCCAAACAGAAAGAATGCCAGGGTGCGAACCAGGACGTTTCGCAACACCGGTGCAGCGTGAACATAACGCAGACCGGCGCGCACCGCCGAAAAGAAGTGCTCAGGGGGCAGACGCTGAATGGCCGGCTCCGCTTTCCAGCGCCAGAGCACCCAGGTCACACCCAGCACCGACAGCGCATTGAGCAGAAAGACCATCCACGGGCCGGTAAACGACAGGATCAGGCCGCCCAGCGCCGGACCTATCGCGCGGCTGATATTGATACCCAGCGAGTTAAGGGCAATCGCGGCACCCAGCTCCTTTTTTGCGACCAGATCCGGCACGATTGCCTGGAAGGGGGGCGAACTCATGGCAGCCCCGGCGCTCAGTAAAAAGGCGGCGGCCAGCAGGTATTCCGGTGTCACCTGTCCGGTCCAGGCGAGCAGCGTCAGACCGGCGGCGGCAATAAATGTCCAGATCTGAGAAAAGAGCAGGTATTTACGACGGTCAATGATATCGGCCATGACGCCGGAAGGCAGCGCGAACAGAAACATCGGCAGGCTGCTGGCCGCCTGAACCAGCGCGACGGCCAGCGGGTCAGCACTCAGCGTCAGCATGCTCCAGTTGACCCCCACATCGTTCATCCATGACCCGATATTGGAGACCACGGTCGCACCCCACAGAATGCGGAACACCGGCTGGCGCAGTGGCGCTAAGGGCGACACCTCGCCAGCGGACTGTTCACCAGGCTGGGGCTGTTCAGACAGCTGAATATCCTTAGCCTGCGCCATGACGAACCTCCCGGGGCTTTGCCGCGCCCGGCCGCCAGTCGCCCGGCCCGGTCAGTGCCAGCGTGGTAAAGATGATCAGCAACAGCCAGCCGAACTGGCCCTCCGCCAGTGACCAGTCCGGATGCACCACCAGCATCGCGACCAGCAGAACCCCGATGATGGGCAGGCAGGCAATCCGGCTCCCCCAGCCGAAGATAATGAGGATCGGGCAGATCACTTCCGCCAGAATGGCCGGCAGCAGGCTCATCATCGGGCCCAGCCCAAACGGGTCCTCGATACGCGTCAGTTCTTCGCTGAAATGCAGAATTTTCGGCACGCCATGCACCTGTAACAGTAGCAGGCTGCCGGTCAGGCGCAGGAAGAACAGCCCCGCATTAAGACGGGGCGAGTAAGCAGATACGTTCTTCATCATCAGAATGCAAAGCAGCTGCAGCCCAGCGCCCCCCAGAAGGCGTTATCCTCAGCGACCGGCACGCAGGCACCACGGGCAATCTCGTGTGAATGGCGATGGACACCGCACGGGCCGCTGCAATGGTGCGCGGCAGGCATAAGCCCGGCACGGCTCTGTGCCACCGGCGGCGCGCTGCGATAGTGGCCGGGAACACTGACCACCGGCGACCACTCTGGCAGAACCGGAATGGCGGGCGGTGCCTCCGTGCTGAATGCACCGGCGGCATAGACGATATTGCCATCCACCACGGTCAGCACGGACTCGATGCCCTTGATCTCCTCTTCCGGCACGCTGAAGTAGTCTTTGCTCAGCACCGCCAGATCCGCCAGCTGTCCGATCTGAATTTGACCTTTTTTGCCCTGCTCACTGGAGAACCAGGCGCTGCCCTGGGTCCAGAGCATCAGCGCCGTGTCGCGATCAAGGCGGGCATTGACGTCATACATCTGCATGCCGCCCACGGTGCGGCCGGAAACCAGCCAGTAGAGCGCGGTCCAGGGGTTGTAGCTGGCCACGCGGGTCGCATCGGTGCCGAGTCCGACCGGAACGCCGGTTTCCAGCATTTTCTGCACCGGCGGCGTATGGCGGGTCGCCTCGATGCCGTAACGCTCCGCAAAATATTCCCCCTGGAAGGCCATGCGGTGCTGCACGGCAATGCCGCCGCCCAGCGCTTTGATACGGTCGATATTTCGCTGCGTGATCGTCTCCGCGTGGTCGAAGAACCAGTGCAGCCCGTTGAACGGAATGTCACGGTCGACCTTCTCGAATACATCCAGCATCCGGCTAATCGATTCGTCATAGGTCGCATGCAGGCGGAAAGGCCAGCGATGTTCCACCAGATGACGCACCACGCGCTCCAGTTCATCCTCCATGCCGGGGGCTAGGTCGGGTCGCGGCTCCAGAAAGTCTTCAAAGTCGGCGGCTGAGAAGACCAGCATTTCACCTGCACCGTTGTGACGGAAGTAGTCGCTGCCCTGACCTGGCGTCAGCATGTCAGTCCACTTTTCGAAGTCCTCCAGCTCATGGCCCGGACGCTGGGTAAAAAGGTTATAGGCGATGCGCACCGTCATCTGCTTTTTCTGATGCAGCTCTGCTATCACCTCGTAATCTTCGGGATAGTTCTGGAAGCCGCCGCCCGCATCAATGGCGCTGGTCAGTCCCAGGCGATTCAGCTCACGCATAAACTGTCGGGTTGAGTTGACCTGCTGCTCCAGTGGCAGCGTCGGGCCTTTCGCCAGCGTGGCGTAGAGGATCATGGCGTTGGGACGGGCGATCAGCAGGCCGGTAGGGTTACCGTTGCTGTCGCGCTGGATTTCTCCCCCCGGCGGGTTGGGCGTCTCCCTGGTGTAGCCGACCGCTTTCAGCGCGGCGCGGTTGAGCAGGGCGCGGTCATAGAGGTGCAGCAGGAAGACCGGTGTGTCGGGCGCGGCTTCATTGATCTCATCCAGCGTCGGCATGCGCCGCTCGGCAAACTGAAATTCCGTCCAGCCGCCCACGACCCGTACCCACTGAGGCGTCGGGGTTCGCAGCGCCTGATCTCTCAGCATTCTCAGCGCATCAGCGACAGAGGGAACGCCCTCCCAGCGCAGCTCAAGGTTGTAGTTCAGGCCACCGCGGATCAGGTGCAGGTGAGAGTCATTAAGACCAGGCACGGCGGTGTGACCTTTAAGATCGATCACCCGGGTGCCGTCGCAGTGAAACGCCATCGCGTCGGCAAGCGTCCCCACCGCAACGAATTTTCCGTCACGAATCGCAACGGCTTCTGCCACCGGATTGCTGCGGTCAACAGTATGAAATTTGCCATGGGTCAGTATCAGTTCAGCTTTACCCAGCGTAACCATAGATCCTCCTCAACGGGGTTGTCCGGCATCGCGCCGGACAGGAAGTGCCGCAGACAGGCGGCCTCGAATCAGGCGGATTATGGTGAGCGGGTTGAGGGCGCGTCTAGTTATACAGAGGGATACCTATACCTTCGTATAGTTATACGCAGAGATAATAGTTTGCCGTGAAAGCTCACCCTAAACTGGGTTCAGACAGCCAGCTGCGGGGTCTTAACCCGGCACAGGCTGCTCCTTTTGCTCCGCGCCGGTTGGCGGAATTCCGTTACTTAACCTCTATGGGTGAACGCATGTCCAACGCTAAGCTTGAAGTCCTTACGCCACATAACAGCCAGATTATTTTTATCGACCAGCAGCCGCAGATGGCTTTTGGTGTGCAGTCCATTGACCGTCAGGTGCTGAAAAACAACACGGTCGCCCTGGCGAAGGCGGCGAAAGTCTTCAATATCCCCACCATCATCACGACGGTCGAAACGGAAAGTTTCTCCGGTCATACCTATCCGGAGCTGCTGGATGTATTCCCGGGACAGGATATTCTGGAGCGCAGCTCAATGAACTCCTGGGATGACCAGAAAGTGCGTGACGCGCTGGCGGCAAACGGAAAGAAAAAGGTGGTGGTGTCAGGCCTCTGGACGGAAGTGTGCAATAACAGCTTTGCGCTGTGCGCGATGCTGGAAGGGGATTACGAGATCTACATGGTGGCGGATGCTTCTGGCGGCACCACCAAAGAAGCGCACGACTACGCCATGCAACGCATGATTCAGGCGGGCGTGGTGCCGGTCACCTGGCAGCAGGTGATGCTGGAGTGGCAGCGTGACTGGGCCAACCGTGACACTTACGATGCGGTGATGAACATTGCCAAAGAACACTCGGGAGCCTACGGCATTGGTGTGGATTACGCCTATACCATGGTGCACAAAGCGCCATCCCGTCAGAAGAGTGAACACCGTACCCTGGCTCCGGTGCACGCACCCGTCCGCTAAGTCGCGTGCTGCTGATCGGTGCCCCTGTTCCGGTCAGCAGCGTGGCAAAACAGGAGTCCGGTGATGAATCCTTTTCTTCTTTCCCTGGCGGCAGGGAGTGTAATCGGTGTGCTTTATGGCCTGCTTAAGGTGCGTTCGCCCGCTCCGCCAGCGATTGCGCTGGTGGGACTGCTGGGGATGCTGCTGGGCGGGGCGCTGATCGATGCGATCCTGCCTGCTGAGCAGCCTGCCACTATTCAGCAGCAGAGTTTTGCGCGGCCTGTGACAGCCACAACGGGATAAGCCGATCATGTTGAAATCCTACATTATTTCTCTCGCGGTGGGTCTGCTGGCTGGGGTAATCTATGCCCTGATCAACGTCAATTCACCGGCACCGCCTGTCATGGCGCTGCTGGGACTCTTTGGCATGCTGGTGGGGGAACAGCTGGTTCCGCTGGCGACGCGTCTGTGCCGCCGCCAGCCCGTCACGCTGAGGTGGTTTCGCCATGAATGTGTGCCAAAAATCAGTGGCACACCGCCGCCCGACGGCGATAAAACGCCCTAAGTCCTCGCCTGCCACAGGGTGAGGCGTTCCAGAGGATATCCGCATGACGCTGTCACAGCGTATTATCATTGTTGATGATGAACGCGCGGTCCGCAGTGGACTGAGCAATCTGTTGCATTCAGACGGCTACGCCACCCGATTATTTGAGTCAGGTGAGGCGCTGCTGAACGATGATGATGCGCTGGCCGGGGCGGCGATGCTGATTATTGATATCGGACTGAAGGGGATGTCCGGTTTTGAGCTGTTTACGCTTCTGAAACAGCGGCCCGGCCTGCCGCCGGTCATTTTTATCTCGGCCGATCAGGAAGAGACCACGCTCTGGTATGCCGTGGCACTGGGTGCCGTGACCTTTTTGCGCAAGCCCATTGATGTTGATACGCTGCTGACGCTGATCCGTTGTGCGTTATCTCAGGGAGAAGCGCGCTGATGAGCACTCTTTCACTCACTGTTCATGAGGGTGACGACGCGGGCTCCACCCCTGACGAAACCGACACGCTGACCACGCTGGCGCAGGATGGCTGCCTGTGCTGGATAGCGGTTCAGCGTCCTTCCGGCGACGCATTCATTATCGCGACGCCTCAAAGTGACGAGGTCACGTATCAGGCCACGCAGCGGCTTAAGAATGAACGGGCGCTGGCGGGATATCTTTCGCCACGCTGGGCCATCACCGCCACAGGCTCCACCCGCTACCAGAATCGTTATGCGCTCGTTTATCCCGCCTTTCCCTTTCAGACCCTGGCGCACAGGCTGGCGCATCCTCCGGGCACCCTGGCGGATTTTCTCGAGGTGGCGCTGCGACTTTGCGCCACGCTCAGTCAGGCGCATCATCAGGGCATCGTCCATGGGGATATCAAGCCAGACCATTTCTTCATCGGTGACGATGACCGCTTTCTGCTGGGCAATTTCGGGCTCGCCACCCTGGCGGGGCAGTCGGCGGAGGGTCTGCGCGCCTCTGGCGGGACCCTGGCCTACATGTCACCTGAACATACCGGGCGGACACCCCATCCGGTCAGCACGCTCAGCGATCTCTACAGCCTGGGCGTGGTGCTCTATCAATACCTGACCGGCAGGCTTCCCTTTGGCTCTCCTTGTGCGGGTGAGGCGGAGTGGATCCACCATCACATTGCCACCGCTCCCCGGCCCGCCGATCAGGTCAGAGAGGCGGTGCCAGCCATTCTCTCTGCCATTCTGCTGCGCCTGCTGGCCAAATCACCCGCTGAGCGATACCAGACGGCTCAGGGCGTGATGGCTGACTTACGCCGCTGTCAGGCGACGCTGACAGCAGAGAACACCATCGAACCGTTCACGCCCGGCCTGCAGGAACCGTTTATCGCCGGGTTTCGCGCCACGGGTCTGTTTATGCAGCATCCGCAGGCGCATCAGTTGCTGAGAACGCTGGATGACGTCAGCCGCAGCGGTACGCAGCGCCTGGTCATGCTGAGCGGCGCGCCCGGTTCAGGCAAATCGGCCCTTATCGCCTCTGCTCTGAAAAACCTGCAGCGCCGACAGGTACTGCTGGCGGCAAGCAAGGCCGACCCGCTTTCGCCGATGGCCCCTTATGCCCCTCTCGCCTCCGCGCTGCGCAGCGTAACGCTTTACCTGTCAGGACTGTCCGCTCCGGAGGTCAGCCAATGGCGAATTCGCCTGCGGCAGCGCCTGAGCGGCTATGCCGATCTGGCCATTGAACTGGTGCCGGAGCTGAAACAGCTGCTCAACCTCCGGGCGGTGCAGCCGGTGGTGCGCCCTGCCCAGGAGGCCCGCGATCAGTTCAATCTGATGGTTTCTGCGCTTATTGACGCTTTTGCCACGCCTGAGCGGCCGCTGGTGTTGCTGATTGATGATGTTCACTGGGCAGACAATGCCACGCTGCAATTGCTGGAGCATCTGGTCACCCGTAATGCCCATCTGCCCTGGATGCTGGTGCTGGCCTTCCGGGAGGGAGACGCGATGCCCTGTCCGATGGTGGCCGGATTTCTGCTGCGGATCAGAGCCTCCGCGGCGCGGGTGGTGGTGCTGACGCCCCAGCCGCTCAGCGTTAAAGGCATCGCCCGCTGGCTGGCTGACATGCTGCATTCCCGCCCCTGCGGCCATCGCGAACTGGCACAGATCCTCTATGAGAAAACCGGCGGCAATCCGCTTTCTGTTCAGACCTTCTTTCGGCAGGCGGTTGAGGATGGGGTGATTGCGGTGCGTCAGAGCCCGCTGAAGTGGCATTACGACCGCGGGCAGCTGATTGCGCGACAGTACACTGACAATGTCGCCGGTCTGGTCCTCGATCAGCTGGCGCAGCTCCCGGCGACCACCCGCCAGCTGCTGGGATCGCTGGCCTGTCTGGGTGCCAGTGGTGAGCTCGCCCTGATCGCTCATATCAGCGCGCATCCTGTGGCGCAAATTATCGAATGGCTTGAACCGGCCGTCAGCGGTCGCTTCATTACCCTGACGGGCGGGGAGTACGCCTTTACCCATGACCGGGTCCATCACGCGGCGTTTTTACTGCTCGATCTCCGGCAGCAACAGCATCTTCATCAGCAAGCCGCGGCCTGGCTGACAGCCGCCGCCGTTACCGCTGAAAGTCATGAGGCGCTCTTCAGAACGGTTTATCACGTGGACAGAATTGCTGAACTGCCGCTCTGCGCCACCGACTGCGAGCGTTATTATCCGCTCTGCCTGCGTGCCGCACAGGCGGCGAAACGCGCCGGGGACTATCTTTCAGCGTTGCGCTATCTGCGCACTGCGCAACGGCTGGGTCAGCAGGGCGTCAGCGGGAGTGATTTTATGCTGCGTATCGATGAGGCGGAGTGCGAGTTTTTACAGGGCAATCTCGCCAACGCGCAAATGCTCTGTAGCCAGCTGCTGAGCAAACCGGGCACGCTCAGTGAGAAATCGCTGGCAGCCTGTCTGGCTACCGAAATCCATATGCGGCAGTCTGACAACCATCTCGCACTGGAAACCGCACTCGCCTGGCTGGCAGTTTCCGGCGTGCACTTCAGGCGTGACCCGGATGAGTCGGAGATTGACGCCGCCTGGCAGGCGCTCAGGGCGAGAATGGGTGACTCGCCGCATGCCACCTTTTCCCGCCTGCCGCTGAACGAGAATCGTGACATTGAAGCGGTGCTCGATCTGATGGCCAGCACCATTTATGTCTCCGCCTACGACTGTCCGCAACTGCATCTGTTACTGGTCTGCCGTATGCTGGAGATGACGCTGGATCACGGCATGACCGGCGCTTCTGCGTTCAGCCTGGCCTGGCTGAGCGTGCTGATTGGCGAACGCTATCAGGCGTGGCAGTTTGCCTATGCCTGTGGCCGGGTGGCCCGTGAACTGGTGGAGCAGCATGATTTTGCCCGCTATAAAGCGCGCACGATGCTGCCGCTGGATCAGGTCGGGATCTGGACGCAGCCCATTGACGTTGCGGTGGAATCTGCCCGGGAGAGTTTCCGTGTTGCGGTGCAGCATGGCGATCGCTCCTTTGCCTGCCTCGCGCTGCGTCATCAGATTATGAACATGCTGACGCGTGGCGATCATCTTGAGTCGGTGCAGACCTCCATTGAGCGGGGCCTCGCCTTTACGCGTGAAACGCATTATCCCGACGTCGAAAACGTGCTGGTGATGCAGAAGCACCTGGTGATGCAGTTGCGTGACCGCAATGGGTTCAGGGACGGGGATCGCGCCGATTCTCTGCCGCTGGTGGCGGGCAGTGAACCGGGCCCGGTCGCCGGCCCTAAAGCGATGGTGCGCTTCTGGGCCGGTCTCTATCAGGGCATGGCGCATTTTTATGCCACTGAATATGATGACGCACTGCGCTGTTTTACGGAGATTCGCCCACTGATCAGCGCGGTTCCGGCTTATATCTACCTGATGGATCTGCATTTTTACAGCGCCTTATCACTGTGTCAGCAGCGCCGGTCAGCAGACCGCGCGGCGCTGGATCACCATCTGGAGACGTTTTCGGGCTGGGCTCGCCTCAACCCGGGACTGTTTGCTGACAAAGTTGCCCTGCTGCGGGCAGAGCGCGCGCGCCTCAGGCAGGAGACAGGTGATGCGCTGACGCTGTATGAGGAGGCGATCCGGCTCTCACGCCAGGCGGGTTATCTGCACATTCATGCGCTGGCGAATCAGCTGGCGGGCCGCTGCTGCAAAGCCCTGCAGCTTGATACCGCCGCGGACGCCTATCTTAAAGCGGCGATGGCGAGCTGGGAAAACTGGGGTGCGCAGGCGCTGGTGCACCAGCTGGAGCAGCACGTTCCGCATCAGACCGTGCCAGTACCGGAGAGTGCACTGACCACCATCCCCTTTATGCAGAATGCCTCTTTTTACGATCTGGAGAGCATGCTGACGGCTGTGCGTGCCCTGACCGAGGAGATCAATCTGGATCGGCTGGTGCATACCCTGATGCGTATGCTGCTGGAACGCGCCGGGGCCCAGCGTTGCAGGCTCATCCGGGTTCTGGAGGGCAGTATTCCGGAGACGCAGGCCTGGGCCGAAAGTACGGCCGATGGCGTGCGGGTGCAGATAGTCAAAGAGCGACCTGTCGCGACCGATCTCCCTTTGTCGGTTCTCTCTGCCGTCATCCGCACCGGTCAGGAGATCCGCACCGGCAAACCGGAAGCGTTCAGCCCCTTCAGTCAGGACCCCTATCTGGTGGCGTCGGGTGCCGCCGTATTGTGTGTGCCGATGTTCAGGCAGGCGACGCTGGTTGGCGTGCTCTATCTGGAAAATCGCCTGATGCCCGACGCGTTTACTGCTGAACACTCGCACATTGTCAAAACCCTGAGTGCGCAGGCAGCCGTCTCGCTGGAGACGGCACGACTCTATGCCGAGTTGCTGGAGGAGAACAACCACCGGCGACGGGTAGAGAAACAGCTGCGCGCCAGTAAAACTTCGCTGATGCTTGGCGAGAAGATCAGCCATACCGGCACCTGGCGCTGGGAGGTCACTGAGGACATGATGCGGGTATCCGATGAGTATGGCCGCATTATGGGCCTTCCCGCCGGCCAGAAAAGATTGTCGATGGCTGACTTTCTGACCCGGGTGCATCCCGATGACCACACCTGTATCAGCGAACTCGTCACGCACAGCGTCAGTCAGGGACGCAGTATGCAGGCTGAGTTCCGCGTGCTCAGACCGGACGGTGAGTGTCGCTATATCAAAGGCATCGGCGAACCGGTAGAAAACTACCCCGACGTTAAAGAGTACTTCGGCACGATTACGGATATCACCTCACAGCGCGCGGCTGAAGATAGTGCGCGAATGGCGCAGGCCGATCTGGCGCGGGTAACACGCGCTAACACGGTCGGGCAACTCACTGCGTCCATCGCGCACGAAATTAATCAGCCGCTGATGTCGATAGTCGCCAACGCCGGAGCCAGCCTGCGCTGGTTAAAGCGGGAACCGCTAATGCTGCAAAATGTTACCAGCGGCCTTAATGAGATTATCAATGAGGGTAAGCGAGCCGGGGAGATTATTCGTGGTCTGCAGGCGCTGACCCGCAACAACGAATCGAACTTCGCCTCTGAGAATCTGCATCTGATCGCCCGGGATATACTGGCGCTCTCCAGGATTGAACTGGAGCGACGGGGGATCTCCCTGGAGCTGAAGTTCAGGGCCGTAAAGGCGGATATTTTCTGCGATCGCGTGCAGATTCAGCAGGTGCTGCTGAATCTGGTGATCAATGCTATCGATGCCATGTCCGATGAATTACCCCGCGCAGCCCTGCTGCGTCTCACCTCCGAAAACCCGACGCCGGAAACGCTGCGGTTTGAGGTGCAGGATAGCGGCTGCGGCTTACCGGATGAGGTGCGTGAGCGGATCTTTGAGTCGTTCTACACCACGAAAAAAAGCGGCATGGGGATGGGGCTGACCATCAGCAAAGGGATCATCAAAAAGCATCACGGTGAGTTAGGTGCGGAAAACCGGGCGGAAGGCGGCAGTCGCTTCTGGTTCACGCTTCCGCTGGGATAAGGGTGCAGCGTCGCTGCGCAGGCACTCAGCGACGCCGGGTATGATCGATGTTGAGCCGTTCTGCCGCCCGGACCAGATCGGTCAGCGAACGCGCATTCATCTTCTCCATCACCCGCCGCTTGTGGACTTTTGCCGTGATTTCACTGACACCCATCTCGGCGGCAATCTGCTTGTTCAGCAGGCCACTGATTGCCAGCAGCATCACCTCACTTTCACGCGGGGTCAGCGTCTGATGTCGCTGCAGTAACTCTCGCCGCTCCTCGGAGGAAGCCATATTCTGCTCAGCGATGCGTAAGGCTTCCGATACCGCCTGCAATATACGGTCGGGATCGACCGGTTTAGTCAGAAACTCATACGCGCCGGTTTTCATCGCCCGCACCGTGACCGGAATCGTGCCGAAGCCGGTCAGAAAGATGGTGGGAATGGCATATCCGCGATCGATTAACGACCGGGCGATATCAAACCCATCTGCGTCCGGCAGATTAATATCCAGAATCAGGCAACAGGGCAGGGACGTCAGCGTGTGCGCCAGAAACGCTTGCGCAGAAGAAAAAGCGATAACCGTGTAATCGTCAGCAATAAAGAGATTGCACAATGCAAAGGTCACTGCTGCGTCGTCGTCAACGATATATACGATGGGATTCATTGGAACCTCATTCCAGCCAGTTATTTACTGGTCAGTTAATTAATCATGACGTACCAGAAGGCCCTGATGAGAAAGTCACGGGCAGGGTTAACAGGATATTACCATAATAATTATCATTATCATCCTTTTATTGCAGGGGCGCACTGATTCGGATAAATGTCTGATTGATATGGCTAAATGATGAGCGCCCACGCCTGATGTGATCGCGAATTTCACGGTGGGCAATATCGGGACACGCTCAGTTCATCCTCCTGTTTATAACAGGCTGAGAGGAGTGACCAGCGGGCAGGAGAATAGGGCTGTTGCGGCATCATAATAATCCATAGAGCGGCCGAGACGATAAAATCGTTTCAGCCTTATTTCGTCTGAAATAATTAAGTGACGGTGCGTTATTACACTCAGTTAATAAGCGGTACGGTAAACCGGAACCTGTCAGATAAACACGGAGACGTTTTCTGCCGAAAAAAGCGTTATGCAAGGCAGGATAAAACGCGCGTGATGTTTCAGAGAAACAACCGTTCACTTTTCATAGTTACAACATTCTTAATAAGAAGCCTGAACACCCTTCTTCAGCAGCGGCATGAATGTCGCTCAGCAGCGGAACCCCATTGAGCCGGGCATCGTCCGACGCCTGTCTCATCAGGCGCGCTGATTCTGTCTGGTAAAAAGTCATTACATTTAAAAAAAGCCTTAACTGTCAGCGATTAACCCGGATAAGCGTAGCCGTACAGATGGCGTAGTGGCTAATCCTCACTAAGCTTGTGAGGCAACCCTATAAATTCAGGGGTATTTTTCCAGCCGGAAGCTATTCGCAATGTCGCCATGGGGCTTATATGAGTGAAAATTACTGCACTATTGTTTTCAATGGTGAACGGATGCAGGGCCTGGCCGACCAGCCGCTGATCGATTTTCTGGATGCCCAGGGAAAAAAATTGCCTCATGTCTGTTACCATCCGGCGCTGTCGCCCTTACAGAGCTGTGATGTCTGCTGGGTGGAAGCCAACGGTGAGCGGGTGCGGGGCTGTACGCTGCGAACCGAAGAGGGCTTAACGGTGCAGAGTGAAGGCCAGGTGCTGGAGGCGATGCAGCAGGAGGGGATGGATCGCCTGCTTAACCGTCATGAACTCTACTGCACCGTCTGTGAACACAATACCGGGGACTGCACGCTGCATAACGCCGTGGCCGATATGCATATTCCGATTCAGTACTATCCTCATCAGCCCAAGCCCTACGCGAAAGATCACTCTAATCCGTTTTACACCTACGACCCTGACCAGTGCATCCTGTGCGGCCGCTGTGTTGAAGCGTGCCAGAATGTCGAGGTTAACGAGACGCTCTCCATTGACTACACCCAGGCGCACCCGCGTGTGCTGTGGGATGGCGGCACCGAAATCGCCGGCTCCAGCTGCGTCAGCTGTGGTCACTGCGTCACCGTCTGCCCCTGTAATGCGCTGCTGGAAAAAACCATGCAGCCCGATGCGGGTCCGTTCACGGCGATGGATGAAGGGCTGAAGCGCCCGCTTATCGACTTCGTAAAAGCGCTGGAGAACAGCATCGGCATGGAGCCGATCACCGGCGTTTCAAAGATTGATGTGGCACTGCGGCAGTCGGAAATCAAACGGACTAAAACGGTCTGTACTTATTGCGGCGTCGGATGCAGTTTTGAAATCTGGACCCGCGATCGCCACATCCTGAAAATTCAGCCGGTGGCAGAGGCCCCCGCCAACGGTATTTCCACCTGCGTGAAAGGCAAATTCGGCTGGGACTTCGTGAACAGTCCTGAAAGACTGACCACCCCGCTGATCCGTGAGAACGGACGTTTCCGGCCCGCCAGCTGGGATGAGGCGCTGCAAAGGGTGGCGGAGGGGTTGCAGGCCGTGGCGCGGCGTCACGGCGGGGATGCGATTGGCTTTATCGGCTCCAGTAAAGCCAGCAACGAAGAAGCCTATCTGACGCAGAAAATTGCCCGGCTGATCTTCGGCACTAACAACGTCGACAACTCCTCCCGTTACTGCCAGAACCCGGCGACAGAGGGACTGTTTCGCACCGTGGGTTATGGCGGTGACGCCGGAACGATTGCAGACCTGCAGCAGACGGAACTGATAGTCCTGGTAGGCAGTAACCTCTCTGAAAACCACCCGGTCATCGCCTCTCACATCAAACAGAGTCACAAACATCGCGGTCAGAAGCTGCTGGTTGTCGATCCGCGCCGTCATGAAATGGCAGAGCGTGCCGATTGCTATCTGCGCATCCGTCCCGGCACCGATCTGGTGTGGGCCTCAGCGATGGCGAAATATATGTTTGACCACGGTTATGCCGATGAATCATTTCTGGCGCAGCGGGTTAATCAGGTGGAGGCGTACCGGGCTTCACTGGCTCCCTTTACCCTGGCTTTTGCCAGCGAGATTTGTGGCCTGAGCGAACCGGCGCTGATCGAAGCCGCAGAGATGATCGGCCAGGCGGGCAGTGCCTGTATTTTATGGGCGATGGGCATCACGCAGCACAGCCACGGCGCTGACACCAGCACGGCACTGTCGAATCTGCTGCTGGTCACCGGCAACTATGGCCGGCCCGGCACCGGTGGCTATCCGATGCGGGGCCATAACAATGTGCAGGGCGCCAGTGACTTTGGCTGTCTGAGTAATCTCTACCCTGGCTATGAGAAAGTGACCGATCCGGCAATGCGTGAAAAATGGGCGCGTGCCTGGGGCGTGGCACCGGAAGCGCTCTCCGACAAAGCGGGGGCCGATAACTTTAAAATGGTGAAAGAGGCCGGTGAGGGCACGATTCGCGCAATGTACATCACCGGGGAGGATACGGCGTTTGCCGATGCCGATTCCGCGTCGGTGCACGCTGCCTTCAGTAAACTGGAATTTATGGTGGTGCAGGACATCTTTATGTCGCGCACCGCTGAATTTGCCGATGTCGTCTTACCCGGCTGCCCGAGCGTCGAAAAAGAGGGCACCTATGTCAACACCGAGCGGCGTATCCAGCACTTCTCTCCGGCGATGAAACCCCTGGGTGACAGCCGGCCTGACTGGCAGATCTTCACCGAACTCGCCGCCCGTCTGGGCCACCCGTGGCACTATCCGAATCCCGGTGCGATCATGGCGGAGGCAGCAGGGATTGCAGAAATCTTTGCGGGCGTCAGCTATGAACAGCTGGTCGGCTGGCAGTCGCAGCTCTGGCCGGTGAGCGCGGCAGGCGAAAGTACGCCTCTGCTCTATACCGAGCGGTTTAACTTCCCGGATGGCAAAGCCCGGCTCTATCCGCTGAGCTGGCAGCCTCCCGCTGAGCAGGAGGATGCGGAATATAATCTGCTGCTGAATAACGGCCGGATGCTGGAGCATTTTCAGTCGATGAATCAGACCGGGCAGGGCGGACGCATGCTCTCACTCTCGCCCAACGCCTTTGTGGAGATCTCACCGGCGCTGGCGGCGTCGCGCAGCCTGACCGAAGGGGAGTGGGTGCGTATCACCTCGCGGCGCGGTTCGGTGGATGTGCCGGTTGTCATTACCGAACGCGTGGCCGGTCATATTCTCTTTATGCCAATCCACCACGGAAAGGATGGCGTTAATGCCCTGACCGGGGAACATCACGATCCTGACGTCAACACACCCGCCTATAAAGAGATTGCCGTCAATATGAAGCGTATTGACCGCCGGCCGCAGCCCGATCCGATGCCGCTTCACAACTTCCGGCACGGCAGCCGGACCCCACTCGATCATCTGCCCATTGAGCAAAAGTGGCAGCAGGCCGGCTATCGTGAGCCACCTGAACATGTTGAAAAACCGGAGAAATTTTAATGGCTGAACGGATAAAATATCAGGTCACGCCTGCGCGAACCGAACCGACCGCCAGAGAGGCGATGGATGAGCTGATTGAAAATCTCCACCAGCACGGTTTTCTGCGCCTGGCGAACGATCTGGTGAAGTCGAATAGCGAGGTGGGTAAGATTCTGGTATCGGGTCTTAATCAGCCCGGCACGCAGAATGCCCTTCAGAACATTTCGCTGCTGATGATGACGCTGGGCAGCGTACCGCCCGAGCGGTTCAATCATCTTTTGCAGGCAGTGCGTGAGGCGGCAATGGCCGTCAAACCGGCGCGGGAAGAGGCCCGTCAGGAAAAAGCCGCGCCGGGCATTCGCGGCATCATCCGTCTGCTCAATGATGAGGAGCTGTGGCGCGGCCTGCGACCCCTCCTGACGGCGCTGGATGTCTTCTCTCAGCAGATCGACAGGGAAGAGGAGAAGCCCATCACCCGTTTCAGCGGCAAACCGAGCCGGGAATAGTGCTTCCCGGCTGGCTCAGCGGGTCGGCGTGTAAACCAGATGACCCGCGATCCCACCGGCACCGCCATCTTTGGGGTGATTCATGCCATCGGAGACCGGCACGTCGGTGAAATCAAAGGGCGAAACCCCGTCCAGGCAGGCGACGTTCACGCCGAACTGATCGGGTTGCGAGCGGCTCTGATGGAAGGTGTAGATGCCGCAGATCGAGCAGAAGTAGTGTCCCACCTGTTTGCTGTTAAAGCGATATTCGGTGAGCTGCGCGTCACCCTGCGTTAACGCCACGTTAGTGGCAAATACCACGACTGCGCCGCGCATGCGGCAAAATGAGCAGTTGCAGCGGCGCACCGTGTTAAACCCATCTTTCAGCGTCACCCTGAATGCCACTGCGCCACAGTGGCATTGAGCCGTTAGTTCTTCGTGCATTGCCTTCTCCCGTGTCGTAATTCCAGCCAGCTTTCAGCCTACGCCAAAGCCTGAGTTTTGGCAGCCTCCGCGCCGGATTTGTTGCTAACACGGAGAGCGGGGGTGGTCAGCGCGGGGTAAAGTGGCTGCTGAGAGTGAACGCCGTCGCGGTTACCTCTCCAGCCTGACCCAGCGGCGGCCCGCCAGCACCGTCAGAGCCACGATGGTCAGACCTGCGGCCAGATGCATGGAGAAGTCGATGGCATGCAGGTGGGTTTCATGGCATAGCGACAGCAGCATAGATGAGGTGAATGCGCTGCTGCAGCCGGTCAGGGCCAGACTGCGCGCCGGATGGAGTGATCGGGTGCGCTGCAGGGCAACCACAGAGATCAGCATCATCGGCACACTGGCAGAGAGCATAAACAGATAGCAGTGTATCCCTTCACCAAACCGGCCTGCTGCCGCTGGCGGTTCTGACGATGACATGTTAATCAGATTCAGCGCCAGCCAGATTGCCATCAGCACCGCCGAACCGCGCAGGCTGAGAGGTTTCCTGCCTGCAATGCTCAGTGTAAAGGCCGCCGCCAGCATGTTGCCCGCGATGATAAGTGACAGCAACAGGCCGGCAAGCGCCAGTAATGCGCCGGGCTGCGACCAGTCTGTCAGCCTGGTGTGAAATGCCCAGCTGCTCAGCGCACCGCACGGCAGGGCCAGCGCGATCCAGCCCGCCACGCGCCAGGGTGTTGGCCACACCCGTCGTACCGGCTGCGCAGAGGCGCTGAGCTGATTGATTAACTGGTCATGATTTTTCATGATGACCCCGTCCATATTTACGAAGATTAACCATTGCGCGATGCAACAGGGATTTAACCGCAGAGAGCGACTGATGCGTTTCAGCGGCCGCCTGCGCCAGGCTCTGCTCACGCAGATGTACGGATTCAACAATTTCCCGCTGGCGCAGCGGAAGGGTGTCCAGATAACCCGATAGGATATCGGCATCGGCGGCGGTGTCAGCCCCTGCAGCAGGCTGGCGTTGCAGCACCTCCTCATCCTGGACTTCCTGACGTCGGCCATGCTGACGCAGCGCATCAATGGTCCGGGCAGCGGTGATAGCCGCTACCCAGGGAAGGATAGGCCGCTGCGGATCGTAGGTATGCCGCACCCGGTGGATCGCCAGCAGCGTCTCCTGAATCACATCCTCAACCAGGGCCTCGTCGCGGATTTTTTTGCACACCAGTGCCCGGATGGCCGGAACCATCGCTTTCAGTAACTGGTTATAGGCCGCTCTGTCGCCCGCCTGTGCGCGTGCCATCAGCGCTGGCCACTGCTGTGCGCGCCGATCAGTTTCTGGCATCGGACATCAGCCGGTCAGCGCCCCAGGCGCCTGTTGGTTCAGTCGTTTCAGGTTTTCTTCCCTTTTTCCGTCGCCTTATCCAGCGCTGATATGACAATCCCCGGCGTCAGCACCTGTGGCAGCACTTCCGGTTTCCCCCCGTCAGCCGGGTAGACCACGTAGAGCGGGAGTCCGCCACGACCGAAGTCGCTCAGAGCCTGTTCCACATCAGGATTATACTGGGTGGAGTCCGCCACCATGTAGATCGTACTGGTGCGCGCCATCGCGGCTTTTACCGCCTGCGTCGACAGCGAAGTGCGGTCGTTGACCTGACAGGTGATACACCAGGAGGCCGTGAAGTTCACTAAAATGGGCTTGCCCTGGCCTTTGATCGCGTCAACGTTTTGCGGTGACCAGGCAACGGCAGCGGCCGCCTGTGAGGCGGTATCTGTGTCGGCAGGTGCGGCGGCAAAACTGTTGAGGTTCATCAAAGGCACCACGACCAGCGCGAGGAAAAACGCGGTGGCAACATGCAGCATCCCGTGACGCTGACCCATCATACGGCGTTTCTGCGCCATGCCATACAGCCACGCTGCAAAACTCAGCAGCAGGCAGCAGGCCAGGATCGCGGCCAGAGCGGCTGAGCCTGCCTGACGTTCCAGTACCCAGATTAACCAGCCCACCGCGCCGAGCATCGGGAAGGCCAGGCCCTGTTTTAGCGTGTTCATCCAGGCGCCCGGTTTTGGCAGAATCCGCGCCAGCACCGGAAAAAAGGAGATCAGGGTGAAGGGGGCAGCGAAGCCCAGCGCCAGCGCGATAAAGATCACCAGGCTGACCAGCGGGGGCTGCGTCAGCGCATAGCCTACTGCGCTCGCCATAAAAGGTGCGCTACAGGGCGTGGCGACGATAATAGCCAGCGCGCCGGTCAGTGCCGACCCCACCAGACCACCGCGGTCGCTTCCCACGCCGCCAACCCGCTGTATCGACAGCCCGACTTCAAACAGTCCGAGCAGGTTCAGCGCCGAACCCAGCATCACCAGAATCAGGGCAGCGATGACCAGTGGCGATTGCAGCTGAAAGCCCCAGCCCACCGATGCACCGCCTGCCCGTGCCAGCAGCAGCACCGCCGTCAGGGCGACCATGGTCACCACGACGCCCAGCAGAAACGCCACGCCCTCCGCTCTGGCGTGCGAAGGGGTGGCGTGATGGCGGATCAGGCTCAGCGCTTTCAGTGAAATCACCGGAAACACGCAGGGCATGAGGTTCAGAATAATGCCGCCCAGAAAGGCGGCTGCAATCGCAGTCAGCATGATTTACCTGCTCAGATGATGAAGTTATGCCGGGTTGGCCTGACGATATTTCTTAACGGCATCCATGGCTTTATGGATATGCGCGTCAGGGTTTTTATCGGTGTAGCTCAGCAGGATTTTTCCATCGGGCGCGATGACGTAAGAGGTGCGGTCTGACACCTTCTGCCCCTTCATCTCCATCGTGCTTTTATACTCTGCGGCCACTTTCGCACCCGGATCGGCGGCAACGGTAAACTTGTCACGGCACTCAAGCTGAGAGAACTTCGCAATCTGATCGGTGTTACCCGCGGTCACGCCAATGACGGTCGCACCCAGCTTACTGAACTCGTCGGTCGCTTCAGCAAAATCATGCGCTTCCAGCGTACAGCCCGCACTGAAGGCCGCAGGGAAAAAGTAGAGCACAACCGGGCCTTTTTTCAGGGCCTGTTGCAGTGAAAAGGTGGTGGATTTACCCGCCAGGGCCGCATCCAGTTTAAAATCTGGCGCTTTCTCTCCAGCCTGTAATGCCGCAAAGGCGGAGGTTGCCGGAACACTCAGGGCCAGCAGCGTCGCGACAGCCAGGGTTTTCAGGGTCTTTTTCATTGGCTTTACTCTCTCCATTGACGATCAGACGGGGTTGTCTGACGTCCCTGTTAACAGGTTCGTTTAAAACTGGAAAAAGTTGCGGCGTCTGAAAGTTTTTTTATCGTTTTTTTAATCCACTGTTATCTGCCGGTTATGAGAACAGTGCGTGTCACACGCTGAATCGAGTAAAGCCAAGTCTGTTCAGTTTCACAAAATCCGTCGTGATTATTCATTTCCGGACGCTTTTATGTGATTCAGCCCGCATTACTGTCGCTAAAACAGAGCCATTTCACGTCAGGTGAGCATCGTCACGTTTCTTTTAACCTTCAGTCAGTAAATTTTACTTATGTTATGAAAAAACGATTCAGCTAACGGAGCGATGAATGAAGATTAAACTGGCGTTAACAGTACTGGCGGTGCTGGTTTCAGGTTCTGCTGCGGCAAAAACCTGGGTGCTGACGAGTGCTGAACAAGGCACGGAGCAGGGAAACTGGCAGATTTCCAGCGGTGAGCTGAAGTTGCAGGGTAAACCGTTCAGCATCGAACAGAAAGTGCTCCACGGCGGTAAGCAGGAGGGCAGTAAGATCCTGACGATTCGCAGTCAGGATGGCCTGACCATTACGCTGAGTCCGACCCGCGGGATGAATCTGTTGCGGGTGGAAGGATTTGGTTCCCGTATGGGCTGGGATTCTCCCGTGAAAGAGGTGGTCAACCCGGCTTACATCAATCTTGAAAGCCGTAATGGCCTGGGCTGGCTGGATGGCTTTAATGAGATGATGGTGCGCTGCGGCTATGAATGGACCGGTCATCCGGTGACGGACGAAGGGCGCATCTATACGCTGCACGGCAAAGCCGGTAACACACCCGTCTCTCAGCTGGAAGTTGAAGTGGCTGATGCGGCACCCCATGAGATCCGCATTCGGGGTCTGATTAAAGAGAGCACCTTTAAGAAAGCCGATTTGCAGACCCTGACCGAACTGCGCTATGTGCCGGGCAGTAACAGCTTCAGCCTGCACGATGTGCTGACCAACCATGCTGACTATCCGCACGACTATCAGATCATCTATCACAGCAACTTCGGCACGCCGATTCTGGAAGAGGGCGCACGCTTCCTGGCACCGATGTCCGGCATCAGTCCGTTCAACGACTATGCCAAAGCCGGATTAAAAGAGTGGCAGACCTATAAAGGCCCGACCAAAGATTTTGATGAGATGGTGTTTAACATCAAGCCGCTGTCGGACAGCAATCACCAGACCGTTGCCGCAGTCATCAATAAAGCCGGGACGGGCGGTGCCTCCATCCAGTTTGATACCCGCCAGCTGCCGCTGCTGACCCTGTGGAAAAACACCGACACCCTGAAACAGGGTTATGTCACCGGCATTGAACCCGGTACCAGTTATGCCTATCCGGTGACGATTGAACGTGAGCAGAAGCGCGTGAAGCAGCTGCAGCCGGGTGCCAGCACCGCGTTTGATCTGACTTACACCCTGCTGCACAGCAGCGAGCAGGTCAGTGACGTAGAGAAACGCATCAGGAGTATTCAGGGCGAGACGAAGATTGACGAGAGCGAGACGCCGATCGCGAAAGAGTAACGCCCCCTGATGTCCCGACGCTGCCGATGGGCACGTCGGGATCTTCCTTCTGAACCGGTTCACGTCATGAGGCTGTTGAGGGTCTGAAAGCGCGAAAAACCACGCAGCCGGTAAAAATCAGGACCTGGATCGTGTTTGAGGACGCGCTGAAACCCTGCAGCGGATTATTACTGTGCCTTCACTCATTACAGCAGGGCATCACTCATGGTCAGAACACGCCTTATCGCGTTATCCCTTTTATTTTTCTGTGCAGGAGGACAGGCAGCGCCGGGATTCCGGCAGGTGGAGTTATCAGACTCAGCGGGAAGTCCTCTCAGTGTGGCCATCTGGTATCCGGCAATCCAGCAAGGGAAGAGAGAAACGGTCGGAGAAAATGCCGCTTTTGTCGGGGTCAGCGTGATCCCTGATGCCTCCCCGATACCTGGCAGGCATCCTCTCGTTGTGATTTCACATGGCTACAACGGAAGCTGGAGAAATCTCTCCTGGCTGGCAGCCGCCCTGGCCGCGCAGGGATACATTGTCGCCGCTCCCGATCATCCCGGTACGACGACGTTCGATCAGAATCCTGACGCGGCCAAAAAACTGTGGCGGCGCCCCCGTGAACTCTCGCGGGTAATTGATTTCATCAGCCTCCATTCCGATCTTGCTGGCGCTGCGGACACCACACGAATCGCGGCTATCGGGCACTCGCTTGGCGGATGGACGGTGCTTTCACTGGCCGGAGCGCGTTTCGACCCTTCGCTTTTCCTGAGCAACTGTCAGCGATTTCCACGTCGTGGTGACTGCAGGCTGACAAATAAGCTGGGAATGAATGAGGTGGCCGCACAGGATCGCTTCTCTGATCTTCGTGATAGCAGGATCGGTGCCGTGGTTTCACTCGATGCGGGTTTAGCGCCGGGTTTTACTTCCCAAAGTCTCACCCGAATGACGCTGCCCATTCTTATCCTGGCGGCGGGTAATGACAGCCTGGGAGAGCTACCCGCGGCGCAGGAGTCTGCCTATATTGCGGATAACCTGCCTGCATCTCTGCACCATTACCGCATCGTTAAGGGGGCTACGCATTTCAGTTTTATGCAGTTATGCAAACTGGGTGGCGAGAAGCTTATAGATGAAGCTTCTCCCGGTGACGGCATCGTGTGTCAGGATGATCGGGGCGCTGACCGCAGAGCACTGCATCAGCAACTGACGAGTCAAATCACGCTTTTTCTGCAGTCAGCCCTGAATTATCCCGCGCCTGCTGACGATACGCCCCCGGCGACGTTCCGGAAAGCCGCAGGAATTCACGATTAAAATTAGACTTCGTCATAAAGCCTGATTCCATCATGATGTGCGTCACGGGCAGAGCGGTGTTAATCAGCAACGCTTTTGCCCGTTCAATCCTGAATCCATTAATCCACTGTGAAACATTGCACTGTCTGACCGAGTTAACGGCGGCAGAAACATGGCGGGCAGGTATGCCGGTTTTCCTCGCCAGCAGCGCCAGTGTCACATCCGGATTCAGGTAGAGTTCATCCTCACGAACCTGCTTTTCCAGCTTACTGTATAAGGCGGTCAACTCAGCCGTCCCGGCTCTCTCTTTATCTCTGTTCTGCTCCTGACCGGGGGCTGACCCGATGAGCGTGGGCGGATTGATGAGTCTGAAGATAAGCGTTCCCACCAGAGGCAGCAGCGCAAATTGCGTAACTGCCACGATCGAGGTGGCATATTTCCCCCCGCTGAAGCCGAAGTCGACAGCAATCAGAAGGTCAGTCAGCGCAGAGGAGCAGAGAAAGAAACCCGCAAACAGCGCGAGCCTGTCAGAGTGAGAAATCTCACCCGGTCGCAGAGAGTGAAAGGGGGGCTTTCCCGTCGCTCTGAAAAGAGCCACGCCATAACTGAAAAACAGTATGCCCAGCACGACATCTGTAGCCGGCGCCCACAGCAGTCGGATCAGTAGTGACAAAACGACGGGTACAAATAGCATCAGCACATAGCGCTTCTGCCTGTGCTCGCCGGGCGGCACGAAACTGCTCCATGCAATAGCGGGCAGAAAAATGGCCATGACTGACTGCAGGTTTCTCAGTAGATCGGAGTGAAACTCCCAGCGCAGCGTATTGGTTAATATCAGGATGAAGCTGGCAAAAAGAAAACGCAGTGCGCCATTATGGCGCGCGCCTGCTGTGCAGAGGGCCGCGATCAGCAAAAGCAGAGCAATCAGCGTAATGACGGGAAAGGGCACCGAGAGCATAGAGGCATAACCAGAACAGGAATTTTACTGAATGATTACATAAATGTCAGAGGGTTGTCTTCTCTGCCGGAAGTCAGTCACCGGATTGACCAGATGCATGCTCATTTAACATAACGGCGCGTCACGACTGACTGTTCATGGCACGCAGCGCCATCCGCAGATGGTGTTCTATAAAATCGGTCTTGAGCGCGCTGTAACGCTGGCTGTCATTGCGGCACAGTGAAGCTGCCGCCTGTTTAAGCTCAGCGTAATCATCAGCAACCCGTCTGTTTTCTCTCAGGTAATCACGAAAGGCAAGATGCCGCAAAATCTCTTTATCTCCCGCCGCGAACGCATGCAGATGATGACTGCGCTGATCGCCTCCCTTAGTGAAATATCTGCGTCCGGCAATGCCCGATTCACCGCGCGCAAGATATCCGGCGCGGCTCAATGCAGGGGAACAGGTATCCAGTGCATTGATGTCAGTCACTTCCAGCAGGATATCAATGATGGGTTTGGCCGCAAGTCCGGGTACTGACGTACTGCCGATATGATGAAGGCCGATAACCGCGCCATTCAGTAATGTTTTTAGCATGACACTTTCGGCCGCAAACAGTGCAGGCCATTGATTATCGTAGGGCACAACAACAACGGTTCGCATAGCAGCATGCTCTCTGAATCACTTATTTAACATAAGATAGATTATACGCATTTAGCAGCCATCTGATTTTATGCCTGCGGCAACGCTGTCTCGTGCAGATGGCGCCATCGTATATTGCCATCATCCTCTGATTCAAACACCACGGTAGAAAAACGGAGCGTGGCGCTTTGTCCGGGAAGCTGCTGCCACTCTTTATAGACGACGGTGGCAGATTTTTCGCCTTCGGCAATGACCTGCATATCGCCGATATCAATGTTCAGGCCCGGTCTTGCCCCGCGCTGCGTGCGGAAAAAAGCGTTCAGAGCAGCAAAGTCCAGCACGGCGCCGCCCGGTGTCACCATGGAGAATGCAGGACTAAAACGGCCCAGCAGTTTCTCGCAAACGTCATCGTGAGCCGCTTCATCGCCGAGCCAGCGGCTGATCAGCGTATGGGCATCCAGAACTTCCTGACAGTAACGGTTCATTTTTCACTCCTCATTAAGTGCACTGACAACCTTTTGATTTGAAATACGAAAACAGCACAGCACAGGAACGACAGCGCTGCATGCTGCTATAACAAAACAGAGATGATAAGCGCGCATCACCGGGAAGCCTGTATTCACCAGCAGGTTAAACAGCAGGCTGACCAGTGTGACACCCAGGCAAAAACTGAGTTGCCGGTTGATATTCCATATGGCACTGGCATCAGCCAGATCGTTATGGGTGATTTGAATAAATGCAGAACTCTGAGCCGTGCTGCTACACAAGCTGCCACCCAATCCCATCAACGTGAATGCGATGACAAAAACAACGGCATCTGCTGTCTGGTCTGTCATTGCCAGCATACCAATGCCTGCAGCCTGCACCAGACATCCAGCGATAAACAGCGGGCGCGGTCCCCAGAGGTTAAATCGCCTGCCGGTCAGACTGATGGCGGCAAAGGAAGCCAGTGACCATGGCAGCATCAGTGCGCCCGCAAAGCCTGCGTGCATAGCAAGCTGGTTTTGCAGATAGAGCATGGTGAGCATACTGACCCCGGTGAACACCCCGGGTATGAACTGATAAATCAGCATGGCGGTCTGCAGAAGCGGCTCCCTGACAAGGTGCAGGTTAATCAGGGGATGGCGCTTTCCCAGCGCGTTCTTCACGTAGCCAGCCAGCGTTATCACACCCATAAGCAGCATCCCTGCCCCCAGAGCAAAGCGGTCAGCTTCACCCAGCGCGGTCAGCCCGAGAAGGATTAGCGTGAGCGCGGTACAGCTGCTGATTAAACCCACCAGGTCCAGAGCTTCAGATGATTCCTGCGCCCTCTCTGCTTTCAGCCAGCATGCCGCCAGGACAAACGCCACACCCGCGAGTGGCAGGCTGATCAGGAACACCCAGCGCCAGCTCAGGCTCTCAACCAGCACACCCCCCAACAGAGGCGAAAGTGCAGGTGCGAGCAAAGCTACCAGCATGACGGCAGACGATAACTTTGCGCGTTCACTGCTCCTGTAGAGCTGATAAGTCATCGTCTGACCCAGAGGGATCAACAGTCCACCACCGAGACCCTGGATGAAACGCCACAGGATGAGCTGAGCCATTGAGGTTGATGCGCCTGTGCCACAGGTGCCAGCCATAAAAACCAGCAGTGAAAGCATAAACAGGCGTCTGGACCCTATACGTCTGGCCAGCCAGCCACTCAGCGGGATGACCAGTGTCAGACCCAGGATGTAACCATTACTTATCCACGCCAGCTGGCTTACCGGTGCATCAAACTGTCTGCCGATCTCAGGGTATGCCACATTGGCGATAAACATATTCACTAAGTCGACGAAAAAACCCAGCAGATAAAGGCTGGCCACGCGCCCGCGATAACTCATATTTTTTCCGGCGTAGAGAACAGGAGGCACGCAGTATAGGGGGAGCCAGTATGGGGATAAATTCACTCCCGCTTGTTACACTGTCAAAATTATTTTGACAATGGTCTCACTCAAAGGAAGCACAATGATCAATATGCAGCGGCTGGGAATCTTCGTCGCCGTCGTCGGGGCTGGCAGTTTTACCGGGGCCGCTCAGACGCTCGGACTGACCCGGGCCGTCGTGAGCTTCAACATCAAACAGCTTGAAGAAGAGCTGGGTGTCTCGTTACTCATCAGAAGCACCCGACGTGTTTCAGCCACCGATACCGGCGAACGATTTTATCATCGCTGCCTTCAGCTGCTTCAGGATGCGGAAAGCGTGCTGGAGGATGTTCGCGGCGATCACACAGGATTAAGCGGCTCACTCAGGATTACGACTACCCCTGAGTATGGTGCGCGCGTCATCGTGCCAGCCCTGGCTGCGTTTGCGGTAAAACACCCTCAGCTGCGGATACAGCATGTGTCATCGTCTCAGACCGATGACCTTATTGCCGGGCGCTTTGATGTGGCGATACGTCTGGGTCATCTTGCCGATTCGACTCATCATGCGCGACGCCTCGATCAATTTGCGATTTATGCGGTCGCAGCGCCCTCTTACCTCAACACCCTGGCTGACTCCGCCATCCAGAATCCCGAACAGCTCGCGTCAGCAACATGGATAGCGCACAGTCGTCTGTCGACGCCCTTAAGCTGGCAGATAGTGACCCCGGACGGAGAGAGTGTGCTTCTCAGCGCCCGTCACCCCGCCAGGATTGTCGCCGACAGCGCCTCATCTTTACGGGCTTTTGCGTTATCAGGGGCAGGTGTGGCGATCCTGCCTGAGTGGCTTGTTGCAGATGACATTGCGAATGGCGGATTAGTTCGCTTGCTGCCCGATCATCACTTTCCGCAGCAGGGGATTTATGCGCTCTACCCCAATACGCGCCATGTGCCTGAGAAAGTTCGATCGTTTATCGATTTCCTGCATCAGCGGCTCACGTCCCTCAGAGGATAATGGTCCGTCATTAAGCAAAAGTTAATACCGTATAAAAACCCGCTAACCCATTTATTAATATAAGATTTTGCTCTGGTTCAGTGCGGTTATTCGCTGGTGATGAGAGAACCCCCATGCTATTAAATCTGAGGTCACTATGACATTCACCTGACTCCGGGAAATAAACATGAAAAAGAACGTCTCTCTCGCGTTACTGTTTTCGCTCACTGCTTTCTCACAGGTGGCTCTGGCGCAGCAGACGCTGCGCTTCGGGGTTGACCCGACATTTCCCCCTTTTGAATCTAAGGCGGCAGATGGGTCGCTGCAGGGTTTTGACATCGATATTGGTAATGCCATCTGTGCGCAGGCAAAGGTGAAGTGTCAGTGGGTGCAGATGGGGTTCGACAGCAGCATCCCTGCCCTTCAGGCGAAGAAATTTGATGCCATCCTGTCAGCGATGTCGATGACCGATAAGCGTCGCCAGCAGGTGGCTTTCAGTGACATGCTCTATAACACCCCCAGTGCGTTACTGGCACCGGCGGCCAGTAATCTGACGACCGACGTTGCCTCACTGCGCGGCAAGACGATCGGGGTGGCTCAGGGCACCATTCAGGAAACGTACGCCAAAACTAAATGGGAAGGCCAGGGCGTGAAAGTCATCTCTTACCCTAATCAGATGGAGGTCTATCCCGATCTGGTTGCCGGGCGTCTCGATGGCAGCCTGGCCAACGCGGTCTCCGCTGAGCAGGGATTTCTCACCACTCAGGAAGGCAAGCCCTACGCCATTAAAGGCACTCTGGTGGATAAAGTGATATTTGGCGATGGTGTGGGTATCGCGTTACGCAAGGGCGATGATGCTACCCTGAAGATGATCAACGCGGCGCTGGCGGAGCTTCATCACAATGGCACCTACGACCAGCTGACCAGAAAGTACTTCAGATTCAAGGTTTACCCGTGACGGTCCCGCGCGACGATTGCAGGCGTCTGGATACTATGGCCTTGCCCGACTATCAGGTTCAGCGCGCACGCTTTCTGGTGGCTGCAGAGCGTACAGGTGCGGTGGTGACCTCTTACCGCCATCCCCTGCCTGGCCCGCAGGGCGAGGCGCTCTATACGGATGTGGCCCGACGGGGTCCTGCCGACGCGTCACGCGTGATGCTGGTTATCTCCGGCATACACGGCGTCGAAGGTTATTATGGTTCGGATTGCCAGATAGCCTGGCTGGAGACGCGCGACGAAAACGCGCTCCCTGCTGACACGGCGCTGGTGCTGGTGCATCTGCTTAATCCCTGGGGCGCGGCCCATCTGCGGCGCGTCAATGAAGATAATATCGATCTTAACCGTCATTTTATCGACTTCAGCCAGCCGCTGCCCGCTAACCCCGCCTACGCCGGGGTACACTCCCTTTATCATGGCGATCGTGACAGCGCTGATCGGCAGCTGGCCGAAGTCCTGCGTGACACCGGCTGGCAGGCAGTAAAACGCATTGCAGAAGCGGGGCAGTATACCTCTGCTGAAGGCTTTTTCTTTGGCGGAACACAGCCCGCCTGGTCCTTTAACACGATGGCGGAGATCGTTGCGCAGCATCTCTCCGTGGCGAAAACCATCATCAGCTTCGATCTCCACACCGGAGCCGGAGCCTGGGGCCATCCCATGCTGCTCTCCATTGCAGAGCAGCATTATGCCGCCCATGAGTGGGGCAAAGACATTTATAGCGAGTGGCTGACGCTGCTCTATACCGGTGCCGGGCGGGACAGCGCCACGGGCATTACGGCAACCGCAACAGGCTATCTGTCACAGTATCTGCTGACCTCCCTCGCCGGCACGCTGATTTTACCGCTGGTGGTCGAATGCGGAACTTATGAAGGGGAAGAGATGCATCGGCGGGTGCGGGACGATCACTGGCTTCATCTCTCTGGCGACCCCGCCAGTGCAGAGGGCCAGAGAATCAAAGCAAAACTTGTCGAAGGATTCTGGCCCTGCGATGCAGACTGGCGGGCGTTAGTGGCTTTCCGCACGCAACAAATCTTTGAGCGCGGCTGGCGTGCCCTGATTTCACAGTCTGCCGTAAAAAGTCATCCGCGCGGTTTCGGATAGCGCAATGCCGGGCTGCATGTTGTAAGCCAGCACCGCCAGCATGCGGGTCACCTCACCTTCGGTCGGGGTCACGCGGTGCAGGGCGTTGCGCCCGCGAAACAGCACCAGATCGCCGGGCTCAATCGCCAGGGCCTCGACCGGCAGGCGTTCATCCAGCACCGCCGCGACGCCTGCATAATTCATCTCTCCGGCATCGGCATCCCGCAGATCCTTCACATACTGAAACACCCCGCCCGCCTGTGGTTTTTGCACCAGCAGGGTGATAGCAAAAGAGGAGTTGTCAAAGTGCCAGCCCAGCTCCTGGCCGTGAGGCGCATAATGCAGGTTGATCGACGAAAGCGGATCGGCATAGGGATAGAGCGCGTCCTCTCCCAGCACGTCGCACAGGAACTGTTTGAACAGCTCATCCGTATAAAGCTGACGCAGCGGGGAGTCGGTCGCGATAACGTCATCGGTAATGCAGCCTTTGGTGCTGATCACGTCACGATTGCGCGGATGATCGGCGCTGAAGGCCGCATCAGGTTTCATCAGATAAACGTTATGTTTGCTGAGCGTGTGATAAGCCAGGTGACGCTGCGCGTTGCCCTCCTGAACTATCGCTTCCAGAGCGGCGGTCTGTAAGAACTGACGCAGGACCAGCGCGCCAGCGTGGTTCAATTGTTCACGACAGCGGTGACGCCAGCCACGATCGGCCAGCGGATGAAGATCAAGACGAACCAGGGAGTCAGTCATAGCAACAGTTCTCATCATGAGCAGGAGTGATGCTACTCTACCTGTCGCCTGCTAAGCCTGTGTAACGATAAAAACTTAATACCCTGATAAGGAAGCGTTAATGCCTGCCCACTCACCCCGTTTGCCCAAAATCAGTGTTATCCAGTCCTTTAAAGTGGCCGCCGAACTGGGCAGCCTGGCGAAAGCGGCGGCCCAGCTGGCATTGACGCCGGCGGCGGTGAGCCAGCAGATTCGTCAGCTGGAGGAGCAGCTCGGCAGTGCGCTCTTTTTACGCACCCAGAGCGGCGTGATGCTGACTGACACCGGCAAGGCCTATCTGCGTTACGTCACCGAAGCCTTTGATATCCTGCACCTGGGTCAGCAGAATATCCGCCATGCAGCGAAAGCGCCAACACTCACGCTCTATGCCTTACCGGCGCTGGCGTCCAAATGGCTGTTGCCCCGGCTGGCGAGCTGGCGCGCCTGTTGCCCCGATAGCGATCTGTCGTTACACGGCACGCACGCGCAGGTTGATTTCACGGCGATGCCTGCAGACTTCGTCATCTGCTTTGGGGAAGATCGCTATCCGCAGCTGGACAAACAGTGGTTATTCCATGATGAGGTGCTGCCGGTTGCCAGCCCCGCCTTACTCCAGCGCTATACGCCAGAAACGATCTTCCGTCAGGCACCTTTAATTCACCTCGACTGGGGCCATGAGGGCCGGTTTCTGCCGGACTGGCGAAGCTGGTTTCAGGCCAGAGGCGTGGACGAACCGGCTCCGCAGCCCGCATTCAGTTTCAATCTGACCTCGCTGGCAATTGATGCTGCCGTGGCGGGGGCCGGTCTGCTGCTGGGGCAGCGCCGCCTGATCGCGGCGGAGCTGGCGCGGGGCGAACTGGTGATTGTCGACGATTTCAGTCTGCCGCTGAGCAAACCCTATTATCTTGCCTGGCCGCAGCGCACGCTGAGTCAGCCGGGCAGCGAGGCGCTGATCGGCTGGCTGCGTGAAGCGGGCGCAGGCTAAGAAGTGTCCTGCGTGACAGGTGACCCTGTCACGCAGGACTGTTAAGACCGATCTTCAAGAATGATGGCTACCCGCTGTCCTGCCCGCACGGCGCTGCCCGGCTGCACGCTGACCTGCTGAATCACCCCGTCACAGGGGGCCAGCAGCGGAATCTCCATTTTCATCGATTCCAGCACCACCAGCGTATCGCCTGCCTTCACGCGGCACCCCGCTGCCGTCTGAACCTGCCACAGGTTGCCGGAAACCGGACTTTCAACGCCCTGCTCCCCGGCCTGAAGCGGCGCGTCTCCCGTTTCCGCCACCTCACTCTCCTGCGTGGTGTAATGTGCCTGTCCGCTGGCTATCCAGCGGTCACGCTCAGCATTGAACGCCTGTTGCTGATGTTGACGAAACGCGCTGATGCTCCCGGCTTCACGGTCGAGGAAATGCTGATATTCCGCCAGCCGCAGCGTGCCCTGTTCTATGCGCAGCGGGTAGCGCCCTACGGGAAAATCGCGACGGATCTGCACCAGCTCATCAGCCGAAACCGGATAGAAACGAATCTGGTCGAAAAAGCGCAGCAGCCAGGGCTTACCGCCAAAATCGGCGACATCGCGATAGCGATTCCACATCTGCAGCGTGCGGCCAACAAGCTGATAGCCGCCAGGCCCTTCCATGCCGTAGACACAGAGATAAGCCCCGCCAATCCCCACCGAGTTTTCTGCCGTCCAGGTGCGTGCCGGATTATATTTCGTCGTGACCAGACGATGGCGGGGATCCAGCGGTGTGGCGACGGGCGCGCCGAGATAGACGTCGCCCAGCCCCATCACCAGATAGCGGGCATCAAACACCGTCTGCCATACGGCCTGCTTATCCGGCAGATCGTTGATCCGGCGGATGAACTCCAGATTGTCCGGGCACCAGGGGGCGTCCTGCCGGACGGTGGTCATATATTTCCCGACCGCTTTCTGACAGGCGGGATCATCCCAGGAGAGCGGCAGATGCACCACGCGTGTCGGCACCTGAAGGTTATCACTGGTGCAGACCCCCTCCCACGCCTCCCGCACCCACGCCAGCAGCGCCTCCGGGGTCAGGGTTTCCGGCTGGAAATGGATCTGCAGGGAGCGGATGCCGGGCGTGATATCAACGACACCCGGACGGGATTGCGCTTCCATCGCCTGCATCAGCGCGTGGATGCGAAAACGCAGCACCAGATCCAGTTCCGGCTCGCCAGCTTCCAGCAGCAGATGCGTATCGCCTGAGAGACGCGCCACCAGGCGCTTATCCTCTTTACCGCAGGTCATCACGACAGGCGACGTGAGCGGTGCCGGCTGCCAGGCGATCGTCTGTGGCTGAAGCGTTGCCAGCTCGGCACGTCCTCCTGCGGCCAGTCGGCGGGCGGTGGGAATATCCACCGCCACAAACTGCACCTTATCACCGGCTTTAAGCTGCCCCAGCTGCCAGAGATCCGCTTCAATGACCGTCACCGGGCAGACAAAGCCGCCCAGGCTGGGGCCATCGGGGCCGAGAATGACCGGCATGTCGCCGGTGAAATCCACTGCGCCAATCGCGTAAGGATTATCATGAATGTTGGAAGGATGCAGTCCCGCCTCACCTCCGCTCTCGCGAGCCCAGATCGGCTTCGGTCCAATCAGGCGAACACCGGTACGGCTGGAGTTGAAGTGCACTTCCCATTCGGTGGCAAAGAAAGTCCCGATATAGTCGGGCGTAAAAAACTCCGGCGCGCCGTGGGGGCCATAAATCACCCTCAGCGTGCGCACCGCGGCCAGCCCCGTGCAGAGCGAGGCGGGCAGTGCTGTGCCCGTCACGTCTGCCGGGCGCGGTGCCAGGTGAAGCACATCGCCGCTGCGCAGCGCCCGGCCTCCGTGTCCGCCGAACTGGCCGAGCGTAAAGGTGCTTTTGCTCCCCAGATAATCCGGCACCTGAATCCCGCCGCTCAGGCAGAGGTAGCTTCTGACGCCTGAACCTGCGATCGCGCCCAGCTTCAGCGTTGAGCCCGCCGGAACAGCAAAGACGGTATTCATCGGCTGATCGACCCCCTCCAGCGTGACGGGGAGCGGCGCTCCGCAGACCACCGCCTGCACATCGGTATTCAGTTTCAGGGTCGGGCCGTTAAGGGTGATCTCCAGCGCGGCATCGCCCTCAGCGTTGCCCAGCAGGCGGTTGCCGAAACGCAGCGCGCGGTCATCCATCGGTCCCGAAGGCGGCACCCCCACCGCCCAGTAGCCCAGACGGCCGGGATAGTCCTGCACGCTGGTCTGGGTTCCGGCACTCAGCACCTCCAGCGTAGCCGCCTGATAACTGAGCTGCTCCAGACAGCGGGTCCAGGGTTCCCCTGTGGTGAATGGCGCAAAAGCCAGTATCTGCAGCAGATAGAGGCGATTGGTCTCGACGCCATATAACCGGGTTTCCGCCAGCGCCTGAGCCAGCGTGGCAATGGCTAGGTCGCGAGTGGGACAGCAGGCGATGGTTTTCGCCAGCATCGGGTCGAAAAAGGGCGGCACTTCACTGCCCGCCTCTACCCAGCGGTCGATACGCAGCGTCTTTCCTCCGGCTGGCGGGAAAAAAACATCGGTCAGCAGACCGGGTGATGGCTGAAACTGCCGTCCCGGATCTTCCGCGTAGATCCGGGCCTGAATGGCGTGGCCCTGTGGTTTCAGCGTGGCGGCTAAATGATCCAGCGGCGGGAGCTCCCCGGCGGCCAGTTCAATCATCCATTGCACCAGGTCCACCCCCCACACCTGCTCGGTGACCCCATGTTCGACCTGAAGGCGGGTGTTCACTTCCAGAAAATAGAAGTGCTGCGCCGCGCTGTCATAGACAAATTCCACCGTTCCGGCACTGCGATAGTTCACCGCTTTGCCCAGCGCGATGGCGGCGGAACAGAGTGCCTCTGCCATGCCGTCAGGCAGATTGGGTGCAGGTGTCTCTTCAATGACTTTCTGATTACGGCGCTGAACCGAGCAGTCACGCACCCCCAGCGCGATCACTCCGCCTTTGCCATCACCGAAAATCTGCACCTCAAGATGACGGGCGCGTTCGATATATTTTTCAAGAAAGACCCCGGCATCGCTGAAGTTGTTCTGGCCAAGACGCTGCACCGTGTCAAACGCGTCGGCGAGTTCATCCTCATCGCGGCAGACGCGCATACCGATGCCGCCGCCGCCTGCGGTGCTTTTCAGCATGACCGGATAGCCGACCTGGGCCGCTGCTCGGCGGGCTTCATGGCGGTCCGCCAGCAGTTCACTTCCCTCCAGCAGCGGAACGCCTTCGGCTTTTGCCAGAGCGCGTGCCGTGTGTTTCAGGCCGAAAGTACGCAGCTGCTGCGGCGTGGGGCCGACAAAAATCAGGCCCGCCGCCTCGCATGCCTCGGCAAAGGCGGCATTTTCCGAGAGGAAACCGTAGCCGGGGTGGATCGCTTTCGCCCCGCTCTGCCGTGCGGCGGCGATGATCTTCTCCGCCACCAGATAGGTTTGCGCGGCGGGCCCGTCGCCCAGGCTGATCGCGCTATCCGCCTCACGGATATGCAGGCTGCTCAGGTCAGCCTCAGAGTAAACGGCGACGCCTTTCACCTGCATGGCGTGCAGGGTACGCAGAATGCGGCAGGCGATCGCGCCGCGATTGGCAATCAGTAACGTATCAAACATAGGTGATGCTCACAGGGAGGCGGGTCGTCCCGCAGAATTCGCTATTCCCTGGGGCCGTCCCCGGGGATGACCGGCACCTGAACAGTGCAGCGGCTGTAGAGGCAGACAGGCGATCGATCAGAGCGGGAATGTCAGGCCCGGCTGTCGCGCTGTCAGATGCAGATTCAGTTCCACACCAGCACCTCTGCAGGCGTCGGGTTCCAGCCGTTGCAGGGGTTATTGAGCTGGGGACAGTTCGAGATGAGCACCATCACGTCACACGCCGCGATCAGATCAACATATTTGCCGGGGGCTGACAGTCCATCTTCAAAGGTCAGCCGCCCTTCCGGCGTCACCGGAACGTTCATAAAAAAGTTGATATTGGCGCCGATATCGCGCTTGTGGAGGCGGCCATCATGCAGGCAGGCGCAGAGAAAGTTATCCCGGCAGCTATGCATGTAGCGCTTATCGTGGGCATAGCGCACCGTGTTGCTCTCCTGGGAGCAGGCCCCGCCCAGGGTGTCGTGGCGTCCGCAGGTATCGGCAACCAGGGTCAGCAGCGGATTACCGAGATTGGAGTAGAGCACGCTGCCGGTAGTCAGATAGACCTTTCCCTGACGACGCAGGGTACGCTGGGGATCGTAACGCTCGCGGGGGTTATCGGCGCGATAGAACAGGGTATCGATCGCCTGGTTACCTTCGAGATCGAGCAGCCGCAGCCGCTGCCCTTTTTTGACCTCGAACAGACAGGGCTCCCCGGCCGGGATCACATGACGCCAGACTGCCGTTTCAGGATGATAATCAGGGGTAATCGCTGTCATCACAGCCTCCTTACAGGGAAAAGTGTTGGGTGTTTTGCATGGCGCGCTGATTTTCATCGCGGGTGAAAATGGCGTCGCTGAGGGCCTGACCCGCATCGGCCTGATACCAGTTCAGCTGAATCGGGCGCGGCAGATACTGAGTGGCGGGATCCTGAGGGTGAGGCAGCGCGGTCAGGACGATCAGCACGTCCATCGGCGCATACAGCTCAACAAAATCGCCGGGCTGACTGTTGCCTGAAATGAAGGCAAAGCGCCCCGCCTCATCCACCGTGACTTTGCTGAAAAAGTTCACCACCATCAGCAGGTCTTGCAGGCCGAGATCCCATTTACCCATCTCCACCAGCAGGTTATCGACGCCGTTACGGTAGAAACCGTTGCGCAGTTCCTGATAGCGTCCGCTGCCGTACTTGTCGTGCGTCTCTTCGGCGTTAAGGACGCCGCCGAACGGGTCATGCCAGCCGCAGCTGTCCGCCACGATAGCCGCCAGGACGCGACCCATATCAGAGTAAAAACAGTGGCCAGTGGTCAGCCGCGCGGTGTGCTGACCCTTAAGGGTGTCGGGCAGGTTCAGCCGTTCACTTTTTTCGTGCGGATTGAGCATCATGGCGCTGACGTTAGCCCCGCCGTCGATATCGGTCAGGCGCAGGATCCCGCCCTTACGCAGGATCAGCGAGGTATGCGCGCCGCCAGGAAGCTGCTCTTCGCGCAGGCTGGGGCCGGAGTGAAAAAGTGCCGTCATTGAGCGATCTCCTTTAAGGGGTAAATGTTGTCTTTGCGGCCGGTCGCCAGCTGGGACAGCCGCGTTTCGTTGAGCGGAATGTCATAGGTGATACGCGCTCCCCACGCATTGGGTGCCTGGGGATCGAGGCGCACCTTGTCAAAAACCAGCAGCCGGGTGCCCAGGTTGAACCCTTCGGCAAGGTCGTGCGTGACCATAAAGACGTTCATGCGGGTTTCGCTCCAGAGCTGAAGCAGCAGGGCGTGCATATCTTTGCGGATGCCGGGGTCGAGTGCGCCAAAGGGCTCATCCAGCAGCAGCACCCGTGGCTGCATGACAAACGCCTGGGCAATCGCCAGCCGCTGCTGCATCCCGCCTGACAGCTGTGCCGGATATTTGTCGAGCGCATGGCTTAGCCCCACTCGCTCCAGCATCTCTCTGGCCTGCTGACGCGCCTGACGTTTTCGGGCGCCCAGCAGCCGGCCCCACAGCGGTGACGCCGGCAGTTCCAGACCGATGATGACGTTATCCAGCACGTTAAGATGAGGAAAAACCGAGTAGCGCTGAAAGACCACGCCGCGACTGCGATCGGGCTCCGCCGGCAGCGGCTCACCATCGAGCGTGATGGTGCCGCGCGTTGGTCGCTCCTGACCGAGCAGCAGTCGTAAGAAGGTCGATTTTCCGCAGCCGGAGGCACCCACCAGCGAGCAGAACTCCCCTTCCCTGACCTGCAGATTGATGCGCTCCAGCACCACGTGGTCGCCATATTCCTGCCAGATGTTTTTGATATCGATAAAACTCATTCCCGGCCTCCTTCCGCCCACGGGAAACAGGCTTTGTGCAGCTGACGCAGCGCCAGATCCATCAGCCAGGCCAGCAGGGTTATCCAGATGACATAAGGAATGATGACGTCCATCGCCATGTAGCGGCGGACGAGGAAGATGCGGTAACCCAGCCCGGCGGTGGCAGAGATGGCTTCGGCGGAGATCAGGAACAGCCACGCCGAACCCAGCAGCAGGCGCAGCGAGGTAATGAGTCGCGACAGCAGCTGGGGCAGCACCACCCGCAACACCACCGTCCAGCTGTTCGCGCCCAGCGTCTGGGCTTTGATGAAAAGCTCGATCGGGATCTCCCGCGCCCGCTGTTCCAGGTCGCGGGCCAGCATCGGGGTGATGCCGATGACGATGAGCATCACCTTTGACAGTTCATCCAGCCCGAAGACGATAAACAGCATTGGCAGCAGCGCCAGCGGCGGGATCATCGACACGACGGTCATAAACGGCGACAGCGCCGCGCGGGTCATGGGAAACACCCCGGCGGCAATACCGATGCCCAGGCCGATCAGCGCAGAGATCATCAGGCCCGTCAGCAGACGGGTGAGACTGATCAGCGTATCCGCCCACAGCAGAAACTCACCGCTGCGTTTATCGGGCGTGAACGCCATCCGGTCAACCGCGGCGATCATCTGCGACAGACCGGGCAGCAGTTTATCCTGCGGGTTTGCTTCCAGCCGCACCGCCGAGCTGATAAACCAGGCGGCGATCAGCAAGACAAACGGCAACAGCATCAGCGTCAGGCGCATTCCCTGTCGGGGATAACGGTTAATGTGGCGCATGGCGTAAGCTCCTCAGCCCGGAAGTCAGAGCTGGCCTGCCGCGGCCATCTTCAGATAGCTGTCGTCAAAGCGCAGTCTGATGTTGGCTTTGTCGCCGAGGGTCTGGTTGCCGGGAAAGGCCATACCGATGAAGTCAGCGCTTTGCGCACCCTCGCCGAGCAGGCCCTTATCAAAAGAGAATGCGGCCACGCGCTGCATGGTTTTTGCCAGGTCGGGCGAAGCGACAAAGGCCTCTGTGGCGGCGGGAGTCGGGAACAGATGGGTGGTTTTGAGCTGTGCCTGATAACCGGCGAGGTCAGTGCCGGAATCCGCGGCCATCGCACTCAGCGCCTGGGTATCGCCCGCCTGCATTTTTGCCATCATCTCAAACCATGCACCGGTCAGCGCTTTGCCCAGTGCGGGGTTATCGTGGAGGGTTTCTGTGTTCACGACCATCATATCGATCAGCTCGCCCGGCACGGCGGAGGAGCTGAACACTTCTGTGGTCTGCGGACTCTTTTTGATGACGGAAAGCTGCGGGTTCCAGGCCACTGCGGCTTTGACACCGCTGGTGCCGAAGGCGGAGACGATATCGGCATCAGAGGTGTTCACGACCTTAACATCCTTCTCCTGCAGTCCGGCCTTTTCCAGACCGCGCACCAGCAGATAGTGCGATACGGACAGCGCGGGCAGATAAACCGACATGCCTTTCAGGTCGCTGAGTTTTTTATTCACGCCTTTCAGAACGATGCCGTCGTTACCCTCGGAGTAGCTGCCGGTGATCAGCGCCGTGGAATCGACGCCGCCCGCGGCGGGAATGGTCAGGGCATCCATATTTGTCATGGTGCAGCCGTCGAACTGCCCTGCGGTGTACTGGTTGATCGATTCGATATAGTCATTCAGCTGGACGATATTGATTTTAATGCCATATTTGCTGGCCCATTTATCGATGATTTTTTCATTAGCGATCGTGCCCCAGGGCATCCAGCCCGCATAGATGGTCCAGCAGACGTTGAACTCTTTTTTAACTGCGGCGAAAGAGGGCACACTGGTCAGCAGTGCCAGGGAGAGAATGAGCGTGCGGAGAAGGGAAAATGTCTTCATGGTTGACCTCTGGTTGGCACAAAAAAACGGGAGCAGCGCAAGACACCAGATGGTGCCGCTGTCTCCCGGGCTTTTGTCCCGCCGTGTAACCTCGCAGAGGTCGCCAGCTCTCGGACCAGACATTCACCTGCGTGAACCGGAACCCTAGCCAGCTATTCAGTATCAGTTGTGTAGTGCGCTGCTTACTGGACGGGTTGTTGCAATTGGCGTACCAGAATTTAAAGTCTTTTTAATCATTCACTTATAAAGCATGTATAACGACAGGCCCCGTGATGGTGAGTCAGCAGCGTGCGTTGCACATAATCAGTGCCGGGATTCACTCCTGTTCACGATGCCATTTCTAAGCGCAGGTGAACTCAGCTGTGACGCGCCTCGCCTGTCGATAAAACAGCGGTTTCAGGATGTGGATATGCAGGCTCTGGCGAATCGCTTATCAGGGAAGTGAATGACTGCGGCGGCGCTGCGGGCGGGATGAATAACGGCAGCGCGCTGCACTGCCGTTTTTGCAAGGGTGTCAAAACTCTTCGGGTTCCCCCGGCAGTGGCTCGGTCAGCGCCTGTCCTTTGACACCGGCATAGGTAATCACCAGCTCGGCGGGCTCTTCCAGCGTGTAGCCGCGGTGCGCACTGTTGACCGTCTCATTCAGCGCTTCTCCGGCGTGGAAGGTACGCTGCTCCCCGCTCGCTTTGTCTTCCACAATCAGGGTGCCTGAAAGGATAAACGCCGCATTCGGCATCGGATGCGTGTGCCACGGCAATGACGTATGGGCAGGCAGTGACAGGCGCATTACAGTCAGTTCCGGCTCGCCGTGCGGATAGGATTCAATGACCTCTCCGTTCCAGGCCTCCCCGCTGCGCATGACTTCAACCGCTTCGATCCCGTTCTCTTCATCTTTTGACATCAGTATTCCCTGTTAACAATCAATGCAATGCTGCGAACCGCAGGCTTTAAGCGTAGAAGAGAATGCGCGGACTGGCTGAGGGGATGTTGACCGGATGAGTGCGCCAGAGGAATAAAACCGCCCGGACGGCCGTGAATGCCATCGGTTAATTCACGGGCATAAGCCGCCAGCCTGATGAATTAATGAACAATATCCGGTGTGTGGTTATAAGATATATCCCTCCGTCAGTTCGCAACCTGACATTTCTGTATTATCTTTGAAGCCATCAATTCTCTGAGGGATTTCTGATAATGAAAGGTTTGTTTGCCGCATTACTGGCCAGTTCTGTTTTATTATTATCCGCCTGCTCCAAAGATGACGACAACAAAGTCAAAGTGGCGATTAATACCGGGCCGGACGAAGCGATCTGGCAGGTGGTGAAACAGGTTGCAAAAGATAAATATCAGCTCGATGTCGAAGTGCTGAACTTCAATGACTATGTACTGCCGAACGAAGCGCTGAATAACAAGGAAGTTGACGCCAACGCTTTCCAGAGCCTGCCTTATCTTGAAGATCAGTCTAAAGAGCGCGGCTATAAATTTGCGGTAGTTGGCAAGACGTTCGTCTTCCCGATTGCTGCCTATTCGCACAAAATCAAGAATATCAGTGAGCTGCAGAATGGTGCGACAGTGACCATCTCTAACGAAGCTACCACCCTGGGACGCAGCCTGCTGCTGCTGCAGGCGCAGGGCCTGATTAAGCTGAAAGAGGGTGTGGGTTATTTACCCACCTCACTGGATATCATCGAAAATCCTAAAAACCTGAAACTGGTTGAAGTGGATACGCCGCAGCTGACCCGCACGCTGGATGATCCGAACGTGGCGTTCTCGATCATTAATACGAACTTCTCGGCTCAGGCGGGATTATCCGCTCACCGCGATGGTTTATTTATGGAAAGCGCCTCTTCGCCTTACGTCAATGCGCTGGTTTCACGCGAAGACAATAAAGACAGCGATAAAATTCAGAAGCTGAAAGCGGCGCTGCAGTCGCCTGAAGTCGCGGCTAAAGCGGAAGAAGTTTATAAAGGCGATGCAATTAAAGGCTGGTAATCGCCCGCAACGCATCCCTGGGATCAGGAAAATCAAAAAAGGCCGCATTCCGATGCGGCCTTTTTTATGTCAGCACAGTATGAGCGGATGCCTGCGCCTTAACCTCTGCCAGTCACGCCGCGCCAGCCCGCCAGGCCAGAGGCGCCGCTACGCAGCGGCCCCTTTTGGCTGAGCGGAAAGATGCGCTGCCCACAGGCTGGCCACCCATTTCACCCCTTTTGCGGTAAAACGCGCCTGTGAGAAGGCGTGCTGGTTTTCGCCGGTGCCGGTGTGCAGCGTAAAGTAGCCGGCCTGCAGATGGTAATGCTGCGGCGTCAGGGTACCTTTGGCGCGGTACATGATATTGCGCTCCAGCAGAAACTGACGAAACTCCGGCTCTTTCGCTTTCAGCATTTTGCAGAGCTGACGAAAGCCCAGCGAGTCATCCACCTGAACGAAGTTATCAAAGAAGGCGGCCTTAGGCGCGGAGAGAGCCAGCTGCTGCTCCGCCGCCTGACGCTGTTCAAACTGTTCAGCCCAGGCACGTGCAGCCTCAGCCGGGTTGGTAAAGTCCGGCAGATGGGTGGTTCTTTCCCGGTCCTGCCAGCGATCCAGCACTTCGGCCGTAAAGCCTGGCGACAGGCGTGCCACGGCCAGCAGGGAGTCACGCTTGCTCAGGCGGTACTCCTGACGCACCTCCCCTTCGCGCTCATAGTCATTCACTTTGAGCGGCTGAGAAAGACGCTGAGCCGTTTCCAGACTTTTGATTAACCGCTTCACTTCTCCATGTGTAATACCGGTCATCTGAGCCAGCTCACGGCTGCTCATTGTGACCGATTGTTCCAGAGATTTGAGGCTTTCAGTCGAAATCATCATGGGTTCACCCCTCGCTAACGCTACCAATACCCGGCGGGCAGTCCATTTATTATACAAAATACTGTTCAGATATCCAGTATTTTATTTAAGCAGTTTCATAACCGGAAGCTGTTACGCAAACCGGGCGGTGAAAGTGATTTTGCGGGCAGGATCAGGCGTCTGAACGGCTCTGGCGGTTGTCTGACAGAGTTTAATCCCCGCAAAGAGAGGAAAGGTTATTCACACATAATGACAATGGTGGACACAGGCTGTTTACATTACAGTATAGTGATGAGAGTCAGCAGGTTACCGGCCTGTCCGGCTTAACGTTTCATCCGGGGTTCAGGGACGTCATCGCGCTCATTACCACGGGATATTACCTTTTACTGGAGTAAGTCATGCAGCCGTTGAAAGTCGCCTTTATTAAAGCTAACTGGCATAGCGAAATCGTTTCTCAGGTTCTGACCGGATTCGAACAGGAGCTGGAGAGCCGGGGAACCTCCTATGAGATCAAAACCTGGGATGTGCCAGGCGCATTTGAAATGCCGCTGCTGGCACAGCGTCTGGCACAGACCGGCAACTTTGATGCGATTGTCTGCGCGGCGCTGGTCGTGGATGGCGGCATCTATCGCCATGACTTTGTGGCTCAGGCGGTGGTAAGTGGTCTGATGCAGGCCCAGCTGGCCACCAACGTGCCGGTCTTCTCGGTCTCCCTGACGCCGCATAACTTCCAGCCTTCGGCGGAGTTTATCGACTTCTACACCCAGCACTTCGTGAAAAAAGGTCAGGAAGCGGCCCGTGCCGTCTGCCAGATCCACGCGCTTGAACTTTAATATGGCAGCAGTACAGCCCGGGTAGCGATAACATCCGGGCCTTTGCGCCGTTAAGGAGAAACATTGGAATCTTCACGTCCGCCCTTACCCCCTTTTACCCGGCCTGAAGAGGCGGCAGAGAAAGTGCGTCTGGCTGAGGATGGCTGGAACAGCCGCGATGCCGGACGGGTAGCCCTGGCCTATTCTGTGGACAGCCAGTGGCGCAACCGCGATACTTTTCTGACCGGCCGCAGTGAGATCATCGCCTTTCTGGAGCAAAAATGGCAGCGGGAGCAGCAATACCGGCTGATTAAGGAGCTGTGGAGTTTCGATCAAAACCGGATAGCGGTGCGCTTTGCCTATGAATGGCACGATGAGCGGCGGCAGTGGTATCGCTCTTACGGCAATGAGAACTGGGCGTTTGACGAGCAGGGTCTGATGAAGCAGCGCTTTGCCAGCATCAACGATCTGAAAATCAGCGAAGCGCAGCGGCTTTTCCACTGGCCGCAGGGACGACGGCCTGACGATCACCCTTCCCTGAGTGAACTCGGCTTATAACGCGGCGCGTTCAGCGGAGAGCGTTGCTCTCCGCTGTCCTCTGCTCAGCCCTGCTCGTCCTTATTCTCGACAAAGGTGGCTTTGTTGCGGGTGACCGTATAGGCCACTTTCTTGACGTCCTGAGGTGACGTGGTCACTTCCACCGGTGCGATGGTGACGCGCCCCATCCCGAACAGCGTCGGTACATAACCGCCAATCTGGTGTTTTCCGGCCGGAACGTGCAGCAGCATGCTTTCGCCATTCGGTAATTTACCGGCATCTTTGCCATCTACCGTCAGGAAGACGCTTGAACCATCATCGGCGCGGGTTTTAATGTGTGAGACATCAATCTGCGTCGGACCCGCAGCAAATTCATCTGGCGTATCGCTGGGCGTCTGTTTCGCACAGCCGGTTAATAACGCAGCAACCGTCAACGCGGCGAAGGTAAAACGATAAGGCATTGGGCACTCTTTCTCCTGATCATCAGAACCCCATATTTTAGTCGTTTGCCTGGCAGATAAAAGAGGAGGAGAGATCGGCATCCTCTTAAAAAAGTTAAAATATCCCTGTTTTGCCCGGTATAGTTGCGTAAAGAATTTTTACTGAATAAATAAACAGTCTTTTTTTTCGCGGGCCGCAGATTTTTTAACCTGCTGATCAGCCTCAATTTACCCGGCTGCTCACGACGAATAAGCGCAGCGTCACGCCGCGTGGCTGCTGTTTTTCCTCCGGAGCCCCCCTGTTCATTAGCGGTTATCAGGTTCATAGTAGACGTTCATCCCCGGTTAACCCCGGCGGCCATTCCCTCAACAGAGGGCACGATATGCTTTTTCATACAACGGAAACGGTCTGTGCAATAACCGGCACGCATCCTGCGAACCTGAAGCGCTGGGTGAAGCAGGGGTTACTGACGCCCAGACAACACGCTGAACACTGGAGTGACGCACAGCTCAGTGAAATCCGCACGCTGGTTGACTTAACTGCCACGGGCGCGACGCCCGAGGAGATCAGACAGGGTCAGCAGACCGCCACCTCGATCATGACCCACGGCTGGGCGGCGCGTAAAGGTGACATGCTCTGGCAGCTTGAGTTCGGGACACCCCTGTCGCTTTCGCGCCAGATGAACAATATGTCCGGTAACTACAGCGGTGATGACTTCATTATTAATCTGCTGCGCCCTCTGAGTGTCTGGCTTCACGCAGACCGGCGTCAGGGGGCCACACGCCGTCTTGCCCGGTTTGAAAAAACGGTGCAGCAGCAGGCTGACCTGATGATGCGTGACGCGGCGCGAAACCACGCCTCTGTTCCGCTGTTTCTGGAAGCCGTGAGCGTCATGGACAAAACCGAAATCTGGCTGGAAGCCATTCGTCTGACCGCGATGGGTTTTACTGTCGAGGTGGATGCCAGTGCCAGCGGACAACCGGCGTTTAACACCGGACGCCATGCGCATCATGTCATGTGGTGTGGTGCCGGCATCAGTCAGGTGATGCAGGACTATTTCAGACAGCAGAGTCAGCAGGGGCATCCAGTCATGCTCAGTGGTCCTGATTGCCGCCTTAGCCTTTCCCGGTCAAACGCCTCAAGCGCTGCCTGACAGCAGGCAGCCTTTCCCCCTCTCCGCTTTTTCCGCGCCAGTGAATATTTTTTTCTGTTAAGAACCGCTTAAGGCGGCTTCGTATACTGTTGTCTCCACCTCCTGACTCACAGATGAGACGACAATGAAAAAGACCTTACTGGCCTTCAGCCTTTGCCTGCTTCCCCTGACCTTCACGGCGGCGCATGCCGACTCTGCGTTAACCGGTTGTGCAGCAAAAAAGCAGGAGATTGAGACGCAGCTCTCCTTTGCCCGACAGCACAATAATTCTCACCAGATTGCCGGGCTGGAAAAAGCGCGGCGTGAGGTTGAAGAGCACTGCACCGAAAGCGGCCTGCTGAAGCAGCGACAGGAAAAAGTGGCCGAAAAGCGCAGTAAGGTTCAGGAGCGTGAACAGGAACTGGCTCAGGCGAAAGCCGAAGAACGCAGTGCCAGCAAAATCCGCAAGCGTGAAGAGAAGCTTGCTGAGGCGCGTCAGGATCTGAAGGAAGCGGAACAGGCGCTGACGCACTAATCTGATAAGGCCAGCCAGCGATGCTGGCCTCTTATTTTTTAATTTTCCCGTCTGTTTTCTAACCTGCTGAATAATCACCGCTATTCACTTTTTTTCCATTACTTAATGTAATCGGTTGATTACTTATTCTCATGCACTTAATTGGTGCAATAAAGTCAATATCGCTTCGATCAATTCTTTAACTTTTTGAACGCCTTCAAAGAATTGAAAGATAGCGAGTTTTCTCACGCTATGCACAAAATACGCACTTCGCGCGCATCATTATTCGCCTTGTGCGGGGTGTAATCAGCAAAATATTCACTTTCTCTGCCCCAGAATGGGGCATAACCTGGTTGGGACCGGGCGCCTGCCACATCTTATTTGTTTCAGGAGTGTTAGATTATGACTGCGCAAAACAGTACGCGCGTCATCCACGGCTCCACACAATAAATAACTTCATTAAGAAAGGTTTTTTATGGATAAGTTATCTTATGCGTCTGAAAGCAGCACATCTGCCTGGTCAACCTACCTGCAGCAAATCGACCGGGTGGCGCCCTATCTGGGCGATCTTTCACGTTGGATAGATACTTTACGTCATCCCAAGCGGGCACTGATTGTCGACATTCCCCTGCAGATGGATGATGGCTCAATTCGCCATTTTGAAGGGTATCGCGTTCAGCACAACCTTTCACGCGGTCCCGGCAAAGGGGGCATTCGCTATCATCCGGATGTCGACCTTAACGAAGTCATGGCGCTTTCCGCCTGGATGACCATCAAGTGTGCGGCCGTCAACCTGCCTTACGGTGGCGCAAAAGGGGGCATCCGCGTCGATCCTTTTAAACTTTCTGAGGGAGAGCTGGAGCGTCTGACACGCCGGTATACCAGTGAGATTGGCATCATCATCGGGCCGCAGAAAGATATCCCGGCTCCGGATGTCGGCACCAACGGTAAAGTGATGGCGTGGATGATGGACACCTACTCCATGAACCTCGGCACCACCGTCACCGGCGTCGTCACCGGTAAACCCATTCATCTGGGCGGCTCGCTGGGCCGTGAGAAAGCCACCGGCCGCGGGGTGTTTATCACCGGACGCGAAGTGGCGCGTCGCGCAGACATTGAAATTGAAGGTGCCCGCGTGGCGGTTCAGGGGTTTGGTAATGTCGGCAGTGAAGCGGCCCGACTGTTTGATGAGGCGGGCGCGCGCGTGGTGGTGATTCAGGATCACACGGCCACCCTGTTTAATGCCGACGGTATCGACATGGCAGCCCTGACGGAATGGCAGATTGCGCACAAGCAGATCGCCGGTTTCCCGGGCGCGCAGAGCATTGAGAAAGAGGCGTTCTGGACGACGGAGATGGACATTCTGATCCCGGCGGCGCTGGAAGGTCAGATTACCCGTGAGCGTGCAGAGGTGCTGAGCTGCAAAATCGTGCTGGAAGGCGCGAACGGCCCCACCTACCCTGACGCCGACGACATGCTCGCTTCGCGCGGCATTATCGTAGTGCCGGATGTGGTCTGCAATGCGGGCGGCGTAACCGTCAGCTACTTCGAATGGGTGCAGGACATGGCCAGCTTCTTCTGGAGTGAAGATGAGATTAATCGTCGCTCAGACAAGATCATGACAGAAGCGATGGTTCACGTCTGGGACAAGTCGAAAGAGAAAGCGTGCTCACTGCGCACCGCGGCCTACATCGTTGCGTGTGAGCGTATCCTGATGGCGCGTAAAGATCGCGGCATCTATCCGGGCTGATCCCGGTGGCGCTGTTGTCTGCAACAGCGCCATTTCCTCTCTACTTCATCAGCACCTGAAACTGCGGGTTAAACTCATCGAAGATGGGCAGCGCGGCGGCACCCAGCGCGGCGGTATCGCTGCCGGTCATGCCGGTCTTCAGTCGCATCGCATTCAGATAGCGTCCGCGAACCGACTGATAGAGTGGCGGTAACTGCGCGACCATCTGCTCCAGCAACGGCGCGGGCATCATCCCGCCGATAATCACCGCTTCTGCATCAAACACCGACTCCAGAATATTGATTGCCTGGCGCAGTGGCGTCTTTATGCTTTCAATCCAGGCACTGAAACGCGCAGGATCAATCTGCAGCAGGTCGTCAGGCAGCGCCCGCATCGGATCGAGGCCGCAGAACTCATAGGCAGCCTGTAACGAGACATAACGCTCAAGACAGCCCTGATTGCCGCAATAGCAGTCGCGCCCACCCGGCTCAACCACGATGTGGCCGATCTCCCCCGCGTTATGGGCATGGCCGGTGTAGATGTGGCCATCGGTAAAGATCCCCGCGCCCAGGCCCGTGCCGATATAGAGATAGATAAAGGAGTTAAGCTGACGGGCGATGCCATGAAACCGTTCACCAATGGCGGCCACGGTGGCGTCATTCTCCAGCGTCACCGGCAGGCCACTGATCGCGCCAAGTTCAGCTTCGATATCGACCTGCTCCCAGCCGTTCAGGGTGGTCGGCCCCACCGATGAGATGCCCTCTACGCCAAACGGTCCCGGCATCACCACGCCTATGCCTAACACTTTCTGCCACTGCGCGCCGAGAAAGGCCCGCATCTCCGTCAGCACGTCAGCAATGCACGCCAGGGTGGCAGCAGGCTGGGGCTTCTGCACCAGCAGGAGGCGGCGGAAGTGGACTTCGCCGCTGAGATCGACCAGAACCAGCAGCAGGGTCTGGTGATCGAGGTGAATCCCGATCGACCAGGCACTGGTCGGATTCAGCGTGACCGGAATGGAGGGCTGACCACGCCCGCTGCGGCGTGGCTGGCGGCTGGTCAGCAGTTCAGCCTGCTCCAGCTCTGCCACGATGTTGGAGACGGTCTGCGGCGTCAGCGCCGTCAGCCGTGCCAGTTCGGCACGGGTCAGCTCACCATACAGACGAATCGCTTCAATCACCACACGGCGGTTATGTGCCCGCGCATGTTCAAGGTTGGTGCCCGAGGTTCTCATGTTGTTTTCCCTTACAGCGCGACCTCACAGTATTGGTATGCGGAGGAATGGAGGCAAACAATATCTTTGATCGTGTACGCAATTTCTGCGGTTCAGGATAGGCAAGGCGGCGATAAAAGCGCAGTCTTGGCGCCAGCGTTGTTACGACGTTGTTACTGTTACCGCCCTTTACTGGCACGTCCTTTGCTTAATTCCTGACAGGTCAGCCTGCCCGCTGACCATTACGCCCCTGATTAAATCAATCAAATTGATTTAATTAACCGACAGCCTGTTGCTGCATAGTGGAGAAGACCATGTCACAGCGTTATACCCCCCGACTCAAAGCCGGCTTTGCCGCCTTACTGATGTTAAGCGCAGGCAGCGCCGCGGCGGCCACGCAGATTAATGCCCTGTTTATGACGCAGGCCGCCTACAGCGAAAATGATATCCGCGCCATGACGCAGAACTTTCAGAAAGCGCATCCGGATGTCAGCGTCAATCTGGAGTTTGTTCCCTATGAAGCCCTGCATGACAAGATCGTGGCGGCGCGCGGTGCGGGCGGCAATGGTTATGACGTGGTGCTGTTCGATGCCATCTGGCCGGCAGAATTCAGCCGGTTCGATCTGCTGCAGGATGTCTCATCACGCATTACCCCCGACGAAAAAGAGAAGGTTTTCCCGGGTGCGATGAACACGGTGATCTTCAAAGGCAAAACGCTCGGCATGCCGTGGATCCTCGACACCAAGTACCTCTATTACAACAAAGCGATGCTGGCGAAAGCGGGCATTACGACGCTGCCAGAGACCTGGCAGCAGGTGCTGGATGACGCGAAAATCATTAAAGAGAAAAAGATCGTCAACTATCCGCTCGTCTGGAGCTGGTCTCAGGCGGAAGCGCTGGTGTGTGATTACACCACGCTGGTTTCCGGCTTTGGCGGCCAGTTTTATCAGAACGGTAAGCTCAGCTTCTCCAGCCCGGCCTCTCTGAAGGCGCTGGCGCTGATGAAAAGCTCACTCGATCAGGGGCTGAGCAATCCGGCGTCGCGTGAATATCTGGAAGAGGATGTGCGTAAATCGTTCTCCAATGGCGATGCGGCGTTCGCGCTGAACTGGACCTACATGTACAACATGGCCAACGATCCAAAGCAGAGCAAAGTGGCGGGTGAGGTGGGCATCATGCCTGCGCCGGGGGATGCACCGGGCAAAGTGGGTGCGGTCAACGGCTCAATGGGGCTGGGTATCACCAAAGGCAGCAGCCATGCGGATGAAGCGTGGCAGTACATCCGCTATATGACCTCTCAGCCGGTGCAGAATGAGTATGCGAAACTCAGCCTGCCGATCTGGAAATCGTCCTATCAGGATGAGGCGGTGAAAAAAGGTCAGGAGAGTCTGATCGCCGCGGCGGATAAATCGCTTAACGTGATGCTGTCACGTCCTGAGACGGCCGACTACTCGCGCCTGTCGAACCAGCTCCAGCAGCAGTTGCAGCAGGTGTTACTGGGCAAAACGTCGGCCCAGGATGCGATGGCGACGGTCGATAAAAGCGCCGCCCGGCTGCGTTAAGGAGTGATGATGCTGAGTCTGCGTCAACGCGAACAGCGTCAGGCATGGGTGCTGCTGGCACCCATGCTGCTGGTGATGCTGCTGCTGACCGCCTGGCCCCTGGTGCGCACAATCTGGCTCAGCTTTACCGATGCTGCGCTGATTGGCAGCGGGGAAACGCCAGGCTGGGTCGGGCTGGAAAACTACCTCTATGCGCTGAGCGATCCCGATTTCCGGACTTCGATCTGGCGTACCCTCTATTTCACCGTGGTTTCTGTGGTCTGTGAAGGGATCATCGGCGTGCTGGTGGCGCTGCTGCTGAATCAGCGATTCCACGGACGCAACGTGCTGCGGGTGCTGGCGATCCTGCCGTGGGCGCTGCCTACGATTGTCAACGCCATGATGTGGCGTCTGAACTTCAACCCCGACTACGGCAGCATCAACGCCCTGCTCACCCAGCTGGGCATTATTGACGGCTATCGCAGCTGGCTGGGGTCGCCGGATGCCGCGCTGAATGCGGTGATGTTTGCAGACATCTGGAAAAACTATCCGCTGGTGACCCTGCTGGTGCTGGCTGCGCTGCAGTCGATCCCCGACGATCTGTTTGAGGCGGCGCGACTGGATGGAGCCTCCGCCTGGCGTCGTTTCCGGGCGATCACCTTCCCGGCGATTGTCGCGCCGCTGGGCGTGGCGCTGGTGTTGCGCACCATCGATGCCTTTAAAATTTTTGACATCATCTATGTGATGACGCGCGGCGGGCCGGTGGACAGCACCAAAACCCTGAGCTTCTTCGTCTATCAGGAGTCGTTCAGCTACCTGCGTGCGGGCAGCGGCGCTGCCTACGCGATCCTGATGACCCTGATGTGCGCCCTGCTGATCACGCTCTATCTGCTGATGTTATGGCATCAGCGCCGCCGGAGTTCCGCCTATGAAAACTAAACTGCGCCAGGGGCTGCGTTACGGGGCTGCGCTGCTGGTCGCCCTCAGCATTCTCGCCCCGATGGGCTGGCTGTTTCTGATGAGCGTCAGTTCCGCCAGCGATCTCTCACGGGTGCCGTTAGAATGGCTGCCGCGCCAGTGGGATTTCAGCCGCTATCAGGGGCTGATTTCACTGGCACCTGGCCAGCCGGGCGCGATTTTCCTGCATGCGCTGGGAAACAGTCTGCTGGTCGCGTCGGTCGCCACGGCAATCTCCCTGCTGCTGGCGATCCCGGCGGCGTTCAGCTTCTCGCGCTACAGCGGTCGCGATGCCTGGCTTTCCGGCGCCCTGGCGATCTATATGGTGCCGCCCGTGGCCTTTGTACTGCCGCTCTACTTTTTGCTGCAACAGCTGGGTCTGCTCAACACCCGTCCCGGTCTGGTGATGGTCTACTGCTCGCTGATCCTGCCGTTTCTGACCTGGATGCTGAAGAATCAGTTCGACGCCCTGCCCCGTGATATTGAACAGGCAGCCCGGCTGGATGGCCTGCGCTTCTGGCAGGTTCTGCTGCGCATCACGCTGCCGCTGGCAAAACCGGTGCTGGGTGCCGCTGCCCTGTTTGGCTGGCTGCTCGCCTGGGATGAGTTTTTTTACGCGCTGCTGTTCACCAGCAATCTGTCGGCCCAGACCCTGCCGGTCGCCATCGCCGGTTTTACCGCCGGACGGGCGACAGATGACGGGCTGATCGCCGCCATTGGCATTCTGGCATCGGTACCGCCTCTGTTTATCGCCATCTGGCTGCAGAAAACGCTGGTCAGTGGTCTCACCAGCGGGGGAAGTAAGGGATAACTATGAACCATTCCACTGTCGCCACCCTCTATGTGGTGGGCAATATCAACGTCGATTTAATCATGAGTACGCTCAGTGACTGGCCGCAGCGCGGCACCGAAGTGATGCTGCAGCACAGTGAGCTTCGTCCCGGCGGCTCGGCCGGAAACTGCGCGCTGGCGCTGGAGGCGATGCAGGTGCCGCATCGCGCTATCGCCAACCAGGGTAATGATGGTCTGAGTCACTGGCTGGCCAGCCATTTTCCGCACAGCGCGAAGCAGTGGCCGCGCTACGCCTGCGAGACGTCACTGACGGTGGGCGTCACTCACCCCGATAACGAACGCTCCTTTCTCAGCAACTACGGGCACATTACCCTGCTGACCGTCGACGATGTGCTGGCTCAGCTGCCGCCGCAGGCCGTCCCGGGTGACATCGTGCTGTTGTGCGGCACCTTTCTCTGCCTGGAACTTTATGCACACTATCCCGCGCTGCTGGCCACCTTACAGCAGCGTGGTTTTTGTGTGGCGGTGGACACCGGCTGGCCGCCAGCGGGCTGGAGCGATGCCCTTCGCTTACAGATTGCGGCATGGTTAGCGGACTGCGACTGGCTGCTGCTGAATGAGGTGGAGGCGCTGGGTCTGGCGGGCGCAGAGCTGCTGGAGCAGAGCGGCAAACAGCTGTCAGCCCGGCTCAGCGGCCGCGGCGGATGTGTGATCAAGTGCGGCGCGGAGGGCGCACGCCTCTGGTCTGCCGCCTCTGTGCAATTTGCCGCCGCACAACCGGTGACGGTGGTCGACACCATCGGTGCGGGGGACAGTTTCAATGCCGGTTTTCTCACGGCCCTGCTCTATCAGCACTCCTCTCATACCGCCCTGCGCTGGGGCATTGACGTGGCGTCACAGGCAATCAGTAGCTCACCGCGCCGCTATCCCAGCTGGCAACAACTCCAACTTTCAAATGAGGTGCGCTGACCATGGCCAGTGTTGAACTTGTACAGGTGGCTAAACGCTACGGTAAACAGAGCGTACTGCAGCCGCTGGATTTAACTATTCCTGACGGCACTTTTACCGTGCTGGTCGGTCCCTCCGGCTGCGGTAAATCCACCCTGCTGCGGCTGCTTGCCGGTCTGGATAGCGTCTCTGACGGCGACATCCTGCTCGACAAAAAGCGCATCAACGATCTCGACCCCGCCGACCGGGATATCGCGATGGTGTTTCAGAGCTACGCGCTCTATCCGCACCTGACCGTCGCTGAGAACCTGGCGTTTCATATGCAGGTGAAAAAGGTGAAGCGCGAGGAGCAGAAGAGCAAAATCGCCCGCATTGCGGGCATTCTCGGCATCGATCAGCTGTTGCAGCGCTATCCCCGGGCTTTATCGGGCGGACAGCGGCAGCGCGTGGCGATGGGCCGGGCGATGGTGCGCAACCCGCAGGTATTTTTGTTCGATGAGCCGCTCTCAAACCTGGATGCGCAGTTGCGGATGGAGCTGCGCGCCGAAATCAAATCGCTTCATCAGCGTTTTAAAACCACCATGGTTTATGTCACCCACGATCAGGTCGAAGCGATGACGCTGGCCGATCAGATCGTGGTGATGAAGGATGGCGTTATCGTGCAGCAGGGTGCGCCGCTGGCGATTTATGATCGCCCTGTTAACACATTCGTGGCGCGGTTTATCGGCTCACCGCCGATGAATCTGCTGGATGCCCGCTTTGAAGTACGGGACGCCGTGCCAGGCGTCTGCTGTGGTGAGCAGTGGCTGCGGCTCCCTTCCCGCTGGCACCGTGCCGCACAGCAGCAGGCGGGTCAGCCAGTCACGCTGGGCGTGCGCCCTCACGATCTGATCACCGATGTCAGCGGGCAACCGGCGACGGTGAATATCGTTGAGATTACGGGAGAGTCGACGCTGTTACATCTGACGTGGCAGGGATTTTTGCTGCATATGCAGCTGAGCGGCCGCAGTGATGCCGTGCCGGGTGGCACGCTGCCGGTAACAGTTAATCCGGACAAGATGCACCTGTTTGATGCCGTCAGCGGTGAGCGCCTGACAGAGGCGTAATGAATCTGCATCAGACAGCCCACACAGAGGGCTAACCCGCCAGGGGTGGCGGGTGTTGCGACTTTGCGGAAGAGGTCTGCGCCATCGCCCTGTCCGGCAGCGACGGCGTTGTCAGTGCGTTTTATGCCAGGTGAAACTGCTCCACCGTCTGCGCCAGCTGCTGCGCCTGATCCTCCAGTGAACTGGCGGCGGCGGACATCTGCTGCACCAGCGCGGCGTTCTGCTGGGTGGTGCCATCCATCTCGTTGACGGCAATCGTGACCTGACTGATGCCACGCGCCTGTTCGTCAGAGGCAGTGACAATCTCACCGATAATCCCCTGCACCGAGTTCACCGCCTGCATCATCTCCTGCATGGTCTTACCGGCATCGTTCACCAGCCGGACGCCGCTTTCGACCCGCACGCTTGACTCTTCGATCAGCGCGCCAATCTCTTTCACAGCGTTGGCACTGCGCTGGGCCAGATTACGCACCTCACTGGCGACCACGGCGAACCCGCGTCCCTGTTCACCAGCACGCGCCGCTTCTACTGCCGCATTTAGCGCCAGAATATTGGTCTGGAAAGCGATGCTGTTGATCATCGTGGTGATATCGCCAATTTTTTTCGAGCTGTCATCGATCTGCGCCATGGTCTGCACGACCTCACCGACCAGCGTGGCACCGCGGCTGGCGATGTGCGTCGCGTTTTCGGTCAGGCTGGTCGCCTGCTGCGCGTTGTCGGCGTTCAGACGAATCGTGGCGCTAATCTGCTCCATGCTGGCGGCGGTCTGCTCCAGCGCAGCAGCCTGCTCCTCGGTGCGCGACGCCAGGTTGAGGTTGCCGCTGGCAATCTCCCCCGCCCCCTGACGCACCGACTCACTGGCATCTTTAATCTGTCCGACAATCTGTCGCAGCTGGGTCTGCATGGTCTCAAGGGCAAAGAACAGGCTGCTGCGATCGCCCTTCTGCACGGCAATCGCGTTATCCAGTTTGCCATCGGCTACCGCCAGCGCGATCTGAGCCGCTTCAACCGGCTCGCCGCCAATCGGACGCAGCACCTTACGGCTGAACAGCATACCCAGCACCGTACCGACCAGCAGAATGCTCACCACCATCAGGATCACCGCCCACATCAGCTGGCGGTTGGCGGCGGCCATCACCTGGCTGACCGGCGCGACCACGCCCAGATACCAGGGCTTATCGCTGTTGCCGATCACGACCGGCTGCCAGGTGACCAGCGCCTCTTCACCCAGTACCCCATCAAAATGCTGCACCACCTTCGAGGTAAAGTTATCGGTTTGGCCTTTCCAGGGTTTTCCGGCCTCCTCTTTAACCGGCGATGAGACCACATTGCCGCCATTGGAGAGCAGCAGCGCATAGCCGGTGCCCTGCCAGGGTTTAATCTGGTTCACTTTCGCTTGCAGCGAGGACAGCGAAATATCTGACGTGACGACCGCCTTCAGCGTGCCCTGATCCATAATCACCGCAGCCACCGAAGTGAGTAATGTCGGCACGCCGTTATAGGCGTAGCTATAGGGTTCGGTAAGCGTATCTTTTTGAGACTTTTGCGGGATGAGATAGTAGTCGCCCTGTCCCGGCGTGAGGTAAGAAAGCAGAGGATGCATGGCGTAATGGCCTGAGGCATCGCGGTCAACAAACCAGGCATAGCGGCCCTGTGGCGCCTGACCCTGCTGGGTGGCGAACTCCGCATCGCGGCCATCGAACGCATTCTGTTCGAATATCACTGACATCGACAGATACTCAGGATTGGCGCGCAGCGCATATTCCATCACTTTGTCCGCTGCCTTGCGATCGGTAATGCCTGCATGCGGTAAAGCGATCAGACTTTGTCCAAGATGACTGGCCACATCGCGCGCATGTGTCAGCTCCTGCTGCACCTGCAGACCCCGGCTCTGGGCAATCTGCTGCAGATACTTCTCTGCCAGCGCTTTCTGCTCTTTACCGGACTGCCAGCTGAGGACACCGATGGTGACGGTAAAGCCCAGCGTGATGGTTAAACCGCCCATGAGCAGCATCTGCGCACGGGTACTCATTTTTCTCTTTTTTAGTAACGAACTGGACATAATTTTTTCCCCTGGAAATGATCCTGCTCTTTACCTCCTTGTGGTTATAGTGCTCCTGAGATCATCTATCGGCGGCGTTTTTTTGAACTTTACCCTGCGCTCTGCCTGCGGCACGCAGAACGCCGCCTGATTATTTCGGGGAAATTGATCGCTAAGGGATTATGTCGTGAATGATGAACGGGATTTTTTTGATCTGCGACAATACAGCCGCTCTCCACAACTGTCAGTTTATGTAAAACATTGCTGCAGACCCTTATCACTGTGGAGAGAAATCAATGATTGGTAAATTCGGTTTAACAGGTGGGTTAATTATCTGGCTGGCTTATGTTGCCTGGATTGTACATTACTACTCAGACACCTTTATTCAGTTCTCCCGCTAAACAGACAGGGCCTTCGGGCCCTTTTTTCTGTCTTCAGGTTCGCCAGCGTATTCTGTGAGCCGATTGTTTGTTATTATCGCCTCATTCTGTGAGCCGAATAAGGTGCGTGATTCGGCTCATTTCCTGACCCTGAGCTGACGATGAACACCCACTGGATCTGGCAACAGGCCGACTGGCCCCACTTTCACTGGCAGGATGCTGTGCTGTTACCGCGCCTGCGCCATCTGCAGCAGCAGCGCGGCCTGCTGCTGGGCCGCGCCAGTCTGAACCCCGACAGCGAAAGTCAGACGCTGGATACCCTGCTCAGTAATATCCTCTCCTCATCGGCCATTGAAGAGGAGCGGGTTAACGTGCAGTCGGTCCGCTCGTCGCTGGCGCGACGGCTGGGCGTCACGGAAGAGCAGCCCTGGCCGGTCTCTGACCGCTCAGAAGGCCTGGCGGCGATGATGCTGGACGCGATTAACAACCGCAGCCAGCCGCTGACGATGGAGCGACTGTATCAGTGGCATCACTGGCTGTTTCCGGCAGATGAATGGACGGTGCAGCGTCTGAGCGTCGGGATGTTGCGTGGCAGCGAGCCGATGCAGGTGGTCTTAGGGCGTATCGACCGGCCTACCGTCCATTTTGAAGCCCCGCCGCGTGACGGACTGGAGCCGCAGCTGGCGCAGTTTATTGCGTGGTTTAACCAGAGCCAGCAGGACGTCATGCTCGACCCGTTGCTGCGGGCCGCGATCTGTCACCTCTGGTTTGTGACCCTGCATCCCTTTGATGACGGCAACGGCCGCATCACGCGGGCACTTACCGACCTGGCACTGGCGCAGGCCGACAGTCAGAGTATCCGTCTCTACGCCATGTCTCCCGCCATTCTGGCGCACCGTGCGGACTATTACCGCATTCTGGAACAGACGCAAAAAGGCGACACCGACATCACCCGCTGGCTGGTGTGGTTTCTGGATATCCTTGATGAGAGCCTGCAACAGGCGATGAGCGTGATTGACCGCACGCAGATCAAGGCGCGATTCTGGCTGCGCTATCAGGGAACGGGACTGAGTCAGGAGCAGGTTAAAGTGCTGAACCGGCTGCTGGATGGCGGCGAACAGGGATTTGCACAGGGGATCAGCGCCAGTCAGTATCAGAAGGTGGCAAAAGTCAGTAAAGCGACTGCAACCCGACATCTGGCGGATCTGGTCGAAAAAGGGTGCCTTTACCGGCTGGAAGGCGGCGGCAGGAGCACCCGCTATCAGGTAAATACCGGCGAGACACCCTGACTCAGCCGGTTTTGCACGGAGGAAAAAGAGACCGCAGGCAGCGCGATGCCGCTTTCCCGCGGCGATCACCCTTTTAGCGATCCTCCACGGGTGGCGATGACCTCTTTATACCAGTAGAAGCTTTTCTTGCGGCTGCGCGCCAGTGAACCCTCACCGTTGTCGTCGCGATCGACGTAGATAAATCCGTAGCGTTTAGAGAGTTCGGCTTTCGATGCGCTGACCAGATCGATCGGGCCCCAGCTGGTATAGCCCATGACCTCCACGCCATCTTCAATCGCCTCACGGACCTGCACCAGATGATCGTTGAGGTAGCTGATGCGGTAGTCATCCTGCACGACCCCGGCGGCATCGGGTTTATCTTTCGCGCCAAGCCCATTCTCAACGATAAACAGCGGCTTCTGATAGCGATCCCACAGCAGATTGAGCAGCGTGCGCAAGCCGATCGGATCAATCTGCCAGCCCCATTCAGATGCGGGCAGATGGGGGTTCGGCACCATACTCAGGATATTGCCCCGCAGCTGCTGATTCAGCGCGTCATCGGCGGTGACGCAGCCGGTCATGTAGTAGCTGAAAGAGATGAAATCGACGGTCGATTTTAGCGCTTCACGGTCGGCGTCGGTGATCTCAAGGGCAATATGGTTGTCGCGGAAGAAGCGCAACATGTAGCCCGGATAAGCGCCACGGCACTGAACGTCGCCAAAGAATTGCCATGTCCGGTTCTCCTGCAGCGCTTCCAGAACATCTTCAGGTTTGCAGCTCAATGGATAGACCAGCCCACCCAGCAGCATGTTGCCGATTTGGGCGTCAGGGATAATTTCATTGCAGGCTTTTACCGCCAGCGCGCTGGCGACCAGCTGATGGTGAATCGCCTGATACACCTCACCTTTGCTGGCGGTTTCCGGCAGACCCACCCCGGTCAGAGGGGCATGCAGCGACATGTTAATCTCATTAAAGGTCAGCCAGAGTCTGACCTTATGCCGGTAACGGGTAAATACCGTGCGGGCGTAGTGACTGAAGAAATCAATTACCCGCCGATTGCCCCAGCCCCCATACTGCGTCACCAGTCCCCAGGGCATCTCATAGTGTGACAGTGTCACAAGTGGCGTGATGTTGTGCGCGGCCAGCTCGTCAAATAGCCGGTCATAATAAGCCAGACCCGCCTCTTCAGGCTGCTGCTCATCACCCTGCGGAAAGATGCGTGTCCACGCAATTGAGACCCGCAGGCAGCTGAAGCCCATCTCGGCAAACAGGCGGATATCCTCCGGATAGCGGTGGTAAAAATCAATCGCCACATCCTTAAGGCTGTGACTGCCTGGGCCCCGCTCGCAAACCGGACCAAAAATCCCCTGCGGCTGAAGGTCGGAGGTCGAAAGGCCTTTACCCGCCTCACGCCAGGCCCCTTCCACCTGATTTGCGGCAACGGCGCCGCCCCATAAAAATGAATCCGGGAAAGTTTTCATGCTGTTCTCCTGTTATTGATGGCTGAGGCTGAGTAACGGTTGTCCGGCCGTCACGGTGCTGGCTGCAGCCGTGATGACATCAGCGTAGTCATCGCTGTTACTGATAATGATGGGAGTGGTCAGGTCATAGCCGGCAGCAAGGATCGCCTGACGATCAAATTCCAGCAGCAGATCGCCCGGTTGAATTTTGTCGCCTGCGCTGACGTGTGCGATAAACGGCTTGCCGTCGAGCTTCACCGTATCGATGCCGACGTGGATCAACAGCTCGACGCCGCTATCACTTAGCAGGCCGATGGCGTGCCGGGTCTGAAACAGCGAGGCGACCTCACCGGCAAACGGCGCGATGACTTTGTTATCAAGCGGAATGATGGCGACACCGCGTCCCAGCAGGCCACTGGCGAACGTGGCGTCCGGCACCTGATCGAGCGCCAGCACGGTGCCAGACAGCGGGGAAAGGATCGCGTTTTCGTCTGAGGAGAGGGGTGTCGCCGCCACAGGGGCGGCGGCTTTGGGCATACCGGCAAGCAGGGTCATGCCACAGCTCAGAACCAGCGCCAGCACTGTTCCGGCAATCCCGCCCCATAAGGTGGCATCGACCCCGCCGGGCGGGATCATCTGAGCAATCGTGAAGACGTTGGCAAAGCCAAAGGAGTAAACGTGTGTGTGGCTGAAGCCGACAATCGCCCCGCCGATAGCACCCGCCACGCAGCCAAAAATAAAGGGACGACGCAGCGGCAGATTGACGCCATACACAGCCGGTTCGGTAATTCCAAAAATCCCTGCCGTCACGGACGAGCCAGCCAGCACCTTCTGCCGGGCATCACGGCTGCGCAGGAAAATCCCCAGCGCGGCACCAACCTGACCCATGACGGCGGGCAACAGCATCGGCAGCATTGAGTCGTGCCCCAGCACCGCCAGGTTGTTGATCATGAGAGGCACCAGCCCCCAGTGCAGACCAAAGATCACACAGACCTGCCACAGCGCACCCATGGCGGCGCCAGCCAGCCAGGGGGCCAGCGCATAAATCCACTGGTAGCCGTTGGCCAGCATCATGCTCAGCCAGGTGGCCACGGGGCCAATCACCAGAAAAGTGAGCGGCACGGTAACGCCCAGGCAGATCAGGGGCGTAAAAAAGTTCTTCATTGAGGCAGGAAGCCGCCTGTTGCTCTGTTTTTCCAGCCAGCAGCTCACCCACGCGGCAAGAATCACCGGAATGACCGACGCACTGTAGTTGAACCAGGTGACAGGGATACCCAGAAACGCGTCCGCCATTGCGCCGGTCTGCTGGCTGGCATTAAAGGCGGCGATCATGGTCGGATGGGTGAGTGCCCCGCCGATCACCATGGTGATGAAGGGATTGCCACCAAACTTCTTACCGGCGGTGTAACCCAGCACCAGCGGGAAAAAGAAGAACAGCGCATCACTGGCAGCAAACCAGATTTTATAGGTGCCGCTCTCAACGGAAAGCCAGCCGCAGACCACAGCCAGGGCCAGCAGGCCTTTAAGAATGCCCGAAGCGGCCAGAATGCCGATAAAAGGGGTGAAAATACCTGAAATAATGTCGATAAGCCGGCTGAAGAGATTCCCGCCACTGTCGTTTTCATCCGTTGCGACAGGAGCGTCATCGCGCAGTCCCGCTTCAGCGCGAACCGCCTGCCAGACCGCATGCACATGGTTGCCGATGACGACCTGGAACTGCCCGCCGCTTTCAACCACCATAATCACACCCGGGTTTTTCTTCAGTGCCTCCGCATCCGCCTTCTGACTCTCTTTCAGTCTGAAACGAAGCCGGGTGGCGCAATGCTCCAGGCTGACGATGTTCGCTTTACCACCCACATGGCTGAGGATCTCCTGCGCCAGTTTCTGATATTCCATCTCTCTTTCCTTACAAGCGATGTCCGCAGACATCCGTTGAGGGAGCCAAAAATAAAAAAACCTGAGAACGACCTCTTTTCAGAGGCCGCGCTCAGGTTTTGCCTGCACGACGCAGTAACAATCCAGGTTCAGGGGGTTAACGCCCCTCTTTTCTCACCCGTTCGATATGAATGGCGAGGAACATCATCTCTTCCGCTGTCAGATCGCGCTGATAGCTTTGCTGCAGATGCTGCGCGATCTTCACCGCGCATTTCCACGCTTTGGGATAGTTCTCTTTGACCGCGGTATGGAGTGACACATCATCGTCATCAACGACGGTTCGTGTCAGCATCCGCTGGGCAAAAAACTTCAGATGGGTGACGAACCGCTGGTAACTCAGCGATGACTCGTCGTAGTCCAGCTGCAGCTGATACTTCACCAGTTGCAGGACGTCCTGCATCACCCGCGTCACATCCATCACTTCCGGCATTTCGTTGTTGAGCTGAGCCGTTACCAGATGAAGCGCGATAAATCCGGCTTCATCTTCAGGCAGTTCCACATTCAGACGACGGGCGATGATGGCGCGGGCTTCCTGACCCAGCTCAAACTCCCGGGGATAGAGTCGCCTGATATCCCAGAGCAGCACGTTTTTTATCGCCAGCCCCTTCTTCTGCCGCTCGATGGCAAAGAAACAGTGATCCGTTAATGTGATGTAGAGACTCTCCTGCAGTTTCCCTAATCGCTGTGCTGCCAGGTTGATAATCCGGTCGCAGGTCGTCATGACCTCAGCAGGGATCTGGTTCAGTAACTCCTCAAGACGGCGCACCAGAAGATCGCTTTGCAGCGCGAATACCTTCTCAATCTGCGCGGTATCAAGACTGTCCCCGACACGCTTCTGAAAAGCCAGTCCGCGGCCCATCACGACCTGCTCACGTCCCTGTTCGTCCTGAACCACCACCACATTGTTATTAAGCACTTTGGCGATTTTCATCCAGACCCCAAAAACAAAAAACCTGACCTCCGGCTGATGCCAGAAATCAGGTTTTGCCTGCCTGAGCAGTAACAATCCACCAGGCGCACTCTACCATTTTTAAGGCGGACCTCAATCTGCCTCGGTGAAAAGCGTGACGGCGATCCTGCTCCACAGGGAAATTTAAAATGTCACCACGGTTTTAGGTTCCGTCACCCAGGCATCCTGAGTGCGGGCGATACCCGCCGGGTGATGCCAGTACTGAATGCCGGGCTGCAGTTCCAGCCAGCTGAAGGGACGAGCAAGGCAAAAAAAACCTGAGCGCCTCACAGTGGTAAAAACCGTGAGACGCTCAGGTTTTTCCTGTTAACCAGTAATAACCCTTTGCAGATGATGGGGCCACACTGATATCGAACGCGGGCAGTGAAAAGCCGGGGAGTTTCTGTTTCAGAAAAAGTGTGAGCGAATTAACATGCCACCGATACTGAGATCGCGACGGCACAATAAAAAACCGGAAATAGACATCCTGAATAATGACAAATAATTTAAACGACTCCTTCCGGATATCAGGCTGGAGAAGATTCATTATTTTCTCATGAAAAGAGGTTGGCTTCCGGATTATTGACAGCCTGTCTGGCTTATGCAACCATCAATTGAAGGCAGAATTATTTTGTAATAGATTTGCCATTTATTATTGTTATAAGGAAATTTCAATGCGTGAACTTACTCTAACCGAAGTAAACTCAGTCTCAGGTGGCAACGTTGGTGAAATTATTGTTGGTGGTGTAAAGCTGATTAACGACTTATTCAATACCCCCCTGCTCTCTTTTCCAGGGAGACTTTTGGATGCCATCGGCTTAGGAAGCATTCATCACGCCCTTGACTCGATTGGCTTTGCTATATTTACAACGATTGCTTCATTAGGCAGTGCGCTGGGTGGCGATGCCAGTCAGATTAACTACCATTTCAATGAGGAATGGGGTGATTAAAAATAAGCTATCCGGATATGAAGCCACCGTTTAGGTGGCTTCATTCATAGCGACCGAATGATGACTACAGGGTCGCTTTAAAAAGCCTCATGGTTAAAGGTGAAGAGTAGAGGTAGTGAGGGTCATACTTATCGAGCGTCGCTTTTGCAAAACGCCAGTCATACCCATCGGTGATACCCTGAGTTAAGTTATCAGGAATAAGGGTGTCGATAACCGTCTCATTATCCCAGGCATCTTTTTCTGAATATCCCCAGCCTTTGCTCCACTCAACGCGTACCGTTGCATAATCGCCAGAATAGTGATTGAACACCCACTCTTCCAACTCTCTGAAAAACTTCAGTGAGTCAGGAGTACCAGGCATTGTCAGATTATCCAGCCAGATTGCAACATCCCATTCAGGGTGAGCATCAACAGGCCGGGCTGCGGAGAGTGCAGGAGGAACAGCACCAGCAATATCGGTATCAGCTGGATTATCTAAACCGGTCACACGAATTTCAATCGGACCATTCATGGGATAAGCGTTAGATTTTTTGTAGATATCCACCATGCTCTCATATTTCGCCTTAAATTCACTGAGTACCTTTTGAATGTTCTCTCTGCGGGTGATGATGACATAGCCGTTAGCCGTCACCCGAAGCGTGTCTGGCTTGATATACATCAAGACATCTTTGCTCCACCCCCACAGGTCGCTACTGATTGTCGCACCAAGTCCGATATTGACCAGATTGAACATCAGGTTTCCTAATGAAGGTGTGAGTTCCGGAAAGCCATTGTTAATCTTCCTGACCAAATCGGAAACCTGAACAGGAATATTATCCGAAAAAGGATAGTTAAAGGGAGAATGGACGGGTTTAGATATCCTGTTGTAGGCTGGAGACTCTGTCCAGATTTTTAACCATGGTGTGGTAGTAAACGGAAACCAGATGATCTCAGCACGCCCGCATTTATCCAGATAGGAGGTATAGGTTCTGATACCTTCACCCTCCTGACCAAATAATTCGACGGCGGGAACATTGACAAAACTTTGGCAGCGTAAACGCTTGTTGCGCGGCACCTGAAGTTTAACTTCATAAATAAATGCTCTCCCGACATGCACCATAAAGGCTGATATCTCCGGGTTGGTTCTTTCGAACGTTTTCAACACGTACTGCTTAAGCTTGTCATCCCACACAATGGCTTTGAGTTCGACAATGTTATTGCTGACGGTTCCCCAACTCCCCCCTGCGGAGCGTTCTTCATTGACAGAGGCGATGCCGGTCCCATGTCCTCCTATTGCGAGGACACCGCCAAGCGTCAGATCGCCTGGTGCAGGCATGCTGTAAAAGCCTAGTTTCTTTTTCTCAAGCAGAGTAACAAGAGCTTCCATCTGAATGCCGGTCTGAGCCGTGATATAGCCGTAATCACCATGTTTAACTATCGTTGCAGCATTAAGATGTTTCATCATGTCAACCAGGACAACATCACTGTTGTCAGCATTATTATCAATAGTCAATCTTGACCAGTTATGCTGAATACCTACCGGGCGAACTTTGAATTTATTATCAACAGCCCAGTTAATGACATCGAGTAATTCAGCACTGGTCTTAGGTGAACATGAGAGAATATTTTTCCCGGATGTCTCTTTTGACCAGTTTAAAAAATCAGTGCGGAACGTTTTTAACGGGAATGCAGTTGCAATCTGGTTGCTCATAGAATGTCCTTATTTATACTCTTCAGATTTAACGGTAAACACATCCACCACAGAAAAATGAGACAGACCCACTTATGACAATGGCTTCATACAGATTTAATCCATAATTAACACATATAATACCTCCAAGAAGTCCCCAGAAAATTGAGATGGTCAGCGCAGATAAAAGTGTTTGTATCGTTGGCGCTGCTTTTCCTGCGTAAGCACTTAACAGATATCTTGTTACGCCCCCGAAAAAGGATATCAGCAAGAAGATCACCAGCCAGATTGTTTCAGGTTCATTTCTCATATATCTCCCCTGACATGTTAACGCCTCCTGTCGTACCTGGAGTGGATATAGTGATAATGAAGATCAGCGCAATGCTCAAATAAAAAACAGAGTGCGACGTGTAAATTTTCTGAACCAGGTCATTTTCTTTTGTAAAAAGAAGTAGAGCTTTTCATTACAGGTGATAAAAACGAGGCTTTTGGGTATAAAAAACTGAACGCCTTTGCTTTTTGAGTAAGTCAGATTCAAAAGTGGGTCTATTATCTGAACTTTTTTTCTCAACAGATAGAAAAGTTGAGAGATATTATTGGCAGAGATGGATTTATATCTTGCTTCCCATACCTGTAAAATTAAATCGGCAACATCAATCTCTCTTGCCTTCCTGCTTTTGATCATAAAAATAAAAAGTGTGAATTCGTTCCTGCTCAGGGAAATTACCTTTCCTTTACAAAACAGGCTTCTGGTTTTTTTATTCACAAGTATAATCAAAATCGAACCTCCTCTCCGTTTTTATGATTTCTATACATAACAGGCGGTAGATGTTAATTAAAAAAAAGTCCAATATGATAATTTTTTTGGAAAGCGCGTTTTTAACGTACAGGTTCATAAAAGAATTAAAAAATTCAGTAGCATCTTCCTGGTCAATGACTGGGAAAGGGTTTTCACATTTTCTTTCCGGACTTAAGCAGGATTTACCCTGTTTCAGGATGCCTTATTTACTGCCAGGAGAGATTGATAGAGGCGGAACAGGCATGCTGACCCTGTCTGAGCACTACTGTCATCACTGATGGGTCGCACAGAATGGCAGAGGGAGAGTGCGGGCAAAGAATTTTGATGAGCTTATATTTTTCAGAAAAGAATTTTAATGTGCATTACCCCCCGCCTGTTCTGTCAGAATCAGAGCGCTCAGGAATAACGATGAACGATGGGGCTCGTTTAATGAGCTAATACGGATGAGACGGGAAGAGAATCTTAAGTCAGAAACAGCAACGCCGGAAGGTTCGCTTCCGGCGTTGAAGTGAAGATCAGGCCGCTTTTACTGCGCGCACTTTCTTAGCCGCAGGCTCATCAGCCTGGTTGTCAGCATCGTCTGAGCGGGAAGCGTGGGTCGTCGCCTCCGGCAGTTTGCTGGTGCGAAGGATATGCTGTACCGACTCTTTCTGCTCAGCAATCAGCAGGCCCAGCGTTTCCGCCTGTGCTTCGTCCATCGCGGGCTGATGCTGTAACAGCCAGTCGGTGAAGGCTTCGGCCATATCGAGCATTTTGTCGTAGGCATCGGCCTCTTTCTTATTGGCAAACGTCATCTTCTCTTCACCCTTTCTGACTACTACAAATTTTGTTTCAACAGCCATCTTTTCGCCCTCAGGTACTGTGTATACATACAGTATATCATGCTCAATTTGCTTTGCCAGCAGAGAATGGAGTTTAACGGAGACGTGCAATTGAACCTTATCATCGCGCAGGCTTTTCTCCGATCAGGACGTTAATCCGGCGATGGGGTCAGATTCCCCTGTCTGACGCAGCTTCAGGCGGGGGGCAGAAAGATTCTGTCAGGAGGGTGGCAGTAAAAACGCTGGAAAGTGTATGGAAAGCGTAAAACAGCAGGTACAATCCGCAAAAAATAAAATTGATGATGATGGCAAAAGGATTAGTTCGCCAATGATTTACGATTGTTTCCTGTACTACGATGAAGATATGCTTCTTGAGCTGCGTTTAAATACACTTTATGAGCATGTTGACCGCTTTGTCATCGTTGAATCTCTCTATACTTTCACGGGCAAGCGACGAGAAAAACTTAATTTCAATATTGACCGGTTCGCCGCGTTTCGCGAAAAGATCATCTATGTGATAAATGATTCCGTTCCCACGATTTATCAACATGAATTCCTGTCCGGCAGTTCTGTGGTGAAAGCCGGGGAATCCGATCCGTGGGAAAATGAAACCATTGCGCGTAACAGCATTATGCATGGTCTGCGCCATGCTCAGGACGACGATATCATCATCATTTCCGACGTTGATGAAATTCCTCACCCTGCTGCCCTCACGCAGTTCAGTCGCCGTCATCTGTGCACGACGCTGTATCAGAACTTTTTTAACTATAAATTTAATGTTCAGGTACTCAACGATGATGGCTCGGCGCGCTTATGTCGCCTGCCGAAAATGACGACGATGAAAAACCTTAAGGGCTTTTTTCAGGGACAGCCAGAGTTGTTACGCAACGTGAAGCGTAAAGGCACCCCAATACGGGATAGTTGGTGGCGCTGGAGACTTCTTAAGATGCGCACCCGGATTGTCATGAACGCGGGCTGGCATTTTTCCTGGGTAATGACCGATGCACGCATCAGCGAGAAGATGGAGACAATTTCCCATACAGAAAATAATCTTCCAGAGTTCAATAATCCGGATCACATCCGGCGCTGTGTTGATAAAAATATAGATATCTGGAACCGGCCAAGGAAGATGGTCATCCGGCCTATTGATTATGAATATATGCCGGCCTGGCTGGTAGATAATCAGGAAAAATTCGAAGAGTTTATAAAACGATAAGACCTTTAACCTGACAGCCCGCTCTGAGCGGGCTGTTTTATCGCAACAACCAGCCAAAGGTGGCCGTTTCCAATGGCCTGAATCGTCGCGATGCTCAGTACACTACTCTGACGCGAACTCAACGCTGAGTTTGCCGCAATCCAGCATGCCGTACTGCTTTCTGCCCGTAATGCGTTCTGCATAAAAAGGAACCAGCCATTGCTCAGCCGGGCCGCTTATCTCTGCGTCAATGAACCGTATGCCCTTCTGGCGGGCGACTTCGGCTGCTTCATGCCAGTTTTGCCAGTCGTTGGGTTGTCTCAGCCAGGCGCTCAGCACGATCTGTTTTGCCTGCTCAATCGTGTAATGTTTGCACGCAGCAAGATTTTCCTCACTGTAGTGCTGGTCACCCGTTTTCAGATAGATCAGCGCTCCTGTCCCTGTCAGGGCAAGCAGAACAAGCCCCATAAAACCGATCACTGTACCCTTCACAACACTTCTGATCATAACGCCACGCATTGATTCATTTTTAAGCAGCCACTCTCTGAGCAGGCGATACGGGCATTACACCAGCAACTCTTCCAGGAACTGTGCCAGCGCTTTACGCGGATCATCCTCTTCCGAGACGATCACTTCGATCCCCCACTGCCCCAGCACCTCTTTTGCCACCGGGTTGTTGCGGTTGGTAAACAGGTACGATTTTGGCCGGGCCGTTGCCAGCCCGGTGCGGCCCCACATTTTCGTCAGGCGGTAAAAGAGCAGGCGAATGTTGAAGTCACTGATGCTGTAACCGACAAACAGGACCGAATTGCCCATCACGTCGTGGGTGAGTTTGATGTCGAGCGGCGAGTCGAAATAGAGACGCTCAAAATAGCTGCTTTCATCCAGCACAATAGAGGTATCGTCGTCGAAATCGCCGTGAAGTTTGATGATGTGTCGCTTCTCTTCGGTCAGCGACACCAGATCGGCGGCGTTGGCCACTTTATAATAGGGAACCCCATGCGCGTCGTGCGCCGCCTCCAGCCAGCGATCGTAGTTAGTGGTGTAGATACGCGAGAAATTACCCTGCGTAATCATGGTGTGAATTTCAGAAGAGCGGACATCAATATCGGGCCGGTGCCATTCGCGATCCATCCAGCTGCGCAGCGGACCCAGCGAGCCTTTTTTCTGTTTGTAATACTCCGCCAGCGACAGGTGCGTGCCGTAAGTATTAAAGATTTTTGGATCGTAGCCCAGTTCATGCGCGAGGTGCGCAATCAGCTCATGCCACTCCGGCAGGCCGAAATTGCGTGAGATACCGGCACCGGCAAACAGGATCAGTTTGCCGGAATCATAGGCGCGTTTGAGTTCAGGTTTCATGCCACTCCCCGGGCGGTTTTCAAAAAGGTGGCGAAGCGATCCAGCGCGATACGCCGCATGGAGATCTCATTCTTGAGTTCACCCATTTCGGCAAAGGTCTGCTCATAGCCTTCGGGAATAAAGACGCAGTCCCACTGAAAGCCGCGCGTGCCGGCGGGTTTTGCCGCGATGGTGCCGCGTAGCTCGCCTGAAAACTGATACATCTTGCGGCCGTCACAGTAACCCAGCACCGTTTTGGCCGTGACGGCCTGGCTGTCGAGTCCCTGCACCAGCGCCGTAAAGCGCTCAGCGTCGAGGCGATTCCAGAAGATGCGGGTCAGACCCGCGGGTAACCCATTCAGGCCATCCAGATAGAGGCCGGTATGCTCAACAAACAGCGGCCGCCCGATCAGCGCGAAAGCTTTGGTCAGCTTGTCACGCACCAGGTCAAGCTCGTTTTCTGTCTGTATTTCTTCGATGCGACGGGCGATAGGCAGTACTTCGACCCCGACAGGTTCGAGTATCTTGCGCACCTCCGCCAGCTTTTGCTCATTGGCAGAAAGGAATCTGATTTTCATGGGCTTCCAGGGCTGAAACTCCGCCACACAACAGAATTTTTTATGAGTTTGAGGGGGCAGGATAAAACAGTCACGCCGGAGAGTGTAGTGCAATTATCGGGTTATCAGCATGCCGTGCACCAGACCGGTTAGCGCAGTGCAACCGGTCTGGCGATGTCAGTAAACGATACCTGGCGGGTTTATCAGGGAGTGGTCGACGGCCTCATCCTGTTCACCCCAGCGGGCCAGTACCTGCTGATACTGGCCGCCCGCGATGGTGCCATCCAGCGCAGTCTGGAGTGCCGGGGCCAGGCCATTGCCCTTTTTGGTGGTGACGGCGACCCAGGCACGAAACGGCCCGTTGCCCACCAGTCGGGTCTGGCCGCGCGAGGCGGCTTTCCAGGCGGCCATGGAGTGCGGGCCAAACAGGGCGTCGGCCCGTCCCGACAGCAGCGTCAGCGTCGCAGAGGCATCATCGGTCAGATAGATTGGCGTCACGGCAGGCAGGCCTTTCGCCCGGTTCTGTGCATCCCAGCTCAGCAGGATCCGCTCCTGATTGGTGCCCGACGACACGATAATGCGCTTCCCGGCAATGTCAGCAGGGGCACCGATCTGTCTGATCGGACTCTCCTTTTTCACCGCGAAAGCGTGGTTGTCGGCACGATAGGTGGCAAAGTCGAACTTCTTCTTACGCTCTTCGGTGACGGCGATATTAAACATCGCCACATCATAGCGCCCGGCGCTGATCCCCAGCGGCCAGTCCTCCCATGAGGCCGGCACCAGCTTCAGCTTTAACCCCAGACTGTCAGCCAGCAGCCTGGCGATGTCGGGATCGCTGCCGATGCGGGTCACGTTGTCAGAGGCCAGCAGCGCCAGCGGCGGCGAGTTTGTGGCTGAGGTCGCCACGGTCAGGGTGCCCGGCTCGATAAAGTGATAGTTCGCCGGAATTTTAGCGATCGCCAGCGGATTAGCCGGAGCATGGATGGGCGTTTCGTTGCGGCGGATGTCGGGCTTTTCCGGGGCGGCCATGGAGAGCGCCGGGATCAGCCCCGCGAATGCCAGCGCCAGAGGCGTCAGGCGCCTCATAAGACGCGCGCCAGGAAGCGACGGGTGCGCTCGTGACGCGGATTGCTGAGCACCTGCTGGGTCGTGCCCTGCTCCACAATCCGGCCATCCACCATAAAGACCACATGGTCAGCCACTTCGCGGGCAAACCCGATCTCGTGCGTCACAATGACCAGCGTGGTGCCGGAGCGCGCCAGCTTCTTGATCACATCGAGCACTTCGCCGACCAGTTCCGGGTCCAGCGCCGAGGTGGGTTCATCGAACAGCATCACCCTGGGATTGAGCATCAGCGCCCGCGCGATAGCGATGCGCTGCTGCTGCCCGCCTGACAGGTGGCGCGGCCACGCATCGGCTTTGTGGCGCAGGCCGACAATGTCCAGCAGTTCACCGGCCCGCTGAATCGCCGCCTGCCGGGAGAGCTGGCGATGCGCAATCGGTGCTTCAATCAGGTTATCCAGCACGCTCAGGTGCGGGAACAGGTTAAAGTTCTGGAAGACGTAGCCGACGTTTATGCGCTGCCGCAGAATCGCCTGCTCCTTCAGCTCATAGAGCTTGTTGCCGCGCTGCTGATAGCCGATATAGTCGCCATCAATCTGGATAAAGCCTTCATCGACCCGCTCCAGATGATTGATGGTGCGCAGCAGGGTGGATTTACCGGAGCCGGAGGGGCCGAGGATCACCGTGACCGAGCCAGGCGGCAGGGAGAGCGAGACATTATCCAGCGCTTTATGTTTGCCAAAACGTTTACTGACGCCGGTGATGCTGATGGCCCCGCTGGTGTGAGAAAGGCGATAATCAATGGCTTCGGACATGGCTGATCTCCTCGGTCGGTTGAAGTGGCGAGACGCGGTTGCGCCATTGACGCCAGCGAGAGGGTTGCGGTTCACGCGTTACGCTGCGGGCCATCCAGCGTTCTGCGTTGTACTGAATGACGGAGAGCACGGTGGTGATAATCAGATACCACGCGGCACCCACCATCAGCAGCGGGATGACCTCCTGATTGCGGTTATAGATCATCTGAATGGTGTAAAAGAGCTCCGGCATGGCCAGCACATAAACCATCGCCGTGCCTTTCGCCAGGCTGATGATTTCGTTGAACGTGGTCGGAATAATGGTGCGCAGCGCCTGCGGCAGAATGATGCGGAAGGTGCGGCGCGTGGCAGAGAGGCCGAGCGCAGAAGCCGCCTCCACCTGCCCCTGATCGACACCGAGAATGCCGCCGCGAATGATCTCCGCGCTGTAGGCCGCCTGCACCAGTGTCAGGCCGATGACCGCGGCCGGAAACTGTCCCAGCACATTGATGGTCTGAAACGCGCCCCACGACAGGCCGGTAAACGGAATCCCTATCGAGAGCGTTTCATAGAGATAGGAGAAGTTATAAAGAATAATCAGCACGACGATCAGCGGCAGTGAACGAAACAGCCAGATGTAGCCCCATGCCAGCGTGCTCAGCAGCCAGGAGGAGGAGAGGCGCGCCAGAGCCAGCAGACCGCCAGCCAGCAGGCTGAAGATCGTCCCCAGCAGGGTGAGCAGCAGCGTCTGTCCCAGACCGTGCAGGATCACCGGATCAAAGAACCAGCGTGCAAACACCCCCCACTCCCAGCGCGGATTAAAGGCCACCGACTGCACGACGCCTGCCAAAATAAACAGCGCAACGATCGCGCCAGCGGTGCGTGCCGGATAACGGGCCGGCACCACCTGTAACTGTTGATGCTGAGGTTTATTCATCGTCGATCCTTAACTCGCTTCCGCGACGTTATACACGCCAATCACTTTAATAAAACGCAGTCGCCCGTCGTGGGGCGGCTGACCGTACCGCTCCAGATCGCCGCTGAGATCGAACTGAGGCTGATAACCGTGACCGGTGTAGAGCCGGACGGCCTCGGGCTGACGGAAGCCGGTGGTGAGAAACAGCCGCTGATAGCCCGCCTGCAGGGCCCGACGCTCCAGCTCCTGCAGGACCACCAGCGCCAGACCCTGACGGCGCAGATCGCTGCGGGTCCAGATGCGCTTCAGCTCGGCGGTCTGCAGGTCATAAGGTTTGTAGGCGCCCATCGCGATGATCTCGCCGTCGCGCTCCAAGACAATAAACAGCCCCTGCGGCGGCAGATACCACTCTGTCAGCTCCTGCTCCTTAAGCCGGGCAAAATAGTCGCCATAGCGAGCGGCATATTCACCGAACAGGCCGCCCAGGATCGGTTGCAGCTCTGGCGCCTCGGGCGACACCTCGCGAAACGTTAATTCACTCATTTCAGCTCCTTAATCGCCCAGTCCGGCGGGATTAACTTCAGAATGACCAATCTGTTCAACGCCTTCGCCCCAGCGGTTAAGCACCTTCTGATAGTCGCCATTGCCGATCACGCCATTCAGCGCCGTGCTGATCGGTTCGGCCAGACCGCTGCCTTTTTTCACCGTCACCGCAATGTGAGCCGCTTTTGGCCAGCCCCCATCCACACTCCCCACCAGCCGGGTTTTCCCGGTCAGAGCCGCCTTCCAGGCCCCGATCACATTCGGCCCGAAATAGGCGTCTGCCCGACCCGACTGGAGCGCCAGCGTCTGCGCGGCATCATCTTTGGCATAGATCGGCGTAAAGGGTTTCAGGCCCTTGGCCTGATTCTCTTTATCCCACGCCAGCAGGATCGCCTCCTGATTGGTACCGGAACCCACGATGATCCGCAGCCCGGCAATCTCCTCCGCTTTGGTCAGCGACTGAATCGGGCTGCCGGTCCGGACATAAAAGCCCAGCGAGTCTTTGCGATAGGTCGCGAAGTCGAACTTCTCTTTACGTGGCTTCGTCACGGTGATGTTCGAGATCGCCGCGTCATACTTGCCCGAGGCGACGCCGAGCGGCCAGTCCTCCCAGGAGGTCGGGACAACATTCAGCTTCAGTCCCAGGCTGTCGGCGACCAGCCGGGCGATATCCACCTCGCTGCCGAGCAGGGTTTTGTTGTCGTCAGAAAAGACCGTAAGCGGCGGAGAGTTAAGCGCGGCCACCGCCACGGTAAACGCGCCCGGCACCACAAAATGGTGACCGGTGGGCAGCTGCGCGATGGCCTCCGCATTTTTCGCGGTGTTGATCGGCGCTTTATTGGCTTCCACGCTGACACGCTGGCCGTTGTAGGAGACGCTGGTGCCCTCTGCCAGAGCGTGGCTGCTGGCGGCCAGCATAAGCAGAGCAATGAGACGTAAGGGTTTTTGCATGATCCGGACTCTTATTGTGAGGTGAACTGATTAACGGGGGATTTCAGGGCGAAGCTGTCGCGCAGGGTGGTGCCCGGATAGTCACGGCGCGTCAGGCCGCGAGCCTGCAGAATCGGCACCACCCGATCGACAAAGCGTTCAAAGGTGTCAGGCGTGCCGCCATTGATGATGAAGCCGTCAGTGGCGTGGGTTTCAAACCAGAGCTGCAGGCCATCCGCCACCTCTTCAGGCGTGCCGTGAAACAGGGGGCGCGGGGTGGCCGCTTCCAGTGCCGCCTGACGCAGAGTGTGACCCTGCTCTTTCGCTTTGCGTTTGATCTCGTCGGTGGTGCTGCGGAAGCTGTTCTGTCCGATGTCGCCGATATCGGGGAACGGCTGATCCAGCGGGTACTGCGAAAAGTCGTGATGGTCAAAGAAGCGGCCGAGGTAGTTCAGCGCATCAGTCACCGAAACCAGTGCCGCAGTGGTCTGGTACTGCTGTTCGACGTCATCGGCGTTATCGCCCACAATCACGCTGACACCCTGAAAGATGTGCAGATCTTCCGGCTGACGGCCATTGGCCACCAGTTGCTGCTTCACATCCTGATAGAAGGCCTGCGCCTCTTCGCGCGTCGGCTGATGGGTGAAGATGGCGTCGGCATGGCGCGCCGCCAGCTTTTTGCCGTCTGCGGATGCGCCCGCCTGGAAGATAATCGGACGCCCCTGCGGCGTACGGCCGATATTCAGCGGCCCCTGCACCTGGAAGAAGTCACCGTGATGATCCAGGGTGTGCAGCTTCGCCGGATCGAAAAACTGCCCGCTCGCCTTGTCCCGCACAAACGCATCCTGCTCCCACGAATCCCACAGCCCTTTCACCACCTGCAGATACTCATCGGCAATGCGGTAGCGCAGCGCATGTTCCGGATGCTGCTGGCGGGAGAAGTTTTTTGCCGATCCTTCCAGCGGTGACGTCACCACGTTCCAGCCTGCGCGCCCGCCGCTGAGATGGTCGAGGCTGGCGAACTGACGCGCCACGGTGAACGGCTCGCTGTAGGAGGTGGAGACAGTGCCGACCAGCCCCAGGTGCTCCGTGACACCGGCCAGCGCCGAGAGCAGCGTCAGCGGCTCAAAGCGGTTGAGAAAGTGGGGAATCGATTTCTCGTTGATAAACAACCCGTCGGCGACAAACAGAAAATCGAGTTTGCCCTGCTCCGCCTTACGGGCGATTTTTTTGGCGTAATCCAGGCTGATGCTGGCATCGGCCTGGGCCGCCGGATGGCGCCAGGCGGACATGTTGCCAGAGGCGCCATGCAGAATGGTGCCCAGCCGAAGTTGTCTTGTGGTCATGATGTTCTCTCTTTTTTAGTCGTCGCGGTGCCTGACGACGCTGTTCAGCACCGTCGTGCGGTTACGGCAGCAGATAAATGCTATTCAGAGTGGAAGGGATGCCTGACATCGCGCACTGAGATGTTGCAGCGCCTGGCGGGCCAGTTGAGCGAAGTAGTCAGCGGCGGGCGCAATCAGCGCCTCGTCGGGGGTAAAGCTGGCGTGATGCAGGCCAAACTCGCTGGCGCTGCCGATGCTGACAAAGGCGCCGGGCACCTGCTGCAGATAAAAAGCAAAGTCTTCACCCAGCAGATGCAGTTCGGCGGTCTGCACCCGGTAACCCGCCTGGCGGGCCACATCGCTGCAGAATCCTGCCCAGTGGGGATCGTTGATCAGCACCGGCGGGCCAGGCTGCCAGGTCAGGGTCGCCTGCGCGCCATTGGCCGCGGCAAACTGCTCAACCAGGGTACGCACCCGCTGCTCCAGGTCGGCGCGCACCTGCAGATCGTGCGTACGCGCCGTGCCGCCAAATTCCACCCCGCCCGGCAACACATTCCAGCTTTTGCCGCCGTCGATGCGGGTGATGCTGAGCACCAGGCTGTCGAAGGCGTTAAAACTGCGGCTGGTGAGCCCCTGCAGTGCCTGAATAATCTGGCTGGCCGTCACGATGCTGTCGACGCCCTGCTCCGGGTAGGCGGCATGGGCACCTTTGCCGGTCACGCGGATGATGAATTTGTCGGCATTGGCGTAGAACGCGCCGCTGCGGGTGGCAAACGTACCAAGCGGTAGCGAAGGTTCGTTGTGCATCCCAAAGATAGCCTGCACCTCATCCAGCACGCCCGCCCCGATGAACTGCCGGGCACCACGCGCAATCTCCTCGGCGGGCTGAAACAGGATGCGCACCCGTCCGGGCAGGGTGTCGGCCTGAGCCTGAAGCTGCAGGGCCGCGCCCAGCATCACCGCGCTGTGCAGGTCGTGACCGCAGGCGTGCATCACGCCGGGATGACGGGAGTGAAAACGCACCCCGCTCGCCTCATGGATCGGCAGCGCGTCAATGTCGGCGCGCAGAGCAATCACCGTTTCACCCTGGCCGATTTCAGCAACCACACCGGTTTCCAGCGGGTAATCGCGCAGCCGGATGCCTGCGGCCTGCAGCCAGCCGCGCAGCCGTGCGGTCGTCGCAAACTCCTGTCCGGACAGCTCCGGCCAGGTATGCAGTTCGCGTCGCCATTCAATCAGTTGTGATTCAGGGTACATGATGACTCTCCGCTGGCTGGGGATCAGGCCGCAATCAGATGGTGGGTGGCCAGCAGTTCCAGCGAGCGCTGGCGGGCAACCGGATCGGTAACGGGCGTATCGATGACGAACTCGTCGATAGCAAAGTGATGATGCAGGGCGTCCAGCTGAGCATGCACCTGCGCCGCCGTGCCTTTCAGCAGTGACGGGGTGCGAGGTTCAATCTTATAGTCGCGATAGCCTCCCTGACGCACGAAGCGCTCCGCCTGCTCCAGGCTGGCGACGTTGACACCCGGGCCCCCTTTTACCGCCACATGATAGTGGCGCAGAGAGGCAACCAGCAGGTCAGCTTCAGCGGGCGAGTCAGCCACCACCACCTGAACCGCAACCAGCGCGCGCTGACCGTGACTCAGGCGGGTGTAGGTACTCAGCGCATGCTCAAGCAACGCGCGGTCACCATTCAGATGCGCTGCAAAGACAAACTGCCAGCCCAGCGAGGCAGCCAGCCGCGCGCTCTCTTCGCTGGCCCCCAGCAGAAAACGGCTAGCCGGACGCGCAGGCAGAGGCGTCGCCGCCAGCCCCTCTTCATCCGGTTTCTGCTGATCCGGTTTCAGCCAGCTATCCAGCAGCTGAAGCTGTTCGGCAAAGCTGCCTTTGCTGGCGGCATCAACACCCCGCTGCAGCGCCTGGGTGGAGAGCGGTAATCCGCCTGGCGCTTTCCCGACGCCGAGATCGATGCGCCCCGGCGCCAGCGAGGCGAGCAGGTTGAAGTTTTCGGCCACTTTATAGGGGCTGTAGTGCTGCAACATCACGCCGCCCGACCCGACCCGGATATGGCGGGTCTGCGCAATGATCCAGGCGATCAGAAGCTCCGGTGAAGGGCTGGCAAGCTGTGCAGTGTTGTGATGTTCCGCCAGCCAGAAGCGGTGATAGCCCCACGCCTCTGCCCGCTGCGCCAGTTGCAGCGTGCGCTGAAGCGCCGCCGCAGGCGTCTCGCCCTGCAGAATGGGCGCTTTGTCTAACAGACTTAATTGATATGCCATTCACCTGGTCCTTATTGATTCCGGTTGCTGACCAGTGTGCTGCGCAGGCGATTATTGGTAAAACATCATATTGTTTTATGCTTTATTGAATTCGTCATATTGGCGGGGCGCGGCGAAATAAAAGGCAAATAAGCGACGAAAGCCCCGAGGCCGGGCCTGTTATCGCCTCATCAGGGCGGGTTCAGAATGAATAAAACGTGCAGAGTGGCAAAGGATTGCACAAAATCGTCTTATGTGAAGCGCTGAATTGCCGGTTTTATTCAGGGGCGCTGAGAGTTCTGCTTCAGTGGAAAAAAGCGGGTATTGATAATCGCCACATTAACCTCGCAGGGAACGCCATCATCGAGAAAAACCGTCTCATTAATCTGGATAACCGCATCCCCTGCCCCTAATTTCAGTAATGCCAGCGTCTCAGCCTGCGTCAGGTTAATGGCCGTTAAATGCTGGTCGCGCAGCTGCACTTTTTTTCCGGTCACTTCCTCGATATAGGCATATTTCGACACTTCCAGTTTGCTGAACTCCATGCTGTTAAACATATTCACCGGCAGATGGATATGTTCCAGCGCCACCGGCGTCTCATCGAAGCACATCAGTCGTAATATTTTATAGATCGGATCGCTGGTTTTAATTCGCAGCGCCTGCGCCATCTCTGCCGATGGCACCCGGATAATGCTGGCAGAGATAATTTTACGGACGCCTTTGTGCCCGTTTCTCTGCGCCTGATAATCAAACGGGGAAAGCACGTGATATCGGTGAGCCTGGCTACTGATCTCCGTCGCACCCACAAATATCCCCGATCCCTTCACCCGATAAATACGCTGCTGCTCCACCAGAATTCGGGTCGCTTCACGCACCGTTGTGCGGGTAATACCGAGGCACTTTGCGATGGCTATTTCCGTATCCAGCTTTTCACCGGGTTGAAGGCCGTCATCTTTAATCCGCGTGAGGATGTAATCGACCACCTCTTTCTGCTTTTCAGTCATGCCATCAGCCATCGACGTTCTTCCCATTTGCGTGAAGGAGAGACTCCCTGTATCCGTGCCACTCCCTTTCTGCCTGACATTGCCGGAGAAGTACTACTCCGGTCAGGTGAATATGTGACCAACCTATCAAATTGGCACAGATGTTAAGCCTGTGTAGCCATATTTTAATTTTAGCGGTTGTGTCCCTACACGTCGAAGGACATCATCAGGATGACTAGACATCTTTAACCTGTACAGATGTGTTGCCGGGTCACTCATCCACCGGCTGGCCCCCTCACTGCGGGAAGTCATCAGGGCGAATCTCCGGAAAGTGTCTGTACAGGTTCAGGGAGAGTTAACAAACGCAGCCATGCCGAAGAGCGCGGCGACGCGCAAACGGCATCTGCGTGGCGTTAACTTTGAACGCGCAACGAGAGACAGGATTACAGCGATGTCACATCTGGCGGATTGGTTGAATAGCGAGCGAATTCAGTACGTGGAGCGCGTGGCTGACTGGCAGGAAGCGATTGTGCTGGCGGGGCGTCCTCTGCTCAGCGAAGGCGTGATCTCACAGGCTTACATTGATGCCATCATCCAGCAAAAGAAGGCGATCGGCCCCTTTTTTGTTATCGCTCCGCAGATTGCCATGCCTCACGCTCGTCCTGAACAGGGCGCGCTCGGACTGGGGCTGTCGGTGCTGCTGCTGGGAACGGCGGTGAAATTTGATTCTGAAGAGAACGATCCGGTGAAAGTCCTTTTTATGTTTGCCGCACCGGACAGTAACAGCCATATCGAAATGATTTCCCAGCTGGCGGAAGTCCTCTCCGATGAGAACATCATGGCGCAGGTTTTTAATGCAGACAGCCATGAAGCGCTGCTGGCAATTTTGTCAGGCGTCTGATTTACCCGTTAACACGTTAATTTTGATCACCAGAGAATGAGGTCGGATATGAAGATGATGGCAGTGTGTGGTTCAGGTCTGGGCAGCAGTTTCATGATGGAAATGAACATCAAAAAAGTGCTGAAGACATTAGGGGTGGAGGCTGAGGTTGAACATTCCGATCTCGGCTCGGTAACGCCCGACGTGGCGGATATTTTTGTGATGGCAAAAGATATTGCCTACAGCGCCAATCTTCCGGAAGAGAAAATCATCATCATCAATAACATTATTGACCTGAAAGAGATTGAGCAAAAAATACGAGACTATTTTGAGAAAAACGGACAGTTATAAGCCGATAAACACTTACCCTTGAGGTTAATATGTTTACTCAAAATCTTTTGCAGTTCGTCGTCGACGTGCTGAAAGTGCCCTCTATATTAGTCGGACTGGTGGCATTTTTCGGCCTGGTTGCGCAGAAGAAACCCTTCCCGGATGTGATTAAGGGCACGGTAAAAACGATTCTGGGCTTCCTGGTGCTGGCCGGTGGCGCGACCGTTCTGGTCGGTTCCCTGACGCCGCTTGGCGACATTTTTAAACATGCGTTCAATGTTCAGGGCATTATCCCGAATAATGAGGCGATGGTCTCTATCGCACTGGCAAAATATGGTGCGCCGACCACGATGATTATGGCCTTTGGTATGGTCGCCAATATCCTCGTCGCCAGGTTCACCCGGCTTAAATATATTTACCTGTCAGGGCATGTGACCTTTTATATGGCCTGCATGATCGCGATCATATTGTCGGTCGCGGGTTTTGAAGGCATTCAGCTCATCTATACCGGTTCGCTGGCACTGGGGATGCTGATGGCCACGTTTCCGGCGATCGCTCAGCCCTATATGCGGAAGATCATTGGCGGTGACCAGGTGGCGCTGGCGCATACCGGCACCATCGGTTATGTCCTGTCGGGCTGGATCGGCTCTCTGGTAGGCAAAGGCTCGCGCTCGACCGAAGAGATGAACATGCCAAAAAACCTGAGTTTTTTGCGCGACAGTACCATCTCCATCTCGCTGACGATGATGATTATCTACTTAATCCTGTCGATCTCGGCCGGTAAAGCCTATGTGGAATCCACCTTCAGCAATGGTCAGAACTACCTCGTTTACTCGTTTATTCAGGCCATTACCTTTGCCGCAGGCGTCTTTATCATTCTGCAGGGGGTTCGCTTAATCCTGGCTGAAATTGTTCCGGCCTTTACCGGCTTTTCAGAAAAACTGGTGCCGGAAGCCCGCCCGGCGCTGGATTGCCCGATTGTCTTCCCCTATGCCCCGAACGCGGTTCTGGTTGGCTTCATCTCCAGCTTTGCCGGCGGTCTGGTGGGGCTGTTTGTCCTCGGCCAGCTGCACTGGGTTTTGATTCTGCCGGGTGTGGTTCCTCACTTCTTCTGCGGTGCCACCGCGGGGGTGTTTGGTAATGCGACCGGCGGCAAACGCGGGGCGATTTGCGGTGCCTTTGCACATGGCCTGTTAATCACCTTCCTGCCGGTGGCGCTGCTGCCCGTGCTGGGACAGATTGGGCTGACCAACACCACCTTCTCGGACACCGACTTCGGCGTCACAGGCATTCTGCTGGGCAACATGGCTCACTTTATGGATAAGGGCACCATTACCCTGATCGTTACCGGTATTTTCGCTCTGTTAGTGCTCTATAACTTCACCGCCAGAAAGAAAATGCCTGCCGAAACCGATGCAGGTTAGTTTCCATTTTTGATCCCAACCAGAAAGGGCAGGCGTGACTTTCTGGTTGTTTCTTTTCAGGTGAGTGCCGCCCTTCTCAGACCCGTCAGACGCTCTTTTTCATCCCCTCTCCGTTAACTTCTGCTCCGCCTCAAGGCGCTATTTTGCCTGTTTCACTGCATTTTGCTGGCCCTGAAAGCCGCAAAAAAAGGACTATTCCGATTCAGAAAAGTGATCTGAGTCACACTTTCAACATTAGATGCGCTAATAAATAAAATTTAACAACAAAACATTTGAATGATAATGATTAACATTTACACTCTCATCCGCATATAACAACGCGATAAACGCGGCCTAATCCACAAAAAATATGCGGTATTTACCTGTTTCAGGATGAAAACCCTGGTCCCCAGGATTGTCAGGGCTTTTATCTGGTTAGTCATTTTTATGTTTACTGGAGTTTTGAGCGGATATCCCACGCTGCTGATTCAGGTCGGCAGGGTTATGGTTTTAACGCACAGGAACTGAACATGCTTTTACGCTCATCTATTCAATCGGCACAGGACTTCGAACCGGCCTCCACTGCCTGCACGGCCGAAACGGCGATTTTCAACGATCGGCAACTGGCTGCCTGGTCGCAGCAGACGCAGGAGGTGCTGGCGCTGATGACCCGCACCGTCACCGGTGTTGAGAAGCCGTTCAGCGGCATCCTGCCTCATGAACTGGCGGCGGAATTCAGCGATGTCGATCTTGACCGTCCTCTGGGTAACAACGATGACGCTCTGGCGGAGCTGAGTCAGCTCTATCTGCGTGACGCCGTCTGGTTCCATCACCCGAAATATCTGGCACACCTCAACTGCCCTGTTGTGCTGCCTTCGCTGATGGCTGAACAGATCATGGCGGCGGTGAACAGCTCGGTGGACACCTGGGATCAGAGCGCAGGCGGCACCCTTATTGAGCAGAAGGTGATCGACTGGACGCTGGGCCGCATCGGCCTGCCCGCCGGATCAGACGGGATCTTCACCAGTGGCGGCACCCAGTCGAATCTGATGGCGATGCTGCTGGCGCGTGACAGCTGGTGCGCGGCGCATCATCCCGGTCACCTGATCAAGCAGCGCGGCCTGCCGGAGACCGCTCCGAAGTGGCGCGTCTTTACGTCGAAGCTCAGCCACTTCAGCATCCAGAAATCGATGGCGATCCTGGGGCTGGGTTACGATGCGGTGATCGCTATCGATCACGACGAGCAGTTCCGTATGGACCCGGCTCTGCTGGCGCAGGAGATTGAGCGCTGCCGCAGCGAAGGGCTGATCCCGATTGCGGTTGTCGCCACCAGCGGCACCACCGATTTTGGCAGCATCGATCCGCTGCCGGAAATCGCCCGTCTCTGTGACGATTACGGTTTATGGATGCACGTTGACGCCGCCTATGGCTGCGGGCTGCTGGTCTCTGAGCAGCATCGCTCACGTCTGAACGGCATTGAACTGGCGGATTCCGTCACCGTCGATTATCACAAATCCTTCTTCCAGACCGTCAGCTGCGGGGCCTTCTTCGTCCGGGATAGCCAGAACCTGAAGCATGTCACCCACCATGCCGACTACCTGAATCCGCTCAGCGCCCAGCAGGAAGGAACGCCGAATCTGGTCAACAAGAGCATTCAGACCACCCGCCGTTTTGATGCCCTGAAAATGTGGCTGACGCTGCGCGTCATGGGGCCGGCGGCGCTGGGTGAGGCCTTTGATACCCTGATCGCGCTGACGCAGACGGCGCATCAGCTGCTGAGCGATCACCCGTCTATCGAAGTGCTGCACGCCCCGGAGCTGACCACCCAGATTTTCCGTTACGTACCGGGCAAACACGCCAGTGATGCGCAGATCGACGAAATCAACGCCGCGATCCGCAAAGCGCTGTTCCGCTCCGGAAATGCCGTGATTGCCGGCACCAAAGTCGACGGCCGTCAGTACCTGAAATTTACCCTGCTAAATCCGACCACGACCCCTGCCGACCTCAAAGATGTGCTGAGCCTGATTGCGCACTATGGCCGCGAGCAGGTCCGGGCGTCTGCGCTGCGCGCGGCGAACCAGGGAGAGATGTGAAAAATGAAGAGTCCTGTTTACGATTTTATTGGCATCGGCATCGGCCCTTTCAACCTGAGTCTCGCCTGCCTGAGTGAGCCGGTTGAGGGTCTGAACGGTCTTTTCCTGGATGAGAATCCGGGATTTGACTGGCACACCGGCATGATGCTGGAAAGTGCCCATCTGCAGACCCCGTTCATGGCTGACCTGGTGACGCTGGCCGATCCGACCAGCCCGTACAGCCTGCTTAATTACATGAAGGAGAAGGGGAAACTCTACTCGTTCTATATCCGGGAAGACTTCTTCCTGATGCGCAAGGAGTACAACCAGTATTGCCAGTGGGCCAGCTCAAAGCTGTCGAATCTGCGCTGGAACAGCCACGTCGAGTATGTCAGCTACGATGAGGCCTCCGGCCTCTATCAGCTGGAGGTCAGGGAGACCCGCAGCGGCGAGAAACAGCGTTATCAGGCGCGTCATCTGATTCTCGGCACCGGCCCGGTGGCCTGGATGCCGGAGTGCAGCCAGCCGCATCGTCAGCGCCTGACCCACTCCAGTCACTATCTGGCGAACAAAGCCGCGTTGCAGCAGAAGCGGTCGATTACCGTGCTGGGCAGCGGTCAGAGTGCAGCGGAGATCTACTATGACCTGCTGACCGATATCGATCGCTTTGGCTATCAGCTCAACTGGATCACCCGTGCGCCGCGCTTTTACCCGCTGGAGTACACCAAGCTGACGCTGGAGATGACCTCGCCGGAGTGGGTGGACTACTTCCACGCCCTGCCTGCCAGCACCCGCGACGAACTCAATGCCCGTCATAAGAACCTCTACAAGGGGATCAACAGCAGCCTGATTAATGACATTTACGATCTGATGTACGTTAAACAGCTCGATGGCGATCTGAACGTCAATCTCTTCACCCACTCGGCCCTGACCGCGATGCGCTGGCTGCCGGAGGGGGAATTTGAGCTGACGCTGCATCAGGAGGAGCAGGACTGTACCTTTACCCGCCGCACCGAAGGGCTGGTGATGGCAACCGGCTATCACTATCGGCCACCGATGTTTCTGGAGGGGATCACCGCGCGTCTGCGCTGGGATGAGAAAGGTCGCTACGACGTGCAGCGCAACTACAGCATCGACCATCACAATCAGGTCTTTGTCCAAAACGCCGAGCTACACACCCACGGGTTTGTCACCCCGGATCTGGGGATGGCCTGCTACCGCAACTCGGTGCTGCTGCGCGAACTGACCGGACGCGAGGTTTACCCGATCGAGCGTCAGATCGCCTTCCAGACTTTCCCGGCTAAAACGGAGCGCTGAAATGAGTTCATCTATCCTGTTCAGCGCCCGCCGTCCCGCGGGTCTGTTCACCCTCCGTCCGATGCAGGCCAGCGATGCGCCGCTCATCCACAGCTGGGTCACCCGCGACTATGCGCGCTTCTGGGGCATGCAGCAGCAGAGCCTGGAGCAGGTTGCGGCGTTCTATCAGACACTGACGGCACAGGACCCCAAAGCGGCACTGATTGGCTGCTGCAACGATGAGCCGATCTGTCTGATTGAGTGCTATCGCGCCTGTGATGATGAGATTGGAAAATTTTACCCGGCTGCGCCCGATGACTACGGCATGCACATCCTGATTGCCCCGGCCAGCAAGCCGATCCGCGCCTTCAGCTGGCAGGTCTTTTCGCTGGTGATGGACTATATGTTCAGCCGTCCCGAAGTGAACCGCGTGGTGGTCGAGCCGGACGTGCGCAACGAGAAGATCCACGTTCTGAACAGGCGTGCCGGTTTCCGCTATCAGCATACCCTCGACCTGGGCCATAAAACCGCCTGGCTGGCCTTCTGCCAGCGGGAAGATTATCAACACGCGTTACTGCAGGAGTCGCAGACTATGACCACCCCCTCTTCACTGATGAACGGCACGCATCTGACAGGCGACAACTGGGCGCAGGCAAACCGCATGCTGATCCGCAAAGCGATTGCCGAGTTTGCGCATGAAAAAATCATCGCGCCGCAGGAATCCGGCAACGGCAGCTATCAGCTGGCGGTGCCGGGTGGCGAGGCGAGCTACCATTTCCGCGCGGCACGGCTGGCGCTGGATCACTGGGAGATTGACGCGGGTTCACTGCGTAAGCAGGAGAATGGCCATGATCTGCCGCTGGATGCGCTGAAGTTTATCGTGGAGTTCAACGGAGAGATCGGCATTCCCCAGGCGCTGCTGGCTACCTACATGGAAGAGATCAGCAGCACCCTCTGCAGCGCTGTCTATAAGCTGCAGAAGCACAATCCGGACAGTCAGGCGCTGGTCTCCGCGGATTTCCAGACCGTTGAAGCGGCCATGACCGAAGGGCATCCCTGCTTTGTCGCGAACAACGGCCGCATCGGTTTTGATGCGCAGGACTACCTGGCCTATGCACCCGAAGCCGCCGCGCCGGTTCACCTTATCTGGGTCGCGGTCCACCGCCGCAATGCGCATTTCGCCAGCCTGAGCGAGCTGAGTTACGAGCAGCTGCTGCGTGATGAGCTGGGCCAGAACACCGTTGAGCAGTTTAATGCGCAGCTGGAGCAAAAAGGGCTGGCGGTTGAGGAGTATATCCTGATGCCGGTGCACCCGTGGCAGTGGCAGAACAAACTGCTGACGGTTTTCGCCGCGGACATCGCGAATCACGATATTGTCTGGCTCGGCACGGGCGACGACGCCTATCAGGCGCAGCAGTCCATCCGCACCTTCTTTAACCGCAGTCAGCCGGAAAAGCGCTACGTGAAAACCGCGCTTTCGGTACTGAACATGGGCTTTATGCGCGGTCTGTCGCCCTACTACATGGCGACCACACCAGCCATCAACGGCTGGCTGGAGCAGCTGGTGACAGGCGATGCCTGGCTGAAGAAGTGCGATTTCCGCATCCTGCGCGAAGTTGCTTCGGTCGGCTATCACAACCGCTATTACGAGCAGGCGATTAAAGGCGACTCCGCTTACAAGAAGATGTTTGCCGCCCTGTGGCGCGACAATCCGGCGGCCAGCCTGCAACCCGGTCAGCGTCTGATGACCATGGCCTCGTTCCTGCACGTCGATCATCATCAGCAGGCGTTGCTGCCCGCGCTGATTGCCGATTCCGGTTTACCCGCGAAGCAGTGGATTGACCGCTATCTGACCTGCTACCTCAGTCCGCTGCTGCACTGCTTCTATCAGCATGACCTGGTGTTTATGCCGCACGGCGAAAACCTGATTATGCTGCTGGAGAACAACGTACCGGTCAGCGCCTATATGAAGGATATCGGCGAGGAGATCGCGGTGATGAACCCGGATGCCGTGCTGCCGGAAGGTGTGCAGCGACTGGCGGTTGATGTACCGGAGGAGCTTAAACTGCTGTCGATCTTCACCGACGTCTTTGACTGCATTTTCCGCTTTATCAGCGCGATTCTCGACCAGTCAGGCACACTGCCTGAGGAGCAGTTCTGGCAGTCGGTAGCGGAATGCGTGAAGGATTATCAGCAGGCGCATCCGCAGCTGGCGACGAAGTTTGCGCGTTATGACATGTTTGCGCCAGAGTTCACCCGCTCCTGCCTCAACCGTCTGCAGCTGGCCAATAACCAGCAGATGATCAACCTCACCGACCCGGCGGAAAACCTGAAATTTGCCGGCACCCTGATCAACCCGATCGCGCGCTGGCGCTAAGCGTTACCCTGTCACGTAATGGTCAGGCGGTCACCTGGGTGGCCGCCTTTTTTTTAATGAGTTATCGCAGGAATCTGTAATGTCCTCTTTTATTCCGGTCGTAAAGCTGACCCGGCGGCATCTGATCTTTCCCCTGTCGCTGGTGCTGTTTGAGTTTGCGACCTATATCGCCCATGACATGATCCAGCCCGGGATGCTGCTGGTGACTCAGGAGTTTAAGGTGGGGCCGGAGTGGGTCTCCACCTCCCTGACTGCTTACCTGGCCGGTGGCATCCTGCTGCAGTGGCTGCTTGGCCCGCTCTCGGACCGCATCGGACGGCGTCCGGTGCTGATCGGTGGCGTGACCTTTTTTATGCTCTCCTGCATCGCAACGCACTGGGTACAAAGCATTGAGCAGTTCGTTCTGCTGCGCTTCCTGCAGGGGATCAGCCTCTGTTTCATCGGTGCAGTGGGTTATGCGGCGATTCAGGAGGCGTTCACCGAGTCGCTCAGCATCAAAATGATGGCGCTGATGGCCAACGTCGCCCTGCTGGCTCCGCTGGCCGGGCCGCTGGCGGGCGCGGCGTTTCTGACCGTGGGAGAATGGCGCACGCTGTTCTGGCTGATTGGCGCAGTTGCGGCGCTGGCGCTGGCCGGGCTCTGGTATGCCATGCCTGAAACGGCGGGCGATCGTCAAAAAGCGCTGTCGCTGCGATCGATTATCAGCGGTTACGCGGGGTTGCTGAAGGATCGTCAGGTGATGCGCGGTTCACTGGCTATCGGACTGGTCAGCGTCCCCTGCATTGCCTGGGTGGCGCTTTCACCCGTCATCCTGATCCACGGCGCGCAACTGAGCCGCATCGACTATGCCCTGCTTCAGCTGCCGGTCTTTGCCGCGATGATTGCGGGCAACCTGACGCTGGGCCGTTTATCCAGCCGTCTGCCGATTGAACAGCCGGTAAAGCTGGGTGCCTGGCCAGTGGTCTGCGGACTGACCGTTGCGGTGGTTGCCACCCTGCTGAATCCGCAAAGCTATCTGTGGCTCACGGCCGGAATGAGTCTCTACGGCTTCGGCACCGGGCTGGTTAACGCCGGACTTTACCGTATGACGCTCTTTTCCAGCAGCGCCGGAAAAGGCAGCGTCGCGGCACTGCTGGGCATGGTGAGCATCCTGATTATTGCGCTGGGCATTGAAGCCGCGAAAATGGCTTATTTCAGCTTCGGCACCGGCGGCTTTAGCCTGGTGAATCTGACCTGCGGTCTGCTGTGGCTCGTTCTGGTCAGCGCGTTTCTGCGCGAAAGTCAGTGTCGCCAGCAGGCACTCTGTACTGAGTAGCGTCTCGTCAGGGTAAGGGGCCGGACGCAGGCCTCTTGCTCTGACCTCATCACAACGCAATCACTCAATCCTTATAATCTTTTGATTTGTTGTGCAATTCTGTTCACCTGTTCGACCGCGACAAACAGCGCATTCACCACCGGGACGGACAGATGCGTTGATATGCCTGCCAGCCAGACAGATTCAGGCGACACCCTGTGGGTCAGATGCAGCTGCAAATGGTTATTCAGCCGGGGCGGTGCGGCTGAAGCGTCACGCGCATCCGCGAGAATCAGCCCATTATGGGTCATCGAATGTCTGGGCGGTGCGTAGCCGGTGGCACAGACAAGGGCGTCAAAGTGTGTGATTTCGCCCTGCGGGTTGCTGAGGGTCCAGCCCGAATCTGATTTCTGCAGAGAGTCAGCCCTCAGCTTTTCAACGCTTAATAACCCGCTATCAACATAACCAAGCAATTTTTCGGCATTCTTTAAGGGCATCGCGCTGATATAGCGACCTGTTGCCCGCAGAAAGGCGCTCAGGGAGTGCTTAACCGCCTCGGGGAGTGTGTGCGAATGCTGATTGATCGCGTTAATCATTCCGACAATCCTGTACTGCCATTCCGTTTTGTCCTGACGCGCCAGTTCACTCTCTTCCCGCAGTCGCTGGATACTCTCCGCCTCTGCGACAAACTGCTCTCTGAGGGAGGTCGCCGAGGCGTGAGCCAGCAGCCGGATCACCCATTTTCTGATGTCCGGCCTGACCTGTTCACTGATTACCGCGCTGTCTGTAAGCCAGGCGAGTCGCGAAGCCTGAATGGGTCTGAGCATGACGGCAGAGCGCACCGCCGGCAGGTCGCCGGAGGGAGAAACCAGGCTGACCCGGCACCCCTGTCGGCAAAGAACTAATGCCGCATCTATCGCGGAGAGCCGTGTTCCCACGATGAGGACATGACTATCCGGGCGGATCTTTTCCAGCATCAGTTTTTCCGGATAGGGTGAAGCAAAAAACAGAGGATCGCCCTGATAGGATGCCAGGGCCTCAGGAATCGCGGGATGCGTGTAACCGGTGCACACGATTACCGCATCGGCAGCAATGGTGCCGCTCTGCCGGGTTTCGATCAGATAATCACCGCCCGGCTGACGCATAACCTGTTTCCCCGCATCCCTGATAAAGGAGACGCTTATGCCCTGCTGATAAGCCAGGGAGAGATAACGGGTATATCGGTCCTGAATATAATCTCCGATGATTTTACGGGAAACAAAATCTGCCAGCGTAATCTCGTTATTTGTATGCTCATGCAGGTAATGAAGTAAATCGTGATAGTGCGGCGGTAACAGAGACATTAATTCAACAGAGGTATTACAGAGGAGTTCCGGATGCTGACTGGCATAAACCTGCCCGATTGCAGGCCCCGACGCATCCAGCAGTGTAATGCATTTGCAGGCCCCCTGTCGGACAAGGGCAATAAACGCGGCCACGCCGGTTGCGCCAGCACCAATGATAGCAACATGCAGATTATTCATAGAAACTCCATCGGAATAGGGTTATCTGTTAACTACGAACAAAATATGCACAATTATAACCGCTACCATAGAGAGTGGCGGATGATTCGACTGGTATGAGAAGCTGACAGCAATCCGCATTTATTTTTTTCAGATAAGCTTTGACCAATTCGTTTCTTTATCTGCGCCCTGCGTCATTCGATGATGATTCCGCCTGCTGAGGCAATTAATAACAAAGGAATTTATCATGAAGACGTTATTTCACCCTGCGCCATGCTCTCCCTGCCCGCTCTGATTCATGCCCAACCTTTATTGCCTGGGCCAGCCGCCTGATGCTGACGCCGGGCGAGCCTTTTCTGCCGGAAAAACAGGGATAACCATGACATTGCCTTTAACCGAACAGCTGGTGCAGTGGCGGCGTGAACTGCACCAGCATCCTGAACTCTCCAATCATGAATTTGCCACCACGGAACGCCTGAGCCGCTGGCTCACCGAGGCCGGGATACGGCTGTTGCCGCTGGGGCTGAAAACGGGCGTGGTGGCAGAAATGGGTCACGGTGAAGCGCTCATCGCCCTGCGTGCTGACATAGATGCGCTACCGATTGAGGAGATCACCGACCGCCCGTGGCGATCCCGTCAGCCGGGTGTGATGCACGCCTGCGGTCATGACGTTCACAGCGCCGTCATGCTGGGCGTTGCCCTGCAGCTGAAGCAGCAGGAAAGCACGCTGCCAGGCCGGGTGCGGATTCTGTTTCAGCCTGCTGAGGAGACCTTCGATGGCGCGCAGCAGCTGATCGCAGCGGGTGCGCTGGAGGGCGTGAAGGCGATATTTGGCCTGCATAATGCCCCCGAATTGCCGCTGGGCACCCTGCGCAGCAGGCCGGGCGCGTTTTATGCCAATGTGGATCGCTTTGTGATCCGCGTTGCGGGCAAAGGCGCGCATGCTGCCCGCCCCCAGGAGGGCATCGATTCTATTGTGGTGGCCAGCCATATTGTGACGGCCCTGCAGACCCTGCCGAGTCGGGTGTTCAGCTCGCTGGAAACCGTCGTGCTGAGCGTCACGCGCTTTACCGCCGGGAATACCTGGAATGTGCTGCCCCAGACCGTCGAACTGGAGGGAACCGTGCGCACTCACAACAGCGCGATCCGCGAGCAGATCCCGCATCGCATCCGGGCGCTGATTCAGGGTATTGCTGGCGGATTTGGCGCGACCGCGGAACTGGCATGGACGGCTGGCCCGCCTGCGCTGATCAATACCCCGGCGTGGGTGGAGGTCGCGCTGGACGTCGCCCGCGAGAGCGGCTATCTCGCTGAACAGGCGGAGACGCCACAGATGGGTGGCGAAGATTTTGCTTTCTACCTGCAACAGGTGCCGGGCGCCTTTGTCAGCATCGGCAGTGCCAGCGAGTATGGTTTGCATCACGCCGCTTTCGATCCGGATGAGGCGCTGATAGGCCCGGCCGTGGCGTACTTTACCAGGCTGGTGACGCGCGCGCTGCAGAGAGTGGTAGCGCAATGACGAAAAAAAAGCGTACGACGATCGCTGTTCCGGTGCCGCAACCGGTTCTCGACCACGCGGTCATTAATGTGGCCGATCAGCTGGATAACGCCAGCGCCCGCTTCCGGCGGCTCGGCTTTCAGCTCACCGAGCGGGGCCACCACTCGCTGGGATCGAGCAATCATCTGGCTATTTTTGGCGAAAATTATCTGGAGCTGCTCGGCTATGAGCCCGGCAAAGGCAACCAGCGTGCCGACCTGTGGAATTCACCGCTGGGACTAAGCGGACTGGTGTGGAAAAGCAGCGATGCAGAGAGTGAGTTTCTGCACCTGGAAAGACAGGATCTGGATGGCGACCCGCCTGCTGCCTTCTGGCGGCCGGTGACCCTGCCGGATGGCTCGGTCAGTGAAGCGCACTTCCGGACCGTGCGGCTGCGTGCCTCGCTGATCCCCAATGGACGATCCTTTTTCTGCCAGCATCTGACGCCGGACACGGTGTGGCAGCCCGCCTGGCAACGCCATCCCAATGGGGTGCAGAATATCAGTGAGTTTGTCATCGTCGCGCAGGACCCGGCGCACGCGGCGCAGGTCTACAGCCGCCTTTTTGGTGCCGCAAAGGTTCTCGCCTGTCCGGAAGGCGCTTTCGTGCTGCGTGCCGGGGCTGCCACGGTGCGCTTTGCCTCCGCCGACTATGCGCAACAGCGCTTCGGCCCATTGCCGGAGGATTATGATGGCAGCGCCCGGATGGTGGCGCTGGGGTTTGCCACAACGGATCTCGCCCTGGTGAAAAACGCGTTGCTGGCAGGGAATATCCTGTTTCACGAGCAGGCTGACGCGATTGTCGTGGCGTCCGGAGAGGGCTTTAATCTGGCGCTGCGTTTTGCCTGAAGACGGCATGATCCGAAAAAAAACGCCCCGTCTGAGGCGTTTTCATGGAGTGCGATCAGAAGGTGTAGCTGGCGGTGACCGAGAAATTACGCGGCTCGCCGTAGACCACCGAACTGGCGACGCTGGTGTCATACGCCTTGTCGAACAGGTTATTCAGGTTACCCTGCAGCGACAGATTTTTATTCACCTGATAGCGGGCAAAGAGATCAACCAGCGCGTAGCTGCCCTGACGTGCCCGCCAGGTGCCATTGCCTTCCGGTGCACCGACATCGTTCCAGATGTGGGTCTGCCAGTTGACGCCGCCGCCCAGCGTCAGCGCCTGCAGAGCAGGCAGACGATAGCTGGTGAAGAGGTTGAAGCTGGTCTGTGGCAGTTGCGGATTGAACGTCGTGCCATCGCGGTTTTCTGCGATGTAGCGCGTGCCGCCAAAGGTCATCTGCCAGTCATCGGTTAAGGCGCCGTTGACCTCAAACTCCACGCCGCGGCTCACCACCCCTTTGCGGCCAATATAGGCCACATCGCCGGAACCCTGAACGATCTGCGTGGTGGCTTCACCGACATTATCCAGTTCGGTGCGGAACACGGAAAGTGAGGTGGTGAAGCGGCTGTTCATCCAGTCTGATTTCAGACCGGCCTCATAGTTTTTGCCGATCACCGGCGACAGGTACGCCCCGCTGACATCGCGATAATCCTGCGGCTGGAATACCGAGGTGTAGCTGGCGTAGGCAGACCAGTTTTCAGCAAAGTCATAAATCAGACCGCCATACGGCGTGGTGTTGTTTTTCTCCATCTCACCGCCGGGTGTTTCGCGATTCCAGTTGGTGTAACGGGCGCCGAGGATCAGATGCAGCGGATCGGCCAGCGACAGACGGGTTGCCATATAGGTCGACTTCTGGTGCACCAGCTGGGTATCGCTGGCTGGCAGGCGCGGTGTCCAGGCCGATTCCGGATACTGGCCGTTAAAATCGTTGAAGTTGCCCAGCGATTCAGGCGAGATGTTCTCAAACGTACTGAAATATTTATTATCCTGACGGCTGTAACTGACGCCCACCATCAGCTCATGCTGACGTCCCAGCAGCTCATACGGGCCGCTGGCAAAGGCATCGACCGCATCCACCTTGCGTTTGCCGGTGTTGTAGCCGGTCCCGCCCACCACCGGGTAGTTCGCATAGGAGGAGACACCCGCGCCGCTGTTGCGATCGAAGAAGCCATCGAGATAGATCTGCTTACTGTCCAGACGCATCTCATTGTGCGTGCCGTTCAGCGTCAGGTTCCAGCCGTTAGCAAAGTCCTGTTTCAGGTTGACGAAGAGCTTGCGGTTCTCTTTGTCGTTGTAGGCCCAGTCAGGCGCGGTGTTATAGCCGCGACGGGCGTGGATCTGCGTTCCGTCGGTATACCAGCGCGGCGCGCCCCCCCACATCGTGGAATCGGTGTTAACCTGGCTGAACTCATACCCGACCGAGAGCGTGGCAGAGTCGGTCAGGTCGGCATCAACCACGCCATAGATAAACTGTTTTTTAGCGCCGTAGCGCTCAATGAAACTGTTGTTATCCTGCCAGCCCGCGATCAGCCGGCCACGGACATTGCCGCTGTCACTGAGCGGTGCCGAGAGATCGGCCACATAACGCTGTTTGTTCCAGCTGCCGTAGCTGGCGGAGACGGTGCCGCCGAACGTTTTGCTGTCTGCATGTTTGCGCACCATGTTAATGGCGGCCGAGGGATTGCCCGGACCGGTCAGCAGACCGGTTGCCCCGCGCACCACTTCAACACGCTCATAGAGCGCCATGTCGGTCTGCGCGTCACCCAGATTCCAGCGCTCGGCAAACGCGGTCGGAATACCATCGACCATATAGTTGTCGATCAAAAAGCCGCGGGAGTAGTAGCTGGTGCGATCCATATCGACACTGACGCCGCGGATACCGGTGGTGTTAGCCAGAACGTCATCCAGCGACTGCAGTTGCTGGTCAGCCATCCGTTGCGAACTGACGATGCTGACAGACTGTGGCACATCCCGCACGGTACCGAGCATTTTTGTCCCTGCACGGGTAACCGGTACGCTGTAATCGGTGGCAGGTGACGTTGTCACGCCGTCATCGGCAGAGGCGCTGACGGTGAGGGTCTGCTCATCGCTGACGGCGGGCGCCGCGCTTTCTGCGGCGCGGGCCACATTCTGTCCCAGTGAGGTGGCGACCAGGGCAGCCAGCAGGGAGAGGCGGAACAGGCGGTGCGAAGCCGTCGCGCCCGTTTCCCCGGCACGCTGAAATTCAAATGCGTTCATTTATTCCTCAATTATCTTTATGATTTTATCTGCCACTGTCACGACCGTGCATCCTGCGGACATCGCTGCCCTGCTTTTGGTTTGAGGAACCAGAAACGTTTTCCCTGTGCGCCTGAGGCGGGTGTGATAAACCTTTAAAGCAAATGAGAAATATACGCATTGCGATTTTCATTGCAAGATTTTGTTAACAGATGATGCCGGTTTTTTCAGGAAATGATCGGTGCCGGAGAGGCCGGGAAGAGGGAGATAGGAGAAGCTGCCCCGATAAATCCCGGCGGTTTTATCAGAAAAATTCGGGTGCCGTTTCGCTTACCGTCACTATAATATCCCGTAAGGGCCGTTCATTGACCTGAAGTTGTCACTCTTCATGCCACAATACCCGCCTTAACCCTTTTATTACCTTATTAAACACCAGAGATTGCAGGAATTCGCACATGCGCAAAACATCCCTTTTCAATGCGCTGATGACGACGACCGTTTTGAGTCTGTTTTCAGCCCCTTCTGCCTGGTCTGCCACGCTGGTGCAGAATGTCAGTGCTGGCTGGAACACCTTCAGCAATAACGTTGCCACGACCTGGCAGCAGCCACAGGGTATCGATTTTTACCTGCCCGCTATCACGTGGCACAACCGTGCGACCTACGACCGGGAACATATTGATAAATATAATGAAAGGCCCTGGGGCGCCGGTGGCGGGATCTCCCGCTACGACGAGAAAGGCAACTGGAACGGTATCTACTTAATGGCGTTCAAGGACTCCTTTAATAAGTGGGAGCCCTTTGGCGGCTACGGCTGGGTGGCGACGTGGCGTCCGCTGGCCGATCAGAATTTCCACTGGGGTGCGGGTTATACCGCCGGTGTGACGGCACGTCACAACTGGGATTACATCCCGGTGCCGGCGATACTGCCGCTTGCCGCCATCGGCTATGGCGATCTCGATTTCCAGATGACCTACATCCCCGGCACGCACAATAACGGCAACGTCTACTTTGCCTGGCTGCGTTACCACTTCTGACGGTCCGGTCAGCGCGCCATCGCCATGATGGCGCGCTCGTCGAGTAACAGGGTTTCACCCTCATAGCGGTGTTGCAGCTGATGATAACTTTCGCAGGCGATGATCTGTTCAACGGCAGCAGAAAAACGGTTCATGGCGATACGCATCTGGCTCAGGTAGTCATGCGTGTCATAAACCCGATCGATCCCTTCCAGCGCATGGTTCATGATTTTGCGGGCAACGTCGTTGGGCGTATCGAGCGCAGAGAGTTTGGATCGCGCGGTGCGGCGCAGGTCGCGCGGCGTGAAGGCTTCCAGTCCCAGCCCGCGCGGGGCGCGGATCATCCGGCGCAGCGCCTGATTGAGCGCACCTTTAGAGAGCGGCTGCTGCGGATCACGGGGTGCGGGCACCAGCCAGGGGGAGTCCGGATCGGCGGCCTGTAGCAGAGCCTCGATGCACTGACGCATCAGCGGTGAGATTGGCAGCACATGTTCCCGCTGCGATTTATTACGCGTGCCCTGCTTCCAGAGTTCCAGCTGCAGATCAAACTCCGCTTTCTGCGCCTGCACAATCTCATCCGGTCGCCGGGCGCTGACCAGACACAACCGCAGCGCCCAGCGCGCCTGTTCCGACAGTGCCCAGTTATCCAGCCCGTGCCAGAAAACCCAGATCTCCGCATCGCTCAGCTGGCGACTGCGCGGCGGTGATGCCCGGCCCGCCACATCGCGCTTTTTCATTGAAGCAATCGGGGAGTGATCGAGATAGCCCTGCATCTCGGCCCAGGCCAGAAACTGTTTCGTCAGTGCAAAGACCCGCCGCGCCTCCTCCTTTTTCCCTTCCGCAATCAGGATGTTATAGAGCCGGTTGAGACGCAGACGCGTCAGATTTTTCAGCGGCTGAGAACCGATACCGGGCAGAACATGTTTCAGCAGGGAAGAAACGGCGATCTCCGGGCGGCGGCGGCTGATCAGCAGCGACAGTTTGACCCAGACCTTCATGACCTGCTCTACGGTTCCTTCATCCCCGAAGTTATCCAGCTCACCTAACGAGGCGGCTTTAACCTGCTCCAGCCAGATCATGACGTGCTGGCCGACATGCGCGGAACGCACCGGGCTGGATGTCCGATCGATCACATGACTCTCCCTTTCACTCTACAGGCGGGCCATTCTACTGACTCAGGCACTGTGACTCCAGACCTATTAAGTCTGGAGTCACAGAAACGCATTCTGATGAAATCTGAGAACTAAAACGGGCCATGATACAGAACCCGATGCCTCCCGACTGTACGTTTTTCGGACGAATTTGCCGCTCTCTGAGGCGACAGCACGATCGCGAATGCGGGAATGTAAAGATCCCCTGCCGCAATGTACAATGCGAACTACTATCATTATCATACGCATTTGCTTACATATATTAACGATTCAGGGAGAACTTCTAAGTGAATGTAACCATGCGTGTCCATAAGCGCCCTGCTGCGCTGCTGCTGGCTGGCGTATTAAGTACTTCTGCCAATGGGGCGAGTCAGGAAGAGACGGAGAAGCTGGCCGACGATCAGACCATGCTGGTCACCGCCGAAGAGGAGTTAAAGCAGCAGCCGGGGGTATCGGTGATCACCGCACAGGACATCAGAAAGAATCCGCCGGTCAATGACCTCTCCGATATTATCCGCAAAATGCCGGGTGTTAATCTTACCGGCAACAGTGCTAACGGCGTGCGCGGCAACAATCGTCAGATCGACATTCGCGGCATGGGGCCGGAAAACACCCTGATTCTGATCGATGGCGTTCCCACCACGTCGCGCAATTCGGTTCGATACAGCTGGCGCGGCGAGCGTGACTCCCGCGGTGACTCTAACTGGGTGCCACCTGAAATGGTCGAGCGAATTGAAGTCATTCGCGGACCGGCGGCAGCCCGCTATGGTTCTGGCGCGGCCGGCGGTGTGGTGAACATCATTACCAAACGTCCCACCGATCACTGGAGCGGTTCGCTGTCGCTCTACACCAACCAGCCGGAAGATAATAAAGAAGGCGCAACGCGCCGCGCCAACTTCAATCTGAGCGGGCCGCTGGCAGGAGATGCGCTGACCATGCGTCTCTATGGCAACATCAACAAAACCGACAGTGATGCCTTCGATATTAACCAGTCGCAGAACGGCTCGGCTGCCGCCGGTCGTGAAGGTGTGCGTAACAAAGACATTAACAGCGTGCTCTCCTGGAAGATCACGCCGCTTCAGGTGCTGGATTTCAGTTACGGCTATAGCCGCCAGGGCAATATCTATGCCGGTGATACGCAGTACAGCAACGGGGCCGGTAATGCGCTGATCGAATCGCTCGATGGCGCGGAGACCAACCGGCTCTATCGTCAGACCTGGGGGCTTGCCCACAATGGGATCTGGGACTGGGGGCAGTCGAAACTCACCTTCAACTATGAAAAAACCAACAATACCCGCCTGAACGAAGGCACAGCCGGTTCAGGTGAAGGCCGGATCAACAGCAGAACCTTTTCGACCAGCCGTTTCGACAGTTATCGTGCTGGCGGAGAGATCAGCTTCCCGCTGGAGCTGCTGCGTGAGCAGACCGTGACGCTGGGCGCAGAGTGGAACCGGGATGAGCTGAACGATCCCAACTCCATGAACGGCACCCGTGCGCCAGGCGTTTCGATCAATGGAGTCAGTGGTGACCCCGGCAGTCGCAACAGTAAAAACAGCGCCACGCTCAGCTCCCTCTACGTTGAAGATAACATCGCCCTGACGGACAGCACTGAAGTGATCCCCGGATTGCGCTTTGATTATCACGATACGTTCGGCGCTAACTGGAGTCCGTCGCTGAATATCTCGCAGGGACTGGGCGACAGTTTTACGCTGAAGGCGGGTATTGCCCGTGCATTCAAAGCCCCCAACCTCTATCAGTCCAGTGAAGGGTATTTACTGGCGACCCGGGGCAACGGCTGTCCGGTCAATGTTGCGCGCGGCAGCTGCTATCTGCTGGGTAATGAAAATCTTGATCCCGAAGTCAGCGTTAATAAAGAACTGGGTATTGAGTACAGCGAGCAGGGATATATTGCGGGGATCACCTGGTTCCGCAATGACTATAAAAACAAAATCGTCTCCGGTACCGAGGTGCTGGGCTACGCCTCCAATGGCAATAATATTCTGCAATGGAGTAACGGCGGCAAAGCGGTGGTTGAGGGGCTGGAGGGTAACGTCACGATCCCGCTGGTCCGGGACACACTGGAGTGGCGCACTAATGCTACCTATATGATCGAGTCTAAGGATAAGGAGACCGGAAACCCGCTGTCGATCATCCCGAAATATACCATTAATACCCTGCTCGACTGGCAGGTTACGCAGGATTTCTCGACTGACCTGAACTGGACCATGTATGGGCGTCAGAAACCGCGCCGCCATGCCGAGTCGCGGACGGAAAACGGATCGATGTCTGATCGTGAAGTGGGCGCGTATTCCGTCTTTGGCATTAACTTCAATTATGATATTACTAAAAACCTGCGCGCCAATGCCGGGATTAATAATCTGCTGGATAAACAGCTGTATCGCGAAGCTGACGGGGCTTCAACGTATAATGAACCGGGTCGTGCCTATTATGCCGGTCTGACGTTCACCTTCTGAAAATAACGCGCTTCCCTCCGGAAGCGCTTTTTCATTTTCACATCAACTCCTGAGCTCAATACCCCAGCCATCCACGCCCGGACTCTGCTATTTAAAGTCCACCTGCATCAGTTCTGCAATCGTTGAATTGCGCGTCGTCACCACACAGCGATCCAGATAATCGGTGAAGCGTGAAGGCCTGCTCATTCCCAGCTGCAGTAATTTTGAATTATCAAAGACCACATTCAGATTGGAAAAATGACCATATAAATTCATGGCACGCAGCATGATGCGTTCGTTACAGGGCCCGAACAGATCTTTAAAGGTTCTTCTGCTCTCCGCCAGGTGTTTATAGGAGACCTTCTGATAATCCGGTCCCAGGGCTTTTTCACCGGATGCTCTGGCCATCGCTTCGTCAATTTCCGCGAAGGTGACACTGCTCTGCGCCCCGGCAGAAATGTGAATGACCTCGTTGATCACCGCTTCCGCATCAAGCAGCAGTACCAGTGCCTCTGCGCAGTAATCAACCGGCACCACATCAATCCGATCGCCAAGTTCGCAGGTGAATTTACCCAGCGCCAGCACCATCCGGAACACCCAGAAAATGCTGGCTGAGGGCAGACAACCCTGATCGGAATGGCCCACGACAATCGAAGGACGCGCGATAACCAGCGGCAGCCCGGGCAGCTTTTCCGTCATCAGTTTTTCAATTGAGGCCTTACTCCAGGTGTACTCGACAACGTGCTGATCGCGGCTGGAGTCCAGCTCGCTCTCGGTCACCAGCGATCCCGGTTCCGGGGCGCAGGACATGGCCGTACCCACGTGGATAAACTTCTTCAGCCCCGCAACGCGGCTCATGCGCTCGGCAAACTGAAACGTGCCCTCAACATTCACTTTCCAGATAAAGGGGTTGTTGCCAAAGGATGCGACGGCGGCGCAGTTAATCACGTGCGTCACGTCGTCAAGGCGCGTGTCGTGGATAAAGTTTTCCGTGAAGGCGAGGTCGCCCAGAAGAATATTGTCACTCTCTATCATGCTGATTAATGACTCATCTAACCCAAAGTTTTTCAGGTTTGTTTTAACGCGGTTTGCCCCCTCCTCAACATTTTCGCCTCTGACAAGGAGCAGCAGTCTGTCCCTGGGACTGTTCTGCAATAAACGGGCGACGACAGCGCCGCCTAAAAAACCTGTTGACCCGGTAATGAGTATATTTTTCATGATAGTGTCATTCGTTCTGGTTAATCACAGGAAAGCATTAAAGAATGTTTTCCAGAACAGGAGTGAAATTCAGTTCAGTGAACTCCCCTGCATGGCGTTAAATAATTTCACCGTACTCATCTATTTAGATTTTGTTTATCTTTCAGCTGAGAAAGCTAAACAATAATTAAATAGCCGCCGGCTGAACCTGCCGCCTGATTTCAACAATCTTTGCCATATGGGATCAACTCATTTTTTAATTTTTTTTCGCTGAACTAATAAACATTTTCAGGAATGAAGATAAAAACCGCCTATTTATTTTTTTTGCTTCATTACACTCTTCAATATTCTCACCACGGGTTAAACAGAGAGAAAAGAGATGATCGCATTCTGCTTTCGTTTATCTGGCGTTTAATTATGATCCAGTATGACACCCGTTGAAATAAATCACGCATTGCGGTCAGGAACGACAAAAGCGTAACGACCGGTAACTAACTTCGCGATAACTCTGACCGGGTCAGCCTGAAGTGAAAAAAAGTGGCTATGCTCTGTCGGCATGAACATACAACCACGATCACCAGGACAGGAAGAGATGAAAAAATTATCAGTTATCGTTATGGCTACCGGTCTGTTTTTGTCCGTCAACCTGCAGGCTAACGCCGCCGGATGTCTGAAGGGTGCCGTAGCAGGCGGCGTGGCAGGTCATCTTGCCCATCATGGTGTGGCTGGCGCCGCAGCCGGTTGCGCAGTCGGTCATCATATGGCGAAGAAAAAACAGAAAGAGGCTGAGCAAAACACCCAGGCACAAAAATAAACTGACCGCACGCCGCGTAATCAGGACGTCGCGCACAACAAAAGTTAATGCGTTGAGATAGCGATTATTCTTAATCTTATCCTAATATTTCTCCTGTACGATGGCGGAAGCAGACAAATATCAGATTGTGTGCATACATTCTGCTGGAACGATTAGCCTGCCTCGCGCAGGCTTTTTATTAACCCAAATCCGCCCCCGTCAGGCCTCCTCTTTTCGCGCTTCGCTTTCTGGTAGTGCCAGCCAGAACTGGAATAAAAATCACGGACGTTACAGTATCCTTAGATATCTATATTTCTCATTAAAAAACAGTAACTTCTCCTCTGGTTACAGTTCACCTATGCTGGGGGCTCACACCGTTCCGCGTCAGAGGGATCTGTTATGTTTGATATGCCGTTATCCTACAGTGCAAAGACAGTTCAGGGCCTTTATGAGGTGCTTCATACTTTCAACCTTAACGGCGCACGCTGCCATGTCATCTATGACGGAAAAGCCACCCGCGCAGCCGTGATAGAGGCTAAATCGAGCGTTAAAGGGGGAGAGATGCGGCATCAGGTACTTGCCGTGCTGGAGATGGAGCGCGTCGCCAGGATCAACACCACACTGCGTATTAAATCGTTCTGGGCTGATCCCGACGGCGAGCAGTCGGAATGTGGCGTGGTGGAACCTGACCGTCTGGCTAAAGCGCTGTATGAAACGCTGACCGCCCGGAAACGCATTACGCTGGTCGGCCTGTAGGCGTATTCAGCCCGCCCGGTGCGGGCTTTATGATGAAACGTCTATGGCTTCAGGCTATGCCGTCTTCGTTGTAAACCTCTCCCAGACTTTCAGCGCAGCCGTCACGGCTGCATCCAGTTCCTCTCCCGTTGCCCCATCACGCGCTTCCGTCGAAAGTCCTGTCTCAAAACTGTGAAAGGTCTGTGCCAGCGCGCGCGCATCGGTGTCGGCAGCCAGCTCGCCCGCCTCTTTGGCTCTGACGACACAGCGCAAAAACCCCGACCGGGTGCGCTGGCGTTGCGTTGCCAGTAAGGTGCGGATGTGCTCGTTTGAAGGGGAACAGGTATTTACGGACAAGGCGATCAGACAGCCGCTGGGATGCCCCGGATCGGTCTGCATCTTTGCGGAAGCGCGCAATGCCTGTTCTATGGCATTAAACGGCCTGAGCTCGTCGTCCCAGAGACAGTCGTTAACCTGACCGTATGAGGAGAGATAACAGTCGACAACCTCTTCAAACAGCGCCTCTTTTGAGCCAAATGCGGCGTAGAAACTCGGTGCGGTAATGCCGTTGCCGAGACTGGCCTTGAGCAGAGCAAGCGAGGTGGACTCGAAGCCATGCTGCCAGAAAAGAAACATTGCCTGACGAATCGCCTCGTCCCGGTCAAACGAACGTGGACGTCCCATCTGAGCCATAGCCCCTCCTGTTCATGCCTGTGAGACTTAAATACTAATCGATACATATGTGCTTGACAAGTGACGACCCGTTCTCTAGTTTCGATAAATATACCAATCGATACAGATGTCACGAAGTCCGCTGTCAGCGGCTTCCTTCCTTCAGTGAGATTAAAAGAGGTTAACGTGTCCGCCCATATCGAACCCCGTGAAGTCACCGCTCAGGCGGGTCTGCCGCTCGCCTCCCTGCTGGCCTTTGCCATGACCGGCTTTATCGCCATTCTGACCGAAACCCTGCCGGCCGGTCTGCTGCCGGACATCAGTCAGGGACTCGGCGTCTCTCAGGTGATGGCAGGACAGTTAGTGAGTCTCTATGCTCTGGGGTCACTGCTGGCGGCGATCCCGCTGACCGTGCTGACCAGCGGCTGGCGCCGCAAAAAAGTCCTGCTGCTCGCTATCGGGATCTTTGTGATTTTCAACACCATCACCACCTTTTCTGCCAGCTACTGGCTCACGCTGGCGGCCCGTTTTATGTCCGGTGTGGCGGCCGGGCTGGCATGGGGAATGCTGGCGGGCTATGCGCGGCGTCTCGTTTCGCCCGATTTACAGGGTCGCGCCCTGGCCATTGCGATGGTCGGCATTCCGGTTGCGTTATCCCTGGGCACACCCGCAGGTTCCTGGCTGGGAAACATGCTGGGATGGCGGGTCGCCTTTGGCGTGATGGCTGCCCTGGCGATTGTGCTGTTTATCTGGGCATGGGTTGCCGTTCCTGATCTGCCGGGACAGAAGGCAGACCGCCGTCTGCCCGTCTGGCAGGTTTTCAGGATGCCGGGTGTTCGCCCGGTGCTGGCGGTCATCTTTCTCTGGATGACCGCCCATAATATTCTTTATACCTTTATCGGGCCCTTTCTGGCGCTGTCGGGCATGAGCCACGCTGTCGGTCTTATCCTGCTGGTGTTCGGACTGGCCGCATTAACCGGGATCGGGATAACCGGCATCTGGGTCGATCGCCACCTGCGCAGGCTGGTGCTGCTTAGCCTGGCGGCACTGGCTGCGGTCTCTGTGGTGCTGGCTATGGGCATGCGGGAACAGGTTGTTATCTTCCTGGCGGTTATCGTCTGGGGATGGTCATTCGGTGGGGCATCAACCCAGATGCAGACGGCCGCCGCTGATTCGGCTGGCAACCATGTGGATGTGGTTCAGGCGATGGTGACGACCGCGTGGAATCTGGCGATCGCCAGTGGCGGCATTCTCGGCGGACTGTTGCTCAATCGTGCCGGTGCCGCTTCATTTCCGTGGGCGCTGATGGCGCTGATGGCAGTGGCGTTTGTAATCGCCTTGCTGGCTAAACAGCAGGCTTTCCGCCCTGGTGCCAGACATCACTGACCGGTTGCAGCGTTCACGCAGGCATAATCATGGCGCAGAGAACAAAACGGATGCGGTCTGCGCAATACGCAGCGGTGAACAGAAAGAGTAAAGCAGATAAACGAATGACGATGCGGGCCTGACTATTTCCGTCTTCTTCCCGCACTTATTAGCGCCCTCGCCTCAGCCCGCGACGATCGTTTACAGGATATTTCCCTTTTCTGTCGGGTCACTATTCAGCACGCCGTTTCGGGTTTTCTGATTATCCTGGCGGGCAATAAGAGGTGCTGACTTCTGTTATTTCACTCATCGCTGACCTGAATCCTGATGTCGTCACGGGATTGACTTAGTACAGCGTGTTCATTTTTCCAGATAAAAATATTTTTCTTGTACTTTCTCTTTTTTGTGTGAAACAGAAGCTCTGTTTCTCAATACATTCAGGCAATTGAATTTTAAGCATAAAATAACCAGTAAGCCTGACGGCAACCCGACAGCCGATCGGAAAACGAAACGCTAAGAAACAGAACGTAACATCACCGTTCTTTTTTAAATCAGATAACGGGGGCTTTTCACCCTCTTTATTTTAACCCGCAGGCGGAAATCGTCCTGACAATGAGCAGGCTGCTGAAATCGCCATATACTGAATGCATATTCTTTTCGGAATATAAACGCATTCAATTTATGGCAACGCAGCAGGCGGCATTTCCGCGCTACTGCTCAGGAGAGATTAACATGGATCAAACCGCATTTTTGATCGGGTTTTCGGTCATGGCAATTGCGTCACTGGTTATTTACGCCACCGGCGGCAAAACATTTCCTTCCCGTCATCATACCCTCATGCATGCATCCGTCCCTTTTATCGCCGCCACCGCCTATCTGGCCATGGCATTCGGGTTCGGTAATCTGACGCTGGACAGCGGCAGCACCGTCTATCTGGCGCGTTACGCTGACTGGTCGATTACGACGCCGATTTTACTGGCAGGACTGATCATGCTCGCCTTCCATGAACACGGTAAACCCGGTGAAATGGGCGGTTTTCTCACTGCCATCATCGTGCTGGATGTCATGATGATTATCACCGGTCTGGTTTCGTCACTGGCTGAAACGGCGGCGGCGAAATGGGTCTGGTACCTCTGGTCCTGTGCCGCGTTTCTGGGTGTGGTTTACCTGCTGTGGGGACCGCTTCGCACCATGGCGGCCAATCGCGGCAGTGCACTGGCGGGTGCCTACAATAAAAATGTCGCGCTGCTGACCGTCGTCTGGTTCATCTATCCGATTGTGTTCCTCGTCGGTCCGGAAGGCCTGAAAATCATTACCGACCCCTCATCGGTCTGGGCATTTTTAGTACTGGATATCATCGCGAAGGTCTTCTATGCCTTTTACGCGGCGGCTAACCTGGAAAAAGCGCTCGATCATACCCGCCGCACGGGTACCGTGAAGTGATAACACGATCAGGGGCCGGATGGATGGCTCTGTGGGGGGCAGCCCTGGCGACCTCCTTCTGCCCACTGTCCGTACAGGTGCTGTTTGCGGTAATCGCTATCGGGATTATCGGCATGGCGCACGGCGCCAGCGATCTGGACGTGGTTCAGCGTCGCCGCCGGCTGCCGTTTCTGGCCCTGTATGGCGCAGTGATTGCGCTCTGTCTGCTCTGGTGGCACCGCGCACCAGGGCTGGCGTTGCCCGGCTTTCTGATCGCCTCAGCTGTCCATTTTGCCCTTGAGGATGCACCGCACGGCGGACTGACAGAACGTCTGGCGCGGGGGATCACGATGATAGCGGCCCCGGCCACCCTTCATCTGCCCGCGTTCAGGTCTATCCTGCATCAGGCCGGGCTGGCTTCCGTGATGCCGGGGTCTGTGACGGCGGCCCTTGCGATCCTCGGTGGCATCGGTGCGCTGGGGCTGACCCTCACCGGGCTTCTTCGGCGGGATGGACATCTTATCGCGGGCATTCTGGCGCTGCTGCTGCTGCCGCCTTTCGTCGGCTTTTCGATGGGATTTTTGATTCTGCACGCGCTGCCACAAACCCGACTGCGCCGTGACCAGCTGGGCTTTACCACGTACGCGGGCTATCTCCATCTGACCTGGCCGATATTCACCGCGGCCATACTGCTGGCCTCGCTGATCATTTATATGATGTTACCCGGTGACGCTGCGGGCATCCGGTCGCTGTTTGCCGCCCTTGCCGCGCTCGCACTGCCGCATATGCTGGTGACACCCTGGTTTGAACCGCCGCAGCAGGCGTGAGGCGGTCTTAAAGGGCCAGTCCCGATTCAGCAATAAAATCGATAAAGCAGCGGACCCGGGCGGAGAGGTAGCGGCCGGAGGGCCACACGGCGGAGAAGTGCCCCTGCTGTGTACAGCAACCCTGCATCACTTCTTTCAGTTGTCCCTCAGCCAGCGCGTCGCGAACGGCGAAGTCGGGCAGATAGCTGATACCCATTCCCGATAAGCTCAGGCCAATCGCCGCTTCAATGTTATTTACCGTCAACACCGATGCCGCTCTGGGTTCAGCGCCGGGCCGCAGCCCCTGAAGCTCCCACGTCTGTAGCAAGCCGGTGGCGGGCAGGCGGAAAAAAATGCACCTGTGCTCAGCCAGATCATCCGCTGACGCCGGAACCCCGGAATTGTTCAGATAAGCGGGACTGGCGCAGAGGAGGAAGCGGAAATGACCCAGCCTCTTTGCCGTCAGCCTGGAATCAGCTAACTCACCACTGCGGATCGCCACGTCAAACCCTTCGTCGATGATATTCACGAGCCGATCGCTGAAATCCAGATCCAGTTCGATCTGAGGATAACGGCGGGTAAACGCGGGGAGCGCAGGAAGCAGTAATCTGTAGCCCGCGGCGGGGAGTGAGACCCGGAGTCTGCCTGCGGGTTCTGCGGCACTGCTCGTCAGTGCTGACTCGGCTTCCTGAAGCTGTTCCAGGATCACTTTGCATCGGGTGAGTAGTGCCGCCCCTTCCGTCGTCAGGCTCACATTTCTTGTGCTGCGGTTAAAAAGCCGCACGCCCAGTTTTTGCTCCAGTCTGGCGACGTTTTTACCGACTGCTGACGCTGAAATCCCCAGCAGTCGCGCAGCCTGAACAAAGCTCAGCGTCTCGGCTGTCCGTACAAAAGAGGTAAGAGAAGTCAGGCTATCCATCGATTATCAACTTTATGTCCATTGAGACCGTCCATCCAGTCTATTTATCCGCTCAGATGTCCGCAATAACATCGCAGCAGTTTCACTCATTCGCTGTCAGGATAAAAGGTCTTGTTATGTCATACAGAGCCCGCGCGCTTTTTCGCCACACCAGAACCCCAGCCGCCCTTACCGTTTTTATGGCGGCGCTGCTTTTGCCGTTGAGTTTCACCGGCGGTGTGGTTACCACGCCTGCCATCCAGCACATGCTGGGCGGTTCCCCTGGCGAGCTGTCATGGCTGACGAATGGATTTATGCTGACGTTTGGCAGTTTTCTGCTGACAGCAGGCATTGCAGCAGACGCCCTCGGCAGAAAGCCTGTTTTTATCGCTGGCGCAGCGCTGTTCTGTCTCTGCAGTCTCATCATCGGCGTGATGAACAACCTGATAATGCAGGGCCTGCTCAGGTCCCTGCAGGGGCTGGCCGCGGCCATGCTCTTAGCCAGCGGCAGCGCGCTGCTGGCCGGGATCTATGAGGGCACAGACCGGACGCGGATGTTCAGCCTGCTCGGTACCCTCTTCGGCGCTGGCTTAGCGTTTGGACCGCTGGCGGTGGGCTTTATTACCGATACCCTCGGCTGGCGCTGGGTCTATATCCTGTTTGCGCTGCTTTCAGGGGGCGTGCTGCTCGCTGGCAGAGCATACCTGCCGCTATCGGCGCTGAACGCCTCTCATCCGGCAGATAATGCCGGGCTGACGCTGTTTACCGCGGCGCTGATTCTGTTTACCACTGCGATGATGCTGTTATCCACGTTCGGGTTTTTATCCCCTCTGCCGCTGGTGCTGTTCCTCTGCTCCATGCTGCTTCTGGGTGCATTTATTGTGCGTTGCCAGCGTACTGCCCATCCTGTGCTCGATATTTCCCTGCTGCGCAGCCCGCGCTTCGCCGGGATTCTGCTGCTGCCGGTGGCAACCTGCTACTGCTACGTTGTGCTGTTGATCATCGTTCCGCTGCACTTTATGGGGGGAAATGGATTCAGTGAGTCGCGAAGTGCGCTTTTCCTTATGGCCCTGACTGCACCGATGCTGGTTCTTCCCGCCTGCGCCGCCGTGCTGACGCGCTGGTTTTCACCGTCCGTGGTGTCAGCATCCGGGCTGATGATCGCGGCAGCCGGGTTACTTTTCCTCGGGCAGGCGTTACAGGGTCACAGCGCCCTGCTGCTTATCGTCGCATTGCTGATAACCGGGGCAGGCGCGGCGCTGCCGTGGGGGCTGATGGATGGACTTGCCCTTTCTGCGGTTCCGGTTGAAAAAGCCGGGATGGCGGCCGGCCTGTTCAACACCGTTCGTGTAGCAGGAGAAGGCATCGCGCTGGCGATGGTTTCCGCCTTTCTTACCAGAATGAACGCTATGAACCTCAGCAAAAGCGTTCAGGGGCTGACATCAGCGGAGATTCACCAGGCGGCAGCCTGGCTGGGAGGCGGCAATCTTCAGCAGGCAATAACACTTTTACCCGGCGTTTCCCGCACAGTGGTCCAGAATAGTTATGACAGCGCCTATCTGTGCCTTTTCAGGGTGCTGGCAGCCATCACACTGTGTTGCGCGCTGGCTGTGCTGGCCCTGTCGGGCCAGCCGCGCCGGGAAAACACCTTTTCTGAGGAGAGTGAATAACCTATGCGAATCCCTGACTATCCCTCGACAGATTCAGATAAGTGGGCACAGGTGGATGCTTGGTTTTCTGAAAAGCTTGCGCCCGAAGATACTGAATTAAATTTCGCGCTCTCTAACAACGCAAAGCAGGGCTTACCTGCTCATGATGTGTCTGCTTTGCAGGGAAAAATGTTGTCACTGTTCGTCCGGATGTCTCAGGCCGCCCGGGTTCTTGAAATCGGCACGCTTGGTGGATACAGCACGATCTGGATGGCCAGAGCGCTTCCTCAGCATGGAAGCGTGACCACCATCGAATACAGTGCGCATCATGCAGAGGTCGCCCGCCAGAATATCCATCAAGCCGGGCTGACGCACTGCGTTACGCTGCACACTGGCGCAGCGCTTGATATCCTGCCTGACCTGGAGGCGCCCTTTGATCTGATTTTTATTGATGCCGACAAGGTGAACAATCCACGTTATCTGGAATGGGCCATCAGACTCTCTCGCCCGGGCACGGTTATCGTCGGTGATAACACGGTGCGTGGCGGACAGGTGCTTGATGCGGAGAGTCACGATCCTAATGTCCGGGGCCTGCGGGAGTTTGTCCGGATGATTGCTGAGGATGAGCGGCTTGACGCCACCGCCATTCAGACGGTGGGTGAGAAGGGATGGGATGGTTTTGTGCTGGCCCTGGTTAAGGCCGGGCGCGCTGTCAGTCCAGGCTGATAACAATCTTCCCGAATGCGCCCCGGTCAAGATGCGCCAGTGCCGCAGGCAGTTCATCGAACCGGTAGGCTTTATCGATGACCGGCTTCAGGTTTATGACATCCACCGCCCGGACCAGCTCTTCCAGCGCCCGCCGGTGCCCCACGCCGATGCCCTGAACCGTCGGAGATTTGAGCAGCAGCAGTCCGCCAGAGGCTGACGTATCGTGTGTGTCCATCATCCCGATCAGAGAGATGCGGCCATGTGAGGCGACAGCGCGGACAGAATCGGCGAAGTTACGCCCGCCGACGGTGTCTATCACATGGTCAATACCCCGATCGTGCGTCAGGCGGTAAACGGCTTCTACCCACTCTTCCTTTTGACGGTTAATGCCATGGGTTGCCCCCAGCGCGGTTGCTGCCGCCAGCTTCTCATCACTGGAGGAGGTGATAAAGACCTCTGCACCCATCGCGCGGGCGATCTGAAGTGCAAACAGGGCCACCCCGCCGGTTCCCTGCACCAGAACGCTTTCGCCCGCTTTAAGGCCGCCGCGTTCAATCAGTGCAAACCAGGCGGTCAGCCCCGCACAGACCAGGGTGCTGGCTTCCGCATCGTTCAGCGTTTGCGGCGCGTTGACCAGCCACGCTTCGTTCATCACCACATATTCTGCCAGCACGCCCTGCAAGGCGTAGCCGAGGGTGTTGTAATGCGGATTTCTGGCGTTGTTAACCGCCTTTCCCTCGATCCAGTCTGCGTTGAACGAGGAGATGACGCGATCACCCTGTTTAAAACGAGACGTGCCCGGACCGACAGCCTCAACCACGCCGGCCATATCGGAACCCGGCGTAAAGGGCATCGGCATTCCTTTTCCCATCCCACCTTCAATGATGACCTTATCCCGGAAGTTAAGGGCAACGGCACTTACCCGGACCAGCACTTCGCCCGGCCCCGGCTGCGGGATGGCTGTCTCGGTGAGTGTCAGATGCTGACGGCCAATCTCATTCAGTGTCCAGCGTTTCATGGTGTGATTCATCGCGATTCCTGTAGGGGTTAAGAGCAGAGATCAGAATCGTAGCATTGCCTTTTAAGATACGATGGCGATACTATTTCTCGTCATTGATTCCGCTGAGGCGACAATATGAAAAGCGAAATGAACACCATTCCGGTATTTGTGGCCGTGGCTGAATCCATGAGTTTCTCTCAGGCAGCTGAGCGGCTGCACGTTACGCGCTCTGCCGTCGCAAAAACCATCGCCCGTATCGAAGAGAGACTTGGCGTCACGCTGTTTAACCGCACCACCCGCAAACAGAGTCTTACCGATGAAGGCGCGCTCTATTATGAATATTGCCGCCGGGCGATGAACGAACTCAAGGCTGCCGAGGATCTGCTGGAGAGCGGCAAGCTGCAGGCCAGCGGTAAACTTCGCGTATCGGTGCCGGTGCTGCTGGGGCACCTCTGTGTCTCGCCTGTCTTCTCCGCGCTGGCGAAAGCGCACCCGAAGCTGGAACTGGAGATATCTTTCAGCGATCGTCAGGTCGATTTGTCCGGGGAGGGTTTCGATCTGGCAGTCAGGATTGGCGCGCTGGCTGACAGTAGCAGCCTGATAGCCCGGCGGCTGGCTTATCACAGGATGGTCTTCTGCGCGTCACCGGACTATCTCAGCCAGGCTGGCGAACCGGCTTCCCCGGATGAACTCCGGCACCATGAGGCAGTGGCCTACATCCGTGGCGGACAGGTGCTGAAGTGGCAGGTTAAAAATGAACGGGGTGACGCGGTGGAGATTTCGCCGCCTGCCCGATTCACCCTGGATGATATGCAGGCGGTAAAAGATATGACGCTGACGGGGGCGGGTATCGCCTGGTTACCCTACTGGCTGGTGCGGGACGACCTCATCAGCGGCAGCCTGAAACAGATACTGAAAGAACATACCTCCGGAAGCTGGCCGGTTTCTGTCGTCTGGCTGCGCACGCCGCATCAGTCGCTGAAAGTCAGGCTGGCTATTCAGGCGCTGTTCAGCGCCCTGCCAGCGATGATGGACGCCGCCGAAGCACAGGTCTGATGGCGTGCCATAAACATCAGACACAAACCTGATGCGTAATGACAGCGCCGGGGCTGTAGTGCTGTAGGTTAGGGGCTTTATGTCCTGGCGAGTCATTGAGCTGAGCAGACTGAAGAGATCCAGCCAAAAAAAAAGCCCTGACAGGATTGCCAGGGCTGAATAAAAAATCTCTCGAGGGTCATCTACCCATCGTTAAAGCCAATCTACCACAAAAAATGCCAAAGTAAATAGCAAGCGATAAAATCGCTGATTTATTTATAGCTTGCTATTCACATAGCCGCATAACCGCTTTTCTCAGACACGACGCTGACGTTTCTTCATGCGGTTTCAGCCGCCTTCCCATCCCCCTCCCCCGCCGTCAGGAGGAAAAAATCAAATTCCGCCGGGAACTGCCGATAACAGCAGATAGCGACATTGCCTACGCAGGAGAAAGCACCCATGTCATTACCCGATACCCATAGTGAGCAACAGGAAATCACCGAGATCACGGCGCGTGCGGGCGCTATCCTGCGGACGCTTCGGGACAGTCTGCAACAGCTGGGACTGGATAAAACCATTGCCGAGGTTGCGGGAAGCATCCCCAACGCGCGTGAAAGGCTGGGCTACGTGGTCACCCTGACCCGTGAAGCCGCAGATGAGGTTATTAACAGCGTTGAAATCACTCAGCCGGTGCAGACTCAGCTGACAGAAAAGGCGGATCGATTACTGCAGCGCTGGAATGCCACGTCAGCAGAGCCCCTGACGAAAGAGCAAACACATCTGCTAGCGGCAGATACCGTAGCCCTGCTGGACGATGTCCCTCATGCCACGAATCTGACACGTCAGCATCTGCACGCCATTATGATGGCGCAGGGATTCCAGGATATTACCGGACAGATCGTGCAGGCGATGATGGCGGTGCTGAATCAGGCAGAGCAGCAGTTAATCCAGGTGATCCGCGATAAATCAGCTTCGCCAGCCAGCGCCGCGCGCGCTACGCCGCCGGCACCTGCGTTCTCAGCAGAACCTGCCGCCAGTCAGGATGATGTCGATGATCTGCTGGCCAGTCTGGGGATTTAGACCGGCTGCATGAAGACGTATGGCGGCCATCAACGCCGCCAAAGGTCCTTCCTGTCAGTGATTGTGATCCCGCAGAAAAACGGTCAGCACATCTTTGGGCGGAACACCGCCGCACTCCGAGATTAACCAGCCTGTTGCGCCGCGGTGGTAGCTTCCATGCAAAAGCATGTGATTCAGCATATCAACGGCCCTCATTCTGCCCTCGCCTCCATCGACAAAACGGAATGTAATTGTTTCGTCTAAATCGGCGGGAGAGAGTGCGCTGACATATTCAATATAGCCGTTGGTACAGGCGGCCATTTTAACTTCAAGCTCTTCTGCTGTAGGTGTTTCAGGCGTGTTCAGGGCCGTATAGCCGTGCGGCTTGCCCGAAATATTGGCGCTGAAAATCATGTCTGTCACATAGATGTGGTTCATCAGCCTTAACATCAGATGACGTTTATGTGCATCAGCATTGTCGCTGAGGCCTTTAATCGTTTTGAGGGTTTCGGCATCAATCCAGCGTTTGAATTTCAAAAGTGTAACCAGTGTGTCCCTGTCCATGCTTTTTCCTGATTAGCCTGTTCTGATAGCCTGACAATAATACACAACTTATCGCAGCGTTTAATCTCTCAGGTATTACCTGCCCTCACCCGTTTTGCAACCTGACGATGAATCTGGCTGATAAGACTCCGCCAGCGTTGAGCGGAGTCTCTGTTACGGGGTTAATCAAACACACCGTTGATGACGGCGGTCACGATTGCCGTACTCAGGGCAATCAGCACTAAATCGTCGCCCACGGCTCGCCACTCGTAGCCCGGGTAGTAAGGCAGATCGTTTAGCATGGAAGCGGGCAACGCTTTTTTCGCAATGCCGGGCGGCAACGGTTTACCGCGTGCCACTTTCTTCGCGATGCCCGGTGGCAGGGACTGATAGCCGACCAGGCCATAGTTGACGGCAAGGCTCCGTGCACGAGAGAAGTTGATGTCGGCGTCTACGCGATCGGGTTTCCCGGCATTTTTACGATGTCCATGTTCGTTTTTTGATTTTGCGTTACCCGGCCCTTTATTGCCGTGCGCGCCATTGTTCCCGTGATTCCCGTTACCCTGACCACCGCCGTGACCGTTGCCATTGCCATTGCCATTGCCATTGCCATTGCCAGGATTTGCATAAACCGGTGCAGCACAGACGGCCAAACCTATAACCAGCGCAACGGCTGCTTTAAGAGTACGTTGCTTAAGCATGATGGAATTCCTTAATTTCGATTGCGTCTCTGAAATATTAGCTAACGCGGCAAAGTTAACAATCTCACGATCTCTCAAAGCAGCGTTTCCTGCTTTAAGAAAAAGATTATTTTAACGTTCGGACAGACAATGAAGAAATGGTTTTTTAACGCAAACTGGCCGCATAAAATAGTCATTCTGATTCTGTCTGAGGATTTAATTACCGCCACTTCATGGTGACAGATGCCGGTATTAAGGCAGCAAGTCGAATGGCCTTTTTCAGCGCTTATTAACGCATGCAGACTTATTCAGAGAAGAATGATTCCAAATCGCTTCAGTAATATTGCCCAGAGGGCAAACAGCACGACGGTTATCGCGCAGGCGATGAGCAGTGTCAGCCAGAAGCCAGCACGCGGGTAAATAAAGGGGAACAGGATAAACATCGGCAGTGTCGGCACCACGTACCAGAAGGTATACCAGGCGTGAGCGGCAATTTTTTCCTGTGCCTGCCCTTCCAGCTTCATCCAGATAAGCACCAGCAGGGTCACCAGCGGCAGTGCCGCGAGCAGGCCGCCGAGCCGGTCGCTGCGCTTTGCCACTTCTGAGATCAGTACCACCATAAAGGCCGTTATCGCATATTTTGTCACGAGCCAGATCATCACACTCTCCTGAATCTTAAACCCACAAGTCAGCCCTGCGGGTTTAACAAAGCACCAGCAACGGCAGCAAGACTCTCTGGCGGTAACGTTGTGAAGATCATCACGTGAATGCGCTTCACGCCATCTCAGCCATTATTTCTGCAGCCATTTTTCCAGCTGTTCGATTTCACCCTTCTGCGCTTTGATAATCTCCTGCGCCATCTTTCTCATTTCAGGATCTTTACCATATTTCAGCTCCGTTTCAGCCATAGCAATCGCTCCTTTGTGATGCTCGGCCATGCCGCTGGCAAAGGCCCTGTCAGGATCCTGCTCCTTCATTGCCGCCATCATGTTGTGATGCATCTTCTGCATGCCCGCCATGTACTCTTTTGATGCGGGAGAATCCGGCATGTCGTGCGTCATGTTCATCTCTGCTTTCTGCGCCATGGCCGTCAACGGCATAACCACCAGCAGTGATAGCAGGGCCATCTGTGACTTTTTCATGTTCTCTTCCTTTTGCGGGTTAAGAATGCTGAGTGTAGCTGACGGCAACCTGCATTTGCGCTAACCTGGTGATTAAGCCGGTCTGGTCCGATTTGACCTCTGAGCAGAGATCGGGATGCAGAACAGACCTGAACCATTAAGCTCATCAGCGTGAGAGATCATGAAAAAACCCATCGTCCCTGAAGACTTTAAACACTATTACCATGACTGGCACTTCTCTCCGGTTATCGAATCCGATGGCACATTCTATCTCTCAGGGGTTACCGCTGCGCGTAAGGACAAACCGATAAGCAAAGATCCTGGCGAGCAATTTCATGATGCGTTTTATAAGCTGGGCATCTACCTGAACGCTGCCGGTTTAACCTATGACAACATTGTGGAGATGACCACTTTTCATATCGACCTGAAAAAACATATCGCCCTGTTTTCCAGCGTGAAAGATGCCTATATCAAGGCCCCCTATCCGGCATGGTCTGCGATCGGCGTGTCGGAATTCATTCCGGAGAATGCGCTGGTGGAAATGCGGATTGTGGCCAGAAAATAGTGTCAGCCCGGCGTCAGTGTGAAGAAACGAAAACTGAGGCGTCCTGCGCAGGCGGAACAGCAAAGTGTTTCTGCATGCGTTTGATCTCCTCTGCCGGAGGCAGACCAAACAAGCGTTTAAATTCACGATTGAACTGCGAAGGGCTCTCATAGCCCACGGCGAAACTGGCCGAGGCCGCGGTCATCTGCTGACGAACCATCAGCATTCGCGCCTGGTGGAGGCGTACCGATTTCACATACTGCATCGGTGGCAAGCGGGTGATCGCTTTAAAATGAAGATGAAAGGTCGGCACGCTCATGCCCGCTTCATGAGCCAGCTCAGTCAGCGTCACGGATTCTGCATAGGTGGCATGGATGCGCTGCAATACTTTTCCTATCCTGCTGAACTGCCCCTGTAACGCCAGCGCGGCTCGCATGGCATTACCCTGCGCACCGGTCAGTACGCGGAAATAGAGCTCCCGCAATCGCGCCTGGCCAAGAATCTCAGCTTCAAGCGGATTGTTCAGGACCTTAAGCAACCCCTCCACAGCTGACCTCACCGGCTCATCCATCGGGCTGGAGATCATGCTCTGTGGCGCGGTTGCTGGGTGCAGCGCCTCATGATGATCGATCTGCAACATAAGCTCAGCGGCCAGCTGAAAATCCAGATGCAGATAAATGGCCAGCAGGGGATGCGCTGCTGACGCGTCGGTTTCCATCGTAAACGGAACCGGCACGGACACCGCCAGATAGTGCTGTTCATCATAGATGTAGGTCTGCTGGCCAAAATAACCGCGTTTGCTGCCCTGACAGACAATCACAATCCCGGGGTCATACAGCACCGGCGTTCTGGCCAGCGGGCGATCGGAACGCAAAATGCGCACACCCGATAACGCAGTCAGGTTGTAGCCCTCCTGCGGGGCAAGGGCTTTTATCAGGGTGATCATGTCGGACATCGCTGCACCTCATAAGATCAGGCAAGAAAATGAGAAGAAAGGGCCTGAAAATCCGGCTCCACAGAGAATACCATGCAATTCCGACAATTCATGGAGGTTCTGGTTATGACAACGGCAAAAACAATCCTGATCACAGGCGTCAGCAGCGGGTTTGGTCTTGCTCTGGCACAGGAGGCACTCAGGGCCGGGCATCGGGTCATCGGCACGGTGCGTAACCGTGCCGCGCTGGAGGCATTTGAGGCGCTGGATCCTGCGCGTGCGGCAGGCCGTCTGCTGGATGTGACAGAGGCTGAGCGTATTGATGAGGTGGTCAGGGAGATTGAGTCTACCTTCGGTGAAGTTGATGTGCTGGTAAACAACGCCGGTTACGGCCACGAAGGCATCATGGAGGAGTCTTCTCTGGAAGAGATGCGCCACCAGTTTGACGTTAATGTCTTTGGCGCGGTCGCGATGATCAAGGCTCTGCTGCCGGGCATGCGTCAGCGCCGTCGCGGCCATATCATTAACATCACCTCGATGGGCGGTTTTATCACCCTGCCCGGCATCAGCTACTACTGCGGCAGCAAGTTTGCATTAGAGGGCATTTCAGAAACCTTAGGCAAAGAGCTGGCACCCTTTAATATCGCGGTTACCGCTGTGGCCCCCGGCTCATTCCGCACAGACTGGGCGGGGCGTTCGATGGTAAGAAGCGCGCGCACGATCCCGGACTATGACGCATTATTCGACCCCATCCGTCAGGCCCGTGAAGAAAAGAGCGGAAAGCAACGCGGCAACCCCGCAAAGGCTGCCCGGGCCATACTGGCGCTGATTGAAAGCCACAATCCCCCCGCTCATCTGTTGCTGGGCAGTGATGCCCTGGACTTAGTGCGCCAGAAGCTGACGGCACTCAGTGCGGAGATCGATCGCTGGGAAACGGTTACGCGCTCGACGGATGACTAACCGGTTCCGCGACGGCGGGATGGAAGGGAAACGCTGGCTGAGACGTCCGTGCGCCCGGAGGTGCGCCGGATTAAGCGGATACTCAGCCCTGCTCCCACCGCCAGGCAGCCAGCCATCGTCAAAAGCGCAACGATAAACGCCTGCGAAATCCCGGCTGCACTTTTATCACTGCCGAGCAGGCTGTAGAAAAGTCCGCCGATGACGGCCACGCTGAGCGCCGTGCTGATTTGTAACGCGGCGCTGGTGACGCCCGCAATCATCCCTGAAAACGGCGCCGCAACCTGGCCTGTCACCATCCGCACCAGCGTTGGCATGGCCAGCCCCTGACCCAGCCCCGTCAGGAAAAGGAGCGCCGCGAGCGGCAGCATGGCGGGAGAGTGGCCTGTCTGCGTCGTGGCGATCAGCCAGGCCAGCCCCGCCAGTCCCGCGGTCTCGCATCCCATCCCGATGGCGCTGAGCAGATTGCCGACAAAGCGTCTCAGGTAAGGGGTGAGCAATGGCCCGATCAGAAATCCCAGACCAAAGGGCAGAAAAAGCGTGCCTGCTGTCAGCGCGTTCAGATGCAGCGCGCCCTGCAGATAAACTGAAAACAACAGAAAGAAGGTCCCAATCGAATAGAACAGCAGAACGATGACCAGTCCCTGCCCCAGGCCCGGCGCGCGCAACACAGTCGGATTCAGCAGTGGCGTTCCGCCCTTCAGGCTGAGGCGATGCTCATAACGCCATAATGCCGAGGCCAGCAGCGGGACCGTCACAAAGAGCAGCCACGTCCACCAGGGCCACCCTGCCTCCCGGCCTTCAATCAGCGGAACAATCAGCGCGCTCAGCGTCAGCGTTGCCAGCAGTGTGCCAACAGGATCGAGTCGCTGAGCGGAGGATGCACGCGTTTCCTTCAGCAGCGGCAGGCCAAAAACAACAACCAGCAGCGCTACCGGCAGGTTAACCAGAAAAATTGCCCGCCATCCGAGATGAAACAGATCGGCCTGAATCAGAATGCCCCCGAGCACCTGCCCGATAACAGAAGCCAGCCCAAACACGGCACCATAAATACTCAGCGCCAGCGGTCTCTCCGCTTCAGGAAAAATAGCCTGAACGGAAGCCAGCGCCTGCGGGGCCATAATGGCGGCTGTCACCCCCTGCAGTAGGCGTCCGGCAATCAGAACCCAGGGTGACCAGGCAAAACCACACAGCACAGAGGCAGCGGCAAAACCGATCAGCCCCAGAAAGAACATCTTTCCACGACCATAAATATCACCCAGACGTCCTCCGGTAATCAGCGTCACCGCATACACCGCGGCATAGGAGGAGATCACCAGCTGCTCCGCCGAGGATGACGTACACAGTTCATGCTGAATCGCGGGCAGTGCCACGTTGACGATAAAGAAATCGAGCGGCGGCAGGAAAGCGCCGACAAGTAAAATGATAAACATGGCCCAGCGACGTGGCTCGGCCTGCGGGATGTGATGTATGGACATTAATCACTCCTTAGAAAATGGAAACGTCCCCCGTCAGGGACATGAAGCAAGGGATCGGAAGGGGCGTGTCGCCTCTGTCAGCCCAGCGGCGCGACAATCAGCGCATACCGCCGGAGGCCAGTATCACTTCACCGTTTATCCAGCCCGCTTCCTCTGAAGCGAGAAAAGAGACGATCGGTGCAACATCGTCCACCTGACCGATACGGCCGAGCGGCGTCTGCGCTTCATTCCACGTCTGAAACACTGAATTCATTGCGCCAGCGCTGTGACTTCCTTCTGTTTCGATCAGACCGGGATTGACCGCATTTACCCGGATGCCGCGCGGGCCGAGCTCTTTTGAAAGAACCCCTGTGATGGCATCTATCGCGCCTTTAGCCCCGCTGTAGATGGCGCTTTCGGCGATGAAGACGCGGGTGACAAACGAACTGATGTTGATGATGCTGCCTCCCCTGCCCATGTAAGGGACGGCCGCCGCGGTGACTAACAACGGCCCCAGAACATTGATGTCGAACTGGCGGCGATAGAGCGCTTCGGTGCTCTCCTCAATGGCAGCGAACTGATAAACACCGGCGTTGTTCACCACAATATCCAGCTGTCCGTAATGCGCGAGCGTGGTGCTGACCAGAGCTTCAACGCCGGCCTGGCTGGTGACATCGGCCGCCACAGCCAGCGCCTCACCCGCGGCCGCGTCGATAGCGGCGACCACCTGCTCAGCCCCCTCTCTGTCTGAGAGGTAACTGACAACCACTTTCGCCCCCTCGGCGGCCAGCTGACGGGCTATTGCGGCTCCGATACCTTTTGAACCACCGGTAACAAGAGCGACTTTGTCTTTTAATCTCTTCATAGTTAGCTTCCTGATAAAGACGCCTGCGGCGACCCGATAAAAGCTATGTTGATACCTTCAAAGTTGTTTGAGAACTGACACTTTTGTATATTCGATGTTCATTTTTGTACGGAGGGGCGCGGCTGTGGAGTGGAGTGATGTTCAGGTATTTCTAGCCGTCATGCGTAACGGCTCTTACGGGAAAGCGGCCCTGAGTCTGGGCGTGAGTCATCCGACGGTAGGACGCCGCATAAAGGCCTTGGAGGATGAGGCGCAGCAGGCACTGTTTCGCCGGACACAGGATGGCCTGGTGCTGACCGATGCCGGTGACGGCGTGATGAAACTGGCCGAAGCGATGGAAAATTCGGCGCTGGCGATGGAGCGACGCCTGGCCGGAAATCATGAACGCCTTGAAGGGATTTTACGTATCTCAGCGGCAGAGTGGTTTACTAACTACGTGCTGGCACCGGTTCTGAGCGAACTGACGCGCCGTCATCCGGCGATCGTGCCGGAGGTGATCGCCAGCTTTCGCCTGCTCGATCTGTCGCGCCGCGATGCCGACGTCGCATTTCGAATTGTGCCTTTTACCGATCCCGACATCGTTCAGCGACGTCTGATGAGCGTGCCTTATGCCCTTTACGGGACGCCAGAGAAGGCGGAGGCGCTGTTAAGCGCCCCCTCGTCGGTGGGGCTAATCCTGATGAACAGCGCACAGTCACACTTTCCTGACGTTTCCTGGCTTCTGGAACGGTTTCCGCAGTCGGCCCCGGCATTCAAAAGCACCAGCCGGGCTGTTCAGGCGCAGATGTGCCTGCGCGGGATGGGCGTCGCCGTGCTGCCTCAGCCACTGGGCGACGCCACGCCGGGCCTGCAGCGCATTGCCACGCCAGATATGCCGCCTTCAAGGGATATCTGGGCAGGCTATCATCAGGACCTCCGTCATATGGACCGGCTGCGTGCCCTGCTTGATCTTGCAGAAACGATGCTGGCCCCGGAACCCGACTGACAGTGCATGACGGCGTCAGGTAGCTACACCGTCACTTTACGCCTGCGACCATTTTTAAGAGTCAGCGTGATGGCGGAAATCAGGAAATAGAAGACGCCAAACGCCGCGTAGGGGGCAACCGTGGTGACATCCAGATGCATATCACTGCTCGCCTGCCTGAACATAAAAATGCCCGCCAGCGCAGATTGCGCACCACTTAAAATCATCGCCCACTGCCCATTGGAAGAGTTCCAGCGGCGGAGGGACGCCGAAAGCTGAAGCAGGCCCGAAAATATTGCCCAGATACCAAAGACTTTGATGGTCGCATTTATGCTGACGGAGAGTGACCAGATAATGGCCGCCGCGACAATCAGGCTCACAATCAGGTTAAATTTCTGCGGTGGATTTACCGCTAATCCGCCTGACTTACTGGCATCTAAATAATTTGCCAGGGCATCCCAGGCCGGATAGAGAATAAAGAGAACGGCTCCGATGCCGGGATGATCTTTACCAATCAACACCGCGAGTAAAATCCAGATAACAGATGCGGTCGCACGGATATAGTAATAAGACTGAAGCCATTGGTTCTGGGCGTGCGTAATAGATGGTTGAGGGGTCTGCATAATAACTCTCCGGTTTGATATGAAGGTAAATACTTTCACAGGCGCTGACTGACTCAGAGCCAGGCGTTTCAGTGAGACGGGGCAATATCATTCAGGTCGTTTTCGCTAATTTCTCTCCGGCGATAACCGGCTTTGTTTATCAGACGAACACTGCGTATTCGCAATGGCCCTCCTCTGGGGCTCAAAGCAGGGAACCGGACGATCTCAGGCGCAGTCCAGATAACAATCGGCGTTAACGGGCTCACACTTCCTGGCGGGTAAGGTGGCGGGCAGACAAACGGCTCGTCCGGGATCAGTGAATAAACGTCAGCGTCACATCTCAACGCGAGTTCATTTTTATTCATCAGCTGGCACGGCAATGAAGCAGATTCACGATGCTCATTCGCATGGCAGACGGCCTCTGTGACTCGCTTTCTGTCCGCCAGCAGTTGCGCAAGAAGGGCATCAATGTGCGTACGCTGGGGAGTGGCAGCGATTGCTATTTTTTGCCCGGCGGGCAGTGGGACCTTTTGAGCCAGTGAAAGCCGGACCTGATTCTGCAACTGCGTCTGAAAACCGGCTGCAATGGCGTCAGGCTGGTTACTCATTCTAAAACAGAATGAAGAGAGAACAGGTAATGATGGCAGAGCACGAACTGTCGTCATAAATAACTTCCTCGTGTTTGCTGAGACAAAAGCGATCTGGTCCGCCAGCGGATGCATGGCAGAGATTCCGGATAATGTAATTACCGGGGATAATTAACCGTTCTTATGGATAGCCCGCAATAAAATTCAGCAGCAGCGCGCTGAATTTAAATGAAAGCTGGAAAATAGTAACAGGTGCCGCAAAAGCGGCTATTTACCCGGACGCGATTAGTGACTTTTCAGTAATCGTTTTATTACCGGTTCGACAATTTGCAAAAATATGTCGGGATTATTAAAAGCGCGTGCAGCAATAATCGCACCATGTACCGTCGCCATAACCGATTTCGCTTCTGCTGCTGCACTTTCCTGCAGGTTAAAAACGTGGCTCTTATTTCCCCTGTCGAGCACGGCGGTCAGCCATTCCGTGAGATCGCTAAAATGTCCGGTCACTTCCTGAGCGACCTCTTCAGGTAAAACCGGTAACTCCACAGCCAGCATCACACAGATACAGAAAGGCGAGTTGTTCTCTTTTATGCAGGTGGCCCAGAAGTTCACATAGCTGTTAATCTCCCCCAGGGCATCTCCGGCGAAGTGCTGACTGATTGCCGCCATGCCTGTCTGTGCCTGCTGACGATAATCACTCACCACCGCCTGCACCAGATCCGCTTTGGCGGGGAAATGGTGATGAATACTGGATTTGCGGATTTTTACCCGCTCAGCCAGATCGGCATAGCTGAAGCTGTTATATCCGCCGGAGGTGAGCAGCATTCGGGTATGGTGCATTATTTCTTCGGCTTTCTGTGAACGTTCGGTACTCATGCATGCTCCGGCAGTTGGGATCAATTAACGGCAAATCGGTAAACGGCCCTGAACCTACTGACCGCCATGCGGGTTGTCAAGCGAGCCTGGCGCGCCTCCTTTACGCTTACTCAGGCCAGCCATACTGCTGAACACCCCATCACGGCGTATCAACCCATGGAACAGGGCAGCGGCAAGATGCAACATCACCGTCATGAAAAGGGCCAAAGCAACCCAGCTGTGAAGCGGCCGCAGCAGAGCATAGGCGTCGTTGCTGACAGGAAAAATGGCCGGCAGCACCCGGTTACCCAGGGTAATGGGATAACCAGCGGCCGACTGCATCGCCCAGCCGATGAGAGGCTGAGCCAGCATCATGGCATACAGCGCCCAGTGGGACAGATGCGCTACCCCCTTCTGCCAGCCCGGTAGCGTGGCCGGCAGCGCAGGTTTAGCGGTAGTGAAGCGCAGCCAGAGCCGCACAATAACCAGCAACAGAATCATCAGACCCAGCGGTTTATGTATGGCCACCAGCAGGCTGTGCCATGACGACACCGTGGAGACCATAGCGACACCCATAAACAGCATTGCCATGATGGCCGCGGCCATCAGCCAGTGGATGATGCGCAGTGCCGGGTGAAAAGTGTTTTTCTGTTTCATCAGTGAGCCCCGGCCTGTTCGTGGGTGCGAGCATTATAAGATTTGGCATACGCAGATGAACGCGCATTCAGAAGCGGGTCATCCGAGGCTGCAATGCCATCCGGTAAAATCAGCGGATCGTAATTGATGTCGTTACACGCGCCATCCTGCTGAGCCGTCATCGTATGGATGGTGAGGGTTCCGGCAGTGATCTTCCTGCGGTCTTCTGGCCACGCTACTGACGCATCATTGCCTTTATCCCCTGCATCCGCTTCGGTGATGATCAGGTCCCACTGCTGCGGCCCCTGTGCCAGTCGCTGCTGCAAATCGTTCCGTAAGAAGTCAGCGTCCCCCTTCTCTTTTACCGCTATCGGCTGATAGTCAGCGTGCGGCACCATACTCCAGCGCACCAGATGGGAATGGCCTGCGGCATCGATAAAATTAAAGGCGTTCAGGCTGTTAAAGCGATCGCTTATCCAGCTGGAAGAAGGCACTGCCTGCTTTGCCCAGCCAAAAAAGCGTTTGATCTCCGGGTGCTGCTGCACAAAAGCCTGAACTTTAGCGGGATCGGGTTTACCCGTTCGGGCATCCGGCAGCGTCGCGGCCTGCAGATCGTAAAAACCCTCCACGCTCTGGACCGGAAAGAACGGCATTGCACTCATGCCGGTTCGCCACTGTTCACCATTTTTCTGATAAAAGGCCAGCGCCATGCTGCGCACCGGCACCGTATAGTCAGGCGCATGGGGATTGCCGCCTGCAATTGCCAGACGACCCACCACAGGCGTCACCCCTGGCGCGAACAGCGCGGCGCGCGACAGGGCACTGGCGTTACCGTTTGCCGAAAAGTCGCCCAGAATACAGACGCCTTTAGCATGATTGCGGCGAAAGCCTGGATGCCTGCCGCCCGACTTTTCTAAAGCCGTGACCAGCTTATCCGATGTCAGCCGCGACCTGTCCAGCCAGCCACCCGCCCACAGTAAGAGCGCAATCAGCAGTAACGGTATGACAGCGATTATCGCCAGACGCGCTAATTTCTGACGGTCAGAAAGAGAAAATTTATTCATTAACACACTCAACATTGCAGAAATTAACGTCAACGCTCATCCGCGCGTCATCCTTCACGTTTTGCCTCTGACAGAACGATGAACCCATAAATCGCGCCGGGCCTGCAATGAATCTACTAGTAGGTAGGCTGAGGTGTCAAACGACTTTGCGTCTTTCTTTTAATCATCTGTGCTTCAGAGAGGAAGCTGGATGAGGGGCGTAGCAGGAGTTACAGACAGCGTCTTTTCCGGCCGGTACATCGCGACAAATGGCGTCCACTCTTCCGGACGCCCTGCCCACCCGGCACGCTGTTTACTCAATAACCTGAGCCGGTTACTGCGACATCTGTTGGGCAGATTTCAGATGCTGCTCAACAACCGGGGTATGCGCGTCGGCCAGCGCTTTTACATCCGGATCTTTTATCGTCTTAGCATCACTTTCCAGCGTTGACAGCACCATTTTATGGTCTTTCAGGCCGGCATTTTCCATATACATTTTGTCAAATGCCCCGCCGCTCTGCTTTTCCAGTTCCAGGGCCATCGCCTTATGGGTGGCATCCGGCTCAGTGGGTAGCGCGACCCCTTTTTGCTGAGCGACCGTCTGCACTTTGGTCAGGGCAGCGCCGTGATCGGCAACCATCTTCTGAGCGAAGGCCTTAACGTCAGCGCTTTGCGACTTACTGAGCGCGATTTTTGCGGCGGCAATTTCATTGATATTGGCCTGCGCCATCTCTTTAACCGCTTTCTGGTCGCCGGCGCTGAGTTTTCCGTTCGATGCGGAGGAGGCGGGATTACCGCTTTGCGGTGTGCTTGTCTGCGTCTGAGCCTGCACGCTGGCAGTAGAGAACAGGGTCACCACTGCTGAGACAGCCAGCAGCCCTTTCACCGTTTTTGTATATTGCATTGTGTGCTCCTGAACAGGGCGGGAGAAAATGAACTCTGCACGGCACAAAGTTCCGGACAAAATAGATCTGAATACCGTGCAGCAATAGCGGAGTCAGGCACGGGTTTCCTGCGTTTTACCGCGACGGCTCACTGAACCCCCTTTACGTCCCGCTTCAACGGCCCGTTCAGGGTTATTTTTAAAATTTCCACTACTGGCTTTTCCGCCAATCCGCCCTGCTTCTGAAGCCCGCTGGGGATTTTCTGCGAAATTACCCGATCCGCCTCTGTGCTTTTCCATATTCATCTCACTTTAAATGTTAAGGACTCAACAAGCGTGGTTTGAATGGTGTTTAAACACAACTTTTTATTATTAATTTCTTCAGGGAATAATCGCGCTGATTATTCCCGTTTCGATTAAAAATAAATATATAGTCTTTATAAGCAATAGCTTCACCCTGATATCTGTACCGGGCCAAAATTCACTGTATAGTTTCTTCCATGAGCTTTTAAGACGATTCTTAGTCCCGTCAATAACTCAGATAACCTGCTGCCTGATCAGCATGTTAAATAATCTTACGAGCATGATGCTACGCATAAAATCAGCAAGAGTGGCGCTAAAAGAAGAAAATCACAGGCTGCTTTTCAGAAATAAAGCGTAAGCGGCAAAAAATAAAAATCATGACCGAGATAAAAACGTCAGGCTGGAATTTTCATTAGACGTTTCCTGAATCCGGGCCAGCAGTTGTTATGAATCGCAGATAAATGAACTGTGCCAGCAAAGTACCGCTTCCCTTAAAATGCGGCAATCTGTCAGAGGGCCAGGAGCAATCCCGAATCGATGAAATTACATTTTACTGAATTTGTGCCAGCGGCGCGGGACGCAATCCGGAAATGAATTCAATCTGCGTTTCCGACTGAGTCAGGTTCAATCGCCTCAATCAGGGATTTACCCTGATTATGAATGTTGCCGACTTTGCGGGTAACAGGATGCCAGGTAAAGGCCGTCTCAGGTAAGGCTGCGTCACGTGCGATCTCCTGCGCACGTTCTGGCGTGGTTTCTGCACTCAGCCATTCGCGTACTGCATCGGCACGCAAAACCAGCGGGCGACGGTCATGAATATCGACCATGCCTTGATTGCTCGCGGCCGTTACGATGACAAACCCCTCGCGCCCGTGATCCCTGCCGTAAGGCGCCCTGCCAATCGCAGCAAAGAACAGCGGCTCCTGCTTTTTGTGGCAGATAAAATAGGGCTGTTTTGCTTTGCCGTCCCGCTTCCACTCAAACCAGCCATCTGCCGGAACAATGGCGCGTCCATGCTCCCAGAGAGGTTTAAACATACGCCCTGTGGCAGCCGTCTCACCCCGCGCATTGATGAGTGGCTGCTTGTGCCACCACTCCGGACCATAACCCCAGTTGACCGGGTCAAAGTGGATCTCCTCCTCCCGCTCATTGAGCAGCAGGACGTTTGTTCCAGGCGCAACGTTGTAGCGCCCTATCGGTTCCGGATCGTAAATGACCTCATCGGGCGTCAGCCCCAGTGCGTCAAAGTATTCATCTCTGCTGCTGTACTGCGCAAACCGTCCACACATAGTCACCTCCTCTGCAAAGGATAGTGTGTTACGGGCAGGCCGCTCAGGCTATTTTCAGGATGCGCTACTCTTATTCTGGTCAGCGTCAGCGAATACTGAGGTCACGACGCAGCTCATCAGAAAGAGGACGCGAAAATGAAAATTACGGTGGTTTTTGAAGATACAGGCGTGGAAGAAGAGCATGACTTTGACGCGAAACCCCGCGCAGGCGATTTAATTACGTTGCCGCGCGACGGAAAAGGAGAGGATTTTATCGTGCTGATTGAGCCCGATCCTGATCACACGCATGATGATGGCCGCGACGGACATCCCACTAAAGCCAGAGTCCGGCCTGCGTAGTGCCCCATTTGATTAAAATCGGCGATCCCGCGTTTAACCGATGCAGGCCGCCCGGTGTGGCATATACCGGGCGGCCCTTTCATGACAACGCAATAATCATCAGGTGCGCACGCGGAGTGCGGCCTCGATCCTGTCGGCAATTTTCGTGACCACATAGGCAATCACCATGTAGAACGCTGCCGCAATCAGGAAGGCTTCGAGATAGTAGAAGTTCAGGGCTGCCGTTAACTGGGCCTGAGCAAAAATATCCACCACCTCGATGGCAAACGCCAGCGACAGGGCTTTCATGATCACCATAAACGCATTCGCCAGGTCGGGGATTGCCGCCACGATGATCTGTGGAAACATCACCCGACGGAACAGCTGTCCGCCGCTGTAGCCGAGCGATAAGGCGGCATCCGACTGACCGCTGTCGAACGAATTCAGCGCGCCTTTCCACACTTCAGCCTGGAACGCCGCTACGCAGGCACTGAGCGCCACAATGATGATGACCCAGTTCGGCAGCGAGTGAACATTAACCGCTATTCCGGACAGCGTGGCGACAAAGTGGAGCGCCAGGGGCAGACCGTAGTAGGCGAGAAAAATCACCACCACCATCGGCACACCTTTGAAGGCAATTTTATAGGCGATGACCAGCTGCCGCAGCACCGGGATGCGCTGATGCTCAATAAAGGCAAACAGTCCGCCCAGCAGCGTCGAACAGATGAATACCGTCACTGCCATCAGCAGCGTTACCGGCACCGCATCCAGAATGCTCCAGAAGTCCGGCAGTAACACCTCAGCATCAAACATAGTTTTTCTCCCCTGCTCAGACGCTGGTGGTGAACTTCACGCGCGGTGCAGACTTAGCGCTGTACTTCGCATGACGTTGTTCGAAGAAGCGGATAACCAGCCACGCCACACCGCACAGCAGTGAATAGAGCACGGCCAGCACCAGATAGGTGCCGAACTGATACTGGTTGTAATCGCGTTCCATAATCAGGTGCGCGGTTGCCATCACATCAGCTGCACCGATGTACATCACCAGCGCCACATTATGAATCAGATAGATAATGGCATTGCCGTAGCCCGGCAGCGCAAAGTGCACCGCCTGTGGGCCGATGACACGCAGCATTTTCTGGCGGAAGCTGTAGCCCAGGCTGTCGGTGGCATCGTGCTGACCACGCTCAACCGCAAGATAGGCCGGGCGCATCACTTCCGACAGGTAACCCCCGTGATAGAGGCTCAGGCCGATCATCGCCGCCACGTTGGCGGTAAAAAAGTCGCGAAAACCGAAGTTATCGGTAATCAGTGGCATGCCGTAGAAGGCGACAAACAGCTGCAGCACCACGGGCACGCTGCGCGCGTAGGAGACATAGAGATCGGCCAGCTGGCTGATCACGGGAAGACGGCGCACGCGGAAAAACGTGGCGATAAGCGCCAGAAAGAACCCGATAATCATCGCCACAAACATGATGCCGAGCGTCAGAGGCAGCGCCGACAGCAGTTCTGGGATCATGGAGGATAGATTCACGGTGAAACACTCCTGCTAAAAAGGACAGCCTGCGCCCGATCTGACACCGGGCGCAGTGAATCTGTTACTTCATGTACTTCGTCACGTCTTCGCCAAACCACTTCTGCGCCAGCTTATCCAGCGTGCCATCCGCTTTCAGCGCCTTTAACGATTGAGCGATGTCATCACTCAGCGCCTGATTCTCAGCGGAGCGGTGGATCAGCACATAGGTGTTGTTAATCACCACCGGCTCACTGGCTTTGATCGCCAGCTTCTGGTTGTCGATGACCGTCTGCTCACCCAGATTTGACGGCAGGATCAGCGCGTCATATTTCCCGTTCTGCACCTCTTTCAGGCGATCCGGGTAAGGCACACCCGCGCTGGACGCTTTGATGGTGATTTTGTCGTTCGGATTTTCCTGCTGCCACTGGGTGACAAACTTATAGACACCACCGCCTGCGGTCACCGGCACGATATTCTTACCGACCAGATCTTTCATGCTGTTGATGTTGCTGTCGCTGCGACTGTAAATCTTCATCAGGCTGGCACCGATCGGTGCATCGGGGATCAGGAACTGTTTACTGCGGGCAGGCGCTTTATAATATCCGCCCGTCGCCATGTCATATTTGCCGGTCACCAGACCGGTTTCCTGGGCGATATCCGCCGCGCCTTCCATCACAAATTTATACTGCGGCAGTTTCGCGTTGATCGCTCTCAGCACGTCCGGCTCGTAGCCCTGTGGCTCATGGCCGATTGCGCCCCATGACAGGGGTTTGGACTCTGCTGCGGTGGCGATCTTAATGGTGCGAACGGCATCCGCAAAGCTGTTACCGCTGATCAGGGCCAGTGCGATGATGCCAGGCGCGGCCAGGCGACGTAATGTGGTTTTGATTGCAGGCATGTCTCTGACTCCTGTGTTTATTAGAATACTTTTTCTGAGTTGAGGAACTGGGCAAGGCGCGGCAGCGTGGGGTTATCAAACATCTCTGCTGGCGTCCCCTGCGCAGCCACCACACCCTGATCCATAAACACGATGCGGTTCGAAATGCTCTTCGCAAACTGCATTTCGTGCGTCACCAGCAGCGAGGTAATGCCGGATGACGCCACATCTTTGATCACTTTAAGCACTTCCCCCACCAGCTCAGGATCGAGCGATGAGGTCGGTTCATCAAACAGCATCACGTCGGGACGAACTGCCAGCGCCCGGGCGATACCGGTACGCTGTAACTGCCCGCCAGACAGCTGTGACGGATAGTGATGGTGCTTCGCCCCCAGGCCTACGCGCTCCAGCTCCTGCACGGCGATGTCGCGCGCCTGCTGCCGGGTTTTACGCTGGATGACGATCAGCGGGTCCATCACGTTCTCCAGCACCGTCATGTTCTTGAAGACGTTAAACTGCTGAAACACCATGGCGGTACGCAGACGGATCGCCTGAATCGCCGCTTTGTCGGGAGACTGATAATCCATGCGGATCTGATCGAGCTGAATCGTCCCCGCGGAGGGTTTCGCCAGATAGTTGATGCAGCGCAGCAGCGTGGTTTTCCCGGTGCCGCTTGGCCCGATGATCGACACCACATCGCCACGTTTGACCGACAGGTCGACGCCTTTAAGAATCGGGTTGCTGCCGTAAGCGAGCGTAATATTGTTGAGTTCTAACATCCGGTGCAGCCCTTATTTGTTCAGGTCAGCATGGCCGAGCACATGCATCAGACGGTTGGCCCAGCCAAAGATGGCGATGGCGTGGATGAGATCGAGGATCTCCTGATCGTTCATGCCGACAGCGCGCAGAGCGGCCACATCGTCCGGCGTCGCCTCAGAGGGCGTGACCGATAAACGACGGGCAAAGTGATAGATCGCCGCGTCGCGTTCACCTAATACATCGGCCCTGTCGAAGTAGACCGCACTGACCACCGCGTCATTCCCGGCCAGCTGGGCATGACGGCGCGCATGCACCACCGCACAGTAACGACAACCGTTGACGATGGATGCACCGAGCGCGCCCAGCTCTCGATCCGCGCGGTCCAGTCCCCCTTCAACATACATAATGGCGTTGAACAGGCCGGTGCGGGCGGTGTAGCTTTCGGGATCGTGTACCAGCGTGCGCACGTACTCTGAGATTTTCTTGTTGGAGGGCGTCACCTTCATCGCATCAAGCTGCGCCGGTGTCGCCTGTTCAACCTCGACCGGCGTGATATAGGGATGCCAGTGCAGTGGTTTGAGGTTAACTGACGGAATCATGCGGACCTCATCAGGCGTAAGCCAGCCGCGACGCGCGTCTGGAAGTTAACAAAGGCGATCAGTTCCGAGAGCGCGACGATTTGCGGATTACTTAACCCGGCCTGCTCAAGCAGCCGGATATGCTGTTCGGTCGCCTGAATGGGTTGCTGCGTCACCAGATCGGCATGGCGCACAATCGTTGCCAGCGGCTCTTCACTCACCCCACCGCCCGCGGCCAGGGTCAGCAGCACGTCAGACGGATTTAACGCCGCCAGCTGAGCCTGGTAATCCCGTTGCAGCGCGGCATCGTCGTTATGGTGTGCCATGCGCTGGGCCAGCGCCAGACGCAGATCCGCCGGTAAACCCTGTTCATCTTCGGGCGCCAGCACGGACAGACGGCACGCTTCTGCACCCTCAACAAATTCGGGGCGCAGGCGGCGCGTCTGATACAACGCCTCATCGGGTGTTAATCCCGCTGCCTGATCAATAACGTCGATCACAACGCGTTCTCCTGTTTGAGTTGTGGGGTTGAATCCACCCATTCATCGCCCTGCAATTCAGGGGTGTCATAAGCCTGTAAACTGGCGAAGTGCTGTTCGACATCCTCGGCAAACAGCGAGGCCGTTATGCCGCGCACCAGACGATCGGCCCCCGCACTCACGGCCGGAATATCGCCGGAGACTTTGCCGTGCGTCAGCATCGCGGCATCGTTAAAGCAGTGGATGTGTGCCAGCATCGGGCAGGCCCCCGGCGTCACTTCGCGAAACTCAAAGAAAGGCCCCAGATCCGGCGCGTCCAGCAGGTTCTGACGTGCTGGCCCCATCTCTGGCTGATAGCGGCCGTCGGCCCAGCTGCGGATATGCGGCGCGATGGCAGCAAACTCCGGCCGCCCGTGGAAATCGTTGGTGAAACCGGTGGCGGCAATCAGGAAGTCGTAGCGCAGTGCGCCCTGGGTGGTTTCAATCACCAGGCCCTCTGCTTCCTGCCTGACGGCGTTAATGGCACAGTCGAGAAAGAAACGTGCATTGTCATGACGGGAAACGCGCAGGGTTGACGCGCGCGGCGGCGGCGTTTGTGTCGCGGCGGTGTAGTCGACAAACTTCCATTTCCACGCATCCGGCAGAGAGTGCATGCCGTGTATTACCCCCTGGCTGCCGATGCCGGTCATCTTGTTGATACGCGGCATCGCCTTGCGCCGGATCAGCAGATCGACCGCTGCGGCACCCTGCTCCAGTGCGGTGGCGGCGTTATCCATTGACGACGCGCCTGCACCAATCACCGCCACGCGTTTGCCCTGTAACGCCGCAAAATCGATCTCATCGGCGGAGTGTGCCCAGAACCGGCGATCAATACCCTGCAGGAAATCCGGAACGGCAAACCCGCCCAGTCCTGAACGTCCGGTAGCCAGCACCAGACGGCGTGTGTAAACACGGCCGGTTTCGGCGCCGTCCAGATCCAGCGCAATGACATCTCCGGCCTGGGCGATAGTGCAGACCCGCACGTTGTTCTGCACCGGCAGATTCAGCACCCTGCGATACCAGATCAGATAATCCATCCACTGCGCTTTAGGGATTTTATCCAGCGCCTGCCAGGCTTCCTTGCCCCACTGCGCCGTAAACCATGCGCGGAAGGTCAGCGGTGCAAGACCCAGTGCCGGGCCCTGCAGCGTTTTCGGCGAGCGCAGGGTTTCCATGCGTGCAAAGGTCACCCAGGGGCCTTCCCGCCCTGCCGGTGCGGCGTCATACGCCACCACATTGCTGATGCCGGTGAGCTGTAATTTAGCGAGCGCAGCCAGACCGCACATACCGGCACCGATGACCACGACATCGCGAACCGGCGCCCCCTGCCAGGTGCGCTCCGGCACCCAGGATTTGGCGGGCAGTTCCAGACATTCCAGATCCTGCTGCAGCTGAGCTTCAAGCGCGGCAAGGCCTTTGGCGGCATACGTCATATAGAGATTTCCCTGGTGTCAGCGATCGCCGGATAGCGGGCGAAAACGATTAAAACGCGCCGATGACCCTGCTTTTTATTATCTTAAAAACACATAGTAAGCGGATAAGAATCATCATAACGCATAGTAAGAACTCAGTTTTCGCATATTCCTCTTGCCCCAAATCGGAGTCAAGAAGCACGCTCACCCATTGACCAATGGATTTCTTATATCTTATGCCGCATAAGTTATAAGCATTGAAATTACAGGAATTATTCAGAAGCCTGCGTCTGGTTAACCCTGACGGGTATCTGTTGATTTTGGCAGGACGAGAGGTCACCCTGCCGGGTGACCGTGAGAGGCGGTGTTAATTCTGGTTGATAATACGCATGATGCGGGGATGTTCACTGGCTGTCAGACGTTCAAATCCCGGCAACAGGTGTGCGGCAGCATCGGCCAGGGCCTCCACCAGCGCCTGGGCCGCACTGGAAATCTGGCGGCCCTGCGGGGTGATGACGCCAAAGAAGTAAGGAATATCTTCTTGAATCGGGCGGATTGCCACACCGGCCAGCGGCATGCCCCAGCCCGTTACCGGTTCGAGGATCGCCACACCTAATCCAGCCCGCACGCAGCCCAGGATATTGGCCGAGGAGTTGGTTTCAATGGTTTCCAGCAGCGGGGCCCTGACCTTTTTCAGCGCTTTTTCATAGCGTCCGCGTAAGCGCTGCGGGCTGAAAGGAGCGATCAGCCGGCGGCCTGCCAGCTGGCTCAGCGAAAGCTCCCGGTTCGCCGCCAGCTCATCCTCTTCCGGCAGGGCCACGACGCACTGCGACTGTCCAATCCAGTGCAGCTCAACCGCGTGATGTTCCAGAGGCAGACTGCATAAACCGATGTCAGCCTCTGCGGTGATCACCGCGTGCGCCGTCTGGACGGCAGATTCACTGATGATCTGGACTTTGTTCTGCAGGTTCAGTGCCGCCAGCGCCTGCGGCAGTAACCCGGCCGCCAGCGCAGGGGTCGCGGCAATACTGAGCGGGCGATGCTGCTGATGCGCAATCTCCTGGGCGCGTAAGCGGATCTGCTGCAAAGAGAGCAGTGCTTTTTGCACATACTGATGCAGCTGTAACGCCTCTTCAGAGGGATGAATGCGTGGGCCGTTGCGGATAAACAGGGGGTAGCCCAGCGACTGCTCCAGCTCCTGAATCAGACGGGAAACAGCGGGCTGCGAGCGGTTCAGTGCTTTAGCTGCCGCCGTGACGCTGCCCGCAGAAATTACCGCCGAGAAGGCCTCCAGCTGACGCAGATCGAGGTCATTTAACATGGTCATCGCGAAGATACTTCCCTGAGTCGTTGATCGTTCCCGACAGAGAGTCGGAAAAAAGTCATCATAGAGAGAGTGTGCAGAATTAGCCACCACGAGCAATCTGCGGGGCAGCGCAGTCTTTGATCCGCCATCACCCTGCTGCGTGTGAACTCTGGTAAAGAGATAACGGAAATGTCACCCTTCAATGATGCTGATTACTCAGGAAGGTCCGGGTATCCGGAAAGAGAATTAAGGAAAGGAGACGCTGGCGTGACGGTTTCTATAGGTGTACTTGCAGGTATGGGACCCCGTTCTACGGCCCCGTTCATTGATATGCTGGTGACAGAGTGCCAGCTGGGCTATGGTGCAAAATATGATCTGGATTTTCCTAAAATGCATATCATCTCTTTGCCGACCCCGTTCTGGCCCGGCAGAGACATTGACGATCACGCTATGGTTACCGCCCTGCAGGAGGGCATTGCCGACCTCGTTAAGGCCAGAGTCAGCCTGATAGCCGTTCCCTGTAATCTTGCACACCGCTATTTCGCCGAAATGAAAAAGGCCTGTGGAGATATTCCCCTTCTTCATATTGCAGAGAGTGCCCTGGCGTCGCTACCCGCAGAAGCCAGCAGAATCGCACTACTGGCGACAGAACCTACCCTCGAAGCCGGTTTCTATCAGGCACGCATAAAAGCGTCTGGCCGCGAGATGATTGATTCACAGCGGCCTCATGAAATGACCACAGCTTTAATCGGGCAAGTGAAAGCAAAAGGCTTCCACGATGCTGAGGTGCAGGCAGGATGGAAGGCGTTAGTCGCTGAAGTGGAAAGGCTTGAGGCAGAGGCGCTTCTGATTGCCTGTACCGATCTCAGCCCCCTGATAAAGGATCACTCTTACCGCTTTACCATTGCCGATACTGCAGCAACGCTATCCAGGGCAACCATCCAGACCTTCAGGCTGCTAAGTGGTTACAATCCAATGCCGTGGTAATCGCCACGGCATTCTGCTTTTATGTGATGATACGGCTGGAAGCCGATCCTGTATCACCATAAATCATCAATGAATTAGTGGCCGCTCATCAGCTTTTTTACCTCTTCAGGTTTGTCATGCACGCCGAACCGGTCAACGAGAGTCTGGGTCGCGTCGTTCATTCCCCTGATGTTGACGTCGGTGCCCTCTCGGCGAAACTTAATCACAATGCGGTCCAGCGCATTGACTGCGGTGATATCCCAGAAGTGGGCGTGCGTCACGTCGATCACCACACGATCCAGCTTCTCGCGAAAATCGAAATAGCGGGTAAACCGGTCAGCTGAGGCAAAGAAGAGTTGTCCGCTCACGGTATAGGTGCGGGTATTGCCCTCTACGGCAGAGGAAACGGCCATAAAGTGGGCCACCTTAGTGGCAAAGTTCAGTGATGCAATCAGTACCCCGGTCAGCACGCCAAAGGCCAGATTATGGGTGGCGACCACCACGGCCACGGTCGCCAGCATCACAATGCTGCTTGAAAGCGGGTGGGTGCGCAGGTTCGCAAGGGATTGCCATGAAAAGGTGCCGATAGAAACCATAATCATCACCGCAACCAGCGCCGCCATGGGTATCTGCGACACCCAGTTGCGCAGAAATACCACCATCAACAGCAGCACCACGCCCGCCGTAAGCGTCGAAAGCCGTCCCCGCCCACCCGATTTAACATTGATTACCGACTGGCCAATCATGGCACAGCCCGCCATCCCGCCAATAAACGAAGTGCAGATATTGGCAATACCCTGTGCTTTGCACTCGCGGTTCTTGTCACTCGCTGTGTCGGTCATATCATCCACAATTGTGGCGGTCATCATAGATTCCAGCAGCCCTACCACGGCCAGCCCCGCCGAGTACGGCAGAATGATCAGCAGGGTATCAAGGTTAAGCGGGATATCCGGAATGAGAAACACCGGCAGGCTGTCAGGCAGTTTACCCATATCGCCCACCGTGCGAACGTCCAGGTGCAGCCAGACAGAGATAGCGGTCAGCACGATGATGCAGACCAGGGGGGAAGGAATCGTTTTATTCAGGTACGGGAAGAGATAAATAATGCCGAGCCCGGCAGCCGTGAGCGCATAGACGTGCCAGGTGACATGCGTCAGCTCCGGTAACTGCGCCATAAATATCAGTATCGCCAGTGCATTCACGAAGCCGGTCACCACGGAGCGCGACACGTAGCGCATCAGGCTGCCGAGCTTGAGGTATCCGGCTATCAGCTGGAACACGCCGGTCAGCACAGAGGCCGCAAGCAGATATTGCAGTCCGTGGTCTTTAACCAGCGTGACCATCAGCAGTGCCATCGCACCGGTTGAGGAAGAGATCATCGCCGGGCGGCCACCAAAGAAGGCCATGACGATGGGAATACAGAAGGCGGAATAGAGGCCGACCTGGGGATCGACACCAGCAATGATGGAAAAAGCGATCGCTTCCGGAATAAGCGCGAGCGCGACAACAATACCGGCAAGGACGTCACCACGGACGTTACCCAGCCAGTCCTTACGCGTCGAGGACAGCAGCATAATAATTTCTCAGATTTTGAATAAAGTCAGCCCGCAGGGGCAATAATTTTCAGATACGAAAAGTTCCATCCGCAGACGGGATGTTCAGGGCGCGCAGCTGAGCGGGCTCAGTGCGACAGAGGAGGGGTAAGACTCAGGGTGGCGTAAGACGCATGATTTTGGGTTCTCCTTTACGGCAGCAGCGTGCCTTCAGGACGGAAGTCATCCCGCGCAATGCTGTTCTGAACGCGGGCCGTGATATCTGATCAGAGCGAAAAGCTGACCAGACAGACCCGTTACTATAAACGAATGCCATGACCGATCAACCCCGCTTGCCACAGGTCAGCCCCTTTCCGCGCAGGGCGCGCGGGTGTCAATGCGCCAATCCGTGGCTATTCTTACCTTGCAACCAGCGAGCTCTGTAAGCGAGGCGTCTGCCCGGTCCATTGGTCAGAAAAGAGAGGCGACAGAGTGGTTTTATGAGGACAGCGGACGAAGGCCTGATGCGAAACCGCGACGATAAACTGATTAAAAAGGTGACATGATGTCTAAAACGCGGTGGCTTCTTCTCCGGCTGACCCGACAGCTCTGGTTTCGCAGTTCATTATTCGCGCTGCTGGCGATTATCACTGCCCTTGTCGCTATCGCCCTTAAACCCTTTATACCAGTTTCGGTATCAGGGATTGTGGGCAGTGACGCAGTCGATAAGATCCTGACGATACTCGCCTCAAGTATGCTGGCCGTCACCACTTTCTCGCTCAATATCGTGGTTACGGCTTATAACTCTGCCAGCAGCAGCGTGACGCCACGCGCTACGGTGCTGTTGCTTGAAGATGGCACAACGCAGAATGTGCTGGCGACCTTTATTGGCTCCTTTCTTTACAGCCTGGTGGGCATCATCGCTCTCGGCATGGGCGCCTATGGCACCCAGGGGCGGGTGATTCTCTTTTTTGTCACCCTGGTGGTCATTGCCACGATTGTCGTGACGCTGCTGCGCTGGATACAGCATCTGGCCCAGTTTGGCTGCATGTCTGACACATCCCATCGCGTCGAAGAAGCCACCACGGCAGCCCTCCACGATCGCCTCCGGCAACCCTGTATGGGCTGCTCTGCCTGGAACGGTGTTCTGCCAGAGAATAGCGCCCCGCAGAGCATCTTTCATCCGCAGACCGGCTACCTGCAACATGTAGACCTGCAACATCTTTCCGACTTCGCTCTGGAGAACGACTGTCATCTTTATCTTGCCGCTCAGCCGGGCTCTTTTATTCATCATGGCGCCCCGCTGCTCTGGTGCGATCGGCCACTGGAGGAGGATGAGATGCAGAGAGTGTGCCATGCCTTTACCCTGGGTGAGCAGCGTTCCTTTGAACAGGACCCCCGCTTTGGGCTGTGTGTCCTGTCCGAAATCGCCTCACGCGCGCTATCTCCGGCGGTTAACGATCCGGGCACTGCGATCGATATTATCGGCCGGGCGGTCAGGTTGTTCACCCTGCCCGCCTCTGCAGACTCTGCCACCACGCACTACCCGCGGCTCTTTATGCAGCCCGCGCAAATCTGCGACATGTTTGACGATATTTTCACCGGGATTGCGCGCGATGGTGCCGCACTGGTCGAAGTTCAGTTGCGCCTGCAGAAAGCGCTGCACTCGCTGGCGGTGATTTCACCTCAACGTTATGCCGCAGAGGCGCAGCGCCATGCCCTGCTTGCGCTGACGCGTGCTAATCACGCGATGCATTGCGAGGCAGACAAAGAGGCAGTTAAACGTGCTTATGGCTGGCACTATTTAAACGGGACGGGAATAAGTGAAGAAGAGATCCTGATATGAGGCAATATCAGATGGCGGAGAAAGGATTTAATAAAAGTTGTCAATAACACTACGGCATCGCTTATTTATTGACAATATGTTTCTTAAATTAACCCTCATCTGTCAATGTATTAAAAATGAAAGCCCCGGCAGGAATGCCGGGGCCTGAGGCTAAATCAGCATTAACATCTCTGATTATTCAGACTTACGTCCGCCCCCGTGGCTATTCTGGCCACCTTTCTTGCCCGCTTCTGAAGCTTTCTCACGGTCATTGGCGAAGTTACCGCCACTGTTTTGCCCGCCTTTTTTACCCGCTTCAGATGCTTTCTCAGGGTTTTCTGCAAAATTACCTGAACCACCACGATGTTCGGCCATATTATCCTCCTGGATAACTTTTCTAAAAATAGATGGTAACCGGCATGATAAATATCGCCAGCCGTATTCGTGTTGCACTGTTTATTCTAGAGGGGGCAAGGATGTTTGCAAGCGGACCCGTTTAAACTCTGCGGGGAAAAAGCATAAGCGAGACGCACGCCAGGCGAAATAAGCCAGACGACAGGGATGAAAATTTTAAAATTAAAACAAATTCTTATGACACTGAGTTGAAAGTTATATTTTCCGCACCCCGTTAATAAAATATTACCTTTGTTAAAATTTATAAAAACAGAGCACTGTGACGCTGTGCTGAAGCATGCTTGTTCAATCGAAAAGAGTTCAGGTGGGTTCTGACTCACTCATGCTGCAGAAAGAGTGGCAGATAAGCGTAACCGGGTCTGTAAAAGCCCGTATGATTTTACTCAGTTCCAGGTTCAGAAAAATACCAGGTGCAGTTTGTTAGCAGCCAGATGGATCTGCAGCGCGGCTTGGGGCGCCTGGCCATCCGCCGGAAACACACCTTAAGGATTCAGCCCTTTCAGTGGCTATCTCACAATATTTACGCTGGCAAACAGTCTGCTTTAGTCAGAATCAGCAGGCGTTTTGACTCCTTTCTGATGTGCGATCCGCTTAACCCAGCTCCTCTGGATTCGTAGTGTATCTTCAGCGCGCCTGTTGAAGAGCCCTCCAGCCTCGCCGTGCCAGTTTGTCCTGAATGCAACAGATCTGCTCTTAAACAGTTTCTGCATTAATCATTAAATAATCAGAATTAAAGAGGTTACAACCTTCTGAAATGCAATTTTTTCATTACCTATCCAATTTTTTAGATAAACATAAAATTAATGCTTAATAAAAATGTAATACGTTTCAGCCTGTAAAAGCTGTTACCGTGAACTGTATATCACTTTCAGAGCTGGCCTGACAAAACAGCACCCGCCAGAAAGATACATTAAAGATCTAACAAACCTACCTGCTACTTTACACACAACAGTTAATCACCAGACACTTCTTATTACATCTGCATCCCTTCTCTTTTCATGCTTTTTTTAATTTACTTCAGGCAACCCCACGGCGGGGTTATCAGCAACGTGTTTTTTACTCATCTATTTCTTACTTTAAGGATGGACTATGAGACTCAATAAAATCACTTTTGCGTTAGGAGTTTTGCTAATTATGTCATCCCGGCTATCAGTCGCAGCGCTGTTGGACAGTGAGGCTATTAAATCCGACTCTGCGAAGCCCTATGTGTTAGTCGGCGATGCGAATGGCGCTGCAGGTGCTGCAGGAGGTAATGGGGGGAATGGTGGGAATGATAATTCACCGGGAGCGCCAGGCGGGGATGGCGGCAATGGCGGTAATGGTGGTAATGCCGATAGTGGGAATGGCAGCAGCAATGGTAATGACAGTGGAGATAATAACGGTACCGGTAATGGTGACGGAAGCGATAATGGCGGCGGAGATAGCGGAGGAGATAATGGTGGTGATGGTGGTTCATAACAGGCTGCTTTAATTTTAATACGCGGCGAATGATTTCTCCGCGTTTAATTTATGGAGATATAAAATGAAAGCTCGCTCATTAACCATCAATATAGTTATCCTTTCAACTATTTTAGTCAGTGCTTTGAATGCTCAGGCCTCAAACAGGCATCATCATAAACATAATGACTGCTCATATCTGAATGGGAAAGATGGCGGCACGACGAAAAGCGGTGACGCTAATGGTGAGAATGGCAGGCAAGGTGTGTCGGGAACCCCATGTATCAATGGCGGCAATGGCGGCAATGGCGGTAATGGCGGTAACACGCCTGATGGAAACGCAAATGGCGGAAACGGTGCGCCCGGAGCTAATGGAGCTAATGGATGAATAACAAAATAAATACATTTTTCTCGTTAAGCCTGTTTAGCGTAGTAATTCTCAACTCAATGACCAATGCCTGGGCAAACAAGGAGAAAAAAATTGTAATACCGGCTTCTCATTTGTTTCATCTGACAGCTGATGGCGGCAATGGTGGTGATGGCGGAAGTGGCTCAGCCGGGGGCAATGGCGGGAATGGTGGAAATGGCGGGAGTGGGCCTGATGGTGGCAATGGGGGCAACGGCGGGAATGGTGGAAATGGTAATAGTGCTGATTCACCCGGCGGGAACGGAGGTGACGGTGGTGATGGGGGCAACAGTGGTAACAACGGGCACGGAGGTGAAGGCGCGGCCGGGGGAAATGGCGCTGATGGTGGAGATGGAGGTGATGGGGGCAGTAATAATTCACCTGGCGGAAATGGCGGTGACGGTGGAGATGGCGGGGATGGGGGGAACACTTAATCAGATAATGTAACAAGTTCATTTAAGGAGAGTCTGAATGCAATATTTTAGTTTGCACGTCTTTTTAAAGTCATCAGTCATAATAACTCTCATAACACTTCGGGTATTAATTTTTTGCACACCTTCTATTCTGTTACCGGCATTAACTTTTGCCATTAGCTTTAATGCTACCGCAGACGATGGTGATGGAGGTGATGGAGGTGATGGCTCCGGCAATGGTGACGGCGGTAACGGCGGAAATGCCGGAGCCGGGTCTGATGGAAACGGAGGTAATGGGGGAAGTGGTGGCGAAGATGGAGGTAACGGTGGAAATGGCGGTAATGGTGATGGTTCAGGTAACGGTGGAAATGGAGGTGATGCGGGCCCCGGGGGGTTAGGTGGTCAGGGTGGTCAGGGTGGTACCAATGGAGGTCACGATGGTTCTCCGGGGATGAGCGGTACCAGAGCGTCTAAGTAGACAGACTTTTCGTAATGAATCTCTTTCAGTCAGGTTGATGTAATTAAGGTATTAAAACCTGATATCGCTCTGGCTGAACGTCTGACTTTTCACAAGGTCCGCTTTGTACCAGAAGCGGCCTCTTTGCTTAAATCTGTAAAGAACAGAGCGTTTGTTTTTTGACTGGAGACCTTAAATGAATCATTTCATCTAAAGTTTTATGTCGCTCTGTCGTTACTTAAAAAAACCATCGATATTTATCACGGACTGAGTGTTGTTCAGGATGGAGAGGCATTGGCAATGAACATCAATACGTTAAACAATATTTACAGGCAGAATCCATCTGTATCAGTTAAAACCCCTGAAAGCTCCAGCCTCTACCCTGCCAGCGAGAGCAACGCTACAGTCGTGCAGCCTGTCTCGTCAGGCCAGTCTACGATAAGTGGACGAGGACTGATGATGTCTCGTCTTTTTGGTAAGGTAAGCACCTTACCTGAAATGCAGACTCAGCTTACCAAAAATAACCAGGGAATGGATGCCTCTGTTTTTCTGACGAAGAGCGATTTGGGCGCACTTTCACATCTCTATGATCAGGCACAGACACAGGGAGCTGACTTACGATATATTGATGATATAGCACGCGATTTAGGTAATTACCGTAAGTTCGGAAGCGTGTCAGGTAGTTATAATACAGGGAATAGTCACGATACGACTGGTCGGGTTCAGACGGTATCATTTACAGATAAAGATGCTGCAACAGCATCCCGTATTCTGAGCGGTGATAACTTTGCAAACTCTGGCCTCGACCCTGCTTTTATCAGATATGAACTCGACCCTGGGTATTCTTTCAGTCATACCGCGAGTTTTGACTATCTGGAATCCATCATGAAAACTACCGGTTCTGATGCGACATCGAAAAGCCAATTCATGGCATCTCCGTTCGCAACTTATGTAAGTCAGGGACAGAATAACTACATAATAAATACGGCCAGCGAAGCCACACTGAAAATTGAAGAACCTGGTGTCATCAGCAAAGATGGTGTATTTACTGTCACCGAAGCCGGCAAGAAGCATGGATTCAGATTAGAAGGCAATGATGTCATACAGGATAAAAACACAGGCATAAATGACACTCAGTATGGAAAGCGCAGGGACAAAACGTTAATGGACTACTTCCTGAACCTGAAGAATACATAAGATATTAATCCTGAAAATTCAGAAGCCAGAACTGTTTGATCTGCTTAGTCAGTAACTTTTATCAATAACGCCTTTCAGTTCTATCTGCAGTCGACGGCTCTCAGACTGGGCATGAGATTGCTTTTAGAAGAATGATCATTTGCTCAGAATCACAAAGAAAATGGGACCCCAGAGGCCCCATACATTCTCCACGGAATCTTCAGCAACCGCTATTCAGGTAAAGCGTAAACCACCACCTGGTCGCCCACCTGATCCTTGAGGATGGTATTACCGCCGGCGACAAACGCCACGTACTGGCGGCCTTTATACTCATAGACCGAGGGATTGGCTACCGCAGGGGCTTCTGCCTGATCGGACCACAGCTCCTCGCCACTCTCCACGGAATAGGCACGAACCTTAGCATCCATTGACGCACCAATAAATATCACGCCGCCCGCGGTGACTGCCGGGCCGCCAATGGTCGGTGAGCCCCAGCTTTCTGGCATAAAGAAGCCATACTGCTGAGATGCGCCAACAGGACGACGCCATTTGACGTCACCGGTGTGCATATCAATCGCCACGATTTCACCAAAGGGTGGCTGCCAGCACGGCATGCCCAGCCAGTTATTGGCAACCATAAGACGCATGCCGTATGGCGCGCCTTCCTGTGGTGCAAAACCACTCTCATTGCCCGCGCCATTATCCGCTTTTTCATAATCTTCGCGGCTGTAGAGCTTCACGTACTGCACGATATGGGAGGTATTAACGATCGCGATCTGCTTTTGAGGATCGAACGCGACGCCGCCCCACTGCACGCCACCCGCACTGTCCGGATACGTCAGTGTGCCTTCGCCTTTGGTGACAGGCGGCGTGTACATGCCTTCGTAGGTCAGCTTATCCCATAACCTTGAACACTGACCTGCCCCCACCATATCCGCCAGTTTCCAGATCGCTGGCTTTTTCGACTGGTCAAGCAGCGGTGCAGGTTTCGTCGGGAATGGCTGCGTGGGTGAAAGAACTTCACCCTGAACCGAGCCATCACCCTGCGGCACAGGTCGCTCTTCAATCGGCCAGACATCCTCACCGGTCAGCCGATTCACCACAAACAAAAAGCCCTGCTTGGTTGCCTGAATCAGTGCCGGGATCGGTTTGCCATTGACCGTGATATCCATCAGTGTCGGCGCCGAGTTGATGTCGTAATCCCACACATCGTGGTGCACCCACTGACGGGACCAGACCACTTTACCGGTGTTCACATCCAGTGCGGTAGTTGAGGTAGCCAGTGGGATAGGTGCAGTGCGGTTACCTCCCCAGTAGTTAGGAGACGGCGATGAGACCGGCAGATACACCAGTCCATGCGCCTCATCAGCTGACATATGTGTCCAGACGTTAGCCGTACCGGTACGTTTGCGGACCGCTTCCGGAATAGCGTCAAACGTCCATTCGCGTTTGCCGGTCTGCGCATTCACAGCGAAAACTGTGCCCGGAGGCGCTTCAGCATAGGCCCAGTCCTTGCCCGCCCAGCCAATCAGCAGGCGGTTACCCACGACCGTTGGCGGCTGCAGAACTGAAAGCGGATATTTGGCATTAATCGTGTTCCACTGATTCAGATCGAGAACGCCATTATCAGCAAAGTCGCTGCATGGCTTTCCGGAATCGGCATCCAGCGCAAAGAGCTTGCCATCAACCGTACCCATATAGACAATTTTCTGACACGCCTGTCCGGCGACGGGGGTTTTTGCCTGCCAGTAAGAGACGCCCCGGTTTTTCAGAACGGGCTGGGTCAGGGCTTTACGCGGGGATTTGGTGTCGTAGTGCCATTTCTCTTTGCCCGTACCGGGATGGAGGGCAATCAGGCGATCGAAAGGCGTACCGATATACAGGGTCTGATTGGCAAAAATAGGGGTGGCTGACCAGACGGTCGCGGGCGTGTCACCCTTGCCGTCCGAGACATCACCGGTATGAAATTCCCAGATCTTCTTTAACTGGCTGACGTTGTCGGTATTAATCTGCTTCAGCGGGCTGTATTTCTGCGCGTTAAGCTGACCATGAAAGCTGTCCCAGGTCGCACCCGATGGCACCAGCGAAGTCGGGGGATTGTCTGCCGTTGCGACCTTATCTCCATCACGCTTGCCGGTTGAGGCATCGTCTGTGGTGTTAGTGGTACCGGGAGATTGGTGATCAGCCGCATCCGGACTGACCTTCTCCCGCGCGCCCATAGAGGCCTCTGCAGCGTTATCCTGTGCATGGAGTGCCAGTGGGGTAAGCAGCAGCGCCAGCGCCGTCATGCCGACTTTCATTACCGGAGTCGTTTTATTGTTCTTCACGAAGGTTTCCTCAGGCTTTAACGCGATGGTCAGGACGAGCGGGGTTTCTGCAGAGCGTAATCAGACCAATAAGACCTGCAACCATCGCTGCCGTAATGATGTATTGATGCAGCAAAGCGGCGGCAAAAGCAGTACCGAATAACACGAACAGGGTCAGAACAATTACTGTCGCACGTGCACCGCGACCGGATGCACTACGCAGAATAAATGTCAGTATCGCCAGAATGACGCTGGCGATAGCCACACCTAACGCGCCGATTGTACCGGTCACACCAGTCAGTGGCGTCAGCCACGCATACAAAGCCACCGCGAAACCGATCGCTGCCGCGATCAGCAGTAGTAAGCCGCCCAGACGTGAAGATTGAGGTTGCAACATAACAGGAAGTCCCATGGTGTTTGATTAATCATTAAATATGGCGCACTGGCAGGTTTATGCGGCTGTTTTTCACCGGAAAATGATAAAAAAACCTGCCATCTGTAGCAGAATGGATACCCAACGTATTCAGATCACAGGACAAGGCGTGAACTTCCTCAGGGAAACTGCGCACCTCTGGCATGGAAGGAAAACGGAATTCCGCAAGCCGGGATGTGCTGCGGGTAAAAAGTATTTTTGAATAGAAGAGGCGATTTTATGAAGTGTGCAGATTGCTCATTTTTTCCCCTTATTTATAAGGGGGTTCGGGATACTGAACTCTGACTTAAACTGGTGATCACCTGGTTCAACCCCATTGAGTGGGAAAATTTTTGCGCCTTCGGGGTGAATACAGAACGTTACAGGTATCAATGCTTTTTTGTATAGCAAAGCCTCGCTTCGTGCATTTGACGCATGAATGTTAGTAGATACCCGGCTTTTGACCCTGTTCTGAAGGCGGAGGCTGAGCGAGCGTCCCGCCAGGACTGGCATATGCACGCGCCATGGGACCCGCCGGAAAACTGATGATTAAATATGCGGTTAAGAGTCCGCAGCGCGGATGTCGCCTTACAGGCCGCGCTGGTCAGTGCTTTAATGTTTTTTAGTAATAACGAGAAACGTCTTGTTGAGCTCGATTGCATCAGGGCTGACCTGCAGCATTTGGCGCGTCTGCTCATCCAGCGCCAGACGGACGGCTAACTGCTAGGCCTGAACATCAATGGAAACCTCGTTCTATGCGCATAAAAAACCCAGCGTCAGCTGGGCTTAGCGAAATTGATCTGGTTATTGGGTTTCATTTAACCAGTACACTCATATCAGAACTCGCCTGGCCCCGGTTTTTAAATGATCGGGGTGTGAAATTTAGCTTAAGAGGACTTTTTAGTGGTCGGAAAAATGCTTTTTATAATCCTCGATATCAACCATCCGAGAAATAACACCGCTAAAAGAGCCACGAAAAAAGTAACGGGGTCTTCTCCCCATTGATAGTCACTTCCAATCCACCCTTGTCCTCCTGGGCCAAGCTTGAAGAAAAGCCATGAACCAAAGGTGAAAATAAGATTGTTGAGTGGTGTGATGTACTTTATGAGAAGCACAGCTAAAACCAGCGAAACAACACTCACGGCGATCTTTCTAGTCAATGCATCTTGCATAATCAGCTTTGCCCATCACATCCACGTAGCCATAAGCCATTAACCCACTGCGTGAGCCTGCCACTGTCATTTTACTTGTGCGCAGCAGGGCTTGTCTTATCTGCTCAAAATCACCAACTTTGAACAGCGTTATGCATCCACATTGACCTGAGCCCTTTGATTACATCCATTTTTGTTAACAGCCTATACGGGTAAATAGCGGACATTTACCATCGAAGTGTCCACTATGATAAAGTGCGGATGCGATAATATGCAATAACCACACCTTATGTGACTTCTGGGGATTTGATGAACTGAGTTATTGTTTCTCCCAGTTTCAGAAGGAAATCGTTTCGCGATGGATGAGGATCTATGACCTGCGGAGGTAGCTCATTCATGAAGGTAAAGTGACCTGCATTCTCAGCAATGTGTAGTTCAGAATAAGTGTGTAAACGTAAGGACTGATGAAGGAATAGTGCCTGTGCAGGTGGCGTAATTACGTCCTTTTCACCCGCCCAAATCTGAAGCGGTATCTTTATGGGGACCAATGACAGATGTGCTGGAAAAAAGTCGGAGGGGGGCGTCAAAAGGACCAGTCGATTAAGGATATTATGGCCTTCAAACCTGACAGGTTCTCTGGCACTGGTCCAGGCGGTAGCTCCAGCACGTATGAGTAAAATTACTGCTCCGAGTGAATGGCCAACACCTGATATTGAGGCATATCCTGTGCAGAATTTTTCAGCCGCCAGGTTAAGTCGCTGGACGCGCTCTGTCAATTCAGCTTGAGTCGGAAAACGCGAATTCAAAAGTTCGAAATGTGGCGCTACAACGGCTACTCCGTGGCGAGCAAATGTTCGGATAAGCCCTATGTGTCTTAGCGGGTTGCCGCCCAGGCCGGGAACAAAGAGAATACACGTTGTAGCATCCCTTACTCTGAAGAGTGTCACATCAAGGCTTTTTCCCCCAATGTCAGCTTTTACAGTTTCCTGACTGACGCCTGTATCCATTAAATCCCCCTCTTAAAGGAGCGTAAAATATACTTTTTTCATCATTGAAAGATTGCCTTTTGGTCTGCTTCTGGCACAGGGCGGACTTTCAGCTAACAGGCTCACCCGATACTTTTAGCTACTTTATGGCAGGAATATCTTTTAACCTCGTTGTATAGCGTGGCGACAACCTTTCACGCTTCATCTGCCATGAGCTGTCGCGCGCTCCCTGCCCCGCAAACCAGACCTTGCCTTTCCCTGAACGATTAATGCCGTCCAGTGCCGCCATTAAAGCATCTGCGTTTGCACGGGGCTGCTGCTCACTGAACAGGTCAAACTGCGTCATGCCGGACGGGTAAAAATCTCCCAACATCACCCCAGCTTTGGCATAGCGGAAGCCCTCCCGCCAGATAGTTCCAAGACCGCGAAGCGCTGATTCTATAATGTCCCGCGTATCACTGGTCGGATAATCGCACATGCAGGATGCCGTGTTGGAATATCGCGGCTCATCGCCATGTCTGCCGGTGGCAACTGAGACACTGATATGCCTGCAGCGTGAATTCTGCTCCCTGAGCTTTTCTGCCGCACGCGTGGCATAAAGCACGATTGCCTGCTGCATCTCTTCCAGTTTTGTGACTCTTTCACCAAACGACCGCGAGTTCAGTATGTGCTCTTTCGGTGGCGGTGCATCCTCAAGCGCGATGCAGGACTCACCATTCAGCTCACGGGTGATACGCTCAACGATGACGTCAAAATTTTTCCGTATCATGCTGATGTTGCTGTCTGCCAGCTGCAGAGCCGTTGTTATTCCCAGCTGATTCATGCGTTTGCTGATGCGCTGACCAATACCCCAGATATCGCTGACGTCGGTCAGATGCAGGAGCTTTCGCTGCCGGTGTCTGTCGGACAGGTCCACGACGCCGTTAGTCTGTGTCCATTTCTTTGCCGCATGGTTGGCCAGTTTCGCCAGCGTTTTCGTCGGCGCAAACCCCACGCCGATAATGAGTCCCGTTTCCCTGCGGATACGCTCGCGCATCTGCTGTCCGAAGGTCTCAAGCGGGATAAGGCTGTTAATCCCTGTAACGTCCAGAAAACACTCGTCAATTGAGTAAACTTCCTGCCCCGCAGCCATCTCCCCCAGTATCGCCATCATGCGTGCCGACATGTCGCCATACAGCTCGTAGTTGGAGCTGAATACGTAAACCCCGTTCTCCCTGAAGAAACGCTCATTCTTAAACAGCGGGGCCGCCATCTTTATGCCCATTCGCTTTGCTTCAGCCGAGCGGGCAATAACGCAGCCATCGTTATTCGACACGACCACAATGGGTTTTCCGCGCAGGTCGGGTCGGAATACCGTTTCACAGGAGGCGTAAAAATTATTGGCATCGGCCAGCGCAAACATCCCTACTCTCCTGCCGGCCCGTTGAATCCCACCCCGGCCACATCAGTGAGCGCATAGGCAACCACACCCCAGACGGGCAGCGTCTGGTTCACATCCAGCACTGTTACCGTTTCGTCCTCGTCCAGCGCCTGCAGCGCGGGAACCGGATTGAGCAGCAGTCGTCTCAGCGTCAGCTCCCCGTCAACCTCAGCAACGATTAGCTGGCGGTGTACAGGCGTTAGTGCACGATCGATAGCCAGCACGGATCCTTTCACAATACCGGCATCGGGGCAGTCGCTTTCGCTGCGCATCAAATAGGTTGAGTAAGGGGAAAGATGAACGAGATCGCCCAGGTTAAGGCGCGTTTCGGTGTAGTTCTGAGCGGGATTCTGAAAGGCCATTAAAATGCTCCATTCTGACCAGCATTGCTGCCTGTCTGCATCCAACAGGCATACACATTTATGACTCCTGTGATGAGTATAAGTCGTTACAGCCGGCAATGCGCATGTGTGTACGCCGATGTCTGCTACAGGCGGAAAAGCTGAAGTTTGGGCATGGTATTACTACATAAATAAATTAAGGTGTGTTAAACCCCAGGTAATTGATTTGCTCTCGAAGATATAGACATTCTTAAGGCCGAGTTCTTTTGATAGGGATCGCGGTCGCTATAGAATTTACTTTCTTGAGGAGACAGGTTCTAATTGGCTTGTAACAAATGAGATAATACCCTTCCAGAAGATAGATAAGCAGGAGAAAATCTATGATAGCTCTAATAAAGGATCTTTTAAGTAATCCGGTGGTTTCCGCAGTAGTTCTTAGCATCATCGGAGCTGTTACAAAAAAGTATATTCAATTTCATCGCAGAGATTTTTTTTCACGCTCATCTTCCGAGCAGATAAATGCAGTCGAGTGGCTTAGGAACTCATCTGTACCAATGTCCGATCCGTTAGCTAAGGCGGAACAGCAGTTCCGTCTACAGTCGTTCGGACTACACAGAGACCGGGATTTATCTTACAAAATCATATGTTTTTACTCAGAACATACGCAGTCATTGATGCCCTCCCTGAGGGCAGTCTTACGTTACCAAGGGATGTACACAATTGCTGATGGAAACATATACCCTCATAAATTCCACAAGTGGTTAGTATCTTTAGTATTTGTATGGTTACTATCGATTAGCGTTACTGAGATATATAGGGGTTATTTACACAGTTATAGCGTAAAGGCTTTACTATCTCTGTTTGTCTTTTTTATGGCTTTTATAGTATGGTGTTGGGTTGCTGCTTGTGCTGTGAAAATTTCAAGCATCAGTAAAAAACTCAATTCTTATACCCCACCCGCAAAAGACTATAAATCCAGCACAAACAATTTCTGTTCAATACTCAATAATAAATATCCTTAGTGTGGCTGATTTGCTCCTCATTAATACTTGTATACCGTTGTTAGTGACGTCCGCTTCTGACACAAAGCGCACTGATACGCAGGCCGGGGTCTGTTAAGCACGAGAAACGGATGCGGTTCGTTAATATCGTGACGATTGTTAGGTTGACCCGCCCAGACGTATATTATCCATTCAGGAACTCATAAGTATGCCCGGAGGTTGCATATGTTGATCCATAACGTTTTTGAGCGGCATTTTGGTGCTCAGCGTGAGGATGATCGGTGGCTAATATTTCGCGCAGACCTGTCAGAGAGAAAGTTTTCTCGGCTCTATGACGTCGCAATCCCGAACCAGATGACAGAAGGTGGATTGCTGGCTGGTCAATGCAACCGCGGATGGCAAAGCAGAGTGTCCTGAACGCATTGCTGATGGCTGTAAGGCGGCATACCCCCCAAAAACAGGCGCGGGTTCTCTGATCAGGGCAGTCAGTACACATGTCATGAGTGGCAGTCGTTCCTGAGATCACATGGACTGGAGGGCGCCATAATACCCCCGCCCTGCACCACTCAATGAACTCACTCGGTGACGGCCAGAACGGTAAAACGCTGTCCTGCGAACGACTGCTGTACGTTCTGTCCTCATTGCCCGACTGCGTCTGATAACACCCTGCCTGCCCGTTAATTTGCATCAGGGAGTGTCATTTCTGAGGCACCACTGGATCTCCGGAAGTTATCGATGTCCTCACACTCAGCGCTTTTTCGTCACACAAGCAGACAGGGCTAATACCGGAGAACGGGCGGCTCTCCTCTGACCAGCTAAATAAGCTGGACATTTTCTGAACATCCGCAGGCGCCTGCCGATAATCAATAAGGGGTATATCACCAGGTTGCTTTCCAGAGAAAGCTCGTCACATAAAGAAAATAATTTCCTGATAAATAAGGATAAATATGTTTCCTGCACGTATTGCTACAAAAATGACATTGGGTGGCGTCCTGCTGTTAGGCGTGACGACTGCAATTGTCTGTCTTGTACTGTTGTTACGTGGTCAGCCACGCATTATTGAAGCCAGCAATAAATTAATTGAGCAAGCCGGTGGAAACCTGGTCAGCAGGCTGGACCAGCAGCTGGCGGGCATTCAGGGAGAGGCAGTCAGCATGGCGCGTCTGGCAGAGGTGCTGCCCCACGATGTTTCGCTGTGGCAGAACAGTTTTCCGCAAATCATCGACAGTAATGGTAATCATACTATCGCCGGTGGAGGCATCTGGCCTGAGCCGGATGCGTTTGTTGCAGGCACTGCACTGCGCAGCTTCTTCTGGGCGCGTGAAGAGAGTGGCAAACTCGCTTACTCTGACGGATATAATCAGCCTGCTACCGGCGATTATCACAAGGAAAGCTGGTATACACAGGCACGCAATGCACCACGCGATCGCTGTACCTGGTCGGATGTTTATCAGGATCAGGTTTCAGGCGTCAAAATGGTGACCTGCAGCGTACCCTACTATGCCGGTGACCGTTTCGCGGGTGTCGCTACACTGGATGTGATGCTGGATAACCTGGCACAGTTTGTGAAAACTCAGGGTAATGTGACGGGCGGTTATGCCCTTGCGGCAGACAAGACCGGTACGCTGCTCTACTATCCTGGCATGGATACCAAAGTGCTGAATACCTTATCCACTGTTGCTCAGAAAGAGAGCTGGCTGCAGCCCGTTGTGTCAAAATTAAAAAGCCTTGGGCCTGATGCAACCCTGGCCAGAGTCGATCGTATTAATGATGCACAACTGAATCAATCCGCACAGGTTACCCTGTTCCGCATGCCGGGAACTGGCTGGATCATAGGTCTGGTTACGCCGGAGAAAGTGGTCAGTGGCATGGCCCGCACGATCATGTGGGATATTTTCATATTCCTTGTGCCTGCCATGATTATTCTGCTTATTCTCACCTGGTGGTTTACACAACGTATTGGTCAGCGCCTGCGTCATACCTATGATGCTCTGAACGAGATTGCGACAGGAGATGGCGATCTGACGCGCCGTCTTGAGCGTAATGGTCACGACGAACTTGCCGACATTGCCGGAGCCTTCAACATTTTCGTCGATAAGATTGCGGGTGTAATCACGCGTGTTCAAGGCAGCAGCGAAACGGTAGCGCTCAATGCATCGGGGCTGGCTCAGAGCAATCAGTCATTTTCAGACAAGATTGCGGAGCAGGCCGCTGCGCTTGAGCAGAGTGCTGCTGCGATGGAACAACTTAACGCAACAGTACAGCAGAACGCTGAAAACACCCGGCTGGCAGATACGGTCGCGGAAAAAACTTCGCAGATTGCACAGACCAGTTCAGGAACAATGGAGGAAATGGTGCACACTATGGCAGCCATTCAGAACTCCTCACAACGCGTCGCTGAAATCCTGGGACTGATTGACAGCATTGCCTTCCAGACCAATATACTGGCGCTGAATGCGGCAGTAGAAGCGGCGCGCGCCGGTGAGCAGGGGAAAGGGTTTGCCGTTGTCGCAGCAGAAGTCCGTGCGCTGGCGCAGCGTAGCGCAAACGCAGCACAGGAAATCAAACTCCTCATATCCGATTCCGACAGCACGGTCATTGCTGGCAGCAAGCTGGTGAAAGGTGCTGGTGAGCAACTGAAACAACTGGTTAACGACGTACATCGCGTCAGACAGGTTGTTGGGGAGATGCGGGTCGCCGGTGATGAGCAGAGCAAAGGCATTTCTGAAATGACGCTGGCGGTTACACAGATGGAGCGCGGTATTCAGCAAAACCTGTCACTGATCAACCAGACTGCAGAAAACACTCAGGTTCTGCGTGACGAGGCAGCACAGCTCGCACAGGAAATATCCGTATTCAAAGTGGTTAACGGATAGTGCAAATCAGGATTGGCAGCGATGAGCCCGTAAACTGATCCAGCATTACTGCCCGGGCCAGCTATCTGGCACCGGGCGATTCACTAACCTGCAAGCATGGCTGCCGCTGAAAGCAATGTGTTCCGGTTGCACGCAGCGATCTCACACTCCCTCAGAAGCACCTCGCTTCACGTGGCGATACATAACTACTGGTATGATGTCTCTGTAATTACGGACATTTTCCTGCGCGCATAAATTTACCCTTGCAACCCATGCCATAACAGATATGCTATATACGAAACATATTTGTCCTAAAGCCAACGATTAGTTAAGCTATTTCAACGAGATACGCGTACATTGCCCGCTCATTGTTGATAGCAATGCTTACCAATGCATCCCTTTATAATCAGAGAGTTAGCATTTTTCCCGACTCTGTTCGGACAGGTTTCGGATTAAAATGTTTTTGCCTGAAGCCTCTTTACTCCTCACCGACTCTCGCGATCTGCCTTGTATCATCAGGTTAAATCCTTTTATTCCCGGAATATCTTTCAGACTCGTTTATAGCGTGGAGACAATTTTTCGCGCTTCATCCGCCATGAGCTGTCGCTCGCTCACTGCCCCGCAAACCAGACCTTGCCTTTCCCTGAGCGATTAATGCTTTCAGTGCCGCCATCAAAGCATCTGAGTTTGCATGGGGCTGCTGCTGCCTGAACTGGGCAAGCCGCCCTACATTATTTTTGCTTGAGCATCTGGTAGCTTTTCGACTGCGCTTGTGGTTCATTTCAGCAGATAAGCCTACCCGTACATCATCACGCCTTCGAAGACTGTGCAGGAAATGGCAGATGCCTCACTTAAGTCTATTCTGCGAAGTCCTTTGCCTCAGTTGCCAGCAGCGCCCGATGCAGCGTTCCAACGGTGACGGCAAACGGCAGGCCGTTCAGGCTTTTCTGAGGGAAGCGGATATCGGCGGCAATCTGAGCAATGCGCGCCTCTCTGTCCCCCTCTAGCGCGGGCAGCCGAAGCGGGCTGCGGTAGATTTTTAGTAGGTTGAGCAGCTGCGCATTCGGCTGACCGTACTCCACCAGAGATTGAAGTAACAGGCTGAATCCGACTTTTTCGCCGTGCAGCCAGTCCTGCAGCTCCGGCTGATGAGTCAACGTATCGTGGATCACGTGCGCCAGCCCCGGCGTATCCAGTTCACCGCGCACGCTGTTGGCTAATCCGGCCAGCACGATATTGGCCTCAATCACCCTTTCCAGTGCCGGCGTCACCTGCTGCTTCTCATTTGCCACGATCGCCTTTTCGCCCCAGTGCAGGAGTGTATCGTAGGCCTGCCTGGCCGCCGACACTTTTACCTCCAGCGCCAGATGGTGCGGGTTATGCCGCTGCCAGGGATCAAATTCCACCCATTTCGCCAGCGCATCGACGATGCCGGAGCGCAAATAGCGCACGTCGGCGCGGGTGATGATTTCACTGTCGACCAGAATCAGTGCAGGCATGGCGTTCAATGCCAGGCTGTCGAGATGGCCGCCTTCTTCATTGTAGATAATCGCCAGCGGCGACCAGGCGGCGCAGGTTGCCGCCAGCGTCGGTAGCACAATAAGCTGGCGATCGCCCAGCGCATCGTTAACGGCTTTCGCGGTATCCAGCACGCGCCCGCCACCGATGGCCAGAATGCCTTCCGCGCCCTGCTTCAGCAGGTTATGGCGAAATCGGGCGATGGTCGCATCGGTACATTCGCCGGTTAAATACTCCACCTGCCAGCACACACCTTCCCGGTTCAGGCTCTCCTCCAGCGCCGGGTTCACCGCCTGCCAGGCCTGTGGCGACGTGAGAATGCGCAGATGATCGACCAGCGGACGGATGCGTTCACCGACCTGGTGGACAAGTCCCGCCTGCTGGATGTAGTTGCCCGGTGACTTGATTGCGAACTGCGCGGACGGTGATAGCGGTTGAACTGTACTCATGGCATCCTCCGATGACAACAAAATCTGTGACGGGCTACGTGACTACGGTTCCTGTATTGTCTCGCTGGTCCAGACCACAAACGTCGGCGGCAGCCAGGCCGTCACCTCCGGCAGCGGTTCGTTAAAGAGGACAATTTCCACGAAGCAGGTTTGTGCCGTACTGCCCTGGCCGAGCCGTGAACTGCCTATGTCGGTGGTTAACACGTTCGGGTTGCCGTGTTTATCCAGTGAGCGGTTTTCCTGTGCATTCAGCGGATCGTACCAGGCACCGGTGGAGATCTGCACCACACCGGGCCGGATATCCTCGGTGAGATGTACCCCAGCCAGCAGCGCGCCGCGATCGTTAAACACTTTCACGATATCGCGCTCGCCGATGCCGCGCGCGGCAGCGTCCTCCGGATGCATCCACAGCGGCTCGCGACCGTTAATTTTGGTCTGCTGGCTGACCGAACCGTGGTCGTACTGGCTGTGCAGCCGCGTGCGCGGCTGGCTAGACAACAGATGCAGCGGCCAGCGCTGGCGCAGTGCCTGTTGGGCATTTTGCTCATCTGTGTACCAGTAGGCGTAGCCCGGCGCTTCGCGGTAGCCAAAGGCTGCCACCGCCGCAGAAAAGAGCTCGATTTTACCCGACGGCGTAGACAGCGGCGCGGCCTCGGGATCGTCCCGGAAGGCCTTCAGAAGGATCTGCGGCACGTCTGGTACAGCGTATTCCAGCTTGCCCTGCCCCCAGAAGTCCTCGAAGTCTGGCAACTGAATGCCGTCCTCTGCGGCCCGCGGACGGGAATCCTGATAAATCTTTTCCAGCCAGCCGCGCGCGCTGTACCCTTCGGTAAACTGCTCGGCAAAATCCAGCTTTTCGGCCAGCGCGCTGAAGATGGCATAATCATCCCGCGCTTCCCCCTGCGGCGGCAGATGCTGGCGCATGGCGATCATAAAGCCGTCGTTGCTGGCGCTTCCGATATCTTCTCGCTCCAGTGACGTCGTAGCGGGCAGCACGATATCAGCGAATTTGGCCTGCGCGGTCCAGTACTGTTCATGGACGATTACCGTTTCCGGCCGCCGCCAACCATCGATCAGCCGGTTGAGATCCTGATGATGGTGGAAGCTGTTGCCGCCCGCCCAGTAAACGAGGCGGATATCGGGATAGGTTAGGGTCTGGCCATCGAATTCGTAGCTTTCTCCGGGATGCAGCAACATATCGGTGATACGCGCCACCGGTATACGCGTACTGACCGCGTTGCGGCCTGCTGGCATACGCGGACCGGAGAAGCGCCGCCGTTCGGCACCAGCCAGATTCGTCGAGGCATAGCCAAAACCGATGCCGCCGCCGGGGGTGCCAATTTGTCCTAGCAGCGCGGTGACCGCCACCAGCGCCCAGTAGGCCTGCTCACCCTGACGTGCACGCTGAACCGACCACGCCATATTGATCATCGTTTTCTTCTGCGCCATCTGTCGCGCCAGCTGGCGGATGGTATCCGCCGGCAGCCCGGTGATGGTCGCCGCCCACTCAGGCGTTTTTGCCTCGCCGTCATCCTCGCCCTGCAGGTAAGCAGCAAAGCGATCATAGCCAACCGTACAGCGGGAGATAAAATCATGATTAATAAGCAGCTCGGCAATCAGCACCTGACACACCGCCAGCAGCAGCGCGGTATCACTACCGGGCTGGATCGCCAGCCATTCTGCATCGTGGACAGCGGCCAGATCGTTGCGCACCGGGCTAACGTTAATAAAACGGCAGCCGTTGGCACGCAGGGTTTGCAGCCAGTAGTCCAGGGCATGATCGTTGGCTCCGCCACCATTAACCTGGGCATTACGCAGCGGCAGGCCGCCGATGGCAACGAACAGTTCACAGTGTGCAGCCAATACCGGCCAGTGGGTGTGCTGACGCTGAAGATCGTCGAGATCGCCGAGAATATGCGGCAAAACGCGTTCTCCGGCGGCGATACTGTAGGTATTGGTACTGGCGGTATAGCCGCCAAACAGATTGAGGAAGCGATGCAGCTGGCTTTGCGCATGATGGAAGCGCCCGGCGCTCGACCAGCCGTAGGAACCGCCATAGATCGCCTGATTACTGTGGGTATCTTTTACCCGCCGCAACTCACCGGCCACCAGCGACAGCGCCTGCTCCCAACTCACTTCCACAAAGGGTTCTTTACCACGTCCCTCACGGTTGGCAGGCTTGCCCTGCAGGTAGCCGAGCCTCACCGCCGGCCGCCGTACGCGGCTGTTGCCCTGCACCGCACCCGGCATCGAGAAGCCAATCTTCGACGGATTGCGGTCCCACTCAACGGGCTCGACGGCAGTCAGTACTCCGTTATCAGTGGTCACCCGATAGGTGCCCCAGTGGGTCACGGTCAGTCGTTTATCGGCTTCGGCCTGCTGGCTCATGGTGCGCTCCGGGATGTTAATGCATGGTCATACCGCCAGTGACGTTAATCGACCTGGCCGGCCATATAAGAGGACAGCGGACTGGCGAGAAACAGCACCACGCTGGCAACGTCTTCAGGCTGTGCGGTGCGCCCCAGCGGCACCTGCGAGCAGTCTTCAGCATAGGTAGTTAGTTAAACGAGTACCGCATGCCTTGAGGCGAAATACTGCCCAATCAGGCGATAGCTATTTTCCCCGCCTGCGAGGCGATATTGATAATACGTCCATAGCGCCGGGGCTTCATCACTGCAATCAACTCGCCTGCCTGTTCAGGCCGGGAGATATCAAAGGGCAGCCACAGCCAGCGATCGCCGGTTTCACTCGCGGTGATGGCGATGTCGCCTACCACCACGCAGGCGCCAGCCTGATGCAGCAGTTCGGCGATCGACCGTCCGATCCCCTGCAGTCCGCCGGTGACCACCGCCGTCTGCCCCCGAAGATCGATAGAAACCATTAAACCACCTGGCGGGAAAAGGCGTCGGTGCTGATCCCGGCCGCCAATATCTGGCGCGCATACTCTTTCGCCGAGAACAGCGAGTGGTCGCGATAGTTACCGCACTCCAGTGGCGTAACCGCCGGGACGTCGGTGGCATCAACGACACGCTCCAGCACGCGGGTCAGCGCGGTAGCGATGGTTTTTGGGTCGCGATTATCCCACAGGATTAAATAGAAGCCGGTGCGGCAACCCATCGGGGAAATATCGATCACGCCCTCCAGCTCTTCACGCAGGCCGAAGGCCAGCAGGTGCTCCAGCGTATGCATTGCAGCTGTCGGGATAGCATCCACGTTCGGCTGCAGCAGGCGCAGGTCGTATTTTTCCACCACGCTTCCCAGCACGTGTTTTTCATTGCCGGCCACCCGCACATACGGGGCGATGACTTTGTTATGGTCGAGCGTAAAGCTCTCTACTACTGGCATACTGTTTCTCCTTACCATTATTCGCGACGTATCCGTCGCGCCAGACGCGTGCCGAAGGTCTGTAAAAGCTGCACGATTACGATCAGCACCAGCGCGGTGGTGAGCGTGGCGAAGGCATCAAAGCGCTGATATCCGTAGGTAATGGCCAGATCGCCGATGCCGCCGCCACCGACGGTACCGGCCATCGCGGTGGCACCCAGTAGGCCGATCGTGGCGGTGGTGAGTGCCAGGATCAGCGATGATGCGGCTTCCGGCAGCATAAAGTACCAGATGGTTTGGATGGTACTGGCCCCCATGGCGTTGGCGGATTCAAGAATGCCGTCATCTACCTCCAGCAGAGAACTTTCCACCAGCCGGGCAATATAGGGAGCGATAAACACTACCAGCGGCACAATCGCGCCGGCGGTGCCGATGGTAGTGCCAACCAGCCAGCGGGTGACCGGAAGAATGCTGATTAGCAGGATGATAAACGGCAGGGAACGCAGGATATTGACCACGGGATTGAGGAGCTGGTGCAGCGCCGCGTTGGGCAAAATGCCACCGGGGCGGCACAGTACCAGCACAATGCCAAGTGGGATACCAAGGAGCGCACCGAATCCCAGCGAGACGCTGACCATAATCAGCGTGTCGTACAGCGCCAGCAGAAACTGATCGCCGGTCGCGGCGGTATCAATAAATTCAAACATCGCTGATTTTCACTCCTGCGTCATGGAGGTAGCGGATTGCCGCATCAATGTCCGCCGTTTCCCCGCCGATCTGCACGATCATAAAACCGAGAATGGTGTTCTGAATTTCTGACATGCTGGCAAACAGGATATTGACCTCCACCGGATACTCGCGGATCAGCCGGTTAACGATCGGCTGCTGCGCGGTCTGACCGACGAATTCCAGCCGCAGTGCCCGGCTCTGGCTTTGCTGCCTGATGCGCGCCACGGTCTGTTCCGGCAGGCGATCATGGATCACCGACTGTACAAAGCTGGCGGTGACCTCCTCCTTAGGCTGGCCAAACAGATCCAGTACGCTGCCCTGTTCAACTACCCGCCCCTGTGCCATCACCGCGACCTTGTGGCAGATTTTCTGTACCACGGACATTTCGTGGGTAATTAGCACAATGGTGATGCCGTAGCGGCGGTTGATTTCCTGCAGCAGCAGCAGGATCTGCACGGTGGTGTGCGGGTCCAGGGCCGAAGTCGCTTCATCACACAGCAGAATTGACGGATTGGTGGCCAGCGCGCGTGCAATCCCCACGCGCTGTTTTTGCCCACCGGAAAGCTCATCGGGATAACTTTCTGCTTTATCACTGAGGTTCACGAAAGCCAGGAGCTCGTTCACCCGCTCACGAATAAAGGCTTTATCGCGCCCCTGTAAGATCAGCGGTATCGCCACGTTGTGAAATACCGTGCGCGAGTTCAGCAGGTTAAAGTGCTGAAAGATCATTCCAATATCTTTCTTTAATGGGTTCAGCTGTTTCTTACTGATGCCCTGCAGCGACAGATTGTTAATCAGCACATCGCCCTGAGTAGGCGCTTCCAGATGGTTTATTAAGCGCAGCAGCGTACTTTTTCCCGCGCCGCTGGTACCGATTACGCCAAAGATATCACCCTGATTAATCGTCAGATTGACGTTATCCAGCGCAAGGAAGCTTTCTCCCTTGCGGGTAAACGTTTTGCTGACCGCGTTAAAGCGGATAACCGGCTGGCTCATTTGAAATAGCTGGGCTGCAGGTAGCCGTCGTACTGCGAATGGCTGGTGATATAGGTTTTAAACTCGGCGGAGTGGTAGCCTGCTACGATATCTTTAGCGAACTGCGCGTCTTCATTTTTCCCGGCTACCGTGACCACATTGATAAACTGGCTGGTTGGCGTTTCCAGTTTCAGCGCCGAGCTTAATTTCATTCCGCTGGAGACAGCAAAGTTCCCCTGAATAAGGCCGAAATCAACGTCCGGCAATGCGCGAACCTGCTGGGCGTTATCCATTTCTTTCAGCACGATTTTGTAGGGATTTTCGATGATCGCTTTCTGTGAGAAGGTCGCCGGGTCGATATCGGCCTTGAGCTTAACCCAGCCGAGGCTTTGCAGCACCAGCAGGGCGCGGTATTCGTTAGGTGCCTGGTTCGGGACTGAAATCACCGTGCCCGGCTTTGGGGTGTTCAGCGTGTTGAGCTTGCCGGCATAGAGGCCCATTGGTGGGGTTGGCACCTGCACAATGCCGACGTTATCGATCCCCAGACGTTCGTTGACGGATTTTAAGTAAACCGGGTGCTGCATAATATTGGCTTCAATATTACCCCGCGCCACCGCATCATTAACCTGAATACCGTCGCTGAAATCTTTATACTCGACTTTATATCCCTTCTTGATCAAAAAGGGCGCAACGCCTTTCTGAAACTGTTCTTTATAAGGGCCGGGATTAAAACCCAAACGAATTAATTTATCATCGGCATGCGCTGTCGAAATAACTGCAGCAGAAGACAATAAGGCAACAACAATTCCGCTAATCAATGACCTGCGCATAGAAACATTCTCTCCGGTAACGTGTTGAATACAAAAATAATTGATTCCAATATACTCAGGATTTTGCAGCAAAAGTGAATTCCGCTCAATATCTTTATTGTGCTAACCTTAACCGTTTTTTGTTATTGCGATTTATTAATATCCTTATTAATTTTAATATTTTTCTTGTCGGATAATTTCATTTTATGAAATGACGGGCTATGCCATAGTCCAGCTATTATTTTTTTATCGGGATGTGTTATGCCGGTATTTTCTGCTTCACCCCTGCTTGATCAGTTAGAAGAGAATCTGTTTAGTGCGCTGGAAAAGATGGCGGCACAGATCGATACCTCACAGCGCCCGCTGATTGACCTGTCTTCCGGCAGTCCGCGCCAGCCTACGCCGGCAGCAGTGGTCGCCACGCTGCAATCCGCCGCTGCGCAGCCAGAAAACCACGATTATCCATCGTTCTGGGGCAAGCCCGCGCTGCGCCAGGCGATAGCGCGTTTTTATCAACGTCAGTACGGCACAGAGCTGGACCCGGATAGCGAAATTGCCGTTTTCCACGGCTCGCATATCGGCGTGACCGGCCTGCCGCGTGCGCTGCTCGCGCCCGGTCAGTATATGATTTCGACCGATCCGTGCTACCCCATTTACCGTTCGGCCGCCGCGCAGGCGCAGGCAAAGTTCTACGGTATTCCGCTGCACGCATCAAACCAGTTTCTGCCGGACTTTACCGAGGTGCCGAAAGCTGTCACTCAGCATGCCGGGCTGCTGATGCTGAACTATCCTCACAATCCCACCGGGGCGGTGGCCACCCCGCAGTTGTTTGACGATGCGCTGGCGTTCGTGCAGCGGCTGAACATTCCGCTTCTGCACGATTTCGCCTACTCGGCGATTGGCCGCCATCCGCAGGACGCGCCGCCGAGCCTGCTGTCGCAGCCGGAGGCTAAAGAGTGGAGCGTTGAGATCTATACGATGTCGAAAACCTTCCTGATGGCAGGCTGGCGCTTCGGCTTCGCCGTCGGCAATGCCTCGGTGATTAGCGCATTTAAAAAGCTGCACACCCACAGCTACAGCACAGTGTTTGGGGCGGTGCAGGATGCGGCAATTACCGCGCTGGGTCTGCCGGAGAGCGCGGTTGCGGAGTTTGCCTCACTTTACCACCATCGTCGCGAGCGGGTTATCCGCGCGCTGGAAGCGATGCGCTGGCCGGTGGATGCCCGCCAGGGCACCTTCTTCCTCTGGCTACCGGTTCCAGCGGGATACAGCTCGCAGCTGTTCACCGAGCACCTGCTGCACGAGGCGCAGGTTCTGGTTGCTCCAGGGCACGGTTTTGGCGCTGGCGGCGAAGGGTTTATACGCCTGAGCCTGACCGCCAGCGACGAGGCACTGGATGAGTCGCTGAAGCGGATTGCGGCACTGAAACTCTTCAGTTGAACCCGACACTTTTTAGCAGGTGCGCACAGGAGCCTACAACCTGCAAGCAGCAGCCTGACGTGTAGTAGTCTGCATCATCGCTTCAGCATAAAACTCACCGGCTTAATAGCTGCGCGGAATAGTAGATCACTTCGAGGGAACTCACAGAGACCGGGTCTCTCAGGCCTGGTTTTTGATGCTCCTAAATGGCCCAGCGCACCCGATGGTTATGTCAGCTTTTCGCTCATAGCGGGCCTTGAGAGCCGTCTGTCCGCCTTGTGCCAGAAGCGGACATTGTAATAAATCATAAGGTATGAAATGCCAGAATACCCGTTCAATCTTACAACGACTCAATCACCTCAAATTATTTTGCGATAATTTCCATATTGCCAGAAAAATGTTCTGCACTGAGAAAAACCACTTATGCTCTTTCTGCCAGTATTCGAGACTTATATCGCCCTCGCCTTCTTTGCGGGCAAACCCCTCAGTAACATCACAAAAACGGACCAGTTTCATTAAAACTGTCTGTTTTCACTTTTCTGAACTTCACACTGGATATAAATGGGTCTCCCTCAACGGGTATGCATGCCGAAATCAGCATCCCATGTTTAAAAGGAGTTCAGATGTTGTTCAGAAAATCATTATCAGGTCTCGCGATCGCTGTGATTACGTGCTCCGCCACGATGGCGTACGGGTCACAGGAAAGGCCGACCATGTCTTTAGGTTATGAACAGGGGCATATCAGAGATTTTGGAGATGTCAGAGGCGGGAACTTCAGGTTTCAGTATGAGAATGCGAAACCCTGGGGTGTGATGGGGTCGCTGACCGCGATGAAGAATAGCTGGCAGGATGAACTCTCCTCATGCAGACAGGCTGATAAAACCTGCAGAGAGAGTTACCGAAAAAAACATAACCTTGATAGCAAGGCTGAATATTACTCCGTAATGGCAGGGCCAACCTACCGGCTATCTGAGAATTTAAGCGTATTTGCTCTTGGGGGTATTTCTCATTCGAGAGTCGAATTCCCTGCCCGAAGCGTCAAGCCTGTTTCTGCTTCTGACAACACGCACGGTCAGTCATCCAGTCAGTATGCATACAGCACCGGTATTACGCTTAATCCTGCTGATAATCTGGCGCTGACTGCAGGCTATGAAGGCTCGCGCGCCAGTTTTGATGATAAAAAACACCCGGTCAAAAGCGGTTTTATGGATGTTGGTTATCGCTTCTGAGTTTTTGTTTTATGGTCCACAGGATGTGGGCCATTTTATGCCTTGCCCGGCGCACGGGGCCAGTCAACCTTATCCTTACTGTTTATTTCCATCCTGTAGACATCCGCTAAATATTTTTTCCAGTCAGCGAGTTTTCCTTTTTCCTCATTACTCAGTCCATAAACGTCCTGAACAATTGTCAGCATGCGTATTTCTTCGACCGCCTTTTCCAGCAGGTCACTCTTTAATGCAAATCGCCGGTCTGCCTCCCTTTTTTCCCGATCAGAAATATCAACCCATTCAGGCATGCCGTTTTTTCCTGCACCTCGTGTTTTGCCTTCCGGTGGCTGACTGACAAACCGACGCCAGAGGTCTTCCGTAACGGGAATAATATCATCCTGCCAGGTGCCACCTGCCCTGTAAGCCTCTTCATCATCCAGCAAAAAAAATGCATTCACTTTTGCACTGTAACCAAACCGCATGATTAATATCCCATTGCCAGCCAGTAAAATGATGGTTCACCCTTTTATCTATTCTGCTGCACGACGGCATGGACGCAGACCCGGCCCGGTTCGTCCGGAAAACCTGACGCAGGCATTTACGCGCACGCGGGCCCGCTGCGGTCTGGACACATTACCAAACCCGCCAACCTTTCACGAGATCCGCAGCCTGTCCGGAAGATTATATGAGGCACATTACGGTCAGGCATTTACACAGCGGCTGCTGGGCCACAGGAATCTGACCATGACTCAGAAGTACCTGGATTCCCGTGGCGATGCGTACGTACTGGTATGATGTATCTGTAATTTCGGACAAATTTCGGACATTTTCGGTCGGGCTGAAATTTGCCTTTTCAACTCATGAGGTTAAGGATATGCTATATACGAAACATATACGTTTTATATAGGATTAGCATGGGTATCGTTAAAATCTCGGATTTGATGCATGAGAATCTGCGCATCGCCAGTCAGGCGATGAGCCGCTCCATCAATGCACAGGCTGAACACTGGCTTAAAATCGGCATGCTGGCGGAACTCTATCCCCAGCAGACCCAACACCAACTGGCGCAGATGCTGATCCGGCTGGAGGTGGAAGGCCGCACCGATATCCGGAATATGCTTCCTGAAGAGATCCTCGCCACACAAGGAGATGTGTCATGAACAGCGTTAAAATTCATACCGCAGCAGAAATCGAGATGGCCCGGGCAGCGGGACAGGCTGCCGCGCAGGTGCTGGCCATGATCACGCCACACGTCCGGCCTGGCATCACCACCGAAGAGCTGGATGATATCTGTCACGACTTTATTGTGAACGAACTGAAGGTGACGCCAGCCAACATCGGCTATCAAGGCTATACCCGCACTACCTGCACCTCGGTCAATCATGTGGTCTGCCACGGTATCCCGGCCGGGAAAAAGCTCAAGGATGGCGATATCGTTAATATCGATGTAGCGGTCATCAAGGATGGCTGGTACGGCGACACCAGCCGCATGTACTTCGTCGGCACGCCATCAGTCCGGGCGAAACGGCTGGTTGAGATCACCTATCAGTCGCTGGTGGCCGGGATCAAAACGGTCCGTCCGGGCGCAACGCTGGGCGATATCGGCGCCGCAATACAGCGTGTGGCAGAAGCGGCCGGTTTCTCCGTGGTGCGTGAATATTGCGGTCACGGGGTGGGTGAGATTTACCACACCGAACCGCAGGTGCTGCACTACGGCACACCGGGCCAGGGAATGCCACTCAAGGCGGGCATGATCTTCACCATCGAACCGATGATCAATGCCGGTAAAGCGGGCACCAGCGTGCTGTCTGATGGCTGGACGGTGGTGACGAAAGATCGTTCACTCTCGGCGCAGTGGGAGCACACGGTCGCCGTGACGGAAAGCGGCTTCGATCTGCTGACGCCCTGGCCGGAAGGCACCGGTGACTACCCGGCAATTTAATCCAGTGGCCTGAGAGTGTCTCAGGCTCTGGACTTTTTCAGTCGCGCACTTCACTGAGTGTGTTGAGGGAGGAAGCCCGCCAGACATGCACACCATTGCGTCCGGCGCGCTTCACCTGATAAAGCGCCTCATCAGCGCGTCGCAGCCATTCATGAATCGAAGCCGCTTCGCGCGCTGAAGCAATCCCGATACTCACCGAACTCTGAAAAGTGGACGAAGCAGGCAACCGCAGCAAGGTAATGCCTTCCTGGATCTTCTTAGCCAGTCGCAGAATGCTGGCTTCATCGGCCTCACGCACAATGACGCACAGCTCATCCCCGCCAAATCGGGCGGGAATATCTTTCAGACCGACGCTGTTGCGTAACAGTGCCGAAATCTCTGTCAGCAGAAAGTCGCCCGCCTCATGGCCAAACGTGTCATTAACCTGTTTGAAGTGATCCACATCCAGCAGCATGAGCCAGGCGTTGCCCTCGCCTCGCTGAGTGCGCAGAAATTCGCTTTCCAGTCGCTGCTCAAACAGACGACGGTTCGGGATTTTCAGGCCGGGATCCATCAGCGCGATGCGCTCCAGCTCGCGATTCTTTTTACGCAGGCTCAGCGTCAGATTGTGCGAAACCACACTGAGCGCCAGCAGATAAACGCTGGCCAGAGGCAGAGTCAGCCAGGCGGTACGGGTAGAGAAGTTCAGCATGATCGGTGCACCCGCGACGGACCATACCAGCACAAAGGTGAGCAAAAAGGCCTGCAGCGCAGATTTCAGCTGTACCCAGCCGCCCGCAGAATAGCGGTCAGAAATCAGTACGGCCATGATAACCAGTGAGGGGAAAGGACTCAGCGCCATCATCCCCACCCAGACGCCGCCAAAAGCCGCATCCAGCGTCAGACTCTTGCGTTCAAATCCTGTGGGGTCGCGCGATCGTAAAGCCAGCCTGTAGGCAGCATAGGGCCAGACAAACGCGTTGACGAACAGCAGCAGGCAGAGTTCCGCGCATTTCCCCCGCTCCATCAGCACTGACAGGATGGGCAAAAAGCAGAGCAGCGTACCGAGCTGACGCATCATAAACATACGGCGCACGAATCGGCTGGCGCGCCGCCTCAGTTGAGCATCGTCAGGTGTGTAATAGTTCATATGCAGACTGAAGCAGCGAAAGGTTACGTCAGTTTATCCAAACTGGTGAATAAAAGTAATATGTTTGCAGAATATTCTTATTGCCGGATTAAGAATGATCGACTACGCATTAAAAGCCGGTATTGTTCGGCTGACAGATGACTGCTGTCGCCTGTCAGCGCGATGGGGAAGTTTTTATCTGCGGCCCTTAGCAACCGAGGCGGACCAGCTGAAGTCGCTGACTTCACTGGCTGTCAGTGAGGAGGGTTTCTTTTTGCGGAGGGGTTTTTTCGCCTTCAGCGCCTGCGCTTTCTCTTTTTCCTGCTTTGCCGTCATAACGATCCGACGCGCTTCACTGCTGAATTCTTTTTCCTTTTTACTATCCGGCTCTTTACCGGTGCGCTGACGATACTTTTCCATCAGCCCTTTAACGGTCTGTTCGACGGCCAGTCGTTCATCAGCGTTGAACTGATCAATGGAAATCATCTTCTTGTCGTTCATAGCAGTCTGTCTCGTGGCGAAGGGTGAGATGAGTGTACCGCATTTACGGTTTATTAAGTCAGAAACCGCCTCTGTCCCGCATCTTCTTCACTTTGCAGCGCATTCGTCCCGCTTCATCGGATGGCCATGCGAAAAACAGGGTTGTCTCTTAATATAAAACTAATGTTTATCAGGTTTACTGGCAGTGACCACGTACTGCCGGGAGGCTAACGGAATGACTAAAGAGACCGATCGCCTGTCACAGGCCCTGTTACGGCGGCATGGCATTGGCGTCAGACAGAAACGCATCCACTTTCGGGGACGCGATCTGCTGTTTCAGCTGCGCAATGCCCGTTATGATGTTTTCAACGGTGACCGCTGCATTGCGACCGTGGAAACCAACAATATTCATGACGCCATCAAGCAGTTTAAGGCGCTCGACACACCTGTGGAGAAATAGTCATGCCCGATTACTGCGTGCTTCAGAAAAGCCGTGAAATCCTGGCCGTTAATCTCACCCATAAGGACAAGCGGGAGAAGGTATATTTCCCATTAATGCGGGCTTAAAAGGCAAAGTGACTGTTAATTCATGTCGTGCCGATTAGAATAAAGGAAATTTCTCCGCACACAGGTTTCTGATGAAAATCACTATTCAGAAAGAAGATGCGCTGTTTATGCATAACTTCTTTGCTGCGCCCTGCGACACGCTCGACACAGATTCACCTCAGGCACGACAGATTCAGCAATCGCTTCAGCTGGCTATCCAGCAAAAAGAGGCAGAGGTCGACGGTGACTGGAAACGCACTCTGACGTTTATGCTGCTGTTCCTGTTTTTATATGCTGCGCTCGGTGCCTCGCTGACGCTGGATCTCAGCACCACCACCGGCCATAAGAGCATCGAATATGCGCTGGAGGCGATTCCGGTGCTGATCGCCTTCTCCGGTTTTTTTGTCTCTATTCTCTATCTGTTCCTGACACGCGCCAGCGCGCGTAAACAGCGCAACTGGGAAAATGCCATCCTGGTGCTGGAAAAATATTCCATTGGCAATCTGTTTAAAGCTACCCATACCCAGGGGGGCGGCACCAGTAACTACTCCGTGCCCAATCTCTACATTTCTCTCGCGCTGTTTATCTGCCTGACCTGGCTGGTCACCTATAACTATCTGACCTTCACCACCAGCGGCGTCTTCGGCAGTGTGATTTCGCTGTTCATCAGCACCATGGTCTATGTGATTCTGGATATACAGCTGCTCAAACCTTTCACTCATGCTGCAGAGAAAGAGGAAGCGGCGAAGGATAAAGCGGATGACGCGCAGGCGTAACTAAAACGCCAGAATCGAGAGGATACCCGGCCCGCAAGCCGGGTATTTTTTTGCTGCAACAGGCCCGGTCTGGCTGCTCAGCCCTTTCGCACCCGGCTATCTGAAACCTGATTCAGCAACGTAACAGTATGTTGTAACTATCATCGCTCATTCAGCAACGCGGGCATCGTAAAGGGCACGCCTTCACAGCGTGCCCCCTGGCGTTACCAGCGCGTTTTCTGCATATCAATCACAAAACGATATTTCACATCGCTGGTCAGCATACGTTCAAAGGCCGTTTCGACCTCTTCACCGGTAATCATCTCAACATCCGCCGTGATGTTGTGCTGCCCACAGAAGTCGAGCATCTCCTGCGTCTCCTGAATACTGCCAATTGAGGTGCCGGTAATACTCAGACGGCGGAACACCATCGGTGTCACATTTGGTGACGGATGAGGCTGATCGGGGATACCCACCAGCACCAGCTGACCGTTGGTTTTCAGCGTATTCAGATAGGGATCGAGATCGTGTGGCGCAGCCACGCAGTCCAGAATGATATCCAGCGATGCCTGACAGGCTGCCATCTGGGCCGCGTCACGGGAAACCACCACGTTTTTAGCGCCCAGCCGGCGGGCATCCGCCCCTTTCTCTGGCGAGGTGGTAAATAAGGTGACCTCTGCGCCCAGCGCACTGGCCAGCTTAACCGCCATATGGCCCAGGCCGCCCAGGCCTACTACCCCGACGCGATCCCCCGCTTTGACGTTAAAGTGGCGCAGCGGTGACCAGACGGTGACGCCCGCGCAGAGCAGCGGTGCCACCGCGCTCAGCGCCAGGTTATCGGGCACCCGCACGACAAAATGGTGATCGGCAATCACATGCTGGGCATAACCGCCAAAGGTCGTGTTACCGGTGTACTTATCGGTTCCGTTGTAGGTCGGCGTAAAGCCTGCCTCACAATACTGCTCTTCATGCTGCTGGCAGAAATGGCACTCGCGACAGGCGTCAACCATCACGCCGACCCCAGCGATCTCTCCGACCGCAAACTGAGTGACGTTCTCACCCACTGCCACCACCCGGCCGACAATTTCGTGACCCGGCACCAGGGGATAGCGGCTTACGCCCCACTCATTGCGCGCCATATGCAAATCGGAGTGACAGACGCCGCAGTAAAGGATCTCGAGTTTAACATCGTCAGCCTGCAGCTCGCGTAACTCCACCTGACCTGCGCGCAGCGGTTGATCTGCCTGACTGGCGACCAGTGCATTAATCTTCATCTGTTGCCTCTTCTCACCTGATGGTCGTAAAGAAAGCGGCACACTATAGACACATGGGATCGGTTTTGGTAGTAGTTACCTTTTGGTTACCACCCTGCTAAGGAGGCAATGATGCCAGCCTGGGTTGATGGAAAACTGCTGTTTTATGCGGATTCACCGCCGCGCCGCCTGCTGGAACTCTTTTCCGTCAAGTGGAGCACGATGGTGCTGCATGCGCTTTATCACTGGCCGGAACACCGTGCGCGCACGGGTGAGCTGGAGCGGAGCCTGCAGGGAATTTCAAAGAAGATGCTGATTCAGACGCTGCGCGAGCTGGAGCAGCGCGGGCTGGTTGCACGCCATGTCTGGCAGGTGGTGCCGCCGAAAGTGGAGTACAGCCTGACCGCGCTGGGCATGACATTTGCCGGGCCGATTGAGCAGATGTATCAGTGGGGCCTGGAAAATCAGGCTGCGCTGGATGAAATGGAGGATCACGCGCGCAGCCATCGGGAGGTGTAAGGAGGACCAGGTGGGCCTGTCAGCCCGGCCCGGCCTCACTCAAAGGGAAATTCGCGCGCCAGCATGCGGGAGATCACATTCAGCGCCCCCTCTTCATTGTTGCTTTGCGTCTGATATCGCGCCACGGCGGCGACAGAAGCGGCGGCATTCGCCATTGAGAAACTGAAACAGGCCTGACGCAGCATCTCAATGTCGTTGGCGCTGTCACCGATGGCCAGCACTTCGCAGTCGCTGATGCCCCACTTCTCCTGCAGCAGCGCAATGCCATGCGCCTTGTGGCAGCCAGGAATGATCAGGTCGATAAAGCCAAACCCGCTGGAGACCGGATGCATGATATTTTCCAGCTCGCCGAGTCGGGCATGCAGCCGTTGCAGCAGGGCATCCACTCCTTCATGCTCCAGATTCAGCGAGAATTTAAAAATTGTATCGTCAATGGCATAGAGGTCATCGCGTTTTTCCAGCCGGTGATAGTGATTTGAGAGCTTAGCCATCACCTCGTCAGAAGCCGATGCGTGCATGTAAGCGCCATTACGCCCGCACACCACCACCGCAATATCGGGTTCATGCGCGAGGATATCCAGAATCTTATGCACCTTCTCGCGGGCCAGCTCGCCACAGAAGATCTCTTCGTTGCAGTCTGAAACCCACGCGCCATTCTCCGCGACGAACGCGATCTCATCTTTGATGTCGGGGAAATAGCGCTGTAACTGGTAATACTGGTTTCCGCTGGCGACCACAAAACGGATGCCCTTCTGCTTCAGCAGCGCATACTGCCGTGAAAACCGCTGAACGTTGTACGCTTTGTTGTCGTCCAGAAAGGTGCCATCCATATCCACCGCAATCATCTTAACCGCCATCTCACCTGCCCCTATAGAGTCGCCGTTCTGTCCTTACGGCTGATTGATTTGATTCATAAAGCTTACTCGCTGTGTGGATTAATGAGAATGCAAATAGTGACGTTGCTAACGGCTTTCGGAGCCTTCCGGTTCCGGAGTTGTGTTATCACGCACGTTTCGGAGCGTTAAAAAGATGTTAATCTCAGCCGCAAATTACGAATGAAGGTTATTTTAATTACATTCGTAACTCAACCCGAATAGTGAGGAGCCTGAGATGCGTGATGAGACCCGATCGACCCCATTGCCGGAAGACGTCAAAGCGGCAATACGCGCAGTGAAACAGCAGTTGCGGCAGCAGATAGGTGATGTTGAAGGCCTGTTCCGGCAGGTGTGTGACAACATCGAAGCGGCGATTGCGGAGGCAAAAGCGGATGAGGAGTGGACGGGCAGCGCCTGGCCAGTAGTGCCGATGCAGGATATTGCAGACGGACAGGTTTCAGATGAAACCCGGGCGCGGATTAAACGGCGCGGCTGTGTCGTGATTAAGCAGCACTTTCCCCGGGACCAGGCGCTGGCCTGGGATAAGTCGATGCTCGACTATCTGGAGCTCAACCGGTTTGACGAACAGTATCGCGGGCCGGGCGATGATTTTTTTGGCACGCTGGCCGCCTCGCGTCCTGAAATTTATCCTGTTTACTGGTCGCAGGCGCAAATGCAGGCGCGACAAAGCCCGGCAATGGCGCACGCGCAATCTTTCCTGAACAGGTTATGGACCTTTGATTCACAGGGCAAAGAGTGGTTTGACCCGGATGTCAGCATCATCTATCCCGATCGCATTCGCCGTCGCCTGCCTGGCACCACCTCCGGCGGATTAGGGGCTCATACCGATTCCGGCGCGCTGGAACGCTGGCTGCTCCCGGCTTACCAGCAGGTTTTCAGTAAGCTGTTTCACGGTGACTTTGCCGCTTATGACCCCTGGGACGCGGCACACCGCACTGAAGTGGATGAGTATGATCTGCCTGGCACCACCAAATGTTCTGTGTTCCGCACCTTTCAGGGCTGGACTGCCCTCTCTGATATGATCCCCGGTCAGGGCCTGCTGCACGTCGTGCCGGTGCCGCAGGCGATGGCTTATGTGCTGCTGCGTCCACTGCTTTCGGATGTACCGGAGGATGAGCTCTGCGGCGTTGCCCCAGGCCGGGTCTTGCCGGTTAACGAGCAGTGGCATCCGCATCTGATGGCCGGACTCTGTCCGATACCGGCCTTAGAGGCCGGGGATTCGGTGTGGTGGCACTGTGATGTGATTCACGCCGTGGCGCCGGTCAGGGATCAGCAGGGCTGGAGCAATGTGATGTACATTCCGGCCGCCCCGCTGTGTGAAAAAAACCGCCTCTATGCCCGCCATGTCGCACAGGCGCTGGCGCAGGGTCATTCGCCAGGCGATTTTCCTCCGGAGCATTATGAAGCGTCGTGGGATCAACGTTTCAGGCCGGAAGATCTCAATCTTAACGGACGTCGCTCGCTGGATTTAGCCTGATCTGCCCCCGCGCTGCACCGGCGCGGGGAAAACCCTGATACACTGCCACTCCTGTTTTTCTGCGACATCCCATTATGAATCCGCGACATCATCAGATTATTCAACTGGTTAATAGCCGGGGCAGCGTGACGGTGAGTGAACTGGCACAGCTCACCGGGGTTTCTGAAGTTACCGTGCGTCAGGATCTCACGCTGCTGGAGCGTGACCGTCTGCTGCGGCGGGTTCACGGCTCTGCGCTGGCGCTGGACAGCGATAATGTCGGTACCCGCCTGAACACCCGCTATCCCATCAAGCAGGCGCTGGCGCTTCACGCCGCCCGTCTGGTTGAGCCGGGGGAGTCCGTATTTATTGAAGGCGGCAGCACCAACGCCCTGCTGGCGCGCGCGCTGGCTGACCGTGCCGATCTGACCCTGATTACCGTCAGCCACTACATTGCCCAGCTTCTGCGTGAGGCGGCCTGCGAAGTGATTGTGCTGGGTGGGATGCTGCAGAAAAGCAGTGAGTCGGTTGTCGGCCCGCTGACCCGCTACTCCATTCAGCAGGTTCACTTTCACCGGGCATTTGTCGGCGTGGATGGCTGGCATCCGGAAACCGGCTTTACCGGTCGCAACATGCTGCGCTGTGATGTGGTGGATGCCGTTCTGGCAAAAGGGGCGGAAAGCTACGCCCTGACCGATGCCTCTAAATTTGGCCAGATCCATCCCTATCCGCTCTCATCCGGTTATCAGGTCGGGCATGTGATTACCGATGAAACGCTGGATGCCGTCACGGCAGAGCAGCTTAAGGCGCGCGCAGTTAACGTGATAACGGTCGCCACGGGTTAAACCGCGCCCGGTCCCTGCGTGACCGAATCGCGCAGCATCAGGCTGGCGGTAAAGGGGGGATGGGCAGACCAGTCACCGCCATCCAGCATGGTCAGCAGGCGATGAATCGTCTCATTGATCATCTCCGTCACCGGCAGTTTCATGCTGGATAATGACGGGGTGATGTAGGGTGCCAGCGGGATATCATCGAAACCGATCACTGAAACCTGATCGGGCACCGCTATCCGGCACGCTGTAAGCCGTTTGATCGCCCCGATCGCCATCTCATCATTACTCGCCACCAGCGCGGAGAAGGATACCCCGCGTGCCAGCAGCGTATCCACGGCCTCCATCCCGCTCTGAGCCGTCCAGCGGCCTGACACAATACGCGCCGGATCGGCGTCGATACCCTGTGCTGCCAGCGCGGCACGATAGCCGGAGAGGCGTTCCACCCCGGTCGGGGAATCGAGCGATCCGGTAATAAAGGCGATGTCGCGATGCCCCTGATTCAGCAGATGACTCACCGCCGTGACGCTGCCGGCGTGCTGATCGCTGTAGATGCAGTAGCTTTGATTGACACGCAGCCGCCGGTTGATGACTAAAATCGGCTGTTTGTGACGAGAGATAATGGCATCCAGCGCATCAATGGACAGAAAGCGCGGATAGATGATGATGCCGTCGCAGCGCAGATCGAGCAGAAACTGAATTGCCGCCTGCTCCTGCTCCGCCGTATGTTTGCCATCGGCCAGAATCAGCTGGCGGCCCTGCTGCTCCAGTATGCGCGCCGAGTGCGCCATCAGTTCCGTGAAGTAGCTTCCGCTGTAGAGGGTGTTGGTGATCACCAGCCCGATAGTCTGAGAGCTTTTCGTTGCCAGATTGCGCGCCAGCAGATTAGGGCGGTAGCCGGTTTCGGCAATCGCGTCGAGAACTCTCTGACGCTTTTCCTGACCGACATACCCCTTGCCGGAGAGCACGCGTGACACTGTCGCTTTTGAGACGCCCGCCCTGTTCGCCACTTCCTGAATCGTTGCCATGCTGATGCTCCTTTACTGCGTCGTTCTGCAGTCTACCTAAGCCTCTCAATATTGGAAATATTTACCCTCGCGCTCAGCCGGCCTTTGCGCCAATGGCAGGTGACGCCGGTCACAAAACGAAAATCTGGCTGATTTTTAGGCTTGTCCCGGACATAAAAGCCCTTCATGATTTTGTGAAACCGGTTTCCTATCTGCCTGCATGCAGGCGCAAAAACATAACAACATTGACCGATTTACCCTACAGAGAAGAGCGATCATGCCCAGAAACTATGCCGAGGTGTCACGCGCCATCGTCGATGCGCTAGGCGGCCTCAACAATATCGAAGCCGTAACGCACTGCATGACCCGACTGCGGTTTGTGGTGAAAGATGAAACCCAGGTGGACTATCCCCGGCTGAAAGCGATCGATGGCGTGATGGGCGTGGTTCACAACGACACCCAGTGTCAGGTGATCATTGGCAATAACGTCTCTCAGGCCTTTCAGGCGCTGCAGGCGATGGGATCCCCTGCCGCCGACTCATCCACGCCGGTGAAACGCAAAATCACGCTGAAAAGCATCGGCGCAGGCATTCTGGATGCGCTGGTCGGCACGATGTCACCGCTGATCCCGGCCATTATCGGCGGGTCGATGGTTAAGCTGCTGGCGATGATACTGGATATGGCCGGTGTGTTTGAAAAAGGCTCCTCCACGCTGGTGATCCTCAACGTGATTGGCGACGGGGCCTTTTTCTTCCTGCCGGTGATGGTAGCCGCCTCTGCCGCGCTGAAGTTTAAAACCAATATGTCGCTGGCGATCGCCATTGCTGGCGTGCTGGTGCACCCTAACTTTATCGATCTGATGGCGAAAGCGGCGCAGGGTCAGGCCGTAGAATTTGCCTTCATTCCGGTCACGGCGGTGAAATATACCTACACGGTGATTCCGGCGCTGGTGATGACCTGGATCCTGTCACACATTGAGCGCGGCGTGGACCGCATTACCCCGGCCGTCACCAAAAACTTCCTGAAACCGATGCTGATTGTGCTGATTGCCGCACCCATCGCGATCGTGCTGATTGGTCCGATTGGCATCTGGATCGGCAGCGGCATCTCTGCGCTGGTCTACACCGTCCATGGCTATCTCGGCTGGCTCTCGGTCGCGATTATGGGCGCGATCTGGCCCCTGCTGGTGATGACCGGTATGCACCGGGTGTTTACCCCGACCATCATTCAGACCATTGCTGAAACCGGCAAAGAGGGCATGGTGATGCCCTCCGAGATTGGTGCCAACCTGTCGCTGGGGGGATCGTCTCTGGCGGTAGCCTTCCGCACCAAAAACCGGGAACTGCGTCAGACCGCGCTCGCGGCGGCGGCCTCCGCTATCGTTGCCGGCATTTCAGAACCTGCGCTGTATGGTGTGGCCGTCCGCCTGAAACGCCCGCTGGTCGCCTGTCTGATCAGCGGTTTTATCTGCGGCGCGGTAGCGGGCATTGGCGGGCTGGCCAGCCACTCAATGGCGTCGCCTGGCCTGTTCACCAGCGTGCAGTTTTTTGATCCCACCAACCCGATGAGTATTGTCTGGGTCGGCGCGGTGATGGTGTTGTCTGTGGTGCTGTCGTTTGTGCTGACGCTGCTGTTAGGCTTTGAAGATATCCCTGAAACCGACGCCACCACCACGACACAACCGGCAGCCGTACCCGAACGCGTTAACGCCATTAACAGCCACTAAAGGAAAGGGTCTTAGCGACCCGGAAAAGAGGAATGCATGTCTGAATCAAGGTTTCCGCAAGGGTTTTTATGGGGCGGTGCACTGGCCGCCAACCAGAGCGAAGGCGGTTTTCGCGAAGGCGGAAAAGGGTTAACCACCGTCGATATGATCCCGCATGGCCCGCACCGGATGCCGGTCAAACTCGGTCTTGAAAAACGGTTTGCGCTTCGCGACGACGAGTTCTACCCGAGCCATAATGCGATCGATTTTTATCATCGCTACCGGGAGGACATCGCGCTGATGGCGGAGATGGGGTTCAGCGTGTTCCGCACCTCGATTGCCTGGAGCCGTCTCTATCCCAACGGCGATGAGCTGACACCTTGCCCGGAAGGCATTGCTTTTTACCGTTCGGTGTTTGAAGAGTGCCGGAAACATCAGATCGAACCGCTGGTCACCCTCTGCCATTTCGATGTGCCGATGCATCTGGTGACGGAGTATGGCTCGTGGCGTAACCGTAAAATGATCGACTTTTTTGCCCGCTATGCCCGCAGCTGTTTCGAGGCGTTTGATGGTCTGGTGAAGTACTGGCTGACCTTCAACGAGATTAATATCCTGCTCCACAGCCCCTTCTCCGGTGCCGGACTGGTATTTGAACCCGACGAGAATCCTGAGCAGGTGAAATATCAGGCGGCGCATCATGAACTGGTCGCCAGCGCGCAGGTGACCCGCATTGCGCATGAGGTCAATCCGGCTAACCAGGTTGGCTGCATGCTGGCGGGCGGCAACTTCTACCCCTGGTCGAGTAAACCGGAGGATGTCTGGGCAGCGCTGGAGAAAGATCGTGAAAACCTCTTCTTTATCGATGTGCAGGCACGCGGCGCCTATCCCGCCTACGCGGCCCGGCTGTTTCGGGAGAAAGGCGTAACGCTGAAGATCGAGGAGGGTGACGCGGAGATTCTGAAAAACAGCGTCGATTTTGTTTCGTTCAGCTACTACGCCTCACGCTGCGCCTCGGCGGAGATGAACGAGCAGAACAGCAGCGCCGCCAATGTGGTGAAGTCTCTGACGAATCCCCATGTGCCGCGCAGTGAATGGGGCTGGGGCATCGATCCACTCGGATTACGGATCACCATGAACATGATGTATGACCGCTATCAGAAGCCGCTTTTCCTGGTCGAAAATGGTCTGGGCGCACGCGATGAACCCGATGCCAGTGGCGAAATCCATGACGACTACCGCATCAGCTATCTGCGTGAACACATCCGCGCGATGGGTGACGCGATTGAAGATGGCGTGCCGGTCATGGGCTACACCAGCTGGGGCTGTATCGATCTGGTGGCGGCCTCAACCGGTGAGATGAGTAAGCGCTACGGTTTTGTCTATGTTGACCGTGACGATCTCGGGCGTGGTACGCTGGCCCGCACGCGTAAGAAGTCATTCTGGTGGTATAAGAAGGTCATTGCCAGCAACGGAGCCGATCTTGAGTGACAACGTCACTTATTGAGTGTTGTGTCTGCGGTGATACGCCTGTCAGCGACGCCGCAGGTATGCAGTCAACCTGCCGTTGTACTCTGCCGGTAATTATCGTATAACCGATGTCTCCGAGGGGTGTCCTGTTATGGGCTGAGATGGCGTAAGCCGAACCCTTTGAACCTGATCTGGGTCATGCCAGCGAAGGGACGGGTCGGCAGATATTTCTGCGTCATCTCCTGCATCACTCCCTGTTCCAGCCCGTATGCCCGGATCTCCATTGTGACAGGAGATCTGATGACACATCCGCTTTTCGAAACCGGCTTTTACGGTCGTCTGCGTCAGCAGGCTGGCCCTCACTGGCACGCCTATGTGGCACATGACTTTGTACAACAGCTCGGTCAGGGTACGCTGCCCCCCGCCGCGTTTCGCCATTATCTCACCCAGGATTATCTGTTTCTGCTGCACTTCGCCCGCGCCTGGGGCCTGCTGATAAGCAAGCTCTCCGCACCGGACGCCCTGCGCAGCGCGACGGCGTCGCTCAACGCCATCGTCAGCGAACTGCCGCTGCATCTGGACTACTGCCAGCAGTGGGGCATCAGCGAAGCGGCAATGGCGAGCGAACCGGAGGCGGTGGAAACGCTCAACTACACCCGCTATGTGCTGGATGTGGGTCACAGCGGCGATGCGCTGGAGTTGCTGACCGCGCTGATGCCCTGTGTCGCCGGGTACGCTGAAACGGGTCTGACCCTGCTACAGGATCCTGCAACCCGCTTCAGCGGTAATCCTTATGCGGCGTGGATAGAAAACTACGGCGATGAGTCCTATCTGAACGGCGTTCGCAACGCCCTTTCGCTGTTTGAAACCCTGGCGGGCGAGCGTGCGGCTGAGCAGCGTTTTGCCTCTCTGGCGCAGATTTTTACTACCGCCACACGGCTGGAATCTGCGTTCTGGCAGATGGGACTTAATCATTCGGCCAGTCTGCAGGTCAGCCCATGATTCCGTCAGCCTGTTCGGCGCCGCCCGGTATCGCAATCCGTCAGCTGTCACTCAGGTTGGGTCAGCAGCAGCTCTTCAGCCAGCTCACTCTGGAGATCGCGGGTGGCCAGTTTACAGCGTTGCTGGGGGCGAGCGGCGTGGGTAAAAGCAGTCTGATGCGGGTGATTGCCGGTCTGTTACCGCCTTGCTCCGGCCAGGTCAGCGGCAGTGATGGCCTGCCGCTGACCGGACGCATCGCCTGGATGGGACAACAGGACTTGCTCTATCCGTGGCTGACAGTGGAGCAGAACGTTTGTCTGGCCAGCCGCCTGAACGGGGAGAAGCCCGATCGTGAGCGGGCGCAGCACCTGCTGGCGCGTGTCGGTCTGAGTCGTTATGCCACCGCTCGGCCCGCGACGCTCTCCGGCGGGATGCGTCAGCGCGCCGCACTGGCTCGCACCCTCTACACCCGCCAGCCCGTGGTGCTGATGGATGAGCCCTTCTCTGCGCTGGATGCCCTGACCCGCAGTCAGATTCAGACGCTGGCCGCGGAAGTGCTGGCCGGGCACACCGTGTTGCTGATAACGCATGATGCCGCAGAAGCCTGTCGGCTGAGTCATCATCTGCTGGTGATCGGCCCCACGGGTATCGAAGCCTCTCCCTCCCTCCATGGGCAGCCTCCACGGGCGGCAGAGGATGTCAGCGTCATCCGGAGTCAGGCTGCCCTGCTGAATCAGCTGAGCAGGTTAGCCGGATGACGTCAGGACAACGATCTGGCGGACTACGCCGGGGTGTGACGCTTTTTACAGGCCTCATCGGATTGTGGTGGCTCATTTCCCTTTCCGTCCCCGCTTTTTTGCTGCCCTCACCCCCGGCGGTCGCCACCGCGCTCTGGCAGAACGCCCGCTATCTCAGCCAGCACAGCCTCATCACCCTGACGGAGATCCTCAGCGGCATGGCGCTGGGCGTGCTGCTGGGCGCCCTGCTGGCGCTGGGGATGTCCTTTTCGCCGCGATTGCAGCGCTGGATGATGCCGCTGGTGATCACCAGCCAGGCGATCCCGGTGTTTGCGCTGGCGCCCCTGCTGGTGCTCTGGTTCGGCTTCGGGATGAGCGCCAAAGTCGCAATGGCGGTGCTGGTCATCTTTTTCCCGGTGACCTCCGCCTTTTTTGATGGCCTGCGTCGCGTCCCGCCCGGCTATCTCGATCTGGCCCGCACGCTGGGCGCCTCACGCGCGGCTCAGCTGCGTCATGTCAGGCTGCTGGCGGCACTGCCCGCGCTGGGGTCCGGTTTACGGATGGCGGCCGCGGTGGCCCCGATTGGCGCCATTATCGGAGAGTGGGTCGGTTCAGCGGAAGGACTGGGCTACGTCATGCTGAATGCCAATGCCCGGATGCAGAGTGATCTCTGCTTTGCCGCACTGTTCATTCTGGTGCTGATGACGCTGCTGCTGTGGCTGTTCATCGATTTCCTGCTCCGTCGCCTGATTAGCTGGGCCCCCGAAACGGATTAATGACCTTAACTGACGAGAAAAAAGTATGACGAAAATACCGCTCTTTACCCTGCTGCTGGGTGCCGCCTTCGCCACTCCCCTTCAGGCAATGGAAAAACTGACGCTGGTGCTCGACTGGTATATCAATCCCGATCACGCGCCGATCATGGTGGCACAACAGACCGGCGCCTTTGCCGCAGAGGGGCTGGAGGTCAGCATCATTCCCCCTTCCGATCCGGCGCTGCCGCCGCGCCTGGTGGCCGCAAAGCAGGCAGACTTAGCCATCACTTACCAGCCTCAGCTGCATTTCTTCGCCGACCAGGGCCTGCCGCTGATGCGGGTCGGCACCCTGATCAATACGCCGCTGAATACGCTGATCACACTCGACAGGTCGATGAAGAGTCCGGGGGCGTTAAAAGGCAAACGCATCGGCTATTCCGTCAGCGGTATTGAGCAGGCGACGCTGGCGACCATGCTGAGCCATGAGGGAGTAAAGGCCGATCAGGTGACGCTGATTAACGTCAACTTTCAGCTCACCAGCGCCCTGCTGACCGGAAAAGTGGATGCGGTGATCGGTGGCTATCGCAACATCGAAGCGCTGGAGATGAAAGATCAGGGGAAAGATCCGGTGGTGTTTAACGTTGAAGATTACGGCGTTCCGGCTTATGACGAGCTGATCATCGTGGCCCATCGGGATGAGGCGCATTCAGAAAAGATCAGAAAATTTCTGCGGGCACTGAAGAAGGGAAATGCGACGTTACAGGCCCAGCCTGAAGCGAGCTGGCAACGGTTTGCCCGCGCCCATCCGGAACTGAATACGCCGTTGAATCACCAGTCATGGATGGCGACGCTGCCGCTGTTCGCCGCCGATCCGGCAAAACTGGATCGCGCACGCTATCAGGCTTATGAACAATTTCTCTTCGATAACCAGCTGATTAAACGCATGACCCCGGTTGATCGCTACGCCACTGACAGCGAATAAGAGACCGGCCCGCAGCGTGCGCTGCGGGCCGATTTCCTAGCGGACCTTCTGATAGAGCCAGTGTTCGATGTCACTGGCGGGCAGCGGTTTTGAGAAGAAGTAACCCTGAATTTCGTCACAGCCGTAACTTTTCAGCAGTGCCAGCGTCGACTCGGTCTCTACCCCTTCCGCCAGAACGGTGTAGTTGAGCTCTTTCAGCATCTGAATAATGCACCTGACGATGATTTTAGATGCCTCATCCTCACCCATGCGCGAGATCAGGGAGCGATCGATTTTGATCACATCCAGCGGGATATCCTGCAGGTAGCTGATGTTGCTGTAGCCTACGCCGAAATCATCCAGTGAAATGACAAAGCCGTGCGATTTCAGTGCCTCCAGCCCCTTGATCCCCACATCGCTTTTGGTGATCAGTTCATTCTCAAGACATTCAATACCCATAATCGAGGCCGGGAGCTGCGCGGCCGTCAATTTCGCCAGCAGGTTGTCGGCAAAATCTGCTTTTGAGAAATCACGTTCACTGACGTTAATGGAGACCGGAATCAGATCGTATTCGCGATTCCAGCGCGCCAGTTGCTCTATCGTGTGATCGATGACCCAGTTGGTGAGGTCGGAAATCAGATTCGTTTTACCCGCTAACGGAATAAATTCCGAAGGAAAAAGTTCACCCCGCTCAGGGTGATTCCAGCGGATGAGTGCCTCCAGCCCGACGGTTTTGCCGGTTCTCAGGCAGACTTTGGGCTGCCAGGCGAGATAAAGCTCTTCATCTTTATGCAGCGCCTGCGCCAGATCGTTCATGATCATAAAGTCATCGGTGCGACGTGTATCGTAGCTCTCATCAAACACCATCGCGCTGATGTTCTCATCAATCGCTTCGTGCAGCGCGCTCACTGCCTGACGCACCGTTTCATTGGCATCCATCTGCGACGGCACAAATTCGGTTTCGCCGGTGTGAACATCCAGATCGAGCGTAATGTTCTCGGCCAGGTCGGCCTTGAGGCCTGTGAACAGGTCAATCATATTCTGCGCAGTGTAGCGACCAGACCAGGGCTGAATAATGGCAAAGCGGCCCGGTGCAAAGCTGTAGAGCGTTTCGTTTTCAGTCAGATTGAGCCGGTGAGCGACATCTTCTGCCATCTGCTTCAGCAGTTTCTCCATCGGTGCGATCCCGACGGCACGTGAAAGCTCATACGCGCGAATAATGTCGATGCAGTCGATCAGGATCAGACGAAAGCGGCTGTGCGGTGCGGTCAGGGTCAGCTGCTGAATATCGCGCAGCAGGCGTGGACGATTCGGCAGATGCGTGATGACATCGGCAAAGCCCGCATTGTTCCAGGCATCCAGAAACGAGGTGACCAGCGTTGCCAGTGAGCGCAGAACCGTCAGTTTCTCGTCGGTAAAGGGGTGAGGCTCGGTATCCGTGACGCAGAGGGTTCCCAGTACCGAACCTTCAAGATTCTGCAGCGAGACACCGGCGTAGAAACGGATATGCGGATCGCCCTCTACAAACGGGTGGGTGACGAAGCGCTCATCCAGCAGGGTGTCGACCACCACCAGATGGCCTTCGCCATCAATCACATGGCGGCAAAGTGACTCATCCCGGGTCGATTGCTGAAGATCGAAGTTGCGAGAGGCTTTAATATACTGATTATGGTCGTCAATAATCGAAATGAAGCTGCCTGAGATACCCAGGACCTCACTGGCAAGATTCACAAATCTCTCCAGCACCTCATCCCGGGTTTCATCCGGTGACAGCAGTGCCTTAATAGCACTCAGTCGTTTCACGTCACTGCCATTTTGCTCGTTATGCACGAAACCTCTCCTATGCAGGCGCAAAATTCGAAATAATTTCGCTGCTTAATGCTCAATTAGCGCCCAATTATCAGATAAATAGCGGCTCAATCTGACAGTAATTCCACAGCGAAACAGTGTCGCATGATATCTGAACGCTGTCGAAATCATTTATTGTCCTTACCACGTGCAACCTGCGGCGATTCCGGCCGGAACCCGAGTCCGATGAGGCGACCGGCCATAAACTTCAGAAAAGGCAGCCGACCGATCATCCCGGGGATGCGACTGCTGCCACCGGTTTTCTTTTTGCTCTTTTTGCGGCTCATTTTGATCTGCAAAAACTGCGTGGCAACGGTAGGAAACTGACGGCGCTTCTGCACTTTTTCCAGGTCGCGCAGCTGCAGCTCACCGGCTTTAAGCGGCGCAGTCAGAATATTCGCCGTCGCCACCGCATCCTGAATCGCCAGATTCACACCCACCCCACCTATGGGCGACATTGCATGCGCCGCATCGCCAATGCAGAGCACACCAGGCTTCGCCCACTTATCGAGCCGGTCAATGCGGATAGAGAGCAGCTTAAACGCCGTCCAGTCCTCGATTTCCGCCATTCGCGCGGCTTCAAAAGGTGACAGGGCCGCGATCTCCGCTTTAAACGCATCAAGTCCGGCGGCCTGTTTCGCGTCAAACTCCCCCTTGGGGATAGTCAGCCCGCACTGCCAGTAGTCACCGCGATCGATAACGATAAAGTTTCGTCGCGGTCCCGTATGCCCCACGCCCATATCAGGGTCGTGCGGCTGCCTGCTGAGACGGAACCAGATGACATCCCGTGCCGCGCCAAAAGCCTGACTGGTCAATCCTGCCGCTGCGCGTACCTGAGAATGTCGGCCATCCGCACCCACCACCACTTTGCAGCGGACATGAATGCGCTGATTTCCGCGCAGTGCCGTGACGCCACTGACCGTGCCATTTTCCTCATTAAGCGACGCAAAGGCGGTTGACCGCAGGAGAGTGTAGCCCGGATATCGGGCGCTGTGATCGGCAATAAAATTCAGGAAATCCCACTGCGGCATAAAAGCGATAAAGCGGCACTGAACCGGCAGGCGGGAAAAGTCGGCCATGGTGACTTTCTGGCCGGCAATCTCCGCCTCCAGCTTTTCGACCTTCTGATGCGGCAGCCTGAGAAATGCCTCCAGCAGGCCAAGCTGGTGCATCGTTTCCAGCGTTGAGGGGTGAATGGTGTCACCGCGAAAATCGTGCAGAAAATCAGCGTGCTTTTCGATGACTACCACGCGCACGCCTGCCCGGACGAGCAGATAGCCCAGCATCAGGCCAGCCGGGCCGCCCCCGACAATACAACAGTCAGCGGTGAGGATTTCAGTAGAATGTGGCTGCATGTCGGCTCCCTGTCACGCCAGTGTTGCTATGATTATTGCGTCAACCGTGGCGACAACGCCACAGTCGGTCGATAGTGCGTGGCTCAGACACTGAAAAATCAGGATACGCCAGCCTACCGCGAACGCATGGCGCAAGTGGTTTGTCCACCGCAGGCGAAATAGCCGCTTTCCTCAGCTGAAATTGATCCTGACGTTTGTTTTCACCTTATCTCTCAGTACACTGGAGCGCTGGTCTGGTTGAACAAGAATCCATCTCAATGAATGAAGAAATACCGCAACCGGTTTATGTCCCCCGCTCCATCGCGGCACGCAGCCGGATGTTCCGCGCCCTGCTCCACCGTGATAAGACGCCGCTGGCGATGCTGTTTTGCGCTGCGCTGGTCGGTTCGCTGGTTGGCCTGGCCGGGGTAGCCTTTGCCCGCGCCGTTGAGGCTATCCAGCAATGGCGCGCCGACACACTGCTACCCGCCCACTTTCAGGGCTGGACACTCTATGTGGCCGCCTTTGCCATCTCGGCGTTGCTGGCGATGGTCGGCTATTTTCTGGTCAGACGCTTCGCCCCCGAAGCCGGTGGCTCCGGTATTCCGGAAATTGAAGGGGCACTGGAGGAGCTGAGGCCGGTGCGCTGGTGGCGGGTGATTCCGGTGAAATTTTTTGGTGGTATGGGCACGCTGGGTGCCGGAATGGTACTGGGCCGGGAAGGCCCGACGGTGCAGCTGGGCGGCAATATCGGCCGGATGGTGATTGATATTCTCGGGATGCGCAGCAATGAGGCGCGCCATACGCTGCTGGCAACCGGTGCGGCGGCCGGTCTGGCAGCGGCGTTTAACGCGCCCCTGGCGGGCATTCTGTTTATTATTGAAGAGATGCGTCCGCAATTCCGTTATAACCTGATATCCATTAAGGCCGTGTTTACCGGCGTGATTATGGCCAGCATCGTCTTTCGCTGCTTTAACGGCGAACAGGCGGTCATCTCCGTAGGCAAACTGGCGGATGCGCCGGTGCAGACGCTGTGGCTCTACCTGGTGCTGGGCATGATTATCGGGATGGTTGGTGTACTGTTTAATCGCCTGATTTTTCTGACGCAGGATATGTTTGCCCGCTTCTACGCCGGTAAAGCCGCACGGGTTGTACTGGCGGGGGGCTTGTTAGGGGGCGGCTGTGGCATTCTGGCGCTGCTGTTCGCCCCAGGAGCGGGTGGCGGTTCAGAACTGATCCCCCAGGCTGTGCATGGCGTCTTCCCCTTCGCGCTGCTGCTGCTGATCTTTCTGGTGAGGCTGATTACCACCCTGCTCTGTTTCAGTTCAGGTGCGCCGGGCGGTATTTTTGCGCCGATGCTGGCGCTGGGAACCCTGCTGGGTACCGCGTTTGGTGTGGCGATGACCGATCTCTTTCCGTTCTATCAGCTGGAGCCCGGTACGTTCGCTATTGCGGGAATGGGTGCACTGTTTGCGGCCTCGGTCAGAGCACCTCTCACCGGCATCGTGCTGGTGCTGGAGATGACCGACAACTATCAGTTGATCTTACCGATGATTATCACCTGTCTGGGCGCGACGCTGCTGGCGCAGTTCCTGGGGGGCAAACCGCTCTATTCATCTATTCTGGCCCGCACGCTGGCCCGGCAGTCGGCCGTGACGCCTCCTTAGGCGGACATTCACGCCGCGGGATAAAGGTTCTTATCCCAACCGGCTACCCGCCTCTCAGGGCGGGTAGCCCGGCCACTTACTTGTCATCAAAATAGTCAGCAGGCATCTGGCCGGGAGCCAGATTGATCACTTCATCATTATCCGGCCCCTCATTTTTCATGTAGGTGACCTTAGCGAACTCAGGAATAATCACGTAGGGGTAAGCGGGGCCTTCGTCGCGGAAGCGATGCATATCCTCAATGAAGTCATTCTGATAGCAGATAGTTTTTTCAGGATGCTGACCTTCTCCGGCGATCCACTGCGGGAAGAAGATGGTTCCGTGCAGGAGAGTGCGATTAAGATCGAACAGCAGGCTGACGCAGGTTCCGGTCGGCTCATGCCAGTCTACTTTATAGATACCCGGGGCAAACTGAACCGCGTGCATCTTCTGGTTGGTCACCCAGCGGCCGCCCACCAGCCCCTGATGAATGCGGTAGTCACAGGTCGTTTCGTTACGCGCGTACCACTCATATTTCCAGCCATTATCATAGGTATAGACAAAGTGCGTACCCACGAACTGAGACAGATCGCTGGCAATATCCTCTGGAGATTCTGCAGACATGTTACCCTCTCTGGACAGGCACCCGAACCGGGCGCAGATAAATGTATAAACCAGCCGGCAAATACTCACTATGGACCAGACTGGCTGAATTGCCATCCAGAGCAGGAAATTGTCATCGGACTGTCACAGAGCCGGAACGGTCACATTGAAAGAGAAGGGTCACTGAGCAAGAGTCGATTAAATGCTGGAAAGAAAGATAAAAGCCCTGACTAAGACAGCCAGGGCTTTTAGGTTACTACTGATTTAACATTTACCATTAACTAACTTAATAAACAGGAACAACTTTGGTACAGCTATTTATGAACAGATTCTGCGGATAATAATGAACACGGTTACAGAATGTCACTATTATTAACGGTCTCAACCACCTGAGAGTCTTTCGTGAGACAAAGACAGGTCAGGCCCGTATAAATCTGCACACCCCCATCGCGATATATACTCTTTGATGCGTTGCCTTACATTCATTACGACGTGTAATCCGCAACCGTAACCGTCGTAAAGTCACGTTCAGAACTACGAGGCTTTACATCATCGCGATGCAATACTGCTTATCTCTCAGTGCGTTACTACGACTCGATTTAACAGGATTGTGATTAACTCAAAAGAGCTGATGACAACAATGTTTAACAGAACCGCCGACAGCTTAAGCGAATAAGTCCATCGACACCGATAACACCGTTAATTCCCGGTGTGTCAGGGCACTTTCATGCCGCTGATAATTCTTAATCTACCTCTGATATAAATAATGTCAACACTGGAATTTAACCCATGTTTATATCTTCAGTGTTCCGGAAATTATGCAGGGAGTAATAATCGATATATTGATCCTGAATAATTCGGCAGGTAACTATTTTGACAGAGAGGATTAAAAGGCGATCACAAGGGCGCCGACAGACGCCCCTGTGAAAGACCCGACGCTATTTTTTCAGACTCGCCAGCAGAACCTTCGCGGTCTCAGAAGAGGAGCCCGGATTCTGCCCGGTAATGAGCAGACCATCCTGGACAGTATAGGACTGCCAGTCCTCTCCCCGTGAATAGAGACCGCCATTCTGTTTCAGCGCGTCTTCCACGAGGAATGGCACGATGTCGGTCAGGCCAACGCCCTCCTCTTCACTGTTAGTGAATCCCGTGACTTTCTTCCCCTTAACCAGAGGCGTGCCATCCGGATTTTTCACATCGCGCAATACGCCTGGTGCGTGGCAGACCAGTGCTACCGGTTTGCCAGCCTGCAGGGTCTGCTCAATCAGTGCAATGGAGTGTTTGTCATTTGCCAGATCCCATAGCGGGCCATGGCCGCCCGGATAGAATACAGCGTCAAAGGCATTCGGGCTCACGCTGTCCAGTTTGTGGGTAGAAGCCAGCACCGCCTGCGCAGCCGAATCGCTATGGAAGCGACGGGTATCCGCGGTCTGAGAGTCGGCTTCATCACTTTTAGGATCGAGCGGAGGTTGTCCTCCCTGTGGGGATGCCAGGGTTACGTCTGCACCCGCGTCAAGAAAGGCATAGTAAGGTGCGGCAAACTCTTCCAGCCAGAAACCGGTTTTCTTGCCGGTGTTACCCAGCTCATCATGTGAGGTCAAAACCATCAGAATCTTCATGTCCGCTCCCTGTAAGCGTTGCAGGTTAAGAGTTCAGGCGCGTCATACCCGATGTTAATCGCGCCTTCTTCTGTTTTGTCCGTCAGTCGTGACGGACTCTGAGGAATCACTGAAATTTACCGCTTAATATTCAGTGATCCGCAACCCATTATAGTTCATCACTATTCTTTTCGTTTTTCTGCCGGATAAGCGTGTCAGACTCTCTGCAAAGGTTCTCTCACCAGCCTGAGATGAGCACAACCCGACACAACTAGTTAGCATGATCACGATTACCGCACTAATAGTTAATATTGATATGGTAACTATGGTTATTATTATTCCCATCGGAGGCACACATCCTCCTCATTGATAAACAGGAATATGACCATGAAAAACGTAAAAGCACTTTCAATTGCCGCTCTCGCCACCCTTTCACTGATCTCATTTGGCAGCTTCGCGCAGAGCGTGTCTGTCACCTCCTCAACACTGGATGGCGCAGAGTCAAAAATCGCTGCTCAGGCACAGGAACAGGGCGCGCAATACAAAATCACCGAAGCGAACACCAACAACCGTGTTCATATGACCGCAGAACTGTATAAATAACGGATGGTCGCAAACGGAATTGCCAGAAGAGGCTGCCCAACGGGCAGCCTTTTTTGTGTCGGTCAGGCGAGGCGTGCGGCTGGTGCGCTGCCGGTGCGCCACCATAAAATCAGTGCCGCCAGGGCGATCACGCCCAGAACAGCAAAGGCGGTGCTGTAGGAGTAACGCGCGGCGATCATGCCCGTCATGGCCGGACTTAACGCAGCGCCCGCTCCCTGCATCAGCATAATCACGCTTTGCCCGGCGTTAACATGGCCGGAGCCACGCAGCAGAGAGACGATATAACCCGGCACCGCCACCCCCAGGATCCCGGCTGCCACCCCATCCAGTACCTGAACCGGTATAACAAAGAGGGGAGCGGCAAAGCCCGCCGCAATTACCGCGCGCAGCGGTAAGATCATCAGGGCGATCATAATAAAGAGTCGGTAGCCGTGCGTTTCGACCCGTTTAGAGACCCATAGCGCCACCGGAATCATCACCAGCTGCGAGATCACCACCGTTGCCGCAGCAAAGAGGCCAGGGCTGACCGCCGCCTGCCCGCCTGCCGAGGCGACGCGCATGCTCAGCATCGGCAGCAGTGCGGCATTGGCAAGATGAAACAGCAGCAGCGTCACACCGGCCACGAGAAGAGCCGGTTTGCGTATCAACATCGATAAGCGCGGCGCGGGTTCACGCTCTTCATTCTGTTCGTAACCGCGGGCAACGTCGTTATCGATCTCATCACCGCGAATCGCTATCGTGGCAACAGCAGCGAAGAGCGCCATCACCGTCATCAGAATAAAGACCGCGCCCATTCCCCAGTACCAGGCTGAAAACCCCGCCAGCAGTGCGGCGATGGTATTCCCGCCGTGGTTAAAGGCCTCATTGCGACCCATCTGATGGTTAAAGCCGCGCTGGCCGGTCAGTCCCAGGGTGATGCCCGCCACGGTCGGGCCGATAAAGGCCGCCGCTATTCCCGCCACGATTTGTGAGACCATGGCGGTCCAGGTCTGATTGCTGTACCAGAGCAACAGCGTGGCGACCGTGATCACCAGACAACCCAGCAGCACAATCATTTTCTTGTGTCGGGTGGCGTCGGCCGCGATCCCGGCAGGCAGCGTGGCCAGTAACCCGGCGATGCCGCCGCAGGTCATGACCAGACCGATTTCGTCGGGACGCCAGTGTCGCTCCGTCAGAAAGATGCCCAGAAATGGCCCCAGCCCATCGCGAACATCGGCCAGAAAAAAGCTCATTAAACAGAGCGCGTAGAGAGAACGCTGTGACATGTTATTTCCCTGGAAGGTAAGTGTTAAAGGCAATTGCGCTTCGGTTAAAAAGGAAATTATGTGTTACAACGAGGAAAGTCACATTTCGTTATAGTAACAAAATGAAAAAGGCCACCCGTATCTGGATACGGGTGGCCCTGACGTGTTTCGCGTTAAATGCGCGGCTTATTTATCGGTGCCGAAACCCTGCTTCAGCAGTGCAGGCAGCACAGCCGGGAAGTAGATGTTTTTGTAATAACCACCGACGCTTGCACTCCAGCTTTCGCCATCGTCGCGGCCGATGTTTTTCCAGTGCTGTACCATCTCATCGTTATAAGCGGCAATCTGCTGCTCCAGCCCCTGGGTTTTATAGGTCTCATCATGGCGGAAGGTCGCCAGCGGCAGACGGGGTTTCTGATGAGCGGGTTCATCAACATGACCAATGACCACACCTGCCACAGGGAACGTCAGCGGCGGCAGATCCAGCAATGAAATCATCGCTTGTGGATCGCGGCGGATCCCGCCAATTGGCACAATGCCTAATCCTTCTGCGCGCGCGGCAGCCATCACAGAGCCCAGCGCAATACCGATATCGGTTGAGCCAGAGACGATGCTTTCGATGCTCTGATGCGCGATTTGCTGCTGATCGACCGCAGACATCGCTACGGCAGATTTATGCATATCAAGTACAAAGGTGATGAACACCGGTGCTTTAGCAATCCACGGCTGACCACCCGCAATCGCGGCGATCTCCGCGCGACGGCCTGCGTCACGGGTGATGACGACAGAAACCTGCTGCGAGTTGACCGATGTTGGCGCACGGTAAGCGGTACTGATAATCCGATCCAGTACAGCCTCATCAACGGGTTGCTCAGTGAAACTGCGTTCACTTTTGTGACTTGTGAAAATATCAATCAGATCGCTCATAGTTCCTCCCATTTAAAAAGCAACTATAACAGTAACGTATTCGCACGCTTGGTAATTCGAGGGTTTTTGAGCACCCTTTTGTAACCGTTTCTAAACACGTCTGCGTCTGTGTATACGTTTAAAACGCCGGGGTTAAAGTCACCGAATCACTCACCGCCGGTGCGCTATAAAGTCAGTCCCGTTACCGGACATCTTTAAAGCGCTGTGTGCAACTGACAATGCAATGCTATCTGCTGAAACGCGCCGCCCGGATTGAGCCATTACCCTTCAGGCGATTAATGCCTGCTTCACCGTTTGACCGCGGCTAAAAAGCAGACAGGTAGCAGAGGCCTTTATCATACCTGCGGCGTTAATCGCTCTTTCCTGAAATCCCTTTTTCATATTCCGACAATTCATCAAAAAGAACCGAAGGTAACCTATTTAAGCGCTATGTGAATAAACCGATCACACAATTACGGGACATCTTTCAGGTTATATTGATCAAGCGCATTACTGAAGCGTTAACCATATTTACATAAAAAGAACGGCCAGATAATGTGAGACATAAATCAGGGATGAATGGTTCGAGGGAATGAGCAATGCCATACAGCTATCAGGTGATAAGATATTTACAACAAAATAACATTTTAGCTAATCAACTCGATCACGCTGTTTCAGGCGTTAAGGAAGCCGTATTAAATCAGATTGAGATGACAGGCGCTGGTGCCAGACGCTTGCTCTATTACACCTCCTGCTTTACCGATGAATATAAAGATATTTGCCTGCAGCAAAAGACCGAAGATATTCGCTTTGCGAAAGGTATTTACCACCTATTGCGACATGAAGATATTATTTATGAAATGCTTAATATCTATTTTAATGAGATATTGCGCTATAAAACATCTGAGCAACTACAACATATTAAGCATTTGCTTATGGCAACAAATATTCATATCGCAGCAAGTTCATTGACTAATTTAGGGTTTGCATCAGCGACGGCAACTGCAGTTTCATTAGGTTTAAATATTCATCAAAACATAGCAGCTCTTGCAGGACGTATGGGAGGGGGCATTGTAATGGCAACGGGTTTTTATGGCATAGTGCAAAAAGCCGCTGATAGTGCTCAAAGCTTACATATTAAATCCCCCGCTTATTTTCAGGCTTTATACACTCATGAGCTTGAAATGATGTATTTTTTAATAGACCCCCTATTTAAACGTGCTGAGGTATTTCAGCACGTAGCGTCAGATGAAAATATAGCAAACATCATCACCAGGATGATAAGATGATGCTGCTTAATATTATTAAACGACTTCTGAAGCGGATTTTCACTTCACTGATAGGGTTATATGCCCCGCAGGCTATAATAATTGCCTATGCCTTATTCCAGATAATACTATTTCCTTCAGCCCCACTCTGGTTTGTGCCAATATTTGCACTGATAGTGATATATATATTTAGTCGCTATGTGAAGTGGTGAAGTGCCATTAGTTTTTTAACCTCATAAGGAATTGAAAAAATTATGTCTATACCCGCCCATTTATGGCTTGAAGATGAAAACGGTTCTCCCGTCACAGGCAGCTGTCAGATGCCACTGCGGTTGGGCTCCATCGAATTAAAATCGTTCTCTCACGGTGTAACCATACCTGTCGATCCCAGCTGGGGAAAGCTCACGGGAACGCGGGTCCATAGCCCTGTAACGATAGTCAAAGAATTTGATCAAACAACCCCGCTACTCTACAGAGCAGTCTGTGAAGGCCGGACAATGAAGAAAGGCACTATCCGAATGTATCGCATTCTGGAATCCGGAATCGAAGCCGAATATTTCAATATCATTCTGGAAAATGTCAAATTTACGACAGTTGCACCCTACCTTGCCCCTGGCGGGGTGAGCAGTACGCATCTCGAAACGCTGGAATTACGCTATGAGGCAATCACATGGAAATATACGGATGGCAATATCGTATATCGTGATGAGTGGAATAACTACGCGAGATCATAAGTGCTCCTGACTGACTTCACCAATCAACTTCTGAAATTAATAGATAACACAGTTACGTCACCCCCGGATTTTTGTCACGTCGGAGTATTTCCAATCCGGTTATCTGCTGCTGTTGCATTACTGCCGTCCTGTGAACAGGTGTAACGAAATGGAGAGTCCGTTACCGTTACACCTGTCGCAGGGAGAAGGCAGCAACCGCGAGCATGCATCACGCCAGCTTCACCAACATTCGTTTCGTCAGGTATGCGTTGAGCGCAGAAGCCATAACTATGCTGCCGTGTCGATGTCAGCCGCCCCAGCGACTTTTCAGATAACTCACCGCCTGCTGAGTCTGCGGCTGATTGAGATAGTTCTCTCTGAAAAGAATGGTGCCGTCGATATGGGGCCAGGACTCATTGAGGTCGAGCTGCTTTCTCAGTTCCGGCACTCCGCCCTGCAGCGTCCAGTCAGGCTCAATCCGCGAAGGCTCGCCCACCTTGTAGAGCGCCAGACCGATGTAAAGCCGGGTTCTGGTCGGCTTCACCACCTCTGCCCACCACTTTGCCAGCACGTCATAACGGGCAGCCTGACGGGAGAACGGCCAGTAGAGCTGAGGCGCGATATAATCCAGCAGACCCTGCTGAACCCAGCGACGGGTATCCGCATAGGCTTCATCGTAGGCCGCTGCGCCTCGGGTATCTGAACCCGCCGGATCGTGCGACAGGTTGCGCCAGACACCCGCCGGGCTGACACCAAATTCCACCTCCGGCTTCAGCTGTTTAATGGTACGGGAGACCTGCTCAATAAGTTGTTGCGTATTGTGACGCCGCCAGTCCGCTTTGCTGGCGAAGCCCTGCCCGTAACGGCTGAAGGTCTGACTGTCGTTGAGAAGGGAGCCTGCCGATTCCGCATAGAAATAGTCATCGAACTGCACACCGTCGATCGGATAGTGCGCCACCACCTCGGCCACAATACTGGTGATCCAGTCGCGTGCGTCCGGGATGCCGGGATCGAGCACGTAGCGGTCGCCCGCGGTACGAATCCAGTCACGGTGCAGCACAAACACGCTGGCCGGATGAAGAGAGAGCGTGCGGTTCAGCTCACTGGCGGTAGAGGGTTTGATGTTGACCGAAACCCGATAGGGGTTGAACCACGCGTGGACTTTCATACCGCGTTTATGCGCCTCATCCAGCATAAACTGCAGCGGATCGTAACCGGGATCTTCGCCGATTCTGCCGGTCAGCATATCGGACCAGGGCAGAATTTTAGAGGACCAGAGCGCCGTGGCATCGGGCTTCACCTGGAAAAAAACCGTGTTAACTCCCAGACTTTTCAGTTTATCCAGCTTGTCGATAAGCGACTGCTGCTGCATCCGGATGCGCTCTGCCGGGCTGGCACCATTTACCGATGCGACGGGAGGCCAGTCAAGACGGGACACGGTAGCTAACCAGACGCCGCGCATCGGTTGTCGGGCCTGAGGCTGCACCGGCTGGCTGGCTGGCGGTAACGGCTGTTTCGTGACCGATGGAAAAGGCGTCACCAGCGATCGCGGCGGCTCAGAGGCGCAGCTGACGAGCAACAGTGCCGCAGCCAGTGCGGCCCCGCGCCTTAACGCCACGCTGGCTGCGGCAGGAATAAGATTCAGTGCGATGATAAACTCCAGTTTTATCTGGTCGTGACGCAAAGAGGAGTATTCTCGGTGACTCTGATTAAATGTCAATGCGTTAGCGCTGGGGACTGAACACAATACCGGCCGCCGCCAGACAGGCTTTGAGGGTGCCAAAGGCGTCCTGACACTGCCGTTCATTGACGCAGGCATACCCCAGCAGCAGACCTCGCGTCTCCTGAGGATGCATATAATATTGTGAAAGTGGCCGCACCTTGACGCCGCGCTTCAGCGCCTCGGCGGCAATGGCGACATCATCACTGCCTGCCGGCAGCGGCATCACCAGATGCAGACCGGCTTCATGGTTAAAAGCCGGTAAGAAGGCGGGCCCCAGATAGCGCTCGATCAGCCGACAGAGAAACTGCCGCCGCTGTCGATAAAGCAGCCGCATCCGCCGGATATGCTCCATGTAATGACCCAGCCGGATAAACTCCGCCAGCGCCCGCTGAATCAGCAGATGTCCGCCGCGATAGAGTTCCGCTGCTGCGATGCGCATCGGCTGAGCCAGCGGTTTTGGCACCACCAGATAGCCAATGCGCAGGGCGGGATAGAGCGTTTTACTGAACGTGCCCATGTAAATCACCGGCGCATCGGCTTCCAGCCCCTGCAGCGAGGGATGCGGCTGTCCGGAGAAACGAAATTCGCTGTCGTAGTCATCTTCGACAATCCAGCTCTGATGACGGCGCGCCAGTGTGAGCAACGCCTGACGACGTGCCAGGCTCAGATGCACCCCCAGCGGGTACTGATGGGAAGGTGTGACAAACACCATTTTGGGTGGCGGCCCGCTGTCGGGCACCAGGCCCTGCTCATCCACCGGCATGGCCCGGATTTTCAGGCCATTCATCCGCAGCAGATTGCGGGTTCCCCAGTAGCCCGGCTCTTCCATCCAGACCCGATCGCCTGGGTCACACAATACCCGCGTGACCAGATCGACCGCCTGATGAACGCCCTCGGTGATCAGAATCTGATCCGCATCGGCCTGCACGGAACGCGCCACCCGCAGATAATCGACCAGCGCATGACGCAGATCGGGGCAGCCGCCGCCGCTGCTGTAAACCAGCCGATGGACGTCAGGCTCCCGGTTCAGGCGCGCCTGAATCTGACTGAACAGCTTATGGGGAAATTCGGTCACGTCGGGCGCGCCAGGCACGAACGCTCCCCACTGATAAGGGGATGCCGTGGCGTGCCCCAGTAGTGTGGCACCGCGCTTCGACAGGGTGGCCGGTCGCTGCGCCTTCACGGCGGCCAGGTCGGCAATCGCATCACTCTGCAGCGAACTCTCCGGCAGCGTCTCGGCAATCCACGTGCCGCTGCCGGTGCGCGCGGTCACATAGCCCTGCGCCATCAGACTTTCATAGACATGCATGACCGTGTTTCGCGACACGCCGAGTTCACGCGCCAGATCGCGGGTGGGCGGCAAACGACTGCCGCGCGGAAAGACCGCTTCCGTGATCGCGGCCTGCATACAGTTGAGCAGTCGCTGATGCAGGGAACCGGTTTTCATAAACTGTAACCGTGCTAATAGATGATCGGCGTACAAGAGTCGCAATTGGCTCCATCCTTCCTCTGATAATTGGCTCTGGCAACTCACCACGCCTCAGGCATAAATAAACGTGTTTGTCGGGAATTGTAAACACGCATATCAATGAGGTGGATCAAATGAGCGAAAAAAATAACCTGATGCAGGAACGTAAAGCACAGGCTCTGCCTAAGGGCATCGGTACGCTGTGCGACTGGTACGTTGCCCGGGCAGAAAACGCCACCTTATGGGATCAGGCTGGTAACAGCTGGATCGACTTCGCAGGCGGCATCGCCGTGCTGAACACCGGTCATCGCCATCCACGCATCGAGCAGGCGGTGGCCGAACAGTTAACAAAGTTTACCCATACGGCGTTCCAGATCACCCCTTACGAAAGCTATATCGCACTGGCTGAACGCATCAATCAGCGGGTGCCGGTTGCCGGTGCAGCGAAAACCGCCTTCTTTACCACCGGTGCCGAAGCGGTAGAAAACGCGGTTAAAGTGGCGCGTGCCTATACCCGTCGTCACGGCATCATCACCTTTGGCAACGCGTTTCATGGCCGCACCTTTATGACCATGGCCATGACCGGCAAAGTCGCCCCCTACAAGCGCGATTTCGGCCCGATGCCCCCTTCCGTTTTCCACGCCCGCTACCCCAGCGCGGTGCAGGGGATCAGCGTTGAAGCGGCACTGACCAGCCTGGATGAGATTTTCACACAGGACATTGCGCCCCATGATGTTGCGGCAATCGTACTGGAACCGGTGCAGGGTGAAGGTGGATTCCATGCGGCACCGGCAGAGTTTATGGTGCAGCTGCGTGAACTGGCTGACCGTCACGGCATCCTGCTGATTGCGGATGAAGTACAGAGCGGATTTGCCCGCACCGGCAGGCTGTTTGCCATGGAACACTATCCGGTGAAAGCCGACATCATCACCATGGCGAAAAGCCTGGCGGGCGGGATGCCCCTCTCCGCCGTGGCCGGTCGCGCTGAGGTGATGGACGCGCCTGCCCCTGGCGGCCTGGGCGGTACCTATGCCGGAAATCCGTTAGCTATCGCGGCGGCTCACGCGGTGCTGGATGTGATCGAGGAGGAGCAGCTCTGTCAGCGCGCCGTGGATCTCGGTGGCCGGCTTGTCGCTGAACTGGAGGCGCAGCAGCGCAAACACCCTGATATCGCCGAAGTGCGGGCGCTGGGTTCGATGGTGGCGATGGAGTTCTATCAGGCCAGCACCGCGCAGGCCGTTCAGAAGATGGCGATGGAACAGGGCCTGCTGCTGCTGACCTGCGGCGCGAAAGGCAACGTTATCCGCTTCCTCTACCCGCTTACCATTCCGGATGCACAGTTCAGCCAGGCGCTGACCCTTCTCTCCACGGTGATCGATCGCTGTGTTGCCCCTGCCGGACACCCTGTCGTCCCGGCATGATTTCACTGGCTCGTTAATCGCAAGCCCCTTTCCTGTTCGTCCGGTCAGCATGGCCGGGCGTCCCCCGGAGACGTTGACATGACGATGACTCAGAGTGCGAATGAAGATTCGCTGGCTCAGAACCTGAAACCGCGCCACGTGCGCATGCTCTCGATTGCCGGCGTAATTGGCGCCGGGCTGTTTGTTGGCTCCGGCCATGCTATTTCTGAAGCGGGCCCCGCCGTGCTGATCTCCTATGCGGCCGCCGGGTTGCTGGTCGTGCTGATCATGCGGATGCTGGCGGAGATGGCGGTGGCCTCACCCGATTCCGGGTCATTCTCCACCTATGCGGAGAAAGCGCTGGGACGCTGGGCCGGGTTTACCATCGGCTGGCTCTACTGGTGGTTCTGGGTGCTGGTGATCCCGCTGGAAGCCAATGCGGCAGGCACGATCCTGCACGCCTGGTTCCCCGATGTGGCCATCTGGCAGTTCACCTTCGCCATCACACTCTTACTGACCATTACCAACCTGCTGAGCGTGAAAAACTACGGTGAGTTTGAATTCTGGTTTGCCCTGATCAAGGTCGTGGCGATCATCCTGTTCCTGGCCGTCGCAGGTGCCGCCGTGTTTGGCCTGCTGCCTGACAGTCACACCAGCGGCCTGTCGCATCTTTATGACACCAACGGCTTCATGCCAAATGGCCTCGGCGCGGTGGTGGCGGCTATCCTGACCACGATGTTCTCTTTTATGGGCACCGAGATTGTCACTATTGCCGCCGCAGAGTCGAAAAATCCCGGCCGGCAGATTACGAAAGCGACTAACTCGGTGATCTGGCGTATCGCGCTGTTCTACCTGCTGTCGATTTTCTTCGTGGTGGCGCTGGTTCCGTGGAATACGCCAGGCTTGGTTGAACAGGGTTCCTGGCAGACCGCTCTGCAGGCGATGAGCATTCCTCATGCCCGGCTGATCGTCGATCTGGTGGTGCTGATGGCGGTGTGCAGCTGTCTGAATTCGGCGCTCTACACCTCCTCGCGTATGCTTTACTCGCTGTCACGCCGCAAGGATGCGCCCGCTGCGGCCTCACGCACCAATCGCAGCGGCACACCCTGGGTTGCGGTGCTGCTCTCGACTGCGGCGGCGTTTCTGGCGGTGATCGCCAACTACCTGGCACCCAGCGCGGTCTTCGAATTTTTACTCGCCACCTCGGGTGCCATTGCGCTGCTGGTCTACCTGGTGATTGCCGCATCCCATCTGGTGCTGCGCAAAAAACGCGAGCAGGCGGGTGAAGTCCTGACTTACCGCATGTGGCTGTTTCCCGGTCTGACCTGGGTCACGATTCTGTTTATCGTCACGGTGCTGGTGATCATGCTGTTTGATCCTAAACACCAGACAGAATTAGTGGCGACGGGCGGTTTAACGCTGGTTATTATTGCGACCAGCCTGCTGCTGCGCCGTAAAAAGGCAGAACAGAAAAGCACGCGCTATTTTGTGCAGCGCTCCTCTGACCCGTCATAATTAACTGAAGCGCATTAACAGTGAAAAAGCCCACCTTTTATAAGGTGGGCTTTTTTTTGCATCTGGTTCCCTGGTGCTGACAAAAAGGGTCTGGCGATATAAGGTTTTCTCTGATACCCACTTTTTCGCTGTGGGTTTGGTAACATTACTTTTATTCCTGTTTCGCCCCGGGCGCAATCAATTTTCGTCAGAATGGCAGAAAAAATTAAAGATAAGTGAGGGACAGAATCCCTCTGGTTTTTTCGGCGTTTAACCAGTGCATTTTCACTTCTGCAGGTAACCTGTCAAGGGCGTGGAGATTTCTGAGATCAGCCGTCGTCAGCGTAGTCTTTCCCCTGCCAGAATCATAACAACTGAACACGACCTGATTCTTTCCGGTGTTCATATCACATGAATCATTCGTCACCATGCCGCGAAAGGTAATCGTGCCTGAATCCGAACCAGCACTTGCTGCCCCGGCGATTGTCATTAAGAGCGTGGTAAAGCCAGCGAGTAAAAATGATTTCATCCTGCATCCTCCTGAATGTGTGTCAGGAGTTATCGGCGCAGATCGCAAAAGATTAAGCACTGAAAAGAGAATTAAATGTAAATCTTCACCAGCCGGACTTTTCATCGCCCTGGATTTTTTAACATCGATAGTAAAAAAAGAATTTTTTGCGTTAACGGTATAAATAACATCAACACAGAAGAACAGGATTTAAACGCAAAGACGTCCAGGAGGAGAGCTTAAATAAGCTGAGGCACTTTCTGCAGTGACAGAAATGGGCATGCTGATTTTTATTCTGACTGCCTGTTCAAAATAAATATCACTCAGGCGTTCCGGAATGAGAGATATCCGCGCTGCCCGGCAGAATTCACCCAAAATGTTTTCAACTCATTCCAGATACTGGCTGAACCGCAGCAGATAACCATCCGGATCCTGCAGAAGAAACTCGCGCTGACAGGCGGTTGTCCCGCCGGTGTCATATACCGTATCCCGCAGCGGGCGATAGAGCGGAATACCCTGCTTTTGCACCCGAGCCAGTACGACCTGGATATCATCCACTTCAATCTGAAAATTGATGCCCCGTCCCAGCGGCCTGTGAAGCTCTGCCGTGTTCCAGCCCTGAGGATGAAACTGCTCAATCATCAGTTGCACCTCGCCATAGCACAGGTAGGCGAAGTCCGGCTGCTGCCGCTGTATTCTCACGCTGAATCCCAGTAACGTCGTGTAAAAATGCAGTGAAGCGGCAAAATCGGTTACGGTGAGTTCTGGCACCATACGATTCCAGTAAAGGGGTTGATTGTCACTCATTTCTTCTTCCCTGTTATCGGTTGTGAGGCTGGCTCAGGCAGGACTCAAAAGGTTGCGCTGCAGTTCATCGAGTATCAGCCGCAGTGCTGCAGGCTGATGTTCCCGCGACAGGTAAAGTCCCCAGATGCCAATGCGTCCCGGCTCATAATCGGGCAGTAAGGTGACCAGTTTTCCGCTTTCCAGAGCGTGACGCGCCTCCTGCTCGGGCACCATCGCAATTCCACAATCTGCACTGGCCGCATCGCACAGCAGAGAGGAGATCCCGGCGCTGAAATTTCCTTTTACCGCCACCGCCATTTTCTCTCCCTGCGGGGAGGTAAAGTGCCAGCTCTGTCCGGCGAAATGGCTGTAACAGAGGCAGTTATGGTGCGCCAGATCGTCAGGCGTTTGCGGCATCCCGTGCTGCTGCAGATAGGCCGGTGAGGCGCAGAGGACAGAGCAGCAGTCACCCAGGCGGCGGGCGATAGTGCCCGGCTCCGGCGTATCAGTAATGCGGATGGCGAGATCGATCCGTTCACCAATCAGGCTGACAGGCTGATTATTGATCTCCAGCTCGATGCGCAGGGCCGGATAGCGCGCCAGAAAGTCGGGGATCACCGGACCGACAAGGTGGACAGCCGTGAAGTGCGCGCAGGCGATGCGCAATGTCCCGGCGGGTATTCCCTGCGGGGTCTCCTGGCGGATCTCCTCCGAAAGGCGTGCCAGCTGGCGGGTCTTTTCCAGAATCGCCTCGCCTGCAGGAGTGATCGTCAGACGACGTGACGAGCGATGCAGCAGACGCGTTCCGGCCCAGCTCTCCATCTCTTCCAGATAACGGCTCACCATGGGACGGGAGATCCCCAGTGCGCGTGATGCCGCACTCAGGCTTCCCAGCTCACAGATCCGGTTAAAAACGGCCGCCGCAGTCACTCTGTCCATCTGTTTTACCTGTTCGGATTATGAAACTCAGCATGTCTGATTTCGGGAATTCTAACAGATGTCAGAATGCGTAAAATAGCGCCACTGACACAAAACATGATCATTTGCGCCGCCCTGTGCGGTGATTACCCTCTGAGGATAAACATGAAAATTGCCGCTCACGCTTTAATTATGATGCTGGCTTCAGCCTCTGCCAGCGCCACGACCCTGAAACTTGAAACCTATAATCCGCAGGAAAAGGGCCTGTTTGCCGTTTCATCTACGCTGGTCTCCGGCCCCACCGAAGCCATTCTGTTTGACGCGCAGTTCAGCACGCAGGATGGTGAGAAGCTGGTGGCGATGATTAAACAGAGCGGCAAAAAACTGAAAGAAATCGTGATAACCTCCGGCGATCCCGACTTCTATTTTGGCCTTGAACCGATTGTTAAAGCCTGGCCGGATGTGAAGGTGGTGGCCTCACCCGCTGTGGTGAAACATATTCAGGAGACGCATGAGGCGAAGCTGAAGTACTGGGGTCCGCAGATGAAACAGGGCGCGCCTGACGCGCTGACCGTGCCAGAGGTGACGCATGAGACACGGTTTAGCGTAGACGGTGAAGTGCTGGAGCTGCGTCATCCGGATCAGTATGCCGCTTACGTCTGGATCCCCTCCGCCAGCACCATTCTGGGTGGGACGGCCCTCTCTTCCGGCATTCATGTCTGGACAGCAGACACCCAGACCCCTGAAAGCCGTGCGGCGTGGCGTCATATCCTGACAGAGATGCAGACGCTGCATCCGCAGAACGTCATCCCGGGTCACTATCTGGGTGCGCGCCCTGCCGGGTCGCAGGCCGTGGATTTTACCCTCAACTACCTGAAGTCCTTTGAGCAGGCGCTGTCGCAGCACAAAACCTCAGCAGAGGTGATTGACGCCATGACGGCCGCCTGGCCAGGACTGGCCGAGCCGGGTTCGCTGGAGCTCAGCGCGAAAGTGAACACCGGCGAGATGAAGTGGTAAACCCGCAGAGAAACGGCTGACTTTGCGGCACAACGCGGGGTGCGCCAGAGCGCTATTTTTTAGCCAGATAGCGCCTGTCATCCCGCGCCTGCAATCGCGCCTCAGCGGGTGTGGGGAAGATGTAGTGAAACAGGTCGCGGTAAAAACTCAGGTGTTTCAGCAGACCTTCCTGAATCGATCGGCTGATATCTTTGATCAGAAATTCCTGCGTGGTGTTGAAGTTCGTCACGCTGAAAAAGGTTTTGTCGTAGACGTTTACCACCCCTTCCCATTTCATCACCTGCTCCTCCGGGGAGAGGCCTTCCGAGACGGTAAAGATCCCCTTGTGGGATTTCACGCCCTGTTTACTGACATAGGTGGTTAAGGCGTCGTAGCCGCGTTTGTTGCGCCAGCGGCAGAATTCGTAGGGCACGTCGTAATGGGGCAGTACAAAGTCCGGGCTGCGAAAATGTTCATCTGCAATCAGGCCATCCAGCGTCACGGTAAAATGCAGAAAGTCCTGCAGAAAATCGAACTGGCGGGTTTTGGTCAGGGTGACATTAATTGAGTAGTGACCGGCCTGCACAAACCAGTAGTTGGTAAAGCCTGTCACCAGAATAGTGAACGCCTGCCAGTCACTGATGCGTCGATCGCCCGCCAGTCCCCTGAAACGGTTGATCATCATCCGTGACTTCGGATGCTGATACGCTTTCAGCAGCGGATCGTTCATACCTTTCAGTAACATCAGGCTCACTCCATGATAGTTTGCGCTTATCCTGCCACGCTCTGATCAGAGTGAAAAGTGTCGCTGTTCTGAATGTGACCGCTTAATGGCCGTGGCGGATGGGGTCCGGCGGAACGACCGGGGAGGTTCAGGATCTTTCACCGCACAGAGCAGGCAGCTGAGAGGCGCGTCCTGATGACGCGCGATGTCCGGCTTATGAGATCACAACTGCGCGAGGGTTTTGAGTGTTTCACTCAACCGCGCCACCAGCGCGCGTACCCGGTGAGGAATAAAACGGGCATCAGGGAAAATGGCGTAGAGATAGCGGTCGGGAAGCCGCCAGTCCGGTAACAGCCGTACCAGCCTGCCGGATGCCAGCGCCTCCGCGCCAATCAGGGTCTGTAATCCGCCAATCCCCAGCCCGGCCTCCAGAGCCTGCCGCAGGGCATCGCTGTTATTGGCGCGAAACACGCTCTTCACCGGAACAGAGATCCTCTCTGTTGCCGAGAGCAACTGTAGCGGGGCGTCCGGGGAAACGCCGCTGAAACGGACATGGGGATGATGCGCCAGCTCAGCCGGTGTCAGGAGAGTACCGTGACGGGCGATCCAGTCAGGGGACGCCACCAGCACGGTTTCAACGGTGGCCAGTACCCGGGCCGCCAGCGTGGTGGGTGGCGACTCACTCAGGCGAATCGCCAGGTCAACGCCCTCCGCAATCAGGTCTGACAGACGATCTTCCAGCGCAAGGGTTAACTGCAGGGCCGGATGCGCCTGCTGGAACGCAATCAGAGACGGCATCAACCGCTGCCCGATGCCGCTCGGTAACTGGATGTGCACCCTCCCGCTCAGCGGTTGCGAGTCGGGCCGCAGTTGCTGCTCCAGCTCATCCATCGCATTGAGCAGGTGTCTGACCTGCTGCAGATAACGCTGCCCCTGCTCCGTCAGCGCCATCCTGCGGGTAGTGCGGTGCAGCAGCACAACGCCCAGCGCCTCCTCAAGCGCTGCAATCTGCTGACTCACGGCCGATTGTTTCATGCCGTTCTGCCGTGCCGCCGCCGAGAAGGAGCCCGCTTCCGCGACCCGGATGAAGGTCTGAATGGCGTTAAGTTTGTTCTGCATTCAATGATTTTCCTGATAAGTGTTATCCGGCTGGTGGGATTTAATCAGAATCTTTGGCAGGTGAGAATGCGTTCCGTTACTCAATAAGAGAGTGGAGGTGAGCATGACGCAGAAAAACAGGGTGGCATTAGTGGCAGGCGCCAGCGGGATTGTCGGGCAGCAACTCTGCCAGGCGCTGGCTGACAATCACTGGCAGGTCAGGGCGCTGACCCACCGCGCTGCCGCTGCCGGGAGCGGGATTGAAACCTTGCGGGTCGATTTGCGGGATCCAGAGCAGAGTGCGCAGCAGCTCGCTTCGCTGACTGACGTCACGCATCTCTTCTACAGTGCCTGGCTCAGCGCCGCTGACTGGCAGGCGATGGTGGAGCCTAATCTGGTGATGCTGCAGAATCTGGTGCGGGTCATTGAGGCTATCGCGCCGCTTGAGCATGTCAGCCTGATGCAGGGATACAAAGTCTACGGCGCGCATCTCGGCCGGTTCAAAACGCCGGCGCGGGAGAGCGACCCCGGTGTGCCGGGTGCCGAATTTAACGCCGCACAGCTGGCCTGGCTGAGCGCACAGCAGCAGGGTAAAGCCTGGCACTGGAGCGCCCTGCGACCCGGCGTGGTGGGCAGCGACCGGCCGGGCAACAGCATGAATCTGGCCCTGAGTCTGGCGCTGTATGCTTCCCTCTGCCGGGCGGCGCGGCTGCCGTTACGCTTTCCAGGTTCGCTGGCAACCTGGCACAGTATGGTCGACTTTACCGACGCCTCACTGCTTGCCGATGCGACGCTCTGGGCCGCACGTGCGCCCGCGGCGGCCAACCAGGCCTTCAATATCAACAATGGCGATCTCTGGCGCTGGAGTGAACTGTGGCCGGTCATCGCCGCCTGGTTTGAACTGGCGATCGCGCCGCCAGTTGCTCTCTCCTTCCGGCAGCTTTTTCAGGATTACCGTGGGCTCTGGCGGGAGATTGCGGAAGAGAACGCCCTGGTGCAGCCCGACATTCTGGCCCTGAGTGATGGAACGTTCGCGGATTTTGTCTTTGGCTGGGATTACGACATGTTTGGTGATGGCAGCAAGCTGCGGCGGGCGGGGTTTCACCACTATCGCGCGACGGATCAGATGTTTTGCGATCTGTTCAGTCGCTTCAGAGCGGCCCGCCTCATTCCGTGAAGCCCGGATCAGAGACGTGAGGCAGAGCGCGCAGGGGTGGCGCTCTGCGAGGGCAAGGCCTCAGCGCCCTTTCTTCTTGCGGCCCGGCTGGGTAAAGCGCTTGCGTGAGGCACCACCGGCATCCGCTTTTTCAGCCGGTTTCGCCGGGCCTTTCTGCGCTTTTTTTCCCGCCGCAGGTTTAGCAGGCGTTTTGGCTTTCTTTGCGGGTTTTTCTTCAGACGAAGAATTTTCCAGCAGTTTAAACAGCTCAATGAGTTCGTCGTCAGTCAGATCGCGCCACTCGCCCAGCGGTATACCTTTGAGATTGACGTTCATGATGCGGGTACGCTCAAGCTTCGTCACTTCATAGCCAAAGTGCTTACACATACGGCGGATCTGGCGATTCAGCCCCTGCACCAGCGTGATACGGAAGACCAACGGCGCTTCCTTTTTCACTTTGCACTTTTTGGTGACGGTGCCGAGCATGGGCACGCCCGCGCCCATACCGGCAATAAACTCATCGGTGATCGGTTTGTCGACGGTCACCACATACTCTTTCTCGTGGTTGTTACCGGCGCGCAGGATTTTATTGACCAGATCGCCGTGGTTGGTCAGGAAAATCAGGCCCTGAGAATCTTTGTCGAGACGGCCAATCGGGAAGACGCGCTTACTGTGATTAACGAAGTCGCTGATGTTATCGCGCTCGCCCTCTTCCATCGTGGTGATAATCCCCACCGGTTTGTTCAGCGCGATCAGCACCAGATCCTCTTCATCACGCGGCTCGATCAGCTGACCATTCACCTTCACCACATCGCCTGCAAATACCTGCGCGCCCACAGTGGCGCGTTTGCCGTTAATGAAAACGTTGCCCTGCTCGATGTATCGATCGGCGTCGCGGCGGGAGCAGATACCGCTCTCGCTGATGTATTTATTGAGACGAGTTGATGAGTCAGTCAGCATGGTTCCTCCAAAAAACGCGGACTATACCTTACCGGCGTGAGCTTGCGAAGTCTTTGCGCGGGAAACTTGTGGCGCGGCCCGCACAGCAGAGCGTCAGAGCGTAATCGCCATCTCCACACAGCGTAACGCACAGCCCGCCAGCTTCGAAGGATAGAGACTTTCGCCCAGAACCCGGAAGCCATGCTGCTGATAAAAGCCGGCGGCGTTGGGCGTCGAAGCCAGCGTCAGACGATGATAGCCACGCTGTAGCGCCTCCGCTTTGATTCTGTCGATAATCCGGCCCGCCAGGCCCTGTCCGGTAAATTCAGGCAGCGTAAAAATCGCCTCCACGCTGGCCGCGCTGAGATCCAGCAATCCGGTCGCAACCGGCTCGCCGTCCGGGCCATCAATCACAAAAAAAGGGTTCTCCCGGATCATCACCGGAAAGCTGGCGGGCATCCGATCTGGCGTCCAGGCGGTCAGCACCTCTGGCGGATAGACATGCTGGCAGCCGTGGCGGATCGCCCGATTTCTGATCTCCCATAAACGATGCGCCTCTTCAGGCGAGGCTTCTCTGACTATCATACTGCCCTCCTTTTGCTGAATACCCGGTTCGCTATCACACCACGTTGTGGCGCGCTCGGCTAGTGACTGAACAGGGCTGTTGCATTGGCAAACCGGCTGTTTTCATCCTGCTGCATCTGCAACAGCACCGGCGGCGTCAATCCGGATTCACTGTTGTTAAAACAGCGGCTTACTGACTGGCATGTTTACTGCTTAGCCATTTCTTTTATATCTGAAAGTTTGGATAAATTTACGTTACCAGTGATTCAGCTATATCAGGAGAGCAACGATGTCAGAAACTCAACCCCTGCAGTTCGCCTACTGGGTGCCGAATGTCTCAGGCGGACTGGTGATCAGTCAGATAGAGCAGCGTACCCGCTGGGATGCCGGATATAACCGGAAACTGGCACAGATCGCCGAAGAGGCGGGCTTTGACTACGCACTGACGCAGATCCGTTTTACCGCCGGTTACGGCGCGGACAATCAGCATGAGTCGGTCACCTTTTCTCAGGATCTGCTCAGCCAGACGTCGCGATTGAAAGTGATTGCGGCTCTGCTGCCCGGCCCGTGGAATCCGGTGCTCGCGGCGAAGCAGATCGCCACCATCAGTCATCTCTATGGGCCGCGCATCGCCGTGAACATTGTCAGCGGCTGGTTCCGGGGCGAATTTAAGGCGATCGGCGAGCCCTGGCTCGATCATGAAGAGCGCTACCTGCGCTCGGAAGAGTTTATCCGCTGCCTGCGCGGCATCTGGCGCGAAGAGAGCTTTACCTTTGCCGGGGATTTTTATCGCTTTCGCGACTACGCCATGAAACCGAAACCGCTGTCACCGCTGCCGGAAATTTTTCAGGGCGGCAGTTCACGGGCGGCGCGGGATATGGCCGCCCGGGTGTCAGACTGGTACTTCACCAACGGCAATACCCCGGAAGGGGTGCGTCAGCAGGTGGCCGACATCAGGGCGAAAGCCAGCGTCAACCAGCACAAGGTGCGGATCGGCCTGAACGGTTTTGTGATTGCCCGTGACAGTGAGCAGGAGGCGCAGGCGGTGCTGCAGGAGATCATCCGCAAAGCTAACCCGGATGCGGTCAAAGGCTTTCAGCATGAGGTCAGAAATGCGGGCAGCGCATCACCGGAGGGCGAGGGAAACTGGGCGAAATCGTCGTTTGAGGATCTGGTGCAGTATAACGATGGCTTTAAAACCAACCTGATCGGAACACCGCAGCAGATTGCCGAACGGATTATCGCGCTGAAGCGGGCCGGTGTGGATCTGCTGCTGCTGGCGTTTCTGCACTTTCATGAAGAAGTGGAATTCTTCGGACGCGAGGTCATACCCCGGGTGCGTGAGCTGGAGGCGCAGGAAGCGCTGATCCGCGCTTAGCTGCCGCTTTTTTTGCTGGCTCTGCTGCAGGTTACCTGCCGCTCCGCGCTGGCGGGGCGGCAGGTCCAGGACGTCAGCGCCGTTGATCTGCCCGGTTAAAAACGGGCATTCACTCCCACGTTCCACGTCACCTGATGCGTCTCACTGTTACCCGCCACGGCCGAAACGCCAGCAAAGGCATTCACTGCGGCACCCAGCGGCACACTGGCTCCCACGGCCATGTTGATCCAGTTGTCATCCCTGCCATCACTGCTGCGGGTAAAGGCGGTGCGGGTCGATTTCAGTCCGGCCGTTACCGCGGAATCACTGTCACCAAACTGATGGTTGTAACTGATCTGCGCCCAGGGATTGACCGGCAAATCTTTGCTGTCGATACGCCAGCCCAGGGAGCCGACCTGGGCGTGCAGCTTCTGGTCGTCAAAGCGCATAGAGGTGCTGCTGTTGCCCTCTTCCTGATAGCCGCCGACCCGCGTGTAGTCGAGCGCATAGCTCGCCACCGGCCCGGTCGTGACGTAACGGCCAACGGGAAGATCCCAGCCGGTCTGCACCCGCATCCCCAGCACTTTCCCGCCACTGTTACCCTGTTCGGTGCGGGTCGCAGACCCCAGTTTCACCTGGCGTTTAATATCGTCGAAATCCAGATCGGCATAGTGGGCGTCCGCGTTTATCCAGCCGTGGTCGAGGTAGTTCAGCTGGCTCCAGATCGCCACCAGATTACCGCGCAGGCGGTAATCGAAGCGCGACGAGGGCTGCTGGCGCTGCGAGGTGGTGGAGAGCATCGCACCGGCCTGCCATGCATCGGTCAGCTGATAGCCCACCCCCACGGTGCCGGTGGCGCTGGTGGCATCCCCATCCAGCAGACTGTCGCCACGAAAATCCCGCTGCTGCCCGGCGTAACCGCCAAAAATGGTTAACGTGCCCGCCTCTGCGGGCTGCTGACGCTGCTGCTGCAGATGCCCATCCAGCGTATTCTGCGCATCGCCCACCAGCATTGAGGGGGCACGGCTCAGCGCCGCCACCTGCAGCGGTGCGTTCAGCACTGACTGAATGTAATCGGCGATCAGCGCATGGACTGCCGGGCTGGGATGCAGCCGGTCGGCAAACAGATACTGCTGCGAGGATGAAAATCCCGGCGTGGAAGTGGTGCAGTCCATTGACGACACGCCGGGCGGGCAGGCCATGCCGGCGGTGTTGGTGAGTCCATAACGGCCCGGATTATCGATCACCTCATTAAACAGGCCATTGATATCTACCCGGGCGATGTTGCCGCGGGCCGCCAGCAGCCCCTCCTCTTCGGCCTGATTGTAACGGTCGGTCAGCGCCGAGGCGGCCTCACTCAGCAACCGCCAGGCAGCGATCAGCTGCTGCGCGAGCGCCTCACGGATCGGCGGAATCGCAGAAAGCTGCCCCGCCGCCTCACCCAGGGCCGTTTCAATCGCCTGCTCGCGCGCGGCCCGGTCTGGCGTGGTGCGGGTGCTCAGCGACTGAAACAACGCCGCCGTGGCCGGTTGCGCGGCGGGTCCGAGCGTCTGCAGAATCGCCTGCAACAGCGCGGGGGTGGCCCCCACGTTGGGCACCGTTGGCACAATCACCGTTCCGGCGCCGGCATCCAGCAACCGGCCAACCTGTAAGGCCGCCGCACCGGCGCTGTTATCGACCAGCTGCCGGGCAGTCAGGGGGGAGAGCGCCGCCGCCGCTAAGTCATTGCCGCCGATCCAGTGGATATAGAGGCCATCGGGATCGGCCCGCCCGCCGCGGGATGCCAGATAACTTTGCAGCTGATCCTGGGTATTAAACAGGGGATTGATCGCCGGTACCGCGACGGCACCGCCCTCGGCATAGTTGTTTCCGCCCTGCGATGAAGGACGTAAGGTATCGCCCAGCGACTGCGCGACGATCTCGTCATAGAGCGGGTGGGTTGCGCCATCATAGGTAAAGCGCCCTACGTTCCCCCCATCGCTCAGGCTGTCGCCAAAGACGGTGAGGTGGCTCCATGCCGCGGCGGGCAACGGTGACAGCAGACTCGGGATCGCACAGCAGAAAAGGGTTTGCGCGTGAAGGGGTTTCATCAGCAGCTCCGCACAGGGGTAAAGGAGGACGAACCGCACCCGATGGCACGGTTAGCTGTAAGCGTAGTCGTCCAGCGAAAGAGGCTGAGAAAAAGGCGAGACCTGGCTCGCAAAGCGGGAAAAATCTGGCGTGAAAGCGGTCTGCGGCCGCACCGGCTACAGCGGAGTCAGCGCGGCTACTTTTTAGTGGCGGGCTTCAGGCCACGATAGAAATCCTGCAGACGTTTCATGGTTTTGACCGTGCGCTGCGGCATCGCAGAAGCCACCGACAGGATCAGCATCTCCAGACAGACCATGATGGTGCCATGCAGCGGAATGCGTCCTTTTTCACCGCCACGAGGCACGTTGATCACCACATCCGCTTCGCGGGCAAAAAAGGAGTCGGTGGCGTTGGTCAGCAGGATGAGCGGAATGCCGAGCCTTTTCGCCTCACGCACGACCGTTGTCCCCTCCCGGTGCGCCGACTGCTGCGCCATCATCACCAGCACATCGCCCCGCTGCATCGCCAGCATCTGTTCAGCCAGCGCCACACCGGAACGGTTCAGTGAAAAGGCTGGCAGGCCGATGCGGTTAAGCAGCCGCACGCTATAGTCCGCCAGAATGCCCGATGCGTTGATGCCAAAAATCGCGACGGCGCGCGCTTCGCTCAGCAATGTGACCGCATCCGCGACCGTCACGCGGTTCTGCGGCTGAGAGAGCACCTCACAGGCGTGGCGGTGGCCCGACAGCACAAAGTCGATGGCGCTGCTCACGTCGCTGGTCACCTCACTGACGGTCGTCACCATCTTATCTTCGGAGGTCAGCGCCGGCCCGAACCAGACTTTCAGCGTCTCTTTCAGGTCACGCAGGCCGCTAAAACCCAGGGCCTGAATCGCGCGGATGACGGTGGCATCTGAGGTCTGATTTGCCAGGGCGATCTCCATCGCCGTGCTCTCCAGCACCGTTTCGCGCTGTTGATCGAGGTAACGGGCTACGGCAAGCAGACGCGGCGAGAGCTGCTTTTCCCTGGCGCGCAGGCGCTCTGCCAGCACATCGGTTCTGTTCTTTACTGTCCGGATCGATTTCATGCTTCACCTGATTGAGGGGAAATTAATTTTTCGTCTCTCTCTCCTGCTCTCATTTTCACGACCCGATCGGCGAAAAAGATGTAGTGAAAGAGTCGGAGTGTCTGAATATTCACCTGATAACGCTGTGGATTAAGCGTCATCATTCAGACTAAAAATAAATAATTTATCGATATTACAAATAGATAAACAGAGCTTCGCTTAGCCTTCCGCTGAAAATCTGACTCAGGCGAAATGTAGTATTTTACGATTAAATTATATTTACTACTACACCGGCTGATGATTGAATGATTCTCAATTACAGATGAGAAGCATTTTCGTCGGGGCGGTGAGAGGTTCTTTCCCCCTTCCGGCTTAACGCTTCGCTGTTTAACACACTGCATGTTGCAGAAGACCTCCAGGGAAGCCCTGTGTGACCGACAGAAGGTCATGCCGGGCGATATTGACCTCAGCTTCAGAAACGAAAAGAAAAATGAAAAACAGTTCAGACTCCCGTTATCCGGCCCGGCACTCTGCTCTGGTCGTGGCGATCTGCGGCAGCATCCTGCTGCCGCAGGCTGAAGCAGCAACCGACAGCGCACCGGATATCACCGTCACCGCAGAGGCGAATCCGGAGGGAAATTACAGCGCCAGCCAGAGCAGCGTTGCCAGCAAAATGCCCACTGCCCGGCTTGATGAAGCGCAGTCGGTCAGCGTGGTGACACAGCAGCAGCTGGAGGATTATCAGGTCAGCTCGCTGGCAGAAGCGATGCGTTTTGTCAGCGGGGTGAGCGAAGCGAACACCCTGGCCGGAACCGAGGATGGCTTTGTGCGACGCGGCTTCGGCAGCAATGCCGACGGGTCGATCTACCGTGATGGGATCCGCAGCAGTCAGGGCCTTAACGTCGATGCCACCACGGAGCGGGTGGAGGTGCTGAAAGGCTCCTCCTCCCTGCTCTACGGCATTCAGAATCCGGGCGGCATCATCAATGTGGTCAGCAAAAAGCCGCAGTACAACTGGCACTCCAGCGTCAGCGGGCGCTACGCCAGCGAAGGCGGCGGAGCAGGCACGCTGGACGTCACCGGGCCGCTGGGCAAGGGTTTCGCCTTCCGGCTGATTGCCGAGAAACAGAATCAGGATTACTGGCGCAACTTTGGCCGTGAGGAGCACACGCTGGTGGCCCCCTCACTGCAATGGTTCGGTGAGCAGGCCAGCTTTCTGATCAGCTATGCCGACTACCGTTATGATATCCCCTACGATCGCGGCACCGCCTTTATCAATGGCCGGCCGATTGATATCGGCTATAAAGATCGTCTGGATGACAAAGCCAATCACGCCTGGGGACATAACAAAACCCTGAACGCGCACTACGACTGGCAGTTTAACGACGAGTGGACAACCCGTCTGACCCTGGGCTGGAACCAGCGGCGCTATGACAATAATGAAGTGCGGGTGACGGCGGTGAATGCCAGCAGCGGCGTGGTCACGCGCCGTGCCGATGCTAATCGTGGTTTTAACCATAAAACCAAATATGTCAGCTGGGATCTGCTGGGGAATCCAGAAATCCTCGGTATGTCGCACGCGCTGGTGGCGGGGACAGATTATGAGATGAACCAGACCTACCGCGCGCATCAGTATCAGGGCAGGGTCAACCGTCAGTTCAGCTACTTCAGTCCCGACTATGACATGCTCTCTCCGGTGACCGATGCCAGCACGGAAAACAGAACCGCGGCCAATAACCTGAACCGCATTCACAGCCGTTCACTCTATCTCAAGGACAGCATTTCGCTCTCATCCGACTGGATTGTGGTGCTGGGCGGCCGTTATCAGCACTACGAACAGCGGGCCTCACGCGGTGTAAATCCGCAGGTGGAAACCCTGAACGATGAGGGAAATAAATTTCTGCCGCAGGCAGGGGTGATCTACAAACTGACGCCCGACCTCTCGTTTTACACCAGCGTCAGCAAGTCGTTTACCCCTTCCACCGACGTGGATGACAATGGCAACGTCGGCAAGCCGGAACAGGGCACCAGCTGGGAGGTCGGCAGTAAATGGCAGCTGTCGCCGAAACTCCTGGCGACCGTGGCTCTCTATCGCATTGATGAAAAGGCGATGTCGCTGAACATCAATGGCAGCACGCGGGCGATCGATAAGGCGCGATCCACCGGCGCGGAGTTTGAGCTGAACGGCGAGATTTCTCCCGGCTGGGATCTCAGCGCCAGCTACAGCTATGACCAGGCGGAGATCTTCAGCGACCGGGTCAATCCGGACAACAACGGCAACCGGCTGCAGAATGCGCCGCGCCAGTCCGGTGCGCTCTATCTGAGTCATGAGATGCAGGTCAGCGGGCTGCCAGGCTCACTGCGACTCGGCGGCGGTGCCCGCTATGTCGGCACCCGTGCAGGCGATCCTGATAACAGCTTTACCCTGCCCGACTATGTGGTGGCAGACACCTTTGTGGCGTGGAACAATCGCCTGTTTGGTGAAAAAACCCAGCTGCGTCTGAATCTGAATAACCTGTTCAACCAGCACTACTACAGTTCAAGCGGCGGCAATCTGCGCGTCCGTGAAGGTGAAACCCGTAACCTGATGGTACAGGCCCGTGTGGAATTTTAAATCGCTGCGTGCCGGGCTGCTGCTCGGCCTGATGTGCATCAGCGCCGGCGCAGGCGCGCGGACGCTGACCGACATCACCGGTCGCCAGGTGACAATTCCCGATCATCCGCAGCGCATCGTGCTGGGTGAAAGCCGGATGCTCTACAGCGTCGCGCTGCTGACCTCAGGCAATCCGCTGCAGCATATCGTGGGGTGGCCGCTCGACCTGAAAAAGTATGATCCTCAGACCTGGCAGGCTTTTGCCCGCCAGTTTCCGCAGATGCGCGAGATTACGCCACTCGGGCTGGATGGGGTCAATGACATGAACCCTGAACAGGTGATTGCACTCAGACCGGACGTGGTTGTTCTGCCTCAGCTGGCGCGTGACGGTGAAAACGGCGCCCTGCTGGAGAAGATGCTCAGCGCGGCGCATATCCCGGTGGTGAAGATCGACCTGCGGGTTGACCTGCTGAACAACACGGAACGCAGCATGACGCTGCTGGGGGAGGTGCTGAATCAGCCTCAACGGGCTGCTGAGTTTAATCATTTTTACCGCACCCATATGCAGCGCATTGAAACGCGGCTGGCTGATTATCATGGCCCCCGGCCCCGCGTGCTGTTGCAGCTGCATCTTGGCCGAAGAAATGAATGCTGCGTGACCTCGGTAAAGGGTAATCTGGGCGACCTGCTGCGCTTTGCCGGCGGGGATAATATTGCCAGCCAGCAGGTCAACGGGGTGTTCGGGCGACTGAGCGAGGAGAGCGTCATCGCCGCCCGGCCCGACTTCTACTTTGCCACCGGCACCGGCAGCGCGGATGAGGCCGGGTCACTTCAACTCGGACCCGACGTCTCCGCCGCGCAGACCCGGCAGAGCCTGCTGGCACTGACCGGTCAGCAGCACGCCCTGAAGCAGCTGACCGCACTGCGGGACGGCCACACCGGGGCGATCTGGCACAACTTTTACCTCAGTCCGTGGCACGTGGTGGCAACCGAGTTCTTTGCCACCACGCTCTATCCGCAGCTGTTCAGCGATGTTGACCCGGAGCAGACGTTGCGTGAACTGTTCCAGCGATTTATGCCGATCCCCTTCTCCGGCACTTACCTCTACCGGCTGGCCCCGGACACGGCGCAGCGGTCAGGCGGCTGACTGGCCGCCGTTTTTAATGCGGACAATATCGGCCATCACCGACAGCGCAATCTCTGCCGGGGTTTTGCTGCCGATAGGCAGACCGATGGGCGCATGGATGCGATCCAGTTCGGCACGATCCATACCGGCGATCTGTTGCAGACGCGCGCGCCGCTTCTCACTGTTTTTGGCTGAGCCCATGATGCCGATGTAGAAGGCAGGAGTGGCGATCGCCTCCATCATGGTCAAATCGTCGATGCGCGGATCGTGGGTCAGCGCCACAATCGCCACCGCTGCATGCGCCCCGTTCAGTTCCAGCCAGCGCGCCGGATGCTGTGACACCAGCGTCACGTTGTCCGCGCCGCCGAAATGGCTCTCCAGCTCCGTCAGCATCTCCGGACGGTGCTCACAGACCCGCACATGGAAACCCAGAATCTGGCCGAGCCGGATGCACTCATAGGCCACGCTGGAATAGCCCGCGACCAGCAGTTCCGGGATCGCCCCCACCGGCAGCACGATCTGCTGCTCGCTGGCATCCAGTGCGGGCAACACCCGACTGGCGGCGATGGCCTCCCACTGCGCCCGTTCACCGGGGCGTATCATTTTTACCAGCGGCTGCTGACCGCTCAGCGCACGCTGCATCGCCGTCAGCAGGGCCAGCGTGGCCTCATCGGGCGGCAGAAACTCAATAACGATCTCCAGACTGCCGCCACAGGGCAGGCTGACATCAGGCCGCATCCCGCCTTCGCCGTAACGCACCCGCTGACTGCTGTCGCGGTAAGCCCCGGTAGCCAGCTGCGCCAGAAAATCCTCTTCGATACAGCCGCCCGACAGCGAGCCGCAACTCTCTCCGGTCTCACTGACCGTCATGAGTGTCCCCGGAGCGCGCGGGGAGGAGCCGTAGGTGCGCAGAACCGTGCAGAGCCACACCGCCCGCCCCGCCTGAGAATGGCTGAGGGCGGCATTAATGACGCGTTGATCCAGCGTTATCATGAGAATTCCTTTATTAACTGCAGATCGGCAGGAAAATCGATGTCACACAGACAGCCGCGATCGTGCAGCGGCAGGCGGACGGCGGCGGCCTTCACCAGCGCCTGCGGTCCGCTGTCGCCCTGCAGGCTGCTCAGGACCGGATAACAGTGACGCTGAAAGCCCACCGGATGCCCCGGCCTGCCCGTCACCCAGGGCCGGACGACAGGCGCGACTGCCAGCGCCGTGCTGACCGCGCGGTAACTCGCGGCTGACACAAACGGCATATCCCCCAGCGCAATCAGCCAGCCGTCATAGTCGCGCGTGGCGTTAACGCCTGCCGCGATCGACTCCCCCAGTCCGCCGCTGTCACACAATACCAGCGTGGCGGAGGTGCAGAGCGCCTGAAGCGCAGCGGCGTCGGGACGCGTCACCACGAACAGGTCAAGTCCACTGGCCGCGGCCTGCTTCAGCGTATGTTGCAGCAGCGGTTTGCCATCAAGGCGGGCCAGTAACTTATGCTCGCCCGCCTGCTGACGAAAACGGCGGCTCAGTCCGGCAGCCAGCACAATTAACGCTATCTTCACACTCTCTCCCTGCAGCGTAAAAACGGGCGCAGCCCTCAGCCTGCGCCCGCCTGACCTCTGTCCGGCATGCCGGAGCAGGTCAGGAACCGTCTCAGATGATCTTGTCGAGCGTAATCGGCAGATCGCGCACGCGCTTGCCGGTCGCGTGGAACACGGCATTACTGATCGCCGCCGCAACGCCGACAATCCCCAGTTCACCGACGGCTTTCCCGCCCATCGTGGTCGCCTCAAAATCGGGCTCCCCGACGTTGATCGTGGTAATGCTCGGGATGTCGCCGTTGACCGGCACCAGGTAGTCCGCCAGGTTGTTATTGATTACCCGGCCATTGCGCGGATCGATAATGCCCTCTTCCATCAGCGCCTGACCGACCCCCATGATCATCCCGCCAATCCACTGGCTGCGAGCCAGTTTCGGATTGTAGAGACGGCCACTGTCGAGCGCGGCCACCATGCGTTTTACCCGGATGGTGCCGAAATCCTCATCAACCCGCACTTCCACAAACTGCGCGCTCCAGCTGTGCGCCGAAAACGCTTCGGGACGGCTCATGTCGTTCAGGTTGCGCACCATTTTGTCGCGCTCGCTTTGCGACATATCATCCGGGAAGGTGCCGCCAGTGACCGTGAGGCTCTCTGCCGGTGCCAGCGTCGCCAGCTGTGCCAGTGAAACCGCCAGCCCGCTGCGCAGAGTGTGCTGCACGGCGTCGCCTTTCAGCGTGAGCTGAGAGGCGGGGGTGCCATTGAGCGGCGACTGTGGCAGCTCGCTGGCCAGCTTCAGCAGCTGCGCGCGCATTCTTTTAGCGGTGTCGTTCACGGCGGCGGTGACGTTACCTGCCAGCTGCGAACCGCCCGCGACGCCGGCGCGCGGCAAGCGGGTGTCACCCAGCTCAACCTCAATGGTGGTGGAGTCGACGCCCAGGATGTCGGCGGCGGTCTGCGCCAGAATCGTGTAGGTGCCGGTACCGATATCTGCGCCTGCACACTGCACCACAAACCGGCCGTGCGGCGTCAGGATTATTTTCGCCTCCGCCGGCAGTTTGTTGACCGGATAGGTGCCGGATGCCATGCCCCAGCCAATCAGTTCGCGTCCTTCCCGCATTGAGCGCGGCGTCATAATCCGCCTGTCCCAGCCAAACGCCTCTGCTCCTTTCTGATACGCCTCTTTCAGACGGCGCGAACTCCAGGGGAGATCCAGCTGGTAATCTTTATCGGCCCAGTTGCGCAGCCGCAGTTCCAGCGGGTCGATGTTCAGGGCATAGGCCATCTCATCCATGGCCACTTCCAGGCCAAAGGCGCTGGGATTTTCACCCGGCGCGCGCATCCAGCCAGGCGTGACGGTATTGATCGGGCGCACCTGATGCTGAGCGGAGACGTTCTCCACCGCATACATGCGGGCGGTCACCTTGCTGCAGTTCTCGGCGAAGACGTCAATCAGTGACGTTTCACTGAAGCTGCGCTGGATAATCGCCTGAATTTTACCGTCACGCGAGGCGCCCAGCGCCAGCTGCTGCGAGGTAGCCGGACGACCGCCCAGGCCGGTAAAGGTCTGCGGGCGGGTCAGCGACACTTTGATCGGGCGCTTCAGCGCGCGTGACGCCACGCACGCCAGTGCAACGTGGGTGTAAGGCACCGGTTTTGAACCAAAGCCGCCGCCGACGTAAGGCGAGATAATCCGCACGGCTTCGGTGTCAATGCCCATCCACTCGCCGATCTCCACCTGCGCACCCGCCACCCACTGACTGGGCTCCCAGACGGTGATCCTGCCCTCCTGCCAGTGTGCAACGCAGGCGTGCGGCTCCATCGGCATGTTGTATTCGCGCGGGGTGGTGTAACGCTCGCTCAGACGCACGTCGGCCTGCTGCATCGCCTGCTCAGCGTCACCCATATCGATATCCTGCTTCGACACCGGTTTCGGCTCCACGCCCTCATCGGTGGCGAAAATCAGGCCTCTGGAGGTTTCATACTCAATCTCAACCAGCGAGGCGGCCCAGGTAGCCTGTTCAAAGGTTTCTGCCACCACCAGCCCGATGTTCTGACCATTGTGAATGATCTTATCGTCCTGAATCGGGGTGTAGGTTGACTGCGCTGCGCCACCGTCTGCGATGGCGGTGGGCTTGTTAATCTTCAGGGGGTTCAGATGGGTGTAGACCGCCAGCACGCCTGTGGCCTGCTGCGCTTTTTCCACGGACATCCGGCTGATACGACCGCTGGCGACGGTGGACTGGATGACCACACCATAGAGCGGATTTTCCGGCTGATGCTCGACCGCGTAGCGCGCTTCACCGGTGACTTTCACTTTGCCGTCACCCCGGGAGCGTGCTGCGCCTAATCCCTGAACCGGACTGGCCGTTTCTGGCATAGCCGTGGCGCTGTCGCTGGCGCTGACACTCTGCATGTGCAGCCCCAGGCTGCCCGCCGCTGAGATCGCCGCCGTGGCCTTTAATAAATCCCGACGCACCTTGTCATTCACGTCACTCATGCGGTTTCTCCTGCTGCCATCAGCGCGCGGGCAATGACCCGTGGCGCCAGTTTTACTTTATAGGCGTTGTGAGCCAGCGCCTGCGTCTCCTGCGTGATCAGCTCTGCGGCCTGGAACACCGTCTCTTCATTGAACGGCTGTCCCTCCAGCGCCTGCTCAACCGACCTGACCCGCCAGGGTTTGGTCGCCACGCCACCCAGCGCAATATGCACCTGGCGCATGACCCCGTTCTCCAGCGTAAAGCCCGCGGCGGCACTGGCGGCGGCAAATTCGTAGGAGCTGCGATCCCGGACTTTCAGGTAGTGTGAGTGACGAAGGGACGTGGTCTGCGGCACTTCGATCGCCACAATGATCTCATCCTCGCGCAGATCGTGCTCACGATCGGGCGAATCGCCGGGCAGCAGGAAGAAGTCATCAATCGCGATGCGGCGGGTCTCACCCTGCTGATTCTGCACCACCACAATGGCGTCAAACGCCACCAGCGCGACCGCCAGATCGCCCGGATAGACGGCAATACAGCTGTCACTGGCACCCAGAATAGCGTGGTTGCTGTTAATGCCATCCCGTGCGGCACAGCCGGAGCCGGGGTTGCGCTTATTACAGGCAGAGAAGGTCGCCGGGTCGCGGTAGTAGGCGCAGCGGGTGCGTTGACGCAGATTGCCTCCCAGCGTCGCCATGTTGCGGATCTGCGGCGATGCGGCCTGCCAGAGGCTGCCATAGATGGCTGGCGCCCTCTGCTGACACTCAGGATGGTCGGCCAGCTGGCTCATGGTGACCAGCGCACCCGCCGTGATGCGGTTTTCATCAAACTGCAGGGTTTTAAGCGTGGTCAGTCCGGTGATGCCAATTAGCTGCGGTGGCGTGAAAACCCCACATTTCATCAGATCGAGCTGCGTGGTGCCCCCCGCCAGCAACTGGCTGCCAGCCTGCTGTTTCAGTGCAGCGGCGTCTTCAGGCGACTGCGCTACTTTCCAGCTGAATTCATTCATGCCGACTCCTTCGCCATTTCGGCGGCGGCCTGTTTAATCGCATCCACGATGTGGGGATAGGCGCCGCAGCGGCAGAGGTTGCCGCTCATATATTCACGGATCTCATCCTCTGACCCGGCATGGCCCTCTTTAATACAGGCGACGGCAGACATAATCTGGCCCGGCGTGCAGTAGCCACACTGAAAGGCATCATTTTCCATAAAGCAGCGCTGCACCGGGTGCAGTTCACCTTCGGCGGAGGCCAGCCCTTCGATGCTGGTCACCTGCGCGTTGTTCGCCTGAACCGCCAGGGTCAGACAACTCAGCACCCTTTCACCATTTATCAGCACCGTGCAGGCTCCGCACTGTCCCTGGTCGCACCCTTTTTTCGTACCGGTCAGATTAAGATGCTCGCGCAGTGCGTCGAGCAGCGTGACCCGCGGGTCGACCTGCATCTGTTGCGGCTGGCCATTGACCTGCATTGTTAGCGATATTTTTTCCGACATTGTCTGCTTCCCATTGTTGGCGGGCTGAAAGATATAGTTTTTATTGGCTTACTGCTGACGGGATCTGAATCGGGGAATAGCGTGATAACCCTAATCTTTACGCGCGTATCTCTGACTTAAGGTTTAGCAGCTTTTTCGCAATCTGGCGGAAGGATTGGGGAAAGTCAGCGTTATCCGAAGCGTTGAGCGGCCGAAACGGGCATAGCCGCATGGCTTAAAATATTCTAATGCATTGATTTTTAGTTTTTTTATCAGGACGTCTTTTGAATACAACCCCAACGGCGGCCTGTGTGACTTTTTCGATAAGATTTTCCAGTAACATCTATCCCGGGGCGATTTTCAGGTGTAGTGGCAGGCTGCAAAGCGACGTTGCACCCCACCCGGACAATCTGTCTGTGTGGGGCTGGCTTTGGAACGACCGCAGTATGTGGTGTCCGGAGTGAATCAGTAAGCTGCTGGAAACTTATGCACGAAGGCGATCGAAGCGGGCAAAATGCTGTTCAATACTGTCACTGGCTTCAAAAATAGACTCTAAATGATTGCATTGCCTGATGATGCTGCAGAACAGGTTCGGGTTACCACATCCTTCAACAAATGATTTCATCTCCCAGGCATCTGTTAATTCATCTTGTTCTGCAAACAGAAGAGAAACGGGTAATGTCAGGGCTGAAATCTGTCTGGCAGGCTGACGCGGTGTCAGGGCGTTTGCCATATTGACGCTATATCTCCTGACAAAATCTGACCTTACTGACAGCACTGTTTCAGGAAAGTTAAGTTTAACGGCTAAGCTGGCACCACAGATCATCCCCCTGCTGAGCGCATTCAGGATGAATGGCCACTTGTTGACCGAGGCAAAGGGTGAGGCGGTTTTTCTGAATAGGTTTGCTGGTGCGAAGGGGCCTAACTCGGGGGCAAGCAGAATCAGGCTGTCGGTTTTCTGACAAGGCGTATGGCGCGTGAAGTAATTAATCAGCATGCCTCCTCCGCTGGAATGACCCAGAAGATGAATTCTGGCTGAGGGAAAGGTGTCTGCAAGCAACTCAATCACCGTATCAACATCACGCCAGATTTGTTCAGGATGGGAAATGTGGCCTTCCGGACCTGATGACTCGCCGTGTCCCCGAATATCGACAAGGCAGACACACACGGATTCACGCTGGCTTATCTGGCGGGCAGGGATATCGTATCCGGCGTCTGAATTTACGCCGCCACCGTGATAAATCACCAGAACATCGTCAACTTCGCCTGCGGGTTCCCAGGTCCGGATCTGAATCCCATCTATCCTGCGTGTAATACCCTCTTCAGCACCGGGCAATGCCGAATTAAGCTGTCTATAACGATTGTTGAAACCCATAAAGTCAATCACATCAAAATCCATTTCTGATAGTTAAGCCCGCCGGATGCAGGTGATGAAGGATGCCCTATTTTTTGTGAAAAATCCTCGTCACTACATTTTCCACTCACTTCACATCTATCAGCATGCTGTTTCCCGATTCGCAGTAAAACGGCAGATGTCCAGGGAGCTGACGCGACATCCGGGTGACAGAAAAATATTTTAAATTTCTTTCATCCGTTTTCCCTGCTCATTCGTATTAACAGACAGGGGCACTCTGGCCCTGTCTGCAAACTCAATGAGGGAAGTGAAAATGAAAGCATTCCTGCCAACTCTGATTTTTTCAGCTTTAGTTTTCAGCAGTGCCACTTACGCGGCGAGCATGAGCAGCGACACGGTGATGGTCGGCGGTGCCGCCATGTACCCGTCGAAAAATATCGTACAGAATGCCGTTAACTCAAAGGACCACACCACCTTGGTGGCTGCCGTTAAAGCCGCCGGGCTGGTCCCGACGCTCGAAGGCAAAGGCCCGTTCACTGTTTTTGCACCCACCAATGAGGCGTTTGAAAAACTGCCGCAGGGCACGGTCGACTCTCTGCTGAAACCTGAGAACAAAGAGAAACTCACCAGCATCCTGACCTACCATGTGGTCTCAGGAAAACTGGATATGCAAGCACTGGAGAAGAAGATCAAAGCGGGTGGCGGCAAGGCCGAGCTGAAAACGGTGAATGGTGCGTCGCTGTGGGTGATGGCAAATGGCCCGCATAACATCCAGCTCAAAGATGCGCAGGGCAATATTGCCAGCATTACAACGTATGATGTCAACCAGAGTAACGGCGTTATCGATGTGATCGACACCGTGCTGATGCCATAACGCATTACCTATACTGTGTGTGGCCACCAGCACGGTGGCCACACCTTTCACAGGGAAGCCGATGACAAAAAATGTGCCCCCGATTCAGGCCGACTTAATGAACCGGATAGCCTGCGGCGACAAAGCGGCACTCGCGCAGCTTTACCGCGTCCTCTCGCCCCGACTTTACGGCATTATTCTGCGGATGGTCAGACGGCGGGACTGGGCAGAAGAGATCCTGCACGATACCTTTATTCAAATCTGGCAGTCAGCAACCTATTACGATGAGCGGCGCAGTGAACCGCACATCTGGCTGAGCCACATTGCCCGTAATCGGGCGATCGATTTCCTGCGTAAACATGAGAACCGGTGCTGCTCCATGGAAGAGATCGGCGAAGCGGAAGCGGGTTTTCAGACATCTCTTCCCGCCGATGAGAGTCATGCAGAGGCGCGGCGGCTTCAGCACTGTATGGCACACTTACCTGCTGAAGAGCGACAAAGCCTCTCGCTCGCCTACTACCGTGGCCTGTCCCAGAGTGAGATAGCCCTCTCCATGAGGCAGCCTGAAGGAACGGTAAAAAGCTGGATCCGGCGCGCATTAACTCACCTTCGGGAGTGCATAGGCCTATGAATGGTCCCGAACACGACGATCTGATGGCGGCAGAATATGTCCTGGGACTCAGCGACCCGGAAACCCGTCTCAGGCTGGATAAACGCCTGACTGAAGATGACGCCTTTGCCGCGGAGGTGCTGCACTGGCAGAAAGCGTTTAGCGGTATCGATCTGATCACCCCGGAGGCCACGCCTCGCGCGGCTGTCTGGCGGCAGATTGAGCGGGATATTAATCGGCACGCTGCCAACACAAAACTGCCGCTCCGCCATCCCGGCTTCTGGCTGGGCTGGGGCCTTGCCGCGGCACTCTCGGGTCTGCTCCTTTTTACTTACCTGAACAAGCCGGAGATCTCCGAGGCGCAGCAGCCGATTGCGGTTCTCAGTGGCACGCAGCCCGATGCACAATTTGTGGTGACGCTGGACAGGGCCGCTTCGCGCCTTCAGCTTTCTGCGCTTAACATTACGCTGCCGCAAAACAAGAACCTGCAGCTGTGGCTGATCAGAGGCAGTGCCCCGCCGCGATCGCTGGGCCTCATTACGCACCCTGACCATAACGTTTTCCCGCTTCCTCCTGGTACGTTAGATCATCAGACGGTCCTGGCGATAAGCCTGGAACCGGTTGGAGGATCAACGTTAAGCGGACCGTCCGGACCGGTCATTTTCCAGGGCAAGGTCACGCGGCCTTCATCGCCAGGCGCATGAGGTGATAAGGCCAGGATCAGAGGTCGCTGCTGCACGCCCGATTTTCGATTCCTTAATGTCTGATGACTGATTTGCAGCGTTTTTACAATTCATCCGGTTCTTTTTACGCCTTTTTTACGGGCTGAACGTTTTAATTAGCGACTCCGGGCGCCTCTGCGCCCATGTTCAGGGAAGTCGTGGATGAAATGTTTTACTAAGCCCTATTCCATCGCGGGAGGCAGCGATGCTGCCGTGGCTGAGCTTGCTGAACAGCAGCGCCTGCGTCTTATCTCACCCCGCAAATGGTTCAGAGATGCCATTGAGGTCAATACGGATCCGGCGCTGCTGAACACGCGCCTGATTGCGCAGTGGCTGGGCGCAACCCTCCCGGATGCCCGCTCACTGACGCTGGCGCTGAACAGCAGCCTCTGTTTTGGTCTTTACCGTAATGGCCGGCAAATCGGTTTTGCCCGGGTCGTGACCGATATGGTGGAGACCTGGGTGATCAGGAATCTGTTCATTTCGCCCGAGTATCGTTTCGTCGGGCTCGGCTCATGGCTGCTGCACTGTTGCCTGTCGCATCCCGGGGCCAGAGGCTGCCGTAATATCATCGCCATGGGCGAGTCCGTTCCGGACTTTTTCGAACGCAACGGATTTATGGCTTTTCCCTCATTACCCGGCGTCTACGTGACGACGCTGCATGACGGGAATCACACCCCGGTTTGCACAAACAGCGCCAGCAGGCATTAAGCCGTTGGGGCGCACACGCATGAGCGGTTTTCTTCAGTTTATTCTCCGACCTCCGATTAACAGCGACAGGCTGCGCGGCGCTTTTGCCTGCCTGCAGCCGGCCCTTAAGGAATACATCATGTCAGGCCTGATCCTTGTTTCTCATAATCAGTGTCAACGTTCGACGCTTACAGCTATCTATGACGGCATTCTTTCCCGACAGGGAGGACTCTGGATTAGCTGGGATGGCAAAAGCAGCGTCATCCCTGACGATGCACCAAGACCCTGCGCCGTGCAGCAGACAGGCCAGTATGAAACCGTTACCTTCCCGATGACGCCGGGCGAGCTGAATGAAGGGTATCGCCATTATATTCACAAAGGGCTCTGGCCCGTTTTTCATCAGCGCCCCGACATGGCCCGGTTTTCCGCCAGCGGCTTCCAGGCGTATAAAAGCCTCAACAAAGCCTTTGCGCGCGCGATTTGTGAAAACATCACGCCCGATGATGTTATCTGGATTCAGGATTATCACCTGCTTGGCTGTGCCGCTTTTCTCCGTGAAGAGGGACTGACCCAGGCCGTGGGTTTTTTCCTGCATCAGCCTTTCCCCGCGGGCAGGATATTTGAAACCATTCCTGAATGGCGCTGGCTGACGGAGTCGCTGTTGTGTTGCGATCTGATTGGCTTTCAGACCGTGCAGGATATGAATAACTTTATCGTCTGGCTGGAGGGGGAATTCCGGACTGAACGCCTGGAGTCGCACTGTTTTCGTGTTCACGGCCGGATTATCAGGGTGGGCGTATTTCCGGTGGGGATTGACCTGGATGATGTCCAGGCACTGCGCGAGAGCAACAGCTGTGCCTTTATGGAGATGCAGTGCCGCGACAGCCTGCCGGAAAACAGAGTGCTCAGCGGCGGCCATCTTGATGAGAGTTCAGGCCTGCCTTACCGAATCAGCACTCTTGAAGTGTTGCTGCGCAGACATGACTGTTATCAGAAAAACATTACGCTGCTGCAACTGGCCTCACCGGCAGCCGGACACGAACATGATGCCTCCGCAGTGGGCCAGGCACTGGAGGCGCGCTGCGGAGAGTTTAACGGGGTACATGGCGCCATGAACTGGTATCCGGTGAACTATCTGACGCAGGCTTACAGCCGCGAGGAACAGGCCGGGATCTATCGTGCCTCACGCGTGGCGCTGGTGACGCCATTAATGGCGGGCATGAGCCTGATGGCCAAAATGTATGTCGCTCTGCAGGACCCGAATAATCCCGGCGTGCTGATCCTCTCCCAGTTTGCCGGTGCAGCCGAGCAGCTGGAGGGGGCCATCACCGTTAACCCTTACGATCCTGACGGCATGGCCAGTGCGGTACATACTGCATTGCAGATGCCGTTACGCGAACGGCGAAATCTGCATGCCCGTCTGATGAACATCCTGCATATACACAACAGCCATGCCTGGGCCGGGTCCTTTTTGCGCATGCTGATTAACGTGCCGGATGAACCGGCGTCACTGCCGCCACCGACGGTTTTTCCACGCCTGAGCAGCAGCCGCGCGAGGTACTGAATCAGCGCTATCGCCACCTCCGGGATGATGCGCCTGTATGCATCAACGCCTGTCGCCGGAATAGAAGCAGAGCAGGCTTTTAACCGCTTTTATGCGCAACGTTTTCCAGCTCTTCGCGGGTTGGCCCCTGAAACCAGACTGAGCTTATGTGACAGCTTCGCGGTTCTTTATACATGATGAATTATAAATGCTGCATGGAGAATATCTTTTTTAAATATTAAGCGGCTAATTATTATCAGGTTATTTATATGAGACTTTATTTTTTTACCGCTGATTTAGTCGCTGGCTGTCATTTAAGTATCATGATTATGTTTTATGTAACACCTGGAAATAACGCTACACGCTATAAAAACGAATGAAACATCAAAATCAGATTTTGTGAGTATATTTCCAGACGTGACTTACGGTAGTTTAAGTCACAACGACTTAATACCTGCTTTACGCAATGCGTTTCCGGTTTTGTTAATGCGTTCAGGATTATTCTGAAAAAGGAAGGTGCCCGCTTTGTCAGTGATGACCCTGACCGCGCCGCGCCAGTCATATAATCTGAATAACCATACACTGTAAGTGACTTAATAAAATTTCATGGCAGACATGCTTATTAACCGGCTCCTGCCTGCTATGGCTTATATCGCGTGTTCTGCGCTCAGATTTATGATTTTTTTCCCACGCGCTGCGCTCAACTCAGAGCTGACAGCGTCCCATTACTCAAGCCAAGAGGATTTATTATGTCGGCATCTGTGATTAAAAACGCGCTTAAAACGACAGCTTTAGCAGCAGTCGTCATGGCCGGTTTACAGGGCGCTTCGTTTGCCAAAGAGCAGCCTTCTCAGATAATCCCTGATTCAGCTTCAGCCGGAAGCGTCTCTGTAAAAAAACCGGGGGCTACTGTTGATGCAAGCGCGGTAAAACTGGCCGCCTGGCATCACCATCTGGAGATTAACAAAAGCTGTGACGATCCGTCACTGGGTGTGGGTTGCGGAGATGCCGACGCATAACATCTGAAAAGTGCAGACACCTTGCAGAGGTGTCTGCACTGATGTGCATCAGATAAAACATTCTGCCTTCGGCCCCATCGCCTCACTCCATCATTTACGCCGGCCTTGTCAGCATCTTAAATTCGTACTGAGTGTTATTTCAGAGGTGCTCAGAGAAGAAACGTCATCAGCGATGTTAAAAAAATCCTCGCTATAAATGTCATATCCTGGCGGAAAGTGGTCTTTTGCTAGTTTACTAAAAAATAATGTGAGTATGCTTTGGCGGGTCGTTTTAATGAAAACTACCACAACAGGATGGATGAGATGAAACAGGTCAGGATTTACACACTCAAAGACAGACAGTCAGCAAAAATTTATTTCCGTACACACTGGCCCCGGCATATGATTTCTCTTCCCGCTTTTAATATATATGTCAATAATGTCTATCTGAGTGATGAGTGTCAGGTCATTGCCACCGTGACCTATCAGGAGGGAGCCGACATACAGGCTATAAATCAGGAGTATATGACCAGCGAGGCCTTCAGGTCTGACATGAAAGGTTTCGACATGTCCTCAATCCTCCGGGTAGAGGAAATCAGCATTAAAGAAGCCCTTTTCTGACTTCGCGATTTTCTCAGCCAGCATACATACACGCCCCTGGCCGTGAATGCTTACTCAGGCAGCGTGCAGGTGACTGGCCCGCTTCTGGCACTCCGGACCTGGCATCACTATTCCGCAGGTCCCTCTGCCCTGCTCGCAGGCCAAATCGGTGCGACAGCCTGACCGGCAGAGTCGCCAGACAATGCCGGACTGCCGGAAGCCAGTTCACTGAGGAGGTGACCATGAAGATAATAATTCACGATATCGCTATTTATTTTGCCCCCTAATGACTGATAAAAACGGTTTGCTTCAGCGTTTGATTTCTCGGCATTCCAGCTGAGGCTACGACACTCATTCTTGAGAGCGAGTTTCGCCATAAAACGCATGAGGGATTTACCTGTACCCTTACCTCTCTCACGCCGGGAGACATACAGCTCTTTAATGTGCATTTCGCCACTGTACCTCGGCGAGGGATAGAGAATAGTGCAACACGCCAGCCCAGTGATTTCAGCATCGCGACGCGCCCTGAGCACCAGCGTAGCGGAGAGCGGACTGAAGAGTCGGTTACTGAGATAATGCTTCAACAGTGCTTCCTGAATAATGCCCTTACCATAGTAGTGCTCTTCCATCTCGGTAAAAATTTTCACCATGGATTCCCATTCATCTGGCGGACATATTTCTACTGTTACTTCCATGTTTACTCCCTTTCACTGAAAAAATGCCACAGTCGAGCCGGGGTTTAGCCCAACCACAGCCCTTGACTCTTTGGCCCCATATATAAATGAGCTTAGCCTTGAGCGAAAAGCGGACGCCCTATAGCGTTACCAGGCGTCCGTTCACCTGAAGTGGACGGATTACTTTACCCGCTTCCCCGTTTCGTCAATAACCTTCTCGCCATCCTCTTTTGTAAACGCGCCTTTCTGACCTTCCGACAGAATATCCAGCACGATCTCTGAAGGGCGGCAAAGACGAGTGCCCAGCGGCGAAACCACTATCGGTCGATTAATCAGAATCGGATATTGAAGCATGAAATCAATCAACTGCTCATCACTGAATGTCTCTTCATCAAGACCGAGACGTTCATAAGGCTCAACGTTTTTACGCAGTAAGGCGCGCACCGTAATCCTCATATCTGCAATAAGTTTGATCAGCTCATCACGGGCCGGAGGCGTGTCGAGATAATAAATTATTGCAGGTTCGTTGCCGCTGTTTCGGATCATTTCCAACGTGTTGCGTGAGGTGCCACAGGCCGGGTTGTGATAGATGGTTATGTTGCTCATATCAGTATCTCATTACAAAGTGACAGAGAGCCGCCACGCCAGCGCCGCCAGAGTGATAAACAGAACGGGCACAGTCATGACAATGCCGGTTCGCACGTAATATCCCCAGGTAATCGTGATATTTTTCCGGGCAAGCACGTGCAGCCACAGCAGGGTAGCCAGACTGCCAATCGGGGTGATTTTCGGCCCTAAATCGCAGCCAATTACGTTGGCATAAATCATTGCCTCTTTGACGACACCGGTCGCCGTACTGCTGTCAATCGACAGCGCGCCAATCAGAACTGTCGGCATATTGTTCATCACTGATGAGAGAAACGCCGTCAGGAAGCCGGTACCGAACGCCGCTGTCCATAAACCCTTGTCTGCCAGCAGATCCAGCACGCCAGACAGGGTCTCCGTAAGCCCTGCATTGCGCAGGCCATAGACGACCAGATACATGCCAAGCGAGAAAATAACGATCTGCCAGGGTGCACCGCGCAGGACTTTCCCGGTGTTAATGGCATGGCCTCTTTTCGCCCCCACAAACAGCACTGCTGCGCCAGCCGCTGCTATCGCACTGACCGGGATGCCCAGCGGTTCCAGAACAAAGAAACCGACAAGCAGCAATAACAGGACAATCCAGCCCGCCCTGAAGGTTGCCAGATCTTTTATCGCACTGGCTGGCGTCTTCAGCAGCGAAACGTCATAGGTCGCCGGAATATCCCTGCGGAAGAAGAGATGCAGCATGACCAGCGTGGCCACAATCGCTGCCAGATTCACGGGCACCATCACGGAGGCGTACTGCGTAAAGCCCAGGTCAAAGAAGTCTGCCGAGACGATATTGACCAGGTTAGAAACAATGAGCGGCAGACTGGCCGTATCTGCAATAAATCCTGCCGCCATGATAAAGGCCAGTGTCGTGCCCTGGCTGAATCCCAGTGCGAGCAGCATCGCAATAACTATTGGCGTCAGGATCAGCGCAGCACCGTCATTGGCAAACAATGCAGCAACAGCGGCACCCAGCAGGACTATCCAGGTAAACAAAAGGCGGCCACGTCCGTTACCCCAGCGGGAGACATGCAGAGCGGCCCATTCAAAGAAGCCGGACTCATCGAGCAGTAGGCTGATGATGATGACCGCAATGAATGCCGCTGTCGCATTCCAGACGATATTCCAGACAACGGGAATATCAGCGATATGGATGACGCCGGTTCCGAGCGCCAGCGCAGCTCCGATACTTGCGCTCCAGCCAATACTCAGCCCTCTGGGTTGCCAGATCACCAGTATCAGCGTCAGTAGAAATATCCCTCCAGCCAGTAACATTTCAGACTCCATTACATATGATTACGTGAATATGTTTTCCAGCCTCAGCAGGAGGTGCAGGCCGATTTTGCCAGCCATTCTCGCACCTCTTCCCGCAGGCACTGCCAGGACGTCGTGATTGTCTCAGCGGCCCACGCCGGTATATGCGGTGACAGACGATAGTGGACCCACTTACCTTCGCGACGATCAAGCACAAGCTTCGCCTCGCGAAGAAGCGCCATATGGCGTGATATTTTGGGCTGTGATTCGGACGTGGCTGCACAGATATCGCACACGCACAGTTCTCCGGATTCCCGCAGAAGCATCACGATGGCGAGCCGTGTTTCATCCGATAGGATTTTAAAAAGCTGAACAGGCTGTAGCATTTTCCACTCCGCGCCTTCGAAAACATATATGTTAGTTCATATGTGTTGAGTTTGAAATCACCCAATTCCTCCGCAGAAGAAAATGGAACAATTTTCAGCCCTGACCCTGGATGCTTTGATCAGCGCATTGCTGAAGCGGGAGCCACCATCAATCCTGATCTTTTATGGCTCAGCTATGCCGCAGAGTAAGCCGGTCGTCTGCTGACGGCATGGCGCGGTGGTGGAAATCCTGAATCCCTCATTTACCCCTGCCTGATGATGCGCCGGAATCGCAACCCAACGTTACCGGGGTGCGCAGTCTGGTCAGGTGGTAAAAGCGTGGCAAAAGATCGACAAAAAAGGACGAATGAGACCTTCTTCATGGCATGACCGCTTCGTCGATGCATTAAACATTCTTCCATTCGGGACTGACTATCGACAGACGTATCTAATCCTGGGCAGTCGGCATCCGGAAGAAAACCCGATAACAGCTCTATTTTTTTCAGATCATTACCGTGATACCGATAAAAGCGATCATTTGACAGAATTATCACGGGAAGCCGATGGAAAGAGTGACTTAAATAAAGGTATTCTGAAATTCATCTGACAAACAGAAACTATTAATCCTATGAATTCAGGCAACCAAAGAGTTCGAGCCTTTCACTTTTCAGTTTTTCGTTATCTCTTTGTGGCCCGCTTGCTTACTGTCCTCGGTAATGGTGTAGCGCCGATTGCTCTGGCATTTGCTGTGCTTGATATGGAAGGCACTATTTCTGAACTGGGTATCGTTGTTGCGACCCGCTCTATCATAAACGTTCTATTTCTGCTCATTGGTGGTGCGCTGGCGGATCGATATTCACGTAGTCGGGTATTACTATTTTCTTCATTGATTGCAGCAATTTCTCAAGGAATTGTCGCATGGTCTGTACTGGATGGTTCTGCGACGGTAATGAGCCTCGCTTTACTGGGAGCCCTGAATGGAGCAGCCGCGGGTATCGCCTTACCTGCATCCTCTGCGCTTATTCCCCAGGTTGTTCCGGCGCACAATTTACGTGAAGCCAATGCCTTAATTCAGTTGGGTATCTATAGTGGCACCGTGCTTGGAGCTTCACTGGGTGGGGTATTGACCAGTTCTGTCGGACCGGGATGGGGACTGGCAATTGACGCATTAGGGTTCGCAGCCGCTGCGCCGCTATATTTTCTGATTCGCGTTTCGTCAGTTAAAGCATGCGCTCCGCAGGATAACATCCTGAAAGACCTGCAAGAAGGATGGAAAGAATTTTCCAGCCGGGCATGGGTATGGTCGATTGTCGTCCAGTTTACCGTTATCAATGCTGCTTTTAGTGGCGTAGTTATGGTACTCGGACCTGTGATTGCTGATACCTCATTTGGACGAACGAACTGGGGAATAATTATTGCAGCACAAAGTGTCGGACTGATTGCAGGTTCGTTTCTGACGTTGCGATGGCGTCCAAGGCGCGATCTTCTCATTGGTGTCATGCTCGTGTCAGTTTGCGCAGTGCCGATTTTCATGCTCAGTCAGCTTGCTTCGGCATCGTGGCTTATGGCAGCTTTCTTTATGGCTGGAGTTTCATTTGGTCTTTTTGGGGTTGTCTGGGCTCAATCTTTACAAACCCATATTCCGCAGGAAAAACTGGCTCGCGTTTACGCCTATGATGCGGTGGGATCGTTTTTGGCCATTCCTTTCGGGGAACTGGTCGCAGGACCATTGGCTACTCATTACGGTTTGAGTAATGTACTTTTAGTTTCAGCGGTAGCCGTTGTCATCGTCACTGTACCCGTAAGCCTGGTGCCTGCGATAAGGAGGCTCGATAACTCTTCACAAATAAAGGTGCATAAGACATAGCCAGACAAAAGCAGCACTATTGGCTGGAAAACGATTCGCTAAGAAAATTTTTCTGAACAAACTGAACCTCTGCTGCCTGCATCCGGCATTTCTGCTGCAGAATTCAGTCATTTCCGGAGGCAAGGTTTAACGTAGTAAGCCTTTCAAAAGAAGTCACAGGAACACGCTATGCGTATGAGTCAGTCGGATAGTTACTGCTGCAATGTTGTATGCCCGACACTTCCGATAATGAATACCGTCCAGAGCTGACAATCTCCTGACACCAGAGACCGTGCCTGCAGGAAATGTTTTACTGGCATTACACCTGTTGATAAGGCACTCAGTAAATGGTTTTATCAATAACTATTCCTGAATGCTGAATAAGGCCAGAAGCATTGTCATTAAAATCCGCAGAGTGGTTTAGCCGGAATGGCATAGAGTGTTCACGGGTCAGAGCCCGTAACTCTGGCTTTCCGAAACATCTTCACGATGAATATGTCATCAGTGCAAACCTGACGGGGGTAGAGGAAATCTGGCTGGCGGGAAAAACCGCTTATGTCAAAAGTGGGCAGGTTACCTTATACAATCCGGGAACGATTCAGGCCTCACGTTTTGATACTCACGCAGTTGAATTTATCAGCGTACACATACCTCAGGCTCTGATAAAAAAGCTGGCTGAGGAGGAGAATCTCAATAGCGCTCACGAAGCCCCGGTTCTGCGCGAAGGCATAATCAATAACACCCGCCTGTTTGACGCGCTGACCCGTTTTGCATCATCGGCCCGGCTTGATCGGGGCATGGATGAGGAGCAGGAACTGATTTTACTTTTTGGTGAACTGCTTGAGTCGCCAGCTCTTCTTCAGCAGGGGGATGAGCAGAAAATCAATCTTGTTATTGCCTGCCTGCGGGAGCACCTTAGCGTAAGACCGCAGCTGGAGATGCTCGCTCAGTTGGCAGGGATGAGTAAATATCATCTTGTTCGCGTCTTCACCCGGCACACAGGTATGCCGCCTCTGCAATATCACATGCAGCTACGTCTGCACCATGCCCGCGACCTGCTTCGCAGAAATGTGCATCCGCTTGATGCAGCTCTCAGGCTGGGATTTTACGATCAGAGTCATTTCATTAATGCATTTCGCAAAGTGATGGGAACTACCCCCCATCACTATGCTTCGCAGGTCAGATCAGGCCACTATAAATTCCCGGTACCCTGAGACAATCACGTAAAGCGCAAAATAGCTGAATATGATCGCCGAGGCGATAAAGGAATATTTAAGCAGGCGTTGACCCAGCAGTTTGCCGCCAAAACTTCCAACCAGGCACAGGACACACGTCCAGAACATGCCCGCGATGAAAAATCCACCCAGAAACCAGGAGGTAGCGGCAACATTGTGCGAACCCATCCGGGAGATCAGCGCACCGCCCACGGTCGCAAACCAGAGAATGGCCGAGGGAGAGGACATGGCAAGCACTACACCACGCCCGAATTCACGTATGAGCGGACGGGAGTGATGCGTTTCGCTCACGTCAGGCTCCAAAGCGTTTCTGAAAGCGGCTATCAGCATTTTGCCTGCGAACCAGAGAAGCATCGCGCCACCCCCGATCCACAGTATCCAGCGCACGACTTCATACTGAAGCAGTACGGCCATGCCCGCCAGCGCCAGTAGTGCATATGCCAGATCACCCACACACGTCCCCATTCCCAGCCAGAAACCATGAAAATATCCGCGTTGCATGGCAAGGGTGATCATCGCAATGTTGGCAATCCCGATATCAAGACACAATGAAAGGCTCAGTAAGAAGCCATTCGAAAACTCAATCATATTGTAAAACCTCTAATCGTCTTAACATCCCCGTTTACCCGACCAGTTAAGCAGCCGATCTGTAATTCGTATTGGAAGAAATTGCGCGAAGAGGCAGAACGAAGGACACATTGTATCCTTTATCAACAAATTAGCTGAGCCGTAAAGTTTAACCGGTCCGCATGTCTGGTCGCGCCCCTCTCCTGTCTTGTCCGGACGGGAATCAGTCCGAAGTGTTCCTTCTGTTGCGATAACATCACCATCTACATCGCTCGCTATTTAATAGTTTACAACAAGGTCATTTGCTGTCAGTGTAGCCAAAGTAAATAGCACACTACTTAATAGCAAACATAAGGAAAGCCGTCATGAAAGTGAAAATTACCGCAGGTGCTTTATTGTTAGCCAGTCAGATGACGTCAGCCTGGGCAGATTCTGCTGAAAACGTGCCGCAACCTACCGCTGGCGTGGCGACGTTCCTCAGCGCACTGAACAGCAGTGGCGGAAAGCCCATGGAGACCTTATCCCCTGAAGAGGCCCGCGCAGTACTGACCGGGGCGCAGAAAGGTGCCCCACTGCCGCCCGCCCGGATCGCTGAAAAAACCATCACGGTGATGGGTAAACCGCTGACGCTGACGATAGTGAAACCTGCCAGTGCCTCTGGCGAGTTACCGGTGTTCATGTTTTTCCACGGCGGTGGCTGGGTACTGGGTGACTTTCCTACACACGAGCGTCTGGTTCGCGATCTCGTTAATGAGTCCGGTGCAGCGGCGGTATTTGTGAACTACACACCTTCACCTGAAGCCCGTTATCCGGTTGCGATTACGCAGGCTTACGAGGCAACAAAATGGGTGGCCGAACATGGCAGTGAAATTGGCGTGGACGGTAAGCGTCTGGCACTGGTGGGGAACAGCGTGGGCGGAAATATGGTTGCTGCCGTCGCGTTACAGGCTAAACAACATAAATCACCGGCAATTCGCTACGACGTGATGCTGTGGCCTGTTACCGATGCTCATTTCGATGATGCCTCTTACCAGCAATTCGCCAACGGCTATTTTCTGACGCGAAACATGATGAAGTGGTTCTGGGACAACTACACCACCTCAGAAAAGGAGAGGAGTAACATTCTGGCCTCGCCGCTGCGCGCAACCAAAGCCGAGCTGGCGGGTTTACCGCCAACGCTGATTCAGACTGCCGAGCTGGATGTACTGCGTGATGAAGGGGAAGCATTTGGCCGAAAACTGGATGCTGCTGGTGTGCCGGTAACCGTCACGCGCTATAACGGCATGATCCATGACTTTGGTTTGCTGAATGCCCTGAGTAAAGAGCCAACGGTGCGAACGGCGATTAGCCAGGCGTCAGCAGAGCTGAAGGAACATCTTAAATAAACGACGTGATTCATTCGTTGTAAAAGGGCGAATCAGCCGGCCAGCGCCGGCTGACTTCTCAGGCTTCAATGCAGTCAGGCATCAGCGACTTATGACTCGTCTCTGTGCAACCTGAATAAGCGGCATACTCTGGCTTTGTAGTCGTGTAAGGGTTAATGCCCAGAATAGCCCGGTTGTCACTGTCATCGCGCTGGTTCAATGGAATAAATGCGAGTACACATGCGCGTTAGCGGCTACTCGAGGAATCTCGCTTAAGAAATATATTAAGAAGTCCGCTTCTGGCACAAAATGGCATTCTTATAGGTTGAAGGTCCGCTATAAGTGAAAAGCGAACGTCATAAACTCGACGTCAGATTATTACCACCACATTGAAAGATTACAACCCGGCTGCGAACTCAGATAGGCATCCCCATTATCTTTAGCGTGCTCTGTTGGGAAGCTGTGCTGAGAACTGTGTCTTTGACATGTAGCATCCCCTGTTTTTCATAGAATCTGTAAGCACGCTCATTCTGCTCAAGTACTTCCAACCACAGGTACTTTTTTCCACGGTTTTGCGCAATTGCTATGAATCTTTCAAACATCATCTTTCCGTAGTTCTTACCCGTCTCTGTGGGTATCAGATATAGCTTATTAAGTAAGACACCTGAAATAGAAGTCTCTGGTATACAGCTTTCCCAGGTGATCTTTGCAAAGCCGATAGGGTGATGTGCTTCTGCCAGATACCACGATGTGCTGGGATCTTGCAGACTTTTTTCAAGCGCAGGATACGAGTACTCAGCATCTAGAAATACATTCATTTCGGATTCTGAAATCCACATGTGACTAAAATGAGAGCAATAAATGTTGTAGCCGAGCTCATTCAATATTCCTGAATCCGTCAGATCCGCATCCCGTATGTTAAATATCATGAATTAAATCCCCTGTTTAACGTTTGCTCTTAAATCCCTGAACTGCGGGAGCATTTTGGAATATGTCAGGTTCTGTACGTTGGGTTTAACATAAAATTGCTGTCAGGCTGTCCTCTGCAGCCTGCCCGAACTCAAATCCCTGTGCTTAACCGCAATAGGGTTCTCAATTTACACCAGGTCTTATCCTTGCTATATCTTATCTCAAATCAGCGGGCACCCTGTCCTCTCAGTCAGACCATGCGTTTATAGGGGGTATCGAAATGAATCAGACCCACTCCGTTCCGGAAATTTATAATCCTGAAGTGCCGTACGCAGTGAAGTGCGAGATCGTGACCCAGTTGTGCCGGGCACTGGCTGCCCATAAAAACATGACCCCGGACGATCTGAGGAAGTATCTTCTGGATAAGCTTCATGTGGATTTCGAAAATCTGGATGATAATCCGGTAGGAATGCTGCTCTTATACGAGTACCTCTATTCTCAGCGTCCCCCGGCCTGTGCCGAAGTGAAAAAAAACCTTCACTGAAAATAACCTCAGGCGGGGAATTTATTTACCGCACCACCCCGCCTGCGAACGCCCCTGTCAGCAATAAAAAACCTCACCCGATGCCGAACGTGGTCGGTTATTTCACTCTGATCAGAAGATACTGCCCCAGTGCGCTTTTGCATAACCCGGGGGCCGCGCGAGGCGCCGACGCCTGTTGAGATCACTCCGTCAGACGCGCCAGCATTTTGCCTCTGTAAGTATAAATAATTGCGCATATCAGCAGGCTAAGCAAAGCCGTGCCGATAAAGACACCCGCGCCAGTCATCGCCAGCATTACCCCACCGATTAACGGCCCGACAGAAATTCCCAGAGACGACAGCATTGAGGCACCCAGATAAGCCCCCCGATGCGCTGCCGGTGCCAGTTGATCAAGCAGGATGTTCAGGTTCGGCATCAGGATCGCTTCTCCGACACTGAACACACAGGTCACTGTCAGCCAGAGCCAGATGTCCGTCGAACGGGTACAAAAAAAGCAGATTTGTGAAAGTGCGAAAATTAACCCGCCCAGAAGAATGCGTTTTGGCAGGGAAACGGGTGCCAGAAACCGCATGATAAACGTCTGAAAGACCAGAACGGTGCAGGCATTCGTCACCAGTATCAGAGTAACCAGTTTTATGGCGGCGTCCCCATCCAGTATAAGGAGGTACTGGGGCAGGATGGCTTCGTAATGGATGAATACAATACTGCACAAAATGCTGCACAGCAGCGCGGCAATATAGATTTTGTCCCTGGCAATAATACGTACGACCTGATGCAGTTTTAACGAAACCTCACTGCCAGCCTGTGACGCTTTCAGCAATTTGCCCGCGGGCACAAATAGCAGGACGTAAACGAAAAAAGGGATATACGACAAACCCGTAATCAGGAATGTGCCCTTCTGAGAGGTAAGCCCGAACGCAATTCCGGTCAGCGGACCAAATACCGCGGCGACGTTGATAAGGTAGTAGCGCATTTGCAGGGCAAGCGCTCTGCGGCGGCGGTCCACCAGCAAATCACTCATGAGTGCGCGCAGAGGAGGATCAACCCAGGCAAAGGAAATGCCGATGATCATCAGGCCAATGAAAAACAGTCCGATGCCTGCGGCCTGAGCAAGAATGATATAGCCCAGCGCAGAAAAACCACAGCCCATAAGGAGAATGACGCGTCGACCCAGCCTGTCTGAGATCTGCCCGCCATACATACCCAGCACCACTGAGAACAGTGCGCTGCTGGTCATCGCCACGCCAATCGCAATCGGTGACATATGATAATGCTGTGCCATGATCACGGAGATAAAAGGCCAGGCCATGAAATAGCTGAAGCGGATGACCAGCATAAAAAAGAGCAGCGCATGAACTGTTGCCGGAAAAGATTTCAGCGTCTGGATTAATCCTGCCGCCGTGCCCTCCTCTGCGACGGGTTTAGTTGTCATAAATCTCCTTATTCTGTTTTATGAATGCATCCCGCGCGCAGCAGCGCATAAGTGATTAAATAGTAATAAAATTATTTCACATGTCGTGCAATACAAATGTTAAAGAAAGGTTTTATTCGCCATCTTATAAGGGAAAGACTCTTTATCTGAGAGCAATGTAAGGGAATGCGCAAAGCAGATAACAGAAAGCCGACATTACTGCTGATATCAGGGCAGCCCTCACCCCAAACCGTTAACAGGCATATCAGGGGAAATTAATGGTTGCTACTCTGAAAGGTAAAAGGTCTGCTCACAACCGGTAACAGGAGGCAAGAAAATGCTGGCTTATATCACGACAGGAACCAATAACTTTCAGCGCTCCGTTGACTTTTATAACGCTCTGTTCGACGTCCTGGGCTATGAACGGCAGCCTGCCTGGACAGAAGGCTGGGCAATGTGGGGAAAAGGAAATAATCCGGATGAAGGATTCAGCTTCTGCCTCTGCCCTCCCTTTGACGGTCAGCCCGCAACGGCGGGAAACGGAACAATGTTCGCTTTCAGCGCCGATAACGCCGACATTGTCAGACGGTTTCATGCCGCTGGCCTCCTTGCGGGAGGAAAGAATGAAGGCGAGCCAGGAACACGAACCGCGTACGGACCCGATTTCTATGTTGCCTATCTGCGCGATCCTGACGGACATAAGCTGGCATGCGTTTATCAGCACTATTCTCCTGAAAAAGATAACCCTGCAGCGGAAGAATAGTCACAGGACGGATAAGATTTTATGGTTTTAACGTCCGGGAAATTCAGCCGTGAAATGAAAAGCTTCCGGCTAATTTTTCAAAGAATATTTAAACCACCCTGAAGCATTAACGCAAAACGGGAAAATTCCAGACTTTCCCTAATAGCCACGCATGCAGACGGGGATTAGTTTATCTCTACCCAGCGTCAACCGTTCACGTTTTTAATGACGAGAAGTCGTTAAAGTCTATAAAGCTTAAATGAGCCGACGCCCGACCTCTTGCAATGAGTGGTGCTATTTTATCTTGCCAGCAGATAAATTCTCTCTTCCAAACGGAATAGTTAATCTGGCTCTGATTTTAACCCTTATCCTTGCTGCGGATGACGTCTGATCCGTTGAGTACCGGGCCCGGCTCTATAACTTTATTGGGCGCTGGGCGTTGCGTGCCTGAAATAAATAAAGTCGCGCTTTATTTTAAAGGCATTGCCTACTCACAACCTGGTATATACGGAGATTTCCATGGCATTTTCAGGCACGGGCCGCGTCACGGTTGTTTCGCTGACAAACGGTCAGACACTGTCTCAGTTTACTGCAGACAAATTACACTCTGTTCTGAATGAACCCGCGATTATTACGCTTCAGGGCCCGCCGTCTCAGGTTTCCTCTTATCAGAAACAGGGGCAGGACCTCATTCTCAACCTGCAGGAAAGCGACTCGCTTCGCTATCAGAACTTCTTCACTGATTTTGCAGGCCAGCAGAGTACGCTGCGTTTTCAGGAGGGAAATTTACTGCATCAGGCGCGATTTGGCCGGGATGTCACAGCCGATACGCAGAGTGTCGCCACGCTTACGCCAGAGTGGCATTCTTCTGACCATGCGAAGTCCTTAACGCCCTTTCCGGCCCAGCCTGTGGCAGAGCCTGAGCCCGCCTTATCAACGGTGGAAACCACAGAAAGCCTCTACCTGGCTCCGACAGATCCGGCGTTAAACGGTGCAACTGTCACTCCGGGGGTTAGCAGCAGCGAAAAAAACGCCACCTTAACGCTGGCGTCTACTTCTGAAACTTCCACTTTAAGCGCGCCCGCTGCGTCTGACGACGTGAAGGCAACCACTGCTGCTATCCCGTTACCGGCGCTGACACTGGATCCTGTTACCGGCGACAATGCAGTGAGTTACCAGGAGGGGATCTACGGCATTCTCTTCACCGGCACCGCCGCGCACCTTGCCTCCGGCACTCCGATTGAACTGACGCTGGACGGCAGAACCTGGCAGGGCAGTGTCTATCAGGATAAGTGGCAGGTTCAGCTTTCTGACAGCGACGTCAGGACTATCCAGGACGGCAACCACCTTATAAAAGTCAGCGCAACAGACCCGGAGGGTAACAGTACCAGCCTTAGTCAGAATCTGCTGCTGATCACCCACTACAACGGCAGCAATCCAAAAGTCACCGTTAATAACATCACGCTGGCGGATGAGGTACAGCATGACGGAGACACCTGGTATCTCCTTAGCGGCACCCTGGAAACATCGCTGCCGCTCAAAAACTTTGCGGTACAGGTTGATGATACCTTTCACTGGAATTATGCGGTGATCCAGCCGGATGGCAGCTGGCGGGCGGAAATCAGCGCGTCGGAGCTTTCTCAGGGTGGCAACAGCCTGTCGTTTGGCGTGCTGGATGGTGCGGGAAACTGGTTTGAACAGAGTGGTTATGTCACAGCCGACCTCACCACGCCGGTTGAGGGCGGGGGTGGCGTTCCGCCGATCACCGACGACAATCCAGCGGATGGCGGCAATACTCCACCAGCCGACGGTGGCACGCCGGTTCCGCCCGTGAGTGCCCCGCCATCTTTAACCATTAACAGCTTTACCGGTGACGGCGTATTAAGCGCCGAAGAGAAACTCACATCACAAACGTTCAGCGGCACCACAGAAAATCTTGCCGCAGAGAGCACGCTGACCATTATGCTGAATGGTCAGTCCTATACGACAACCCTGGCAGCGGATGGCAGCTGGAGCGTCATCCTGCCGGCTGCCGATCTGCAGGCGCTGCCGGTCGGATCTAACCGCATCAGCGTCACCTTTGAAAACAGCGCTGGCGGTACGACTACCGCCAGCAAAGCGATCACCGTCGAGCCGTCAGTTCCGCCGTCTGATGCGACCCCGCCTCAGCCGACCATCGACACGCCGTTTGGCGATGGATTGATGAACGCCAGTGAGCGCTTTGAGCCCGTAACGCTGAGCGGCTCTACCGGCGTGACCGGGGCGGGCCAGAAGATCACCCTGGACGTGGATGGGGTTAACTATGCGGGCACCGTGGACAGCCTGGGCAACTGGTCAGTCTCGCTTTCAGCCCTCCAGCTGGCCGACGCAGAGTTAGCAGAGGGGAACCATACCATCACGGTGACCGCCACCGATCGCTGGGGCCAGTCTGGAACCAGTGAGGCAACCTTTATTACCGATACGCAGGATCCGCTTGTCAGGATTGATCCGCTGGCCGGGGATGGAGTGATCGACAATCAGGAAATCAACAGCGCGCTGGTGATCGCCGGGAGCAGTGAGGCGGGCAGCACGATTGAGGTTACCTTTGGCGCCCTGCACTGGAGTGGCATCGTCGATCAGAACGGTCAATGGCAGTTCCCGGTGCCTGCAGAAACGCTGCAGGGGATGGAGGAAGGCAGTTACTCTGTCGTGGCCAAAGCAACCGATGAAGCGGGTAACAGCCGCTCTGCCTCAGCAGGCGTGCAAATCTATGCGTCTGATGCGTTACCGCAGCTGACGCTGGATCCGGTCACCGGCGACAATGCGGTGAGTTATCAGGAGGGGATGTACGGCATTATCTTCTCCGGTACGGCTGCCCATCTCCCCTCCGGTACCCCGGTTGAACTGATCCTGGACGGCAGAACCTGGCAGGGCAGCGTCTATCAGGATAAGTGGCAGGTTCAGCTCTCTGACAGCGACGTCAGGACTATCCAGGACGGGAACTACCTCATTAACGTCAGCGCAACGGATCAGAATGGTAACAGTACCAGCCTCAGCCAGGATCTGCTGCTGATTACGCATTACAACAGCAGCAACCCAAAGGTGACGGTCAACGACATCACTCAGGCAAATCAGACAGAGCATGACGGTGAGACCTGGTACGTCATCAGCGGCACGCTTGAAGCGCCGCTGCCGCTCCAGACCTTTGCGGTACAGGTTGATGATACCTTTCACTGGAATTATGCGGTGATCCAGCCTGATGGCAGCTGGCGGGCAGAAATCAGCGCGTCGGAGCTCTCTCAGGGCGGCAACAGCCTGTCGTTTGGCGTGCTGGATGGCGCGGGAAACTGGTTTGAACAGGGTGGCTACGTCACGGTCGACCTGACTTCACCGGTCAGTGACAACAGCGGCGACCCGGTGCCGTCCGTGCCGGATAATCCCACCGACGGCGGCAGTACCCCGCCCGTGGTGGATCACCCCGGCGAGCCTGCCCCTGTCATTGATACCCCATTTGGTGACGGCTGGCTCAATCGTGCAGAGAAAAAAGAGGGCGCGACGCTGACCGGCACAACTGGCGTAACCGGTAGTGGTCAGACGGTCACCGTGATGACTGGCGGCAAACATCGCCTTGCTGAAGTCAGTGACGATGGTCACTGGAACCTGTCCCTGACGCCGGAGACAATGAAAAAAGGGTTCGGTCATGGTCAGCACGACATTGTCGTGACCGCGACTGACGCAACAGGCCACACGGCTACGATAACCACGACCTATCAGGCAGATGCCTGCGCCCCCAGAATCGCTTTTACCCATCTGACAGAAGGACAGAAAATCGATCTTAATGCTGGCAGCCTGCAGCAGCGGATATCTGGTACAGGTGAAGCGGGCGATATCGTCACAGTCAGTCTGGGTGACCACCAGTGGCAAACCACCGTGACCAGCAAAGGCAAATGGGCCGTTCAGCCTGAGGCGCTGAATACGCACACCGCTGAACCGGGCGAGTATATGCTTACCGCAAGCATTCGCGATGCGGCAGGTAACGTTAACCACGTTTCGCACGTCGTCGAGCTTTATACGTCCGATCCACAGCCAGCACTTGCGCGCGCGATGGATAGCACTTCCTTTCATCACAACAGTGATGGCCATAGCGACACACCAGAGACACAAAGCGGTGAAACGCCCTCGCCTTCTCTGTTAAATCTGCTTACCCACCTGGACAGCGTTGCCGGTCACGACACCCTGATGCCGGACGGCTCGCACGAGGCGCTGGACTTTGCCTCGCTCGGGCTGTCAGTCAGCAATAGCGGAGTTATCGACCTGAATGCCTTCAGCAGCAACAGCGTTACGCTGGAGCAAAAAGAGCAGTTACCGCTGACTGGCGATACCCGTGAGTTGATGACGATAAAAGAGGCAGAGGGCAATCCGGTCACGCTGAGTACCACTGAAGGCGGTGTCTGGAGTGAGGATGGGCAGCGCAACATTGAAGGCCATCAATACGATCTTTATCACACCCCCTCTGCCAGCCATGAGGGTTCGCTGGCTGATCTCCTCATCCAGCATAATCTGTACGCTTAACTGATCTGATCCAGCAGGCCAGGGTGGATTTACTGCCCTGGCCTTTTGCTGTCAGGCGGCCGGTGGTGTTGTGAAAAATCCCGCCTGTCGTCAACCCTCCGCAACAAACTGACAACATTAATAACAAAAAAACATCCTTGTTAAACTTATGTATAACAAAACTCACCTGTTTCACTAGGCGAAACGGTGTTTTACTGGATAAAATCAATGGAAACAGCAGGGATTCATTCTTATGTCCGCCAGGAAGGATCAGACACAATCTGAAGTTGATGATTGCACAACAAAAATTACGCAACGTTATTAATTATGTCCTTTTTCAGATAAGGGCGAGCAAAGGAAACGGGTACAGAAAGGAATATCTCTGTGCTCAGGAAGAATCGGTATAAATTTTAAAAGAGCGCCAGATGAAGTCATCCAGACGATCATTTCTTCGGAAAACATTTTCACTCATTCCCATTGCCGCGGTCGCGGGAACAACAGCAGTCAGCGCGGTCGCATCGGCCAAAGAAAAAGGGGAAACGTTTCATTACGTCCCGGTATTTTTTAATAATGACGAGTGGCGGTTCATTTTAGCGGCTACCGACCTGCTGATCCCTGAGGATGAGTTCGGCCCCGGTGCGGTAAGTGAAGGTGTCCCGGTCTACATCGACAGACAGATGGAACTCCCCTACGGTCATGGCTACCTCTGGTATATGAGCCCCCCTTTTCAGGAGTCGATTCCGGAAATGGGCTACCAGACTAATCTGGTGCCGCGCGATATTTACCGCAGAGGGATCGCCAGCCTGAATAAATATTGCCGCGATAATTTCCAGCATAATTTTGCCGATTTAGCCAGAGACAAACAGGAAGCCATTTTACATGACCTGGATGCCGGCAAATTAAGCCTCGACGCTCTCTCCGGAAAACTCTTTTTCTCTCAGTTATTACAAAACACGAAAGAGGGCTATTTAGCCGATCCCGTGCATGGCGGTAATCAGACCATGGCATCCTGGAAACTGATCGGTTTTCCGGGCGCACGCGCGGATTTTATTCAGGTAATGGAAAATCCGGACAAACCTTATCCCTTAGGTCCGGTCAGTATTTCTGGTAAGTATGGTGCATTAAAATGACGATTAAAAAAGAACCGGTTGATGTAGTCATTGTTGGCTTTGGCTGGGCGGGCTCGCTGATGGCGATGGAACTGGCATCAACGGGATTGAAGATTGTCGCGCTTGAACGGGGTGAGCAACGGGACACTTATCCTGATTTCGCCTATCCGCGCATCGTTGATGAGTTAACCTACGGCGTAAGACTTAAACTCTTTCAGAACATTTCAAAAGAGAGTGTCACGGTCAGGCATACCCCTAAAGATACGGCTCTGCCCTATCGCCGTATGGGCTCTTTCCTGCCGGGCGATGGTGTCGGCGGAGCGGGCGTTCACTGGAATGGATTATTGTGGCGTCCTCTGGAAGCCGATCTCAGACTGAAAACGGTCGTCACTGAGAAATATGGTGCCAGCTTTATTCCGGGGGATATGACCCTTCAGGATTACCCTTTCACCTACAGTGAAATGGAACCCTATTTCGATAAGTTTGAGCGGATCTGCGGGGCTTCAGGCCAGGCCGGAAATCTTAATGGGGAGCGCATTGACGGCGGTAACCCGTTCGAAGCGCAGCGTGCGAATCCTTTCCCGACTAAACCGCTGCTTTATCAGTACTCCGCCATGCTGTTTGAAAAAACTGCGAAAGAGATGGGATATAACCCCTTCCCCGGCCCGGCGGCGATATGCACCGAAGCCTACACCAACCCCTATGGTGTCGCACTCGGCGTCTGCAACTATTGCGGTTTTTGTGAAAAATTTGGCTGCTACAACTATTCAAAAGCGTCACCGCAAACCACGATTATTCCGGCGCTCAGGCAGTACGACAACTTTGAGCTGCGCTGTAAATCGCATGTGTTACGCGTCAACAAAGACAGTTCGGGCAAACTGGCCACCGGCGTCACCTATATCGATGAAAATGGCCGTGAAGTCGAGCAGCCCGCATCCGTTGTCATTCTCAGTGCCTTCCAGCTCCATAACGTCCGGCTGCTTTTGCTCTCTAAGATTGGCCAACCCTACAATCCGGAAACCGGCGAAGGCGTGGTTGGAAAGAATTATGCCTATCAGATGCTGGGTGGCGCCAAACTCTTCTTCAATGAAAAGACGTGGTTTAACCACTTTGCCGCTACCGGTGCCTCAGGGGCCTATATAGACAATTACAACAGTGAAAACTTCGATCACGCCGGAGCGGGCTTTATCGGCGGCAGCACCGTCTCTGCCCATGTGACCGGTGGCCGCCCGATTGAACAGACGGTCACGCCGAAGAGCGCGCCCAAATGGGGAACGGGCTGGAAAAAGGCTATCCGTGACAGCTATCTACATAACATGAGCATTGGCGTCAGCTCCTCCGTCATGCCCTATAAACAGTGCTACCTAGACCTCGATCCGACCTACAAAGATGGTTACGGACTGCCGCTGTTAAGGATGACCTTTGACTGGCAGCAGAATGAACTCAGGATGACCCAGTTCATGGCGGGCAAAACGGAAAATATCGTCAAAGCGATCGGACCTGACTCTTACGATATGGGGTTCAAGTCCCTCTCTGCCCACTACGACGTTCGCCCTTATCAGTCCACTCACACCACAGGCGGCGCCATCATGGGAGACAGCCCGGCGACCAGCGTGGTGAATAAATATCTTCAGTGCTGGGACGTTTCCAATGTTTTCGTGGCCGGCGCAAGCTGCTTCCCGCAAAACCATGCCTATAACCCAACCGGAATCGTCGGCGCGACCACGCTCTTTTCAGCAAACGCCATAAAAACGATCTACCTGAAGAACCCCGGCCCGATGGTTCAGGCTTAAAGGAATAAGACGATGAAGATAACCTGTGTAAAGTTACTGCCCTTATTAACTTTATTGTTTAGCTTCGCCTCTGCTGCGGAAGAGACTGCGCCGGACAACATCAGCAAGGGGAAATATATTGCTACAGCGGGCGACTGCGTTGCCTGTCACTCCATTGCGGGCAGGGCGAGTTTTACCGGGGGACTGAAGATGTCGACGCCAATTGGCGCGATCTACTCAACCAATATCACCCCCGATAAAGAGACCGGCATCGGTGACTATTCCTACGACGATTTTGCCAAAGCCTTACGCGAGGGTATTGCGAAAGATGGACGTCATCTTTATCCGGCGATGCCCTACACGGCCTATGCCAGAATTAATGATGAGGATATGCATGCCTTATATGACTATATGATGCATGGCGTTAAACCCGTTCACCAGCAGAACATAAAAAGCGACATTCCCTGGCCGCTGAATATGCGCTGGCCTCTGGCCATATGGAACAGCGTTTTTCACGACGATAAGGTTTACGCCCCTGACACCACGAAAAGCGACGCGTGGAACCGGGGTGCCTACCTTGTTCAGGGATTGGGTCACTGTGGCACCTGCCATACGCCGCGCGGCATTGCTTTTCAGGAGAAAGCGCTGGATCAGCAGGGAAAAAGTTATCTGACCGGCGGAACACTGGAAGGCTGGCACGCGCCCGACCTGACGGGAAATGTTAAGTCGGGACTGGGCGGCTGGTCGAACGAGGATATCGCGCTATTCCTGAGAACAGGTCGCACCAACACCTCGGCTGCTTTTGGTTCGATGACCGACGTGATTGAGCACAGTACGCAATACTGGAGCCAGTCCGATCTCAATGCGGTCGCAACCTATCTGAAATCAATCGGGTCATCGGCGTCTGAAACGCCTCCTGCACCCCGCAAAGATGCGACAACCGCCGCACTCATCAGGGGCGATGTCAGCATGCCGGGTTCCAGACTCTATATGGATAACTGTTCTGGTTGCCACCGCCTTGATGGCAGGGGGTATGCAAAAACCTTCCCTTCCCTTGCCGGTAACTCTGCGGTCCTGAGTGATGACCCTTCGTCGGTTATCAGCATTGTGCTGCGAGGAGGCAAAATGGCGGTTACAAAGGATGCGGTAACCGGGCTGGCGATGCCAGATTTTGCCTGGCGTCTCAGCGACCAGGAGGTGGCTGACCTGGTGACGTTTGTCCGCAATAGCTGGGGTAATCAGGCACCACCGGTGAAAGCGGAACAGGTCGAAAAACTACGCAAAGAGTTGCCCGAACCGTCAAAGTCCACCCCTGAAAACCGGAATCAGTAAGCAGCAATAAAAAACGTCGCGTCCCCTCCGGGCGCGACGTTTTTGTTTACAGGCACCTGCACTGATCTGCTGCCGTCTGCAACCGACAACGCTCCCGAACAGATTCGCGGCCGGATGATAGCCGGTTCAGCCTCAGCCCGTTTCCGCATCGCTGCCGTGATGATGACCTTTAAGACGCTCGCGCTGCCGTGTTTTTCGGCCTGTCACAACCATCGCCACGATAAATACCGCGGCAAACAGCACCACAATGGTCGGCGCGGGGGCGCTGTCGATGAAGAATGAGAGATAAACCCCGCTCAGCGACACCAGCACGGATACCCCGGTTGCCACCAGCAGGGCATGTGAAAAGCGTCGGGTCAGCAGAATCGCGATCGCGCCGGGCGCAATCAACAGCGAGATCGACAGAATAATCCCCACCGCTTTCAGGGTAGCGACGATGGTCAGCGAAACCATACACAGTAAGCCGTAATGGAGCCAGCGCGCGGGCAGACCGCTTACCTGTGCCTGCTGCGGGTCGAAGCTGAACAGCATAAAATCACGCCATTTCACCACAATCACCAGCACGATAAGCACGGCGATAATCAGCGTCTGAATGAGGTCCGCTCTGTTAATACCGAGCATTTCCCCGAACAGAATATGATCGAGATGCACCTCTGGTTTCACCGCGACATAAAGAATCAGCCCCACCGCAAACATGCCCGAGAATACAATCCCCAGCACCGTATCCTGCTTTATACGACTGTTATCCTGCAAAAAGCCGCTGGCGACGGCACAGAACAGCCCCGCCACAAACGCGCCTGCCGCCAGCGGTGCCCCCACCATCCAGGCCAGCACAATACCGGGAAAGACCGCATGACTCATGGCATCACCCATCAGCGCCCAGCCTTTCAGCACCAGAAACACCGACAGCAACGCGCAGGGTATGGATACCACCAGCGCGATGAGCAGCGCATTGTTCATAAATGCGAACTGAAAAGGTTCAGCTATCCACATCAGCCTGCCTCCTTTTTAGCCTGATGCCGGCCACGACGCCGGTTAGCCAGCAGACCATGTCGCGGTGCAAAGATGAATGCCAGCAGAAAGAGCAGCGTCTGGGCGACCACAATGATGCCGCCCGTCGCGCCATCCAGGTAGTAACTCGCCCATGCGCCGAAAAAACTGGTAAGGCTGCCAATTGCCACCGCAATAACCAGCAGACGCGGGAAGCGGTCGGTCAGCAGCCAGGCCGTTGCCCCCGGCGTCACCACCAGACAGATCACCAGAAACGCGCCGACCGTCTGCAGTGCCGCCACGGTTGAGACCGCCAGCAGGATAAAGAAAAGGATTTTCAGCCGTTCAGGCTGCAGACCAATCGCCCGGGCGTGCTGCTCATCAAAGAAGGTCACCATCAGATCCTTCCATTTAACCAGCAGAACCGCGATCGAGATGCCGCCAATCAGCGCCAGCTGCAGGATATCCGCAGGCGCAATGGCCAGAATATTGCCCAGCACAATGGTCTGAATGTTTACCGCTGTCGGGTTGAGCGACACCATAAACAGGCCAAGACCAAAAAAGGAGGAGAAGATCAGACCGATGATCGCATCCTCCTTCAGGCGGGTGCGCTGATTCAGCAACAGCATGCTGCCCGCCGCCAGGCCACCGGAGAGAAACGCCCCCAGTGCGAAGGGCAGGCCCAGCATATAGGCGCCCGCCACGCCCGGGACGATGGAGTGTGACAGCGCATCACCGATCAGCGACCAGCCTTTCAGCATCAGATAACAGGAGAGAAAAGCGCAGAGTCCCCCGACCATGGCGGAGACCCACATCGCATTGAGCATATAGTGGTAACTGAAGGGCTCCAGCAACAGTTCCATGGTCAGCGCACCTCCTGGTGTGCACCGCGCGGCGCAATAAAGGGACGCTCATCGTCGGTGATGATCTGATCATCCAGCCCTTTCACCATAACGTGACGCAGCACGCCGCTGAATGCGCGTTCAAGGTTAGCCGCCGTGAACGTCGTCTCCGTCGGGCCGCTGGCCAGAATGGTGCCTTTTACCATCACGGTGTAGTCGCAGAATGCGGTCACCGACCCCAGATTATGCGTGGAAACCAGCATGGTCTTACCTTCATCGCGCAGTTCGCCCAGCAGGCTGATGATTCTGGCCTCGGTCTGAACATCCACGCCGGTAAAAGGCTCGTCCAGAAGGATCACACTGCCCTGCTGGGCAATAGCGCGCGCCAGAAAGACCCGCTTCTTCTGGCCACCGGAAAGTTCACCAATCTGGCGATGCCGGTATTCGAGCATATCCACCCGCGCCAGCGCCTCCGTCACACTCTGCCGGTCGCGCGCTTTGGGGCGACGCAGCAGACCCATATGACCGTAACGCCCCATCATCACCACATCCTCTACCAGCACCGGAAAAGACCAGTCCACCTCTTCCGACTGCGGCACATAGGCCACCAGACTCTGACGCAGCGCCTGGCGGGTAGGCATGCCCAGAATCGAGATGCTGCCGCTGGCGAGCCGGACAAATCCCATCAGCGCTTTAAACAGGGTGGATTTCCCCGAGCCATTCACACCCACCAGCGCCGCAATCGATCCACCCGGCACGCTGAAGCTCGCATTCCGCAGCGCGGTATGGCCGTTGCGCCAGGTGACGGTAACATCGGACACCACGATAGTCTCTTTCATTGCGCGGACTCCCCGGCTTTAAGGCCCTTCACCAGCGTCTCCGTCGTCACGCTCAGCAGATCCAGATAGGTTGGCACCGGCCCCTGAGTCTGACTCAGGGAGTCAACGTAAAGCACCCCACCATAATGTGCGCCGGTTTCTCTGGCGACCTGACGGGCAGGCTTGTCGGAGACGGTACTCTCACTGAACACTGCGGGGATGCCCTGCTTCCTGACCTGATCGATCACTTTTCTGACCTGCTGCGGCGTCCCCTGCTGGTCAGAATTGACCGGCCACAGGTAGAGCTCTTTCATCCCCAGATCGCGAGCCAGGTAAGAAAAGGCCCCTTCGCTGGTCACCATCCAGCGTTTGTTCTCCGGGATCCCGGCTATCTGCTGGCGCAGAGGCGCGATCGCAGCACTGATTTTCTGCTTATAGGCGTCGGCATTCTGGCGATAGGTTTCCGCGTTCGCCGGATCATATTTCACCAGCGCATCGCGAATGTTATCGACGTAAATCAGCGCATTGTCCGGTGACATCCAGGCGTGTGGATTCGGTTTACCGTTATAAGGCCCCTCGCCGATCCCGATTGGCGTGATGCCGGCAGAAACAATCACCTCCGGCACCCCCTCCAGGTGCTGATAAAACCGCTCAAACCAGCGCTCCAGATTGAGGCCGTTCGCCATAATGAGCTGTGCGCCCTGCGCGCGTTTTATATCGCCCGGGGTTGGCTGATACTCATGTATCTCAGCCCCCGGTTTAGTGATTGAGGTCACCTCCGCAGCCTCACCCGCCACGTTCTTCGCCATATCCGCGATGACAGTGAACGTCGTCACGACCTTAAATTTTTCTGCAGCATTACTGCTGGTGGCCATCAGTGTGGTCAGCAGCGCACTCAGTAATATCGCGGTGATTTTTTTAAATGGGGCCATACGGCACTCTCCGGAGGTGGTGAAAAACAGAACACAAATAGCCAGAGCTATTTTTTATAGCACAGGCTATACCTGTGCGAAAGCTCACCTGTGTGAAGTTTCTTCAGCGGCGGGTGCCAGATGTGAAGTTATGTAAATACCATGATTAAGATAATGAAACACAATGCTTTATTTCTGCACCCCGGGGTCAGTCAGTGAGAATGACGCGGGCAGAAAACAGGCTGTTTATGCCGTTTCGCTTTAAATGGAGAGCGGGATAAGCGAATCGGCAAAAATAAGTTGATTCGGAAAAGGCGATTCAGCCGGATATCGCCCGTCATGACACGAGCGTCAGAACGCTTTATCCGTTCAGGAAATGGACAATTAATATTATCTTATCGATAGGCTGAATTGATTAAGTTTCTTAATTTTTTTTGCTACAGTTAAAGTTACTTACCGCAATCACCCAGGAGGATATTGTGTATTTTTCCAGCGATGAAAAAGCAAATGTCATCATTGGCGAAGCTGCAATGAACCTGTTTACTGCCGGTCAGGAAGTCAACGTTGAACTGCTGATAAATGAGCTACAGGTCATGGCTAACTCGGAAGTTAATGAGATTCGCCTTGAAAAACTGAAATGTGCGCGTCAGTGGCTGATGGGCTTTAAAACCATCGGTTCGCGCGGCAATGCCCCGGCAAACTGGCTTTCCCGATCGTTCGGTAAAGAGTCAGCCATTCCCGCCCCGGCGGATGACATCGTCATTAAACACTGAGCATAGTACTTATCTCCCTGCCGACCTGCTTGTACAGGTCGGAGCGTCCGGGGGTGATATCGATACAAAATTCTGGTACAATTTTTACCTCGCCTGATATCCTCGTAACATGCTGTTTTAAAAGCGATAGCATTTTTTGCACAAAAAAAATAACGCTAAAAATTCAAAATCCTGTACAAGTTTTGGAAAGGTGTATAATTTGCATATCCAGAGCGTGGCATTTTTAATCACTCGAGGACATCAACATGCGTCAGAACGGTCAAAGCCCGGAAACGATCAGCGATATTGCCCGTTACTTCAATCAGGCCAGCTCACCTTCCCAACAGGAGACGCTGGGATCGGTTGTCGTTGAAATTCTGCGCGCAGGTCAAAGTCTCAGTCGCAAAGCGATCTGTAGCAAGCTTCTGCGTCGCCTCGAGTTCGCCGCCACACCAGAACAAGAGAATCATTTGCATGAATTGATCGCGATGCTTTTTCGCCGCGAAGATTAATGCCCTACCACGGCCCGCAGAGTAACTCAGGACGTCTGCTTTCAGCCCTCGTTCAGGAAGATTCAGTTTAGTAAAGAAGCCCAGCACTGCCTCCCCGTATCAGGTGCCCGCAATCGCACCTCCTGACGGATACGGGCCCGCAGCATGGCCATTGATTCGTAATCAGAGAAGCCAGTATGTACAGAAGTGAAGACGAGAAACTGACAGATGTCATGATCGGTGAAGCCGTTCTGACATTACTCAAGTCAGACAAACCGGTATCCAGCAATGCCCTGATCGCACAGCTTGAAGTGATGGCCGCTGCTGCCAATGATGATGCCGCGAAGGTTTCGATTATTCGCAAAGCCATCATTGAAGTCCGTAACGGTATGGTTGCAGCACGCAAACGTGTGAAGGGTGACGTTACCGAACGTGAAAATACTGCACATCGTATGAACAGTGACGGGCCGCCTGACGGCTCCAAAAAACACTGATTGAAAAATGTTGCGTATTAGATGTGCGCGGCTGACTTTAAGCGAAGCGGCAGCCACATTAAAAAATTTTAGGCCGGCTGGGCAAAACGAAAACAGCGTCTACACTCGTTTTTGACTTCAACCATTGCGTCTGACTCCTTTTCTTTAGAGAAAGAATAACCATGCAACACTCTTCAACAGATTCATCCATCATTGAGTATTTCCGTAGTGAAGGCGATCTGCTTGCTCAGGAAACTGAACTGCTGGGCGCAATCATTCGCGACATTGTGGCTGACCAGGGACGCGTAACAAATAAAGCCATCATCCTCTATCTGATTGCAGAGCTGGAATGCACTTCTGACGTAGTCAGGGGTGATGTGTTGCGTAAGACACTGGAAATTGTGGTAGGCCGCACACCTGACGATGCGGGCATCTGACAGGCGGCCCTGCGCTGCATCGGTAGCGCAGGGTATCTCATTCTCCCCCATCGCTGATGATTGATTATTCCTGGCTTTTCATTATTACTCCCTTTGACGGCATGTCAGAGCGGATGACTTTATGAAAATACAATTGATATTAATTATCGTATCGCTTTCACCTATCCTGTGAAGCCGGTAAGGCAGAATGAATGATTATGAGCGCTGCAAATATAATGATGCAGAGAACAGGTAGCCTGAAATAGAGCCTCTTTGCGGCAAAAGTTACCGCAGCGTGATAATCAGATATCTAATAACAGGCGAAAATGGTCAGACTGCCCTTTCAGATTAATCGCTGAATACTTTGCCGGATATTTTCAGGCCGGGTGAAGGTGGCGGGGTCAGAATAGAAATGAGGCTGGAGATGGCACCCCTGACTGGTGCCATCAGCCTTAATGCATTTTGCGGGTAAAGAAGCTTATTGCTTCCAGACACAGTGCTTTCAGCCGGCTGTCACGCGTCTCTTCGCTCAGGCGAAACAGCGCGTCCGTGATGTCGTGAAAATTAACCGGCTCTCCCGCCTTGATTAAATCACTGACTACCGCGCCAACCAGTGCACGGATCTCGCTATCGTTGTCGTACTTCACACGACCTCCCAACGGTGTATGAATGTACAGTCTATCATTAGCGAGAAGTAAAAAACAAAAAAGCCGTTACAGCGGAAATATAAGCGAAGCGGCGGAATGTCTATTATTTAGCCAACATCAGAATCCTCCCGGGCATTATTTCCGGCTAAGATAACAACGGCGTTTTGAATAGCAAAGGCGGCACAAGGGTTAGCGCTTTGCTTATATTCAGGCGATAAAGCCCCGGCTGAACAGCTTATTTACACGTTTCTGGCTTTTTCATTTCCCTGCCAGCCTGCACCACCTCTCATACTGCAACATAACCCATTCGGGTAATATCATGCAGTATGATAAAACAGACTTTATTCTCCGGCTAACGGGCGGGCACATGGCAAAATTCACCCTGAAACAGATCGCTGCCCAGTCGGGACTGAGTCTGGCAACCATCGATCGCGCGCTGCATCAGCGCGGCAACGTGCATGCCCGCACAGAACATCGTATTCAGCAGGCAATAGCTGACCTGGAACTGATGCACAAAGCGGGACTGGCCAGAGGGCGGACGATCTATTTTGACGTCATCATGCATACTCCTGACCGGTTCCAGCCTTTGATCCGTGAGGCTCTCAGCAGCCAGATCGCCAGCTTTGCCGCGTTTAAACTTCAGCTGCGTTTTCACCTCGGGGCAAATCTCACAACAGAGGGGATTAACGCGCTGCTGAATAAGAATGCGCTTCACAGTCACGGGGTCATTCTTAAAGCCGCCTGCGCTGAAGCGCTTTACCCTACCCTTGAAGCCCTGCTGAAACAGCGTGTGCCGGTGGTCACCATGATGAGCGATCTGCCCGGCAGCGCGCGCCTGCGTTACATCGGTATGGATAATTTTGATGCCGGAAAGGTGGCGGCCTTTCTGATGTCAAAATGGCTGCGGGTGACCCGTTCGCACATCCTGGCAGTGACCGGCAGCCATGACTTCATCGGCGAAAGGGAGCGAATCGACGGTTTTCAGCGTGCAATAGCGCAGTTTGCTCCTCAGCATCAGGTGAGCGTGGTCGCTGGCGGATATGGGATTGATGAGCGGATGCATCAGTCGGTGACGCGTTTTTTGCAGCAGCATCCGGATGCAGATGCGGTCTATACCGTGGGCGGTGGTAATCCCGGCATTCTGCGCGCTTTTGCGGGAGAGAAGCGCACGCTGAACGCCTTTATCGGGCACGATCTTGATCGCGAGAACTGTGCGCTACTGCATCAGGGTAAAATCGATGCCCTGATCGAGCATAATTTACAGCTCGATGCGCTGCACGCCTTCAGAACCCTGCTGGCGTTTCATGGATTCCTGCCGGCATCTGAGCCACCCGCGCCCTACTCCAGAATCAACATCATCACCCGTTACAACATGACGGCCTGAAAAGCCTCCTCCCGGATAAAAAATCAGCGCTGAACCGGGGCCGGCTGGGGTGACAGCCTGACGTGGTCAATCAGCGCCCGCAGCTTGGGAGCCAGATTTTTGCGGCTCGGAAAGTAGAGATAGAAACCGGCAAACGTGGGCAGCCATTCGTCGAGTAACGTCACCAGCTCGCCCCGATCAATGTAGGGCCGGAAAGTTTCCTCCATCCCAAAACTGATGCCGCCGCCAGCGCAGGCGGTGCGGATCATCACGCCCATATCATTGGTCGTCAGTTGCGGATTGACGGCAACATCAAACTCGCGCCCCTGCTCAGCAAACTCCCAGCGGTATGGGGCCAGGCCCGGTTCCTTGCGCCAGCCGATGCAGCGATGATGCACCAGTTCCTGCGGATGTTGCGGCGTGCCTGCACGTGCCAGATAGTGCGGTGACGCCACGGCGACCTGACGCTGAGCAACCGAGACCGGCACCGCAATCATATCCTGAGCAATAACCTCCCCCAGTCGCACACCCGCATCATAACCCTGCCCGACAATATCAAACTCTTCATCGGTCACGGTGATGTCCAGCTCAACGTATGGATAGGCGGTGATGAAGCTCGCCAGTAGCTCGCCCCCCAGCATGCGTTCCGCGATAGAGGAGATCGCCAGCCTCAGCTGTCCTCGTGGCTCTGCCGCCAGTTCAGCAATGTCGTTAACGGCGCGATTCAGCGCGCTGATAGCCGGTGCCACCTCGGCATAGAGTCGCTGTCCCGCTTCCGTCAGCTGAACCGACCGCGTCGTGCGCTGCATCAGCGTGATATTGAGCCGGTCCTCCAGCCGCCGCAGACTCTGACTGATGGCCGGACGCGTCACGCCCAGCTGTTCTGCCGCCAGCCGGAAGTTGCGCGTCTGTGCCACGATAACAAAAATTTCGAGCGCATTTTTATCACTGTTCATTGGTTAGTTTCAGTTACCAGTCTGTAAAGCGGTTGATGGATTATCTTTATAATCGACCCGTCGTAAGATCGCCACTCACAACCTGAGTGGAGAGAAAAGATGACGCAGAAAGTGATTTTAATTACCGGTGCATCCAGCGGTATCGGTGCAGGCATCGCACGCGAACTGGCGAAGAGCGATGCCATTCTGCTGCTGGGTGCACGTCGTGAAAGTCGTCTGGCTGCCCTGGCGGAAGAGCTGCGCTTTAATGGTTCTGAGGTGGCAATCAAAGCGCTGGATGTGACACGCCGCGATGACGTCACGCAGTTCGTTGACTATGCGCTGGAGAAATGGGGCCGGGTGGATGTGATGATCAACAACGCGGGTATTATGCCGCTGTCGCCGATGGCGTCGCTGCGTGTGGAAGAGTGGGATCAGATGATCGACGTCAATATCAAAGGCGTGCTGTATGGCATTGCGGCGGTACTGCCGTCCATGCTGACCCGCCAGTGTGGTCACATCATTAACATCGCATCCATCGGCGCGCTGGCGGTGTCGCCCACCGCGGCAGTCTACTGTGCCACGAAGTTTGCAGTGCGGGCGATTTCCGATGGGTTGCGGCAGGAGAACAGCGAGCTGCGCGTCACCTGCGTTCACCCCGGCGTGGTCGAAAGTGAGCTGGCGTCTACAATCACCGATCCGGTAGCGGCGGAGGCGATGCAGCAGTATCGCGCCATCGCGCTGCAGCCGGACGCCATTGGTCGCGCCGTGCGTTATGCGATTGAGCAGCCGGAAGAGGTGGATGTGAACGAAATTGTGGTGCGGCCAACCCGAACCCGGCAGTAAGCAACCGGCCCGATGCACATAGGACACCGGGCCGGCGCTTTTTTCTATCAGTAGAGCACCCTGCGGGTACGCTGTACGGTGACGGCGATCGCCGTCAGCGCTACCAGCATCAGGAAAACCCCCAGGCCAACCATGGCATTAAATCCATGGGCCTTGAAGAGCAGCAGTCCGGCGATACAGCCGCTTAAGAAGGAGAAGACCGTGGTCAGATGGGTATGCAGCACCTTCTGGAAAAAGCGACGGTCGTCCGTCTCAAGATGTACAGCATGTGAAGTGTGAGCAAAAATCCATGAACCCAGCGCAATACCCGCATCGGTCAGCGTCCCGGTAATGTGGGTCGATCTGACACGTCCGTTGGAGAGCTGCGTCGAGGTGGCGTTATGAATCCCCATCAGGAAGCCCAGCACGATCAGGATCTCTCCGTTGTAACTGGGCCGATAGTACATCAGCTCAAAGATCGAGGCCGCCGTCAGTGCCAGCCCCTCCGCCAGAATGATCAGACAGAAAATAGTGCGTAACCGGTATTTATGCCCCACCACCACTGCCAGCCGCGCAATGGTACAGCCAAAAACGAAGGCAATAATCAGTGCCATCAGAAACAGCATGGTGTGGAGATCGCTGGTGGTAACTTCGGCAGAGATCTGCGAGGTGTTGCCGCTCATGTGCGAGGGGAAAAACCCAAACGCCCCCAGCGCCATGGCATTAAGGATACCGGCGGTGGTGGCAAGCACCAGCGCCAGCAGTCGATCTTCGGTATGCGAACGCACTTTCTTCTTTTTTATCAGCACAGGCTACCCCACATCAGGTGATTGCAATAAATCCATAAAACCTAAAGCATACAGCCTGATACGAATAATTCCTGTCAGAACCAGATAACTCTGATGAAATAAGCCATTAATTTTGCTGATTTTTATAAAGCAGATTCAGTTTACTTTTAAAAGTGTCAACGACGCGATGAAACACCGGAGCGCAATCTCAGTCTACGATAAACAGCTGCGCGCCAGCTGACGTAAAGGAACGGTGCGGTTCAGCGTCATCTGCCACCTGATAACTGACACCCGGCGTCAGAACGAAACGGCGGCCATCGGCCAGTTCGGTGTGCAGCTCACCCGACAGGCAGAGCAGAATATGGCCTTTGGTGCACCAGTGATCGGCGACATAGCCCGGTGAATAGTCCACCATCCGCACCCGGATATCGTTGAACTTCACGGTTCGCCAGGTCGCATGCCCCTGCTCGCCGGGATGGACCGTCTCTTCAATCTGATCCCACTGCGTCAGACCAAAGGGCAGATTTTCAATTTTCATCTGTTTTCCTCGCTGACGTCAGGCCAGTGCCTGAATGACCGCCTCTTCGGCATGGATGAGCGTAGTATCGAACAGCGGGACGCTGGCATCGGTGGCATCCACCAGCAGGGTGATTTCGGTACAGCCCAGAATAATGGCCTCCGCCCCCTGCCCGACCAGCCGCGCCATGATCTCTCTGTAACGGCGACGCGAAGCGGGATTGATCTCGCCCAGACAGAGCTCGTGGTAAATAACCTCATGGACAAAGTGACGATCCTCTTCATCCGGCGTGATCACCGTCAGATCGAATTGTTCCTGAAGCCGCCCGCGATAGAAGGCCTGCTCCATGGTAAATCGTGTCGCCAGTAAACCGACCTTACGTAATCCCGCCTGCCGGATACGGCGTCCCGTGGCGTCGGCGATATGGAGCAGCGGTATCGTTGTTGCCGCACTGATTTGCGCAGCCACTTTATGCATGGTGTTGGTACAGAGTACGATGAATTGCGCACCGGCCCGTTCCAGATTGCGCGCCGCGTCGGCCAGTATCTCACCCGCCTGCTGCCATTCTCCCGCCGCCTGCAGCTGCTCAATGCGCTGAAAATCGACGCTGTAGAGCACCAGCTCCGCCGAGTGCAGGCCGCCCAGCCGTTCTTTAACCTGCTGATTGAGTATGCGGTAATAGAGCGCGGTAGATTCCCACGACATGCCGCCTAACAGACCGATGACTTTCACGATGCTCTCCAGATTCAGGGATGAAAACTCAGCATGCCAGATCGGCGGGGTTCAGCAATCGGTTTGTTCAGATGCAGCATTCAGCGGCCTGAAACGCCAGGCCATGATCATCAGCATCACGACGCCCGCGCTCATGATCAGCCACGCCAGGGAGAGCGATGCGCCGCTGTCGCGCACCCCGCCCGCCACAAGCGGCATCAGGGCCGCTATCAGATATCCGCCCCCCTGCACACGTGACAGCAGAATAGCCGCCTCTCTGGCGTCACGGGCATGATCCAGCGTAACAACCAGCGACAGCGGGAAGAGCGCACCGATACCCGCTCCCAGCAGCAGCGTCGGGATCAGCGGCAACCAGTCCGGACAGAACACCAGAGTCAGCAGTCCTGCCAGCAGCAGGGCCAGCACACCGAGCAGCAGCGGTCGGCGATCGGGAAAGCGATGTAACGTTGCCGACACGATGAAGCCTGCGGCCACTTCGGTTAATGTCAGGATGGCGAGCAGATAGCCACTGTGACGCGCACTCCAGCCCTGCTGAATATAAAAGGGAGGCAGCCAGGCCAGCACCAGCGTATAGGCCGCAGTGCCAATACCGAAAAAGATCGTCAGCAGCCCGATCCGCCTGACAGGCAGGTGTCCGGGTTTTGTCGCCCCCACACTCGTTTGCGGCGCACGCCTGACAACCCCCAGCCAGATGAGCAGCGTCACCAGCGCCATGCCGCCGGAGAGCGCCAGCGCAGGCTGCAAACCAAGCCAGGAATAGAGCGGTTCGGCAGTCGCGGCGGTCAGCGCCGCCCCCGCCATGATGCCGGTGCTGAATAGCGCCATCAGCGTTGTTGCAGCGTCAGCAAAGCGTTGCCGGATCAGCGCCGGCATCAGCGCCTGAATCACACCAATCCCTGCCCCGCCCGCCAGCGCGGTAAAGATCAGCTGAGGTACACTCAGGCTAAAACCCCGCCACAGGCAGGCCACCGCCAGACAGAGTAAACCGGCGGCGATGCCCGATACCGGCCCGAGCCGGGCGATCAGCCAGGGACCGGAGAGCGCAGCCACCCCCATCATCGCCACGGGCAACGTGGTCAGCAGACTGAAGGTCGTCGCTGACAGCCCGGCCTGCAGTTGCAACGCCGGAAACAGCGGACCGATAATAGCCAGCATCGGTCGCAGGTTGAGTCCGATAAGAAAGGCAATGGCGGCAAACAAAATGGGGAACAGTGTTGTATTTTTCATCATTGAGGCCCTGAGAGGATTCACAATGACAGCCGCAGGCCGCCATGATTTATCTTAACGTTAAGATAAATTATGGCCGGTGTTAAGCCGTAGCGCACAACCCGACAACATAACCTCAGCAACTACAGGTGATTCATGCAGGACCATATTGATTTCGTTGTCAGCCAGTGGGACAGCGCGATGCCCGAACTCGACGCCTCTTCTATGCAGATTTTCGGCAGGATGCTGCGTCTGATGAAACATCTGGCGAAGGCGCGCAGTCAGGCGCTGGCGCCTTTTGGCTTTCAGGAAGGTGAATTTGATGTGCTGGCTACCCTGCGCCGGGCGGGTTCACCCTGGCGTCTGTCGCCAACCCAACTCTATCAGTCCCTGCTGGTCACCTCCGGGGCGATGACGAATCGTCTGAACCGGCTGGAACAGCAGAATCTGATTGAGCGTGTGGCTGCCGCAGGGGATAAGCGTAGCCTGCTGGTCGGACTGACACCCCACGGGCTGCAGCAGATTGAACGCGCACTGGCGATCCACACCGCCACGCAGGAGGCCGTGCTGGCACCGCTGACAGCGAAAGATCGCGCTGAGCTGGAAAGGCTGCTGAAAAGCTTACTGCTGGCGTTTCCCGGCGAAGCGGTGAAGTAAAAATGTCTGGCAATGCCAGGGTGCCGTTCACTGTGAACATGACCTTTTGCGCTCGCAGGCGCAGGTACGATACTCAGCAGGCCAGACATAAATTTTGCCGAACGGCGTGACCCGTGCGCAGACTCTGTGGCAGGATACGCGGCCTGCGTCCTGCCCTATCCGGCAGACTGATTTTCACCCAACGCGTGACTGACATGACAAAACTCAAATTCATTCTTCCCCTCCTGCTGATTCTGGCCGCCGCGGCCTGGTGGCTGATGCCGCATGAGAGTGATGAAGAGACGGCCTATTACATCGCCGTGTTCTGCGCCATCAGTCATCAAGATGAACAGCAGCTGGCGCCGCAGATGCAAAAGGTAATCGAGGGCAGTAATTCTGACTATGCGCTGCAGAAAAACAGTTATAAACCCGCGCTGGGCAGCCGCGTGATCGGTCGCTGGCAACAGCTGACGCCTGATGCAAAACAGCGCGCCGCAGAAGACAGCGCGGCCTGTCAGGAATTATTAAAGCGCTGATCGCTCTTTCTCGCTAAAGCAACATCTCTGCCGCGACAGCACCGCGTGCGAGATAGCCAATGCGATAACTCTCCTGCCCGTCTGCTGGTGGCTGAACGCTGGCCGAGATCTCCACGCCCTGCCAGCGGCTGATGTCCCAGGCATTAAAGTCTCCCCTGACCGGCAGTGCCGCCAGGTCGGAGTGGGGAGCGATCGTCCAGCGCTTCAGCGTCATAAACCGCGCGTCGGTCAGATGCCTGACCACAGAGTGCCCCTCTAACGCCAGCCAGCTTTCGATGATCGGCCAGCCAAAGTCACTGACCAGAGTGGCAAAACCGGGACTTTGCAGGAAGCGCTGCATCGCACTGGCCTCCTGCCAGAAATAGAGCGGTGCATAGCGGTTTTCATGCAGCGTGCCTTCACTCTCACAGCTGTAAAGAAATGCCTTTGCTACCAGCCCCGGAAATCCATCCAGCCGGGCGCCATTCTGTCTGATGCGCTCTTTGATGATCGCCATGTCATAATCCGCTGGCAGGGTAAACCGGTAGTGCATCGCAATCATCGCGCCTCCTCCTCTGCCAGCATCCGGCCACCGCTAAAGCTCCACTCCTCGGTGCTGTTGAACTGAAGAATGATCATCACATCGTCAGGGTCGATGGCCATCTCCGCCTGAAGCGCCGTGCAGAGCGCGCGATAAAAGCTCTGCTTCTGATGCCGGGTGCGTGGCCTGCCCGCCAACACCTGAAACAGCACAAACCTGTCACTCCGTCCGCCGCTCAGGTAGTGCCGGTCAAAGACCCGCTGACTGGCTGGCAGCCTTTCTGTCACCTGAAAGCAGTCACGTTCAGGCACATCAAATTCTGCAACCAGCGCCTGTTGAAGGAGGATGGAGAGTTGCGTCAGCGCGGTGTCGCTGTAACCCTCACCTAAGGTAATCCGGGTAAATGGCATCAGGCATTCTCCTCCAGATAGCTCAGGGCGGTAACCGCGGCGGGCCAGCCGGCATAAAAGGCCAGATGGGTGAAGCTCTCAATCAGTTCCTCCTGCGACAGCCCGTTTTGCCGGGCGAAATCGAGGTGCCAGGGCAACTGCTGCACACGTCCCAGCGCCGTCAGCGTGGCCAGCGTCAGCAGGCTGCGCTCTCGCGGAGACAGCACGCCGCGCTGCCAGATATCCCCAAACAGCACCTGCTGCGTCAGTTCAGCCAGTTTTGGCGCGCGCTGCGCCAGGGTTTCCCGATCCAGTGAATTTTTCATTGCGCTCTCCTGTGTTGTCAGCGAGAGTGTCGCCTGAGGATATCATCCTGAAAATCAAATTAATCCGCACTTACCATCCACGTTAACAGGACAGTCATGAATAAAGTGCCCGAGTGTCTCGATATGGATGCGCTGCGCAGTTTCGTGGCGGGCATTGACGCAGGCAGTTTTGCCTCCGCGGCGCAGCACCTGTGCCGATCGACGTCCGCCATCAGCGCACAGCTTAAAAAACTGGAGCAGCAATGCGGAACAGCACTGGTGATGAAAAAAGGGCGACACCTGCAGCTGACCCGCAGCGGTGAGCAGCTGATGAGCTACGCCAGACGCCTGCTGTCACTGAATGATGAAACCTTGCGGGCCGTGCGAGGCGAAGCATTGCAGGGTGAAATACGCATCGGTATGCAGGAGGATTTTGGCGAGGCGCTGATGCCTGCGATTCTGGGCGCCTTTAACCGGCAGCACCCGGAGGTGATGCTGACCGCCCGCGTCGACAGAAATCTGCCACTGCTTACGGCGCTGGCGCGTCATGAACTGGATCTTGCCCTGCTCTGGCAGGCGGAACCGCAGGCTGGCACGCCGCTGATCGGTCAGTGTCCGTTAGCCTGGATTTACCATCCGGACGTTGACCTGGCGGGCATGTTACAGCGCGACGAGCCTTTGCCGCTGGTGGTGTTTGATGCGCCGTGTGTGATGCGTTCGCGAGCCATCGACGCGCTGGACGCAGCCGCTATTCCGTGGCGGGTGGTATTTACCAGTCACAGTCTTAGCGGGATCTGGGCAGCGTTGCAGGCCGGTCTTGGCGTGACGCTCCGCACCCGCGCCGGTATGCCCGACAGGCTGGTGACGGAATCACAGCGGCTGCCTCCGCCTGGCACACTGGGCATCGCGCTCGCCCGCGCAGATCGGGGCGAAGATCCGGCGCGCACGCTGTTGCAGCAGCTGATCGCTGAAGCTGCTCTGCCGTTTGTTCAGCGCTGACCCGCCGTCAGAATGCCCGCGTAATCAGTGAAGCACAGTACTCCGCAGAGACGTCACGATCGCCGAACAGAATATGGTACATGACGGGCGCCACCACCACATCCATGACGCGATCGATGTCAAAGCCCGCTTCGCCACGCGCGACAGCACGGTTGTGCAGGGTTTCGAGATGCTGATAGGTAAACCCGCAACATTTCTGGCTGGCCTCCTCCGCATGACTGTTCATCACGTCGGCCAGCATGTCGCGGCCGACTTTTGACGACATCTCTTCCGCATACTGCTGGATAAACAGGGTAAGATCGCCGGTCATCGACCCGGTATCTTCCGGCTCAGCAATGGGCCGCATCCGCGCCACTGCCACGTCGGCCAGCAGCTGCGTCAGATCGCCCCAGCGCCGGTAAATCGTGGAGGGCGTCACGCCTGCCTGTTCGGCTATCATCGGCACCGTAATCGCGGAGCGGTCAAGTGTCTCAAGCAGCCGGTTCACGGTGTTGTGCACTTCCGCCTGAATACGCGCACTGCGCCCGCCCTGTCGGACCATCTCCCTCGCCATCTTTTCCTCCTGGCTCATCAGCTTCAGATGTAAAATTAAAGCAACGAAATTGCATTAACGGATTATCGCAGTGTACCGCATCTGAAATTTTACAGGCGTTAAAGCGTGCTACCGGGAGAGGAAGGCGCGTTGCCTGCCCTGAGCCAGTCGCTGCGGGTCAGGGTAAACATCAGGCTCGGCGAGAAGCCCTCCAGATCGTTGACCTTTTTCAGGAAGGTTAATCCGGCCTTCTCCAGCACCCGTCGCGAAGCGAGATGATTTTCGCGCACCACACCCGTAATGACGCTGAGTTCAGCTTCTTCAAAGCCATAACGTATGGCCCGGCGGGAGAGTTCGGTGGCATAACCTTTTCCCCAGGCGGCTGGCTCAAAACGATAGCCGAGATTATTGGTCTGACGGCCATCGAACTGGCTTCTGAAGACGCCGCCAAAGCCGATAATTTTTTCCGGGTTCGCTTTTTCAAATATCGTCCAGTCGCCAAACCCCTGTTCCCGGTACCCCTGCAGGATGCGCTCCATGGACTGCAGAGCATACGATCTATCGGGCCAGGGGCCGCGCGGATTAAATCTGTGTGTTTCAGGGTCGCTGTAGATTCTGAAGAGGTCGTCAATATCTTCCTGGCGGGTAAATCTGTAGAGCAACCGCTCTGATTCCCAATACATTTTCTGCTCCTTGTGGGGACGGAATACGCCGCGGCTTACTTTTATATCAGCAATGTCTTTGGTAACCAACACCGCGCAGGTCAGCCTCCTCTCAGGAGAGAGCAGCGGAATGCCTTCAGCGCTTTACAGACGGGCCGGTATCACAAATGACAACATAGCTGTTCTGACGCTGCGGTTATTAGTGTTAAATTTCTGTTTCATCTGACGCGCCCGGACGTTGGCGTGTCGCCACGGCATCATGGACATTCTGACTGATGAGGAGGATGGAGCAACATGACGGAACAGAGCAGCGTCATCACTGAACTTACTGAACTAGAACGTCTTTACGGCACGGTAGCCCGGCCGTCGATCGCTAAGGTGACGGATCATATCCACCCCGCCTATCGTCCGTTTATCGACGCTTCGCCGTTTGTTGCCCTGGCCACATCGGGACCTGACGGGCTGGATGTGTCACCGCGCGGCGATCCGGCCGGATTTATCGACATCGAGGATGACAGAACACTTCTGCTGCCAGACCGGCGCGGCAACAACCGCATCGACAGTCTGCGCAATATTCTGCATGACAATCGGGTAGCGCTGCTGTTTCTGATCCCCGGTATTGGCGAGACGTTGCGGGTAAACGGCACTGCCGCAATCAGCACCGATCCAGCGCTGCTGGAACGTTTTGCCGTCAACAACCAGCCGCCAAAAACGGTGCTGCGTATCGCCGTCGACACTGTTTTCTTTCAGTGCAGCCGGGCGATTCTCCGCGCCGGACTCTGGGATGTGACAACGCAGATCCCGCGGCAGAGCCTGCCCAGCACCGGCTCCATTCTCCGGCACATTGCGGAAATTGATGGTGACGCTTATGACAAAGCGCTGCCAGAACGCCTGAAGAATTCGCTCTATTGATCCTTCGTGCCTGCCGATCGCTTTTCAGGGATCAGCAGGCTCATTGCTGAGAGCAGGAAGAGATAGCGTCAGGCGAAGCGCGCCAGAATGCTCTTTGCCTGGCTGTAGTCGTAAGAGGTGACTTCAATCTTATTTTCGCTGGGATCGTTGAAATAGACCGACATCGACACCTCATGGTCACTGATGCTGAACGGGATGCTGTTCTCTCTCAGGACGGGAATCAGCGTGCCGAACGCCGGGGCGGCCACGCTGAACGCGACGGTATGGCCGGGAGGCTGGGTGGTTCTGAGGAAGAGAGAGAGTGATGCTCTGTTATTCCTGATAACCCGCGGCCCACCCTGTTCAGCCCAGAAAGCGAGCGAAACATCGCGTGAAAAGCCCAGCACTGCGTTATACCACTGCTCGGCCTGTGCAATATCTTCAACGTACAAATGGATATGATCGATCTCCGCTATTTTCATGTTCAGGCCTCCTTAAACCCGATTTCTGAGATTCTTACTCAGTCTGATTTAATGACATTTCACCCGCCTCTGGCCGTCTCAGCGTCAGATGATCAACGCGCCGGAGAGGCGCATCATTCAGACAGCAGGATTCGTTAAAGCAAAGATATTGCATTAAGCTCTGAGCAGGCGTATACCTCTTTTAAAGCTAATATTTTGCATTAAGGGACTTATCATGACCCATGCTCTGACGCCTCAGGCCGCAACCCGCACCACGATCTTCAGCTTTACCAGCGCCGCGCTGATCTCCGCCACCAGCAGTGCGCCCACACCGCTCTATCCCCTTTACCGGACTCTTTTTCACCTGACGCCGACGATGCTGACGCTGATTTTTGGTGCCTATGCTTTCGCGCTGCTGGCGGCGCTGCTGACGGTAGGGAAAGTGTCCGACTATACCGGGCGACGTCCGCTGATGTTGCTGGCGCTGGCGCTCAACGCCATTGCCCTGGTGATCTTTATGACCGCCGGGTCGGCGGCAACCCTGATTGCAGCCCGTCTGGTGCAGGGGTTTGCCACGGGAATTGCGTTACCGACATTCGGTGCCAGCCTGCTGGATGCCAGCAAAACACGCGGGCCGCTGCTCAACTCGTTTACCGCGTTCCTGGGGATGACGCTGGGCACCCTCGCGGGCGGCATTCTGGTGAGTCTGGCCCCCTATCCTACCGTAACGCTGTATGCACTCCTGTTGTTACTGATGCTGATTGCCATGGCACTGCTGCCGCTTATCCCTGAAACCATTTCGCCTCAGCCGGGCGTGCTGGCCGCTCTGCGCCCTCAGGTCAGCATACCGCGCCGTGCGCTCGGCCCGTTGTTAAAAGTGGCACCGGTGAATATCGCCACCTGGATGCTCGGCGGTTTCTACCTCTCTCTGATGCCCACGATGGTGGCAAACGCCACCGGACTCACCTCGCCCTTCATCGGCGGCTCGGTTGTTGCGACGCTGATGCTGAGCGCAACGGCAGCGGTCTTTCTCTTTCGTCCGCTGCCGCCCGCCCGCGCACTGGTCATCGGGACGCTGATGCTGATGACCGGCGTGAGCGTGACGCTGACCGGCCTTTCGCTGCATAGTGTGGCCTGGCTTTATATCGGCACCGCCCTCGCGGGCCAGGGGTTTGGTTCTATTTTCGCTAACGTGCTGAAGATCATCATGCAGTTAGCGGAAAGTCATGAACGCGCGGGCCTCTTCTCCGCCTTTCTGATCAAAAGTTATCTCGCGTTTGCCCTGCCCGCAATTGCCGCCGGTATTGTCGCGCCGCATCTCGGACTGACCCGGACGGCCTGGTGCTACGGGATGACCATCCTGGTGCTGGCGATGGTGTCGCTGCTGGCAGTAAGAGGCCGTGCGCTGGCGGGCGCAGCCGGTTCCTGATCCCTGGATGACGCGGCCGGTTAGCAGCCGCGTCATCCACAATCGGCGATTTTCACTTACACTCAACGCATTAATGTCTGGTGCAGTTGCTGTGCGATACCGTGAGAATGATGCCGAAATCCCAATCCCTTCCGGTCCTAGACCGCTTTTCCCCTGCAACCCGGCGCTGGTTTTCTGCCGCCTTTAAGGCCCCGACCCCGGTACAGCAGGCGGCATGGCAGGCCATCGCCAGCGGAGCGCATGCGCTGGTGATTGCCCCTACCGGCTCAGGAAAAACGCTGGCCGCCTTTATGACCGCCATCGATGCGCTGTTTCAGGTCCGGGCAGAACAGCCCGCCCCCTCACGTGAAACCACGACCCGCGTGCTCTACATTTCGCCGGTCAAAGCGCTGGCGGCGGATGTGCAGCGCAACCTGACGCTTCCGCTTGCCGGTGTCTGTGCTGAGCGGCAGGCGCTGGATGAGCCCGCGATCACCCTGACTGTCGGAATGCGTTCCGGCGATACGCCAGCTGCAGAGCGCGCCCGGCTGTTGCGCCGCCCACCCGATATTCTGATCACCACCCCGGAATCGCTGTTTCTGATGCTGACCTCAAAAGCGCGCACGACGCTGCAGGGTGTCACCACGGTTATTGTTGATGAAGTGCATGCTGTAGCGGGTTCGAAGCGCGGCTCTCAGCTCGCCCTGAGTCTGGAGCGGCTGGATGCACTGCTGCCGCGGCCCGCTCAGCGCGTGGGGCTCTCCGCCACGGTGCGGCCGGTTGAGCGTATCGCTGCATTCCTGGGTGGCAGCCAGCCCGTCCAGGTGGTTAACCCCTCCTCCGATCGCACCCTGCACCTGACTATCGAGGTGCCGGTGCCGGATATGACGGACATCGCCAGTGACAGCGACCTCAGCGGCGAAACGCCGTCAGCCAGCGGATCGATCTGGCCGCATATCGAAGCACGCATTCTGCAGCAGGTGATGGCCCATCGCGCCACGCTGGTGTTTGTTAATTCGCGAGGGCTGGCTGAAAAACTCACTGCCCGTCTCAATGCGCGTTTTTTTGAAAGGCAGGCGGCGGAAGATCCGGATACCGCAAGCAGCGACAGCCGTGCTGACCCTATCGCCCGCTCGCATCACGGTTCCGTTTCCAAAGAGCAGCGCGCCGGGATCGAATCGGCACTCAAGCAGGGCAGCCTGCGCTGCGTGGTCGCCACCTCCAGCCTTGAACTTGGTATCGATATGGGGCCGGTGGATCTGGTGATTCAGGTAGGCGCTCCGCTGTCGGTCGCCAGCGCTCTGCAGCGCGTGGGGCGAGCCGGACATCAGGTTGGCGGCATGTCAACCGGCATCCTGTTTCCCCGGACGCGACACGATCTGCTGGATGCCGCTGTCACCTTACAGTCGATGCGTACCGGCCAGCTCGATGCGCTTAGCCCTCCCTCTAATCCGCTGGATATTCTGGCGCAGCAGACGCTGGCAGCCGTTGCCATGGACGCCCTTCAGGTTGATGCATGGTACAGCCTCGTCTGCCGGGCCGACCCGTTTCGCGGGCTGTCGCGCCGCCTGTTTGACGCCACGCTGGATATGCTGGCCGGGAAATATCCCTCGGAGGGTTTCGCGCAGCTACGGCCACAGCTGATCTGGGATCGAGAGAGCGGTCTGCTGAGCGCGCGTCCCGGCGCTCAGCACCTGGCCGTGACCAGTGGCGGCACCATTCCCGATCGCGGCATGTTCAGCGTGATGCTGCCGGAAGGCGAAGAGCAGGCTGGCTCGCGTCGCGTCGGGGAGCTGGATGAAGAGATGGTGTATGAGTCGCGCATCAATGACATCATCACTCTGGGCGCCTCCTCCTGGCGGATTCAGCAGATCACGCACGACCAGGTGGTGGTGGTGCCTGCTCCGGGCCGTCAGGCTCGTTTGCCCTTCTGGCGGGGAGAAGGGGTTGGCCGGTCGGCCGATGCCGGAGCCAGCCTCGGGCTGTTTCTGCGCCAGCTGAATAACGTCTCCCCGGCTGAGGCGGAGAAACAGCTGCTGTCGCTGGGCCTGAATCCCCATGCAGTGACCAATCTGCTGGCCCTGCTGGCGGATCAACGCACCGCAACCGGCGTCATCCCGGACGACCGCACGCTGCTGATCGAACGCTGCCGTGATGAACTGGGTGACTGGCGGGTCATTCTCCATTCCCCGTGGGGAAAGCGGGTCAATGCTCCCTGGGCACTGGCCATTGCCGCACGTATTGAGCACCGGATGGGCCTGGATGCCTCTGTGGCGGCCAGCGATGATGGCATCGTCGCCCGCTTCCCCGCCAGCGAGGAGGAGCCTCCGGGCGCGGAATTTTTTGTCTTCGGGAGTGACAGGCTCACGCAGATCGTTACCGAGAGTGTGGGTCACTCTGCGCTGTTCGCCGCCCGCTTTCGTGAGTGTGCCTCGCGCGCGCTGCTGCTGCCCAGGCGCAATCCGGGCAAGCGTTCCCCGCTCTGGCAGCAGCGGCTGCGCGCCGGTCAGTTGCTGGCGGTTGCCAGCGCGCATGATGACTTTCCGATCCTGATCGAGACCGCACGCGAATGTCTGCAGGATGTTTATGACCTGCCAGCCCTGCACTATTTAATGGAGCAGATAGCGCAGGGCGAGGTGCAGTTCAGCGAAGTCACCACCGGACAGCCCTCCCCTTTCGCCGCTCCGCTGCTGTTCGGTTATGTCGCTGAATTTATCTATGCCAGCGATGCCCCTCAGGCGGAACGTCGTGCCTCTCTGCTGTCACTCGACAGCAACCTGCTGGGTGAACTGCTTGGCCAGACCCGCAAGCGTGACCTGCTGGAACCCGCTGTCGTCGCCGGGGTTGAACAGGCGTTACAGCGCCGTGATCCCCGCTATCAGGCACAGCACGCCGAAGGCATCATCGATCTGCTGCGCGATCTCGGTCCGCTCTCCGTAACGGAGGTACGGGCACGGTTCAGCGGGGATGCACAGCAGGTTACCGGGGCGTTAACGCAGTTTGCGGCTGCGCGGCGTATTATTCCGGTCATTATCGCGGGTGAAGATCGCTGGGCCGTCATTGAAGATGCTGCCCGGCTGCGCGATGCGCTGGCGGTAGCGTTACCTGATGACCTGCCAGCGACGTTTCTGTTACCACCCGCCGCCCCGCTGCATGATCTGATCGGCCAGTATGCACGCACCCATACGCTGTTCACCGCCCGGTCACTGGCAGCCCGCTATGGTCTGGGTGTCGCCGTGGTGAATGAGGTACTGCTGACCCTGCTTCAGCAGGGCAGCCTGCTGAATATGGGATCGGCAGCAGGCGAGTCGGAACCGGCGTGGGTTGCCGCCGATATCTTCTCGCGACTGCGACTGCGTTCACTGCAATCAGCACGTGAAGCCACGCGCCCTGTTCCGCCCGCTGTCTGGGTCACTCTGTTGCTGGAGCGCCACGGCGTGCTGAATGAACGGCGTCAGGAGCAGCAGGGTGCCGAGGGTGTGTTGCGGGTCATTGAGCAGCTCGCCGGCGTGCCGTTACCCGCCTCGCTCTGGGAGTCGCAGATCCTGCGCGCCAGAGTGGCCGACTATCAACCCGCCATGCTTGATGAACTGCTCAGCCGTGGCGAGGTGATCTGGTGTGGTCATAAGGCGCTGGGCCACAACGATGGGCTGATCTCGCTGCACCTGACGGAATGTGCCGCAGAGACGCTGCCGGTCATTGACACCACCCAGCCTGTCACGCCGCTGCAGCAGCAGGTTATTGACACACTCAGCCGGGGTGGCTCCTGGTTTGTTCATGAGATCATGGCGCAGCAGGGGGAGGCAGAGTTGCCGTCTGACAGCCTATGTGAGGCGCTGTGGCAACTGGTGTGGCAGGGTTATGTCACCGCAGACAGCTGGATTGCGGTGCGGGGCCTGCTCACGACACCCGGTGCATCCCGTGCGCGTCCGGCACGTACTCTGCGCACGCGTTTTGGCCAGCGCTTTACACATGGTGCGCTGACGGCCCGCAGACCGGCGGTCAACACTCTGGCCGGACGCTGGTCGCGGCTTCCGCGTCAGCCGGTTGCGCCTGCCCAACTGGCCCTGTCGCTGGCGGAGAACCTGCTTGACCGTTATGGCGTGATCACCCGTGGCAGCGCGGTCGCTGAACAGGTCCCGGGAGGGTTTCCGGCTCTGCAGCCGGTGTTGCGCAGTATGGAAGATGCCGGCCGGCTGTTACGCGGACGTTTTGTCGACGGTGCGGGCGGTGCACAGTTTGCCGATCAGCAGACGATTGAACGACTGCGCAAGCTGGCAGAGAACCTGCTCGCTGAGGCTGACGCCGTCGTACTGGCGGCACCCGATCCGGCTAATCCGTTTGGCGCGATGCTGAGCTGGCCGGTTCATGGCAGCGGTACACGCCCCACCCGTCGTCCGGGCGGACGCGTGGTGATTGCCGGTGGCGCACTGCTGCTCTACCTGACCCCCGGCGGTAAAGAGTTACTGACCTTTACCGACGATCCCGCACGGCAACAGGCGGCGGTGGCGGCGCTGGGTGCGGCGCTGCAACGGGAAAATTCATCCATGTTTACGCTGGAGCGGGCAGATGGCAAACCGGTAACCCAGTCTCCCCTGCTTAACGCTTTACGCCACGCCGGTTTTTCGCGGGTGCCACAGGGTCTCAGCTGGTATAGCTGAACACCTGCCGGATCGCTGAATCACCATTACACTTAATCGACATCCACGCAGGAGGTTTTCATGTCAGATACCACCATGACTTTCAAGTTAGGCGATCGCGAAGTTAACCGTCTTGGCTATGGCGCTATGCAACTGGCCGGGCCTGGCGTGTTTGGCCCGGTTAAAGATGAAGCGCGCGCGATACAGGTTTTACGTGACGCCATTGAGGCTGGCGTCAACCACATCGACACCAGCGATTTTTACGGTCCGCACGAAACCAACAAATTAATCAGGAAGGCGCTCCATCCCTATCCGGAGGATCTCTGTATTGTCACCAAAGTGGGGGCACGTCGTGATGCCAGAGGCGGCTGGCAGGCGGCGATGGAGCCGGAGGCGCTGACCCAGGCCGTAGAAGATAATCTCCGCCACCTGGGCCTGGACGTTCTTGAGGTGGTGAATCTGCGCAGTATGCTGCATCCGGCTAAACCCAAAGAGGGCTCTCTGGCCCCTCAACTGGAGGCACTGCTGGCGTTGCAGGCGCGCGGGCTGATTCGCCACATCGGTCTGAGTAATGTCACGGCTACGCAGATCGCAGAGGCCAGGGCGATGACGCCGATTGTCTGCGTACAGAACATGTATAACCTCGCGCATCGGCAGGATGATGAGCTGGTGGATCAGCTTGCTCAGCAGGGCATCGCCTGGGTGCCTTTCTTCCCACTGGGCGGATTTTCTCCCCTGCAGTCGGAGCAACTTAATGAGGTGGCTGCGTCCCTGAACGCCACCCCTATGCAGGTCGCCCTGGCCTGGCTGCTGCGACGTTCGCCCAATATTCTGCTGATACCGGGCACCTCCTCCCCCGCGCATCTGCAGGAGAACCTCGCCAGCCGCAGCCTGGTGCTGTCAGACGAGGTGATGGCAAAACTGAATACGCTATAAATCCCGGCCTGCACGCGCAGGCCGGTTGTGATGCTGCATTCAGAAGTCACTGAGGCAGGCTGCCAGTGGGGGCCTGTCACTGCAGTCAATGTGATGCGTGATGCGCGCGATCATGTAAGGATAGAACGGGTTAGAGGTTGCACGCATAATCGAGTCCAGCCCCACGATCAGCACGGCACTTTCACCGCGCAGCGACAGCGTGCCAAAACTGATGCCGAATTCATTTTTCCTTTCAGGCGCACTGCCATAAAGCCCATCCTCCGCCGGAAACGGAATAGCGACATGTGACAGAGAGTAGAGGCCGGCAGGATAGTCGATCGCCAGCGGCGCTCTCTTCTCCTGCGTCTCTCCCGCAGGCACGCTTCGGGTCACCATTTTGAGCGAGGTGGGTGATGCGTTGGTGATGAGGGTCGTGGCGTAATCCCGACGCGCCTCTGGCAACAGCTGACTGACCGCGGTGTAGGAGGAGCGGCGGAATAACGGACTGACGCTGACCGCCTGATTGATATCAAACAGCACCAGCTGACTGCCATTTTCCGGCAGGTAGTGATAGAGCGATCGGATGACCGAAGGCGTACTCACGGTCGAGTCCATCACTGACTGAAAGGTCAGCACCGGCGGGAAATCTGACAATCGCTGGTCACGGGCATTCTGCTGAATCTCCTTCTGCAGCGCCTGCGTCAGCAGCCAGGTCTGGCGGGCTGCGTGTATCGGGAAGGAGTTATATTTAAACGGGTTAAACTCCGGCACGATGTTCAGCCAGGCCGTTTTCGAAAAGGCCGGCAACACAGAGGGCAGACCGGCCATGCCCGCGAAGCGGGCAAAACGGGTTACGCCGATCATCGGCGATAACAGAATCAGCTGCTGCGGCTGACGCAGCGTGGGATCATTCTGGCTGTCGAGGGCATATTTTACGGCCAGTGCCCCGCCGTTCGAGAATCCCACCAGATGCAGAGGCGTCTGCGTGCCTGCCAGCCGCGTCGCCTCTCTCACCGCCAGACGTGTCGCAGCCATCCAGTCCTGCCAGTCAACATCGGTCAGCCCTGCGGGCACCGTCCCGTGACCCGGTAACCTTATTGCGACCGCCACATAGCCCTGCTGACGATACACTTCTGCAACGTGCCGCAGGCTATAGGGACTGTCGGTCAGCCCATGCAACAGGACAACGCTTCCACGGGGTTTGCCGGTCGGGTGCAGAATATAGGAGCGGTTCCAGTCCTGAGCAAAATGGCCCGGATAGATCATGCTGTCGGCAGAGTAGCGGTTGAGCGGGGTTTTCTCATCATCGCTGAGCTGGTCAGTGACATGCTGCTTCATCTCATCGAACAGCCGGTTCTCTGCCCTGAGATAGTCGGCATAGCTCGCCTTATCGAGCGCTTCAACGGTCAGCTCATGCGGAACCCAGGTATGCCAGCGCTGTAGCTCAGGTCCGCGTTCTGCTTCATAGATACGAAAAATCAGTAACAGAAGTATCAGCCCCCCAGCCACCAGGATGACATGCCATAGCCTGCGGGAAATGGTTTTCAGCTTCCGGGTCATAGTTCCTTTCCAGAAAAATCAGAATGTACAGCGAACCCTGCGAACGGCACATTGCCGTTACTGTATGGCCGGGAGTGTGAGTGAACGGCCCGTTCAGCGCCTGAGACTCTCTGAATAAAAGCGCATCAGAACAGCAGCGTTTTCTGAGCCCTCCGCGCGGTGAACCCCTTACGATTGGTGTGCAGAGCAGATGACAAGGGAGTATAGCGCAGCGCCTCAGGCAATCTTTGTCTGCGGTCATGCTTCATCTGACTGACCGGTTCTGTAATAGCTACCGGGAGAGTAATGCGTTGTTTTCTGGCGATTTCAGCCTGAAATCGCCAAGGCGGTATAAAAACAGACCACACCTCTATGCTGATTACAGTGAACGTTTATTCTGGTGACGCATCAGCCGGAGGAAGAAAAAGGCAGATTGAGGGGAATGCGGAGAGGAAAACCGGATTCGGCGCGTGTGCCGAATCCGGGGGTGGAATTATCAGGCTTCAGCCGCTTTCTGCTTTTCGCCAAACTTCTCTTTCATGTGCGATTCGATTTCTTCCAGACTCTTTCCGCGCGTTTCCGGCACCATCGCCATCACGAAGATAAGCGATCCGACGTTAATCGCGGCAAAGATAAAGAAGGTAGTGCTGCCGGCATATTCCATGATCGGTGGGAAGCCAAACGCGACTACCGCATTGAAAATCCACTGAAGTGACACTGCACCGCCCGTCAGGACGCCACGCAGCTGCATCGGGAACAGCTCCGACATCATCAGCCAGTAGACCGGCGAGATGCACATCTGCATGCAGAACAGGAACAGCAGAATACAGGCCAGCGCCAGATAGCTCTGCATCAGGCTGGTGCTCATAAAGGTCAGCACGCTCCCCAGCAGAATCTGCGCGGTGACAACCAGGCAAAGTCCGGTGATCAGCATGGTGCGACGCGGGAAGCGACTGATAGCCCAGATGCCGACAAAGGTGGCCAGTACCGATACCACGCCATTACCGATGGTGGCGGCGATCGAGGCACTGGTGCCCAGACCGGTCGACTTCAGGATAATAGGCGTGTAGTACATAAACCCGTTAACGCCGGTGAACTGCGCGACAAAGCCCAGACCGACGCCAATGATCATCAGCCGGATGACCCATTTCTCACGGATCAGGGTTTTCGCGTCCGGACCCCGCTCTGCCGCCCTCGCCTGCTTCTTCATCTGCGCCATCTCATGGCGCACCTCACGCGGCGTCTCACGCAGGTACTTCAGGATCTTTTTCGCCTCTTTCAGTCGGCCTTCCGCCACCAGCCAGTGTGGCGATGCAGGCACGAAGAAGGTGCCGATAAACAGCAGAAGCCCCGGCACCATCGCAATCGCCAGCATATAGCGCCACAGGTGCTCATCATGCAGCAGATAGCTCAGCAGCGTACTGGCAACGTAGGCGACCAGCTGCCCGGTCACAATCATCAACTCGTTACGGCTGACCAGTGGCGCACGCAGGCGCGGCCCGGCAATCTCGGCGATAAACACCGGCACAGTCGACGAGCCTCCGCCGACAGCGATCCCCAGCAGGAAGCGCATTGCCACCATGACGTTGACCGAAGGCGCCAGCGCCGTACCCAGTGAACCCAGCACGAAAATCACCGCCAGTGAACGTAACGTAATACGGCGACCAAAGCGGTCAGAGAAGAAACCACTGAGGAAAGAACCGATCGCGGCCCCGAATACCAGCGAAGAGGCGACCAGTCCTTCGGTGAAGGAGTTGAGCCCCAGCCCGCCCTGAGCAGGCGGGGACGTCATATAAGGTAATGCACCTGAGATAATGCCGGTGTCGTAACCAAAAGCCAGCGCACCCATCGTCGCCACCAGCACCACCAGAAAAATACGCTGGCGAACCGTATCGGCAGGCGCGTGGTCGCCCTTATCACCCGAGTCTGAAGTATTAATATTCATCATATCCCTGTCATAAAAGTTAAGCGGCCCACCTGATTAAATTTCATACGGACCAGAAATGGAACATTCGCACCAATTGTGTAAAGAAGTGTAGACGGTATTCTGGAGTTAGCTCTGGCAAGGCACTTTTTATAAAGCGTGACTTTTAAACAGGTTAATCAGCGTGATAGTCGCGCTGACTGACTAACCCTCTGCCGGTGTGATGACATCGCTCATGGTGATGCTGTCCGGCGGATACCGCGTCAGCTGGCTGGCAGAAATGTGCATTTTCCGATCTGATCCTGACAACCCCGGATGACACCTGAACGTCCTTTTACTGATTGCAGTGGACAGTGCAGGTGGAATATCGACGCACTATCGTTATGAACAGATCGGATGATTGCGCTACCTTCTCGACGCCAGTGTCCAGGGGCGAAGTGTGGCGGTAAGTGCAAAGGGACAGCCGTGGGAAGCAGGGCGTAAAGTCTGTCGGTGCAGTACCCGGAACCGATGACTTCCCGATTCACTGTAAACAGTAGCAGGCTTATTGCCGGAGAGAAAAGTTATCCACTTTTTCTGTGGATAACTGAGGGATATTTTCTGAGTATCTTTTCATACTGGCTGAGCTTCACCAGGCTATGAAGCAGACAGGCTTCGTTTCTCCACCTTTCTGCTCATTTGTAAACACCACGCTGGTGACGGGTTAGTGGCGCTAATGGCGATTTCAGGCTGAAATTCTCAGTACATAAAGATTAAATACAATGGGTTAAGGTGAGAACCATCACGCAGACAATCGCACTTTTACTGAAGGTTCGCCTGGCGGCGCTGGATAATTCTGAGCTAAGGCACGACGACTCAAAATCAGTCTGGCCGGGCTGGTCACTAATGAAGCACCTTAGCGACAGCAGTATGCCGTTACGCTGACCAGGCGGTCCGAACCGGCGCAATAAAGGTAAAGCAGAGAAAGGCAAGGGTATACCTTTAGCGTAAACCGGGCGGCGACGAAGCGTGCGTCAAAAGGGCTGATGACGTGGCGATTTCATGACGGTTGAAAGCAGATAATTTATGAATAAATACATTCTATTCAACAGGTTAATCATTATCCACACGCTGAAATCATGGCGATTTCAGCCTGAAATTCGGCTTTAAGTCGTCTGTCAGACGGCGTATGCAGGGATAACAATAAAAAAAGCCAGCCCCGAAGGCTGGCTGATGAGAAAAGCATGAACTCAGCGGTTGAGATATTTTTTTAGCGTCTCGGCGATGACTTTATCCAGTTCTTCCTGCAACTCTTTCGACTGCCGGTTAAACTCATAGCTGAACATCCGGCCACGCACCTTTTTGCGGGCAAAGCGATCTTTGTCAGCAAATGACCAGAGCGCCACTGAGTGCGTTTTATCTTTCTCCGGTTCCTTGATCAGCGTCTGGCTTCCCTGACGAATCAGTCGCAGGATGTGATTTTTAATCTCATCCTCCGCCAGACCTTCGCGGGCGCACACTACATCAATTTCCATCGAGATGGCTTCAATCAGCGCCTCTGTGCTTTGTCCTGACTCGTTCAGCTTCTCCGCTGCCTGTAATAACGCTTTATAGTCCGGATAAGTGAGTTCAGCCTGATTAGGGAATAGCGAAATCAGATCGGCAGGGACACTGGCAGCCTGAAGCGCACGCGTAACTTTTGCCTGAGACAGCCCCTGATTTTCGGCAATCTCTTTTTGTGATAATCCGCCATCCTTCAGCGTCAGCAGACGCATCCCCACTTCACGCAGGTTATGCTCCCGGGCCGTCTGAATATCCTGCGCCAGTCTGCGCGCCTCATCGGCGGTGACAGGCGATTCGGTTATCAGGACATCTAAACCGGTCTTGCAGTAAAGCGCAGCGGCACGGCGACGTGAGCCGTCAAGGATCTCAATGCGTCCGTCACGCATCACACCAATCGCAGGAAAAAACTGCTGCAGTTTGATGGTGCGGATAATGTCACGCAGGGAATCAGGTGTCAGTCCTGCCTGATCGCGTCCGTTGGTTTCCATCGTGACAAAGGTTTTGCTTTCTACATCGCCTGCGGCAATGCGTTCAAAACGAAACTGCGCTCGCTTGCCGGTTGCCAGCACGAAAGTCTGGCTGTGCTGGCTGTCAGGTGCATCATTTTCCAGTGGCGTCTGGCTGAAGGTTCTGCCAATCGTGATTCTTTTTGCGCTCATACAAACCTCAGTTCAGGCGAATAAATTCGATACGGTCGAAAACGGCTTTTGCAAAATCCTCTGCGGCGGAGCGCGCATTTTTCAGGGCTTCGCTGCTGCCTACGTAAGTCGACGGGTTCGCGGAAATGACCGTATCAAAGGATTCACCACAACGTTCAAAACCATCCAGGCGGGGAAGGGCTGCATCAAGCATATCGCCACCAAAAATCTCTTTTGCCAGGCTGTGGCAGAGTTTATGGTCTGCTTTATTTGAGAGCTTGGACATAAAGCCGATGTTGCCCTGTAAGCGGCAGGTTGCGCCGGAATCTTCAATGATCGCGATCAGTTCTGGCAGGCGAGTCAGATACTTAAGCGTTGAGTGAAAGTCAACCTGGGCCGGAGGAACCGGCGTCATCAGCAGATCAGAAGCCGCGATGGCGTTCTTGAGAAACGCATCCAGATGCGGCCCGCTGTCGACAAAGATGAAGTCATAATCTTTTTTCAGCTTAGCGATAACGTTGTCATACAGCACGGCATGAACGTTCTGCTGTGGCAGATGCTCAGCGCAAAGCTCATCCCAGCGCGAAGCGATAAAGGCATCGTCAATCGAGGCTGGCAGCACATCTACACCGGGAATGATTGAAGGAACGATAAATTCGTTAACCAGCTCATCCCGCGAGACATTCTGCAGCATCGCCTGAGCAGCCGTCGCCTCCACCAGCCCCACTGAGCGCTCGTGGTTCAGAAACATCGTGGCTGAGGACTGCGGATCGAGATCAATAACCAGGATACGCAAGTCTTCAAACAGCAGATGGGGGTGGGCGCGCAGCGCGTGCGCAAGGGAGACGGTTGAAACGGTTTTGGAAACGCCGCCCTTCAGATTGCCGACAAAGAGGGTGTAGGCTTCACCATGGCGGTCGCGATACTTTGGCACGCCACGATGATGATAAATATCGATAATATTCTGGATCGACATGGCGTACTTAACAGACGTCCCTGCGGCGCGTTTATCAAACTGATAGCCACTCTCTTCCATCTCATTAACGGCATAATCGACGCTGGCTCGGGTCAGTTTAGGCAACTTAGCTAACGCCGCCTTGGCGTAGACCTGATAATAAGTATTTTCATGCAGTTCCTGCTTCTGCGCCTGAATCTGCTCGGTGAGGCTGAGCAGCATGCGTTCTGAACGCTGTGCAACTTTCATCACCTGCTTGTCGTCGTTAGCCATAGTTGCTCCAGATATGTAGGATTTACGACTTTATACAGAAATCCTGCACATGAGGCAATAAATTATCTTCTCAACACAATCTGCGTTTTTATGTAACAGCACGGGTTATAGTGAGCTTCATCACACTATTGCAGCAGAGCGGAACGATATCGCGCGCTCAGAACCGGAAACATTCGCTGTAATCAGCACAACGTTCACTGTAATGAGTGAGCCGCTTAAGGGTAAGCAGTGGATGATTGCAATGACAGACAAGAGGGAAAAACAGCAGGCACAGGAAGATAAGCGGAAAACATTCACTGTAATCAGCAGCAGCATAATCACAATGCCGGTAGCGATCGGCAGGATGGTTCGCCAGACCAGGATTGGGCAACCTGCGGATATCTGCTTTTAGCGGGAAAAAGCCTCTTCCGTGGCTCAGCCAGCACAAATCAAAACGTTCACTGTAATCAGTAGCGTTCAGTTTGCTGACGATGGCCTGTCTGATGTTCACTGTAATCAGTAATGGCATGGTATACGCCAATCAGGCAGAGAGGGCAGGGCAAAAATTCACTGTAATCAGCAATAGTCTGCTGACCTTCTTCACGGAGGGTAAACATGACGCTGAACAGCAGATAAAAGGTGAAACTGTCACTTCACCGGCGGATAACTATCGGCGTGTGGCTGGTAACGTTCACTGTAATCAGCCGGCCCACTGTGGGCTACTATTCACTGTAGTCGGTAATTGAACAAAGTCCAGGCTGACATTCACTGTAATCAGCAGAAATGTCAGATCCGGTTTGGCTGCTGTAAGGATTAATCAGGGCCCTGCCTGACGCAGTAACTGACAACGTCACTGCAGGGTATCTCTGATTCCCTGCTAACGTTCACTGTAATCAGCAAACAGGAGCAGGAATTGTTCGTTAACAGCCAGGCATTCACTGTAATCAGTAGAACATTCACTGTAGTCAGTACAATGCTTCCGATCGTCTACTGATCAGCATGCAAGCTTCAGGCAGGCGTCAGAAATATTCACTGTAATCAGTAGCGGTAACGCAGCAATCCGCCACCCTGTATGACGACAGCCTCAGACTGTTACTGTTCACTGTAATCAGTAACGCCACCCCGCTGTTCTGACCCTGGCGGCAGAGGATCATAGCGCGCTGAACCGGTGCATCATCATCACGCTGCTTTAAAGCAGGGAGAGATTGCTGCATTCACTGTAATCAGCAACAGGGGATAAGAGGACGGCCCGGAACGTTCACTGTAATCAGTAAACGTCAGCGCAGAGAAGATGACGAGAAATGTATGTGAGTACACACTTTCTTCTAAAGGCTTGAAACGGTAGAACCTGCAGGAAAAGGATTATCGCTGGTATCGTTCTGAGAGGTAAAAGGCTACTGATTACAGTGAACGTTGCTGAATACAGTGAATGAGTGGTGGTGACTGATTACAGTGAATGGTGAGGAGAGGCTCGCTTCCCACAGGCAGCGGGAAAGTGACACTGCCACGCGGACTGCTGATTACAGTGAACGCGAGCCGTTAGTCATCAAACTCGATGTCATCCAGGGAGTCGATACTCTCCAGATTGCTGATGCCATCCAGCTTTGGCGTACGGCTGTGGATAATGAAAAAGACTGAGCGACCACGCTTTACTTCTGAATAGTCCAGATAGCCAATCTCTTTCAGCTGCTCCATCGCACGTCGTACCACGTGGTTCTGCGTCGTGGTCTTGGAGCCCAGATTCAGGCGCATGCGCAGGCGTGCCAGTGAGATAGGGGCCGGATTGGTGGGCAGACTCTCCAGGAAGGTATAGAGCGCCTGAGCAGACTCCTTGCGCTTCAGACGGGATATCGCGCGCAGCTGAAGCAGGACTTTATGATCAAAGTTATAGAGTTCGAACAGCTTTGGGTCAGCCTGAATACGCACGATATCCTTTTCGCGATCGTAATAAGCAGACTGAACAAGGTGGGTGTGATACGCCTTGCCATTGCCTTCAAAGGAGAGGGTATTGGTCGCGATACGGCGTAACGACGCGTCCAGGCGCTTACGCAGTGCGGCTGAAGAGTTTGCCGAGGGAATGCCGCACATCTTCACAAAGTCGATAAAGGGGAGTGTGACGGTATCGCCTTTGGTGGGATAGCGGGAGAACGACTGAATGATGCCCGCCCAGGTTTTGAAATCGTTATCCATATCCAGCCGCGCGCCGGTAATGGTAATCTTTTCGTAACCTTCGGCTTTCACCAGCGTCAGGTTCTTCAGCTCTTTAGTCGCATCCGTTGAGGCCATCGCACCGGATTTACCGCGAGCCGTCGATTTCAGGGTCGGCACGAACAGTCCCAGACGCATTAAGGCGACCGGCTGAACGGTATTATTCTTATTGGGGTGAAGCTGAATAACTTCACCACTGTTTTTGGTCACTGACAGAAAAGGTTCTAGCAACGCTTTGTTTTCATTGTCTTTATCTGCCAT
>NZ_JALNVA010000003.1:0-462528 GCF_026541045.1 Pantoea sp. GM_Pan_3 | reverse complement strand
TAGTGTGCTGATATGGCTCAGTTGGTAGAGCGCACCCTTGGTAAGGGTGAGGTCCCCAGTTCGACTCTGGGTATCAGCACCAGTTAAGACACGAGTTCGGTAAAGAAAAGAATTTGCCTGGCGGCTGTAGCGCGGTGGTCCCACCTGACCCCATGCCGAACTCAGAAGTGAAACGCCGTAGCGCCGATGGTAGTGTGGGGTCTCCCCATGCGAGAGTAGGGAACTGCCAGGCATCAAATAAGAGAGAGCCCTTCGCGTATGCGAAGGGCTTTTTTCGTTGTGGCTGCAGAAAACGGAGTAGCGCCTTTTCCGGTTATCATTAGGAAGAAAAAGTGTCGTCGCCTCAGCCTGTGCGCCTGTGCTCCTGTGCTCCTGTGCTACCCAGCCCAGCCCAGCCCAGCCCAGCCCGAAACCCCTTTACTGACCTTTATTCGGGCCATAAAAAACCCGGCACCAGGCCGGGTTGTAAAATAGCGAGGGGTAGTGCCGGTCAGTGAATAACCTGAGACAGGAACGCCCGGGTCCGCTCCGATTTAGGATTCGCAAAGAACTCCTGCGGCGGAGCCATTTCAACGATCTCACCGCGATCCATAAAGATCACCCGGTCCGCAACGGTGCGGGCAAAGCCCATCTCATGCGTCACGCACAGCATGGTCATCCCATCCTCTGCCAGACCAATCATGGTATCCAGTACCTCTTTTACCATCTCCGGATCCAGTGCCGAGGTTGGCTCATCAAACAGCATAATTTTCGGCTTCATGCAGAGTGAACGGGCAATAGCAACGCGCTGCTGCTGACCACCCGAAAGCTGACCGGGGAATTTATGTGCATGTTCCGCAATGCGCACGCGTTGCAGATAGTGCATAGCCAGCTCATCGGCTTCTTTTTTAGGTATCTTTCTCACCCACGTCGGGGCCAGTGTGCAGTTCTGCAGGACCGTCAGATGCGGAAACAGATTAAAGTGCTGAAAGACCATTCCTACTTCGGTGCGCACGCGTTCAATGTTACGGATATCATCGTTAAGGTGAATACCGTCAACAACAATACGTCCCTGCTGATGCTCTTCCAGATGGTTAATACAGCGGATCGTGGTCGATTTGCCGGAACCAGAAGGCCCGCAAAGCACAATGCGTTCACGCGGCTTAACCTGCAGGTTAATGTCTTTCAGTACATGGAATTGTCCGTACCATTTATTCACGTTCTCAAGCGAAATCATCAACGCGTCGGAAGAGTGTGTCATAGAGTCAGTCATGTAAAACCTCAGTGCGATGTACGCCCGGTGTGAAAGCGCTTTTCCAGATACTGGCTGTAGCGCGACATGCTAAAACAGAAGATCCAATAGACCAGTGCAGCGAAGACGTAACCTTCGGTCGACATGCCCAGCCAGGTGGGGTCCACCGTGGCCTGCTGAACGCTGCTGAACAGATCGAAAAGACCAATGATGATGACCAGGCTGGTATCTTTAAACAGAGCGATGATGGTATTTACCAGCCCGGGGATGGTGAGCTTCAGTGCCTGTGGCAGGATCACCAGCATCTGGGTTTTCCAGTAACCCAGCGCCAGAGACTCAGCCGCTTCATACTGACCTTTCGGCAACGCCTGCAATCCCCCACGTACCACTTCCGCTACATAGGCGGACTGAAACAGAATGACGCCAACCAGGGCGCGCACCAGCTTATCGATGGTGGTGCCTTCAGACATAAACAGCGGCAGCATCACCGACGACATAAACAGCACGGTAATCAGCGGCACGCCGCGCCAGAACTCAATAAAGATAACCGACAGCGTGCGCACCACAGGCATACGGGAGCGACGGCCAAGAGCCAGCAGAATCCCCAGCGGCAGTGCGCCCGCGATCCCAACCGATGCAATAATCAGCGTCAGCGTTAATCCACCCCACTGGCGTGTCTCAACGCGCTCCAGTCCCAGATAGCCGCCATACAGCAGAAACCAGACAATCACCGGATAGATGACGGCCCAGGCAGCAATATAGCGCCCGCGGAAGGGCAGGCTCTTCAGGAACATCGGCACAATCGACACCAGGCCAACGATCAGCGCCAGGTTGATACGCCAGCGCAACTCATGCGGATAGAGGCCATACATGAACTGACCGAAACGGGCATGGATAAAGACCCAGCAGGCGCCCTCTTTCGTACAATCGGCGCGGGTGGAGCCGATCCAGTTAGCCTGAAAGACCAGCCAGTTCAGCGCAGGCGGGATCACATGCCAGATTATCCAGATGCACAACAGCGTCAGTAACGTGTTAAACCAGCTGGAAAAGAGATTTTTACGCGCCCAAAGCCAGGCGCGACTGACCGGCGTCGTCGGGACGGGGGTCGTTTCATGCGTAGTTACAGACATAGTCATCCCGTTCTCTTAACGCTCAACCAGCGCAATTTTGCGGTTGTAGACATTCATAAGCAGTGATATCAGCAGGCTGATGATCAGGTACACGCCCATCGTGATAGCAATCGTTTCGATGGCCTGGCCGGTCTGGTTCAGGACCGAGCCGGCAAACAGCGACACCATATCGGGATATCCGATAGCCGCGGCCAGTGAGGAGTTCTTCACGATGTTCAGGTACTGACTGGTCAGCGGGGGAATAATCACGCGCATGGCCTGAGGAATGATCACCTGACGCAACGTCACCGGATTCGGCAGACCCAGCGAACGTGCGGCTTCGTGCTGACCGTGCGGTACCGACTGGATCCCGGAGCGAATCACTTCCGCAATAAACGACGAGGTATAGATCGACAGGGCCAGCGTCAGTGCCGCCAGCTCCGGGATCATTGCCGAGCCACCACGGAAATTGAATCCGCGCAGCTGCGGCACATCCCAGTGCGTTGCGGCGCCAAACCCAAGATGCGCCAGCACCGGAAAAAGAATCAGCATCGCAACGGCGGCAGGCCAGGTGCGACGTAACTCGCCGGTTTTCAGCTGATGCTGACGGTTGAAGCGGTAGAGACCATAGCTGATGGCTACGGCCAGAAGCAGCGCGATAACAAACGGCCAGCTCCCTGGAGCATAGGTCGGCCACGGCACATAGAGCCCGCGATTACTGACATAGGCCAGGTCAAACGCATTCAGCGCCTGCCGTGGGCCAGGCAGATTGCGCAATACCGCAAAGTACCAGAAGAAGATCTGCAGCAGTGGCGGGATATTACGGAAGGTTTCGATATAGATGGTCGAGAGTTTCCGCAGCAGCCAGTTGTCAGAAAGGCGGGATAATCCCACCGCGAATCCGAGAATGGAGGCGAAAACGATACAGAGTGCCGAGACCAGCAGTGTGTTGGTTAAGCCAACCAGAAACACGCGCGCGTAGGTATCGTCCTCGGTGTACTCAATCAGATGCTGAACGATACCGAAACCGGCAGTGCGCTCGAGAAAACCAAATCCTGATGTAATGCCGCGATTGGCAAGGTTGATAATGGTGTTATGCACCAGATAACCCACCACACCAAGCACTGCGATAACGGCAATGAACTGATAAATCCAGGCGCGAACCGTGGGATTACCAAATGAAAAATCCCTTTTCACGGTTGGGCGTTGTGACATGTTGAAACCTCAGTAACGAAAGCTGTGGCAGGGCACCGCAGAAGGCGGTGCCCGATTGGCGAGGTCTGTTAACGTACCGGCGGAGCGTACTGAATACCGCCCTGGTTCCACAGCGCGTTCTGACCGCGTGCGATCTTCAGAGCACTGTCTTTACCGACGTTACGATCAAAGCTTTCCTGATAGTTGCCCACCTGCTTGATGATGTTGTAGGCCCACTTATTATCCAGCTTCAGATCTTTACCAAAGTCACCCTCAGCACCCAGCAGATGCGCCATATCTGGCGTGGTCGGCTTGGCTGTCATCTGATCAACATTCTTCGAGTTGATACCCATCTCTTCCGCATTCAGCATAGCGAAGAGCGACCATTTCACGATGGTGAACCAGTCATCATCACCACGACGCACCAGTGGCCCCAGGGGTTCTTTGGAGATCACTTCTGGCAGCACAATGAATTCGTCCGGTTTGCCCAGCTTAATGCGCAGTGCGTAAAGCTGAGACTGGTCAGAAGCCAGGGTATCACAGCGGCCGCTGTCCAGCGCTTTGGCTGATTCATCTGAACGGTCGAAGGTGACCGGCGTGTACTGCATTTTGTTGGCTTTAAAGAAGTCCGCGACGTTCAGCTCGGTATCGGTGCCTGCCTGAATACAGACGGTCGCGCCATCCAGCTCTTTCGCACTTTTCAGGCCCGCTTTCTGGTGAGTCAGGAAGCCGATGCCGTCGTAGTAGTTCACGCCCGCAAACAGGAAGCCCATGCCGCCATCACGCGAGGAGGTCCAGGTGGTATTACGAGAAAGGACATCCACTTCGCCTGACTGCAGCGCGGTAAAACGCTCTTTCGCGGTCAGTGGGGTGTATTTCACTTTGGTTGCATCGCCAAACACAGCAGCAGCCGTTGCCCGACACACATCCACATCGATACCGGTGAACTTGCCGCTGGCATCCGCATAGGAGAAGCCCGGCAAGCCGTCACTGATCCCACATTGAACAAAACCTTTTTTCTTAATTGCATCCAGTGTGGCGCCGGCGTGTGCTTGCTGAGTAACGGCAACCAGCGAGGCGGCAGCGATCAGCGTAGAGAGCATCATCTTTTTCATAAAGCATCCTGTGTGGCGGGATCGTATTGTTATGTTTGCGCACTTTAGTGTGCGTTTTCCTGTCTGTGGCGGTCAGCCATTCACGACTCTGCAAAGCTGATGCCAGGTTTGCAGGAGCCTGAATTTGTATGAAAGAACGGTTAATAATCGGAAGCACTTAGAAAGTTCCGCTAATATGGCGCACCAAAAGGAAGCAAAGCGAGTCGACCCGATCACATTTAGTGCAAATAGTTTCACTATATGGAAGCAATGTGAGCCTTCGCGCAGGCAGGCATGTATGAAGGAGACACGTTACTTTTTTAATGCGCGGAAAGTCACACACCCGGAGCGGAAGGGCGCTGTCAGGGGGCAGGGCATTCAGGTCAGCCTGTAATCCCGGCTGGGAGGAGGAAAAAGAGAGGGCGAAATATCACGTCTGCGATTGCAACTATAGTTACCATATGAGAGGCAACTGTTTCATCCCTGAGGTCACCGCTTTGTGCCATACCGCACAAATAAAAACGCCAGCCCGAAGGCTGGCGTGATTAACAGACAGAACTCAGAATCAGTTCATGCCGTATTTTTTCAATTTCTTACGCAGCGTACCGCGGTTGATACCCATCATCAGGGCAGCGCGGGTCTGGTTGCCACGGGTATACTGCATCACCATGTCCAACAGAGGCTGCTCGACTTCAGCCAAAACCAGCTCATACAGGTCGCTCACATCCTGACCATTCAGTTGAGCAAAATAGTTCTTCAGTGCCTGTTTAACCGAATCACGCAAAGGTTTTTGAGTTACCTGATCCTGTGAGTTAACGGTAGAAACGGTCAGTACGTCAGAATTTACGCGTTGTTCGAACATAGTTCTTTCAGCTCTTTATTTCGTTACGCAAGATTTTCGAAGTATGCCTCCAACGCCTCCAGCTGTTCGCTGGCATCCTCAATGGCGTTGAATGTGCGCCGAAACTGGTCATTCGGGGCGTGCTCCTGCAGATACCAGGAGACGTGCTTTCGCGCTATACGGTATCCCTTGCCTGAACCGTAAAAGTCGTGCAGCTCACGTATATGCGAAACAAGCAAGCGCTTGACCTCTGCCAGTGGCAGCGGAGCAAGCAGCTCCCCAGTGTCCAGATAATGCTGGATTTCCCGGAAGATCCACGGTCTTCCCTGAGCAGCGCGTCCTATCATCAGAGCATCGGCCCCTGTATAGTCGAGCACCGCTCTGGCTTTATGCGGGTCAGTTATGTCTCCATTCGCGATAATCGGAATGGAAACACTCTGCTTAACTGTCCGAATGCTGTCATATTCAGCTTCTCCGTTGAACAGGCAGGCACGAGTGCGGCCATGTATCGTCAGAGCCTGTATACCGCAGCGTTCAGCCAATTGGGCAATCGCGACACAGTTCCTGTTTTCAGGATCCCAGCCAGTACGAATTTTCAGCGTAACCGGCACGTTCACTGCATTAACCACTGCGGAGAGAATGGACTCCACCACGGCGGGATATTGCAGTAAGGCTGACCCCGCCATTTTGCGGTTAACCTTCTTGGCAGGGCATCCCATATTGATGTCGATAACCTGTGCACCAGCCTCGACATTAATGCGTGCAGCTTGCGCCATTTCGCTGGGATCGCAACCGGCAATCTGCACGGCGCGAATGCCTGGCTCATCACTGTGAACCATGCGCAAACGAGATTTGTCACTGGCCCAGACTTCGGGGTTCGAAGACAACATCTCAGAAACTGCCATACCTGCGCCCATTTCGTGACACAGCGTCCTGAATGGCCTGTCGGTAATACCGGCCATAGGCGCCGCAATCAGTCGATTTCTCAGCTGGAGGTTTCCAATACGCATGAAGTCAGAATGGCCATACTGTGTCTGCAAGGCGGCGTATATTACGCATTTTTGCAGGAAGATGAAAGGCCAAACTTTGAACAATCAGCAAGAAAGATCAATGAAATCCGGGTGATGATCGGGTGTGTTTTTAATTACACTTTAATATCAATGATTTACTAATTTATGCTGAAATTGTGAACAAAAGTTTTTCCAGAAAAGTACGGCAATTCGCCAGATAAAAAACGTCACATGCCGTGATTAACGGTACAACTCTCCATGCCTGCCTGGAAAAGCCCGCAACTTACGCTGCGGGCTGGCTGATTGTGCTGTTTAGCCGCGTTGTGCCGGCTACCGGCATCGCCGTGAGCTACGGCGGAGGCGGACTTCAGGATTTGATGCCGGTAATCCGGCACCACTCCTCTTTCACCGCAACCGGGTCAAGCGTGAACTGACTTTCATAGGCTTCGCAGACACCTTCCGCCTGACTCTCCAGCACGCCTGACAGGCCGAGGTGACCGCCAGACTTAGGCAGCACGCTGATCAGCGGTGCCAGCTCACGCAGCGGACCGGCCAGGATGTTGGCGACCACCACATCCGCCTGCAGGTTTTCAGGCTGCTGGTGGGGCAGATAGAGCGACAGACGATCGGACACGCCGTTACGCTCAGCGTTGTCGCGACTGGCCTGAATCGCCTGCGGATCGATATCAATACCGATTGCCTGAGCCGCGCCGAGCTTAAGCGCCGCGATCGCCAGGATCCCTGAACCACAGCCAAAATCGATCACCGTTTTGCCCGCCAGATCCAGCCCGTCAAGCCAGGTAAGGCAGAGGGAGGTTGTCGGATGCGTGCCGGTGCCAAATGCCAGGCCTGGATCGAGCATGACGTTGACCGCGTCCGGATCCGGCACATCGCGCCAGCTCGGACAGATCCAGAGGCGCTCACCGAAGCGCATCGGATGGAAGTTTTCCATCCACTCGCGCTCCCAGTCTTTGTCTTCGATCTGCTCGATCCGGTGACGAAAATCGGCGCCTAACAGCGGATGCTGCGCCAGCTCGGCGGTAATCAGGCTAATATCGGTTTCAGCATCGAACAGGCCGATAACATCGGTGTCGCCCCACAGGCGGGTCTCTCCCGGCAGCGGTTCATAAACCGGGGTATCGTGCGTATCCTGGAAGGTCACTGAGACCGCACCGATATCCATCAGGGCATCGCTCAGCGTTTCCGCGTGTTCACCTGAGCTGTTAATTTTGATTTGAATCCACGGCATAACGTTTCTCTTTCCGTCAATGTTGCGGCGCGTCGACCGGTTGCGGCGCGCGTCCAAACAGGTTGCCCACTAAAAAAGCCAGCAGGCTCAGAAGCAGGGAGGGCACGATGGGGTGAAAGCCCAGAATCTGCAGTTTCAGGCTCGCCAGAAACGCATAGCAGCCACCACCCACCACCATGCCGGTGATGGCACCTGCGGCATTGGCGCGTTCCCAGTAGAGACCGAGAACCAGCGGCCAGAGGAAGACCGCTTCAAGCCCACCAAAGGCCAGCAGGTTAAGCCAGATAATCATATCGGGGGGATTCCATGCCGCGATCAGCAGCAGGAGACCCAGGGCGAAAGTAATGGTGCCAGATAACAGTCGCAGCCGCGCCTCATTTTCCATCTGGTGCGGGGCGACCCGCAGATAGAGGTCTTTGATCAGCGTCGCCGACGCCTGAAGCAGCTGGGCATTAATCGTCGACATAATGGCAGCCATGGGCGCGGCCAGAAACAGTCCGGCCGCTAACGGCGGCAGCACGGTAATCATCAGGGTCGGAATGACGCTGTCCGGCACGGTCAGATTTGGCAGTACCGCCCGGCCAAGCGCACCGGCCAGATGCATGCCCAGCATCAGCACCACCACCACAATGGTGCCCAGAATGATCGCCCGATGGACAGCCTTACTGTCCCTGTAGGAGATACAGCGCACCGCCGTGTGCGGCAACCCGATAACGCCAAAGCAGACCAGCACGATAAATGAGCTGAGGAAGGTTGGGGTGATAACCTCTCCCGGTCCCTGCGGTGAGAGCAGTGCGGGGTCGATGTCATGCAGTTTCTGAACCGCCGTGCTCAGACCGCCCGCCTGATGAATCACCGCGAACAGCAGCAGGAAGGTGCCAATCAGCATCACAACGCCCTGCATAGCGTCATTAAGTACGCTGGCGCGAAAGCCGCCAAACGCGGTGTAGAGGGCGATCGTGCCGCCAAAAATCAGCAGGCCGGTGTCATAGGGGATACCGGCAGCGGTTTCGAGCAGCCGCGCACCGCCAATAAACTGTACCGTCATGGCACCGATAAACGCGATCAGCAGGCTCAGACTCGCCAGCCAGATCAGCAGCGGGCTCCGATAGCGCGCATAGAGCATGTCATTCAGCGTGACCGCATTGTGCTGACGCGCCAGGATGGCGAACTTTTTCCCCAGCACCCCCAGCGAAAGCCAGACAGCGGGCACCTGCACCATCGCCAGCAGCACCCAGCCCAGCCCATATTTATAGGCGGCACCGGGCCCGCCTATAAATGAGCTGGCGCTGATATAGGTCGTGGTGATGGTCATTGCCAGCACAAATCCGCCCATGGAGCGGCTGCCGAGGAAATATTCCGTCAGGAAACTGCCTTCACGCCGTTTGCGAACGGCAAATACCGACAGTGCGGCGATCAGCACCAGATAGATCAGCAGCGGCAGGATAATTTCACTGTTCATTTTTCTCCTCCAGCGGCATGTCGCGAAAAATCACCCGCACCATCAGCCAGCACAAAAAAATGAAGAACAGGGGGGCAAACAGGCAGGAGAGTTCAAACCAGCGCGGCAGACCGGTGATGCCGGTGTCATTGCCACCCAGCCAGGCGGAAAGCCCCCAGACAGCGAGCCAGAGCAGGGTGAGATAGAGCGACCAGCGCGCCTCTTTATGTGCCTGTATAAAACGAGCATCCATGATTCAACCTTAACGCCCAGCGGCAAAAGAAAAAGGCCGGATTAACCGGCCTCTGACTGACTCAGCGTTGCAATTACTTCTCGTGCAAGCCGAGTTTTTTCTCCAGATAGTGGATGTTGGTTCCACCGTGCTGGAAATTCTCGTCGGACATGATTTTCATCTGCAGGTCGACGTTGGTCTTGATACCGTCGATGATCAGTTCCGCCAGGGCATTTTTCATGCGGGCAATCGCCACGTCACGCGTTTCGCCATAGGTGATCAGCTTGCCAATCATGGAGTCATAATAAGGCGGCACGGTGTAACCGGAGTAAATGTGCGACTCCCAGCGCACGCCAAAACCGCCTGGCGCGTGGAAGCGGGTGATTTTACCCGGACTTGGCAGGAAGGTTACCGGATCTTCGGCGTTGATACGGCACTCGACCGCATGTCCGCGAATGATCACATCATCCTGTTTGATCGACAGTGGCTGACCAGCCGCAATGCGCAGCTGCTCTTTGATCAGATCGACACCGGTGATCATCTCGGTCACCGGATGTTCCACCTGAATACGGGTGTTCATCTCGATGAAGTAGAATTCACCGTTTTCATACAGGAACTCGAAGGTGCCTGCGCCGCGATAGCCAATTTCGATACAGGCTTTGGCACAGCGGTTGCCGATAAAGCTGCGCAGTTCCGGCGTAATGCCTGGCGCTGGCGCCTCTTCGACCACTTTCTGGTGACGACGCTGCATGGAACAGTCACGTTCGCCCAGATAGATGGCGTTGCCCTGACCATCGGCCAGTACCTGAATCTCGATGTGGCGAGGATTCTCCAGATACTTTTCCATGTAAACCATGTCGTTGTTGAAAGCCGCTTTGGCTTCCGCTTTCGTCATGTTGATGGATTGTTCCAGATCCTTGTCGCTGCGCACAACGCGCATACCACGACCGCCGCCGCCGCCGGACGCTTTGATGATGACCGGATAACCGATGCGCTGAGCAAAGGCACGGTTTTTTTCCATATCATCAGTCAGCGAACCGTCAGAGCCTGGAACGGTCGGGACGCCCGCTTTCTTCATCGCGTTGATCGCAGAAACCTTGTCACCCATCAGGCGAATGGTGTCCGCTTTCGGACCGATAAAGATAAAGCCAGAGCGTTCAACCTGCTCGGCAAAATCGGCATTCTCAGAAAGGAAGCCGTAGCCTGGGTGAATCGCCACTGCGCCGGTGATCTCTGCAGCAGAGATCAGCGCCGGGATGTTGAGGTAACTTTTGACTGACTGCGCCGGGCCGATGCAGACGGTTTCGTCTGCCAGCAGCACGTGCTTCAGGTCACGGTCCGCGCTTGAGTGAACCGCAACAGTCTTGATGCCCAGTTCTTTACAGGCACGAAGAATGCGCAGCGCGATCTCACCGCGGTTAGCAATAACAATTTTATCCAGCATGATCTGCCCCGTTACTCGATGATAACCAGTGGCTCGTCAAATTCGACCGGCTGACCGCTTTCAACCAGAATGGCTTTCACCACGCCGGATTTGTCAGCTTCGATCTGGTTCATCATTTTCATGGCTTCGACGATGCACAGCGTATCGCCCGCGTTCACTTTCTGACCGACTTCCACAAAGGCTTTCGCATCCGGGCTCGGCGTGCGGTAGAAGGTGCCTACCATGGGTGAACGCACGATGTGACCGCTGATCTCAGCCGGTGCGGCTTCGGCAACGGCTGCAACAGGGGCCACAGCGGTGGCCAGCGCAGGCTGTTGTACCGGTGCAGCGTAAGCCTGCTGCATAACCGGGTAACCTGCGTTTGCAGGTGCGCGGCTGATGCGAACGGACTCTTCACCTTCAGAGATTTCCAGCTCAGAAATGCCAGACTCTTCAACCAGTTCGATCAGTTTTTTAATTTTACGAATATCCATGAGTGGGGTTCCGTACTCAGTTTGATTAATTAGTTTGAGACAGGCGTTTTACTGCCGTTTGTAAAGCCCATGTGTAGCCGTCAGCGCCAAGCCCGCAAATCACGCCAGCAGAGACATCAGAAAGATAGGAGTGATGACGGAAGGGCTCGCGTGCATGCACATTGGAGAGATGAACCTCGATAAACGGTATTTCTACCGCTAACAGGGCATCACGCAGTGCGACACTGGTATGGGTAAACGCGGCAGGATTAATGATGATGTAATCCACATTGCCTTTGGCCTCATGAATGCGATCAATAAGCTGAAATTCAGCGTTGGTTTGCAGGTGGCTCAACTCCACATTCAGCTGGTCTGCCTGATGCGTTAAATCGTCAACGATCTGACGCAGCGTGGTATGACCATATTTCTCAGGTTCACGCGTTCCCAACAGGTTCAGGTTGGGTCCGTTTAAAAGCAGAATATGTAATTTATGCGCCATCTTGCTGCCATCTCCCGCAATCATTGAGGCATCGCGTAAAATACCTTGCGAATCTCCATTTGTCACCTTTCACGGTGAAAAAGAAGACCCGACGAGCAATAAAGCCGGGCATTATATCCGTTTCGTGTCATTTCGCAGCAAAATACTGGTCTTATCTGCGAAGATGATCGGATGTGGCCTGCGGGCCACATCTTTTATCAGAAAACAGCAGCGGAAAACAACGGGTGAGGGCCTAGCGGGGCCACCATTTGAGAAACTTTTTGTAACGCCAGGCTAACAGTATCGCAGCAAGCAGGGCGTAGATAAGTGGCTGGGGTGACAGGATTTTTACCGACCAGATATAGTGAACCGGCACCAGGATCGCGACAAGATAGACCGCGTTGTGCAGGGTTTGCCAGCGTTTTCCCAGCCTGCGCTGCGCGCGCTGAAACGAGGTCACCGCCAGGGCCAGCAGGATAAACCAGCTGATGATGCCCAGCGTGAGATAGGGACGGGAGATCAGCTCGCTGCCCAGCAGACGCAGATTGTCCGCACCCAGCTCCAGCAGGTAATAGCTCAGCAGATGAAGTGAGGCCCAGACAAATGTCCAGACGCCCAGCAGGCGGCGGGTGCGGATTAACAGCGGCTGCCTGCCGTAACGCGCTAGCGGTGAGACCAGCAGCGTTCCCAGCAGCAGTTTCAGCGCCATTCGTCCGGTAAAATGCTGAATATCTTTCGCCGGATCGGCACTCAGCCCGCCCTGCATCGCGGCAAAAATCAGATAAACCAGCGGCAGCAGGGCCGCCAGATGCAGGATCACCTTTAAACCGGTTATCTGTTTTAACGACAGGCGCACCACCTAGTAGTTCTCCCGTAAATCCAGACCGCGATAGAGCGAGGCGACCTGCTCGCCATAGCCATTAAACAGCAGGGTCGGCTGACGCTCGACCTTCAGGCTGCCGCCAGGGCCGATAAAACGCTCGGTGGCCTGCGACCAGCGCGGATGATTAACGTGGGGATTCACGTTGGCGTAAAAACCATACTCATCAGCGGCAATCTGGTTCCAGGTGGTCGGCGGCTGATTGCTGGTCAGCGTGATTTTTACGATCGATTTGATCCCTTTGAAGCCATATTTCCACGGCACCGTCAGGCGAATCGGTGCGCCATTCTGCGGGGGCAGCGCTTTGCCATAGACGCCAGTCGTCAGTATCGTCAGTGGATGCATCGCCTCATCCAGACGCAAACCTTCGACATAGGGATAGTTGAGACCACCGCCAATAAAGCGATCTTTCTGGCCCGGCATCTGCTCAGGATCGTAAAGCGTCTGAAAGGCGACGAAACGCGCTTTGCTGGTGGGTTCGGCCAGCGAAATCAGTTTGTTCAGTTCGAAGCCAATCCAGGGCACCACCATCGACCAGGCCTCCACGCAGCGCATGCGATAGATCCGCTGCTCCATGGCGAACCGTTTAAAGATGTCATCCATATCCAGGGTCACGGGCTTCGCCACTTCCCCATCGATGGTCAGCTTCCAGGGCTCGGTTTTCAGCGTGCCGGCATTGGCGGCCGGATCGGCCTTATCCAGACCAAACTCATAGAAGTTGTTATAGCCGGAGACCTTATCCGCCGGGGTCAGGGTCAGATCGGCCTGATATTGCGCCGGTTTAGTAAAGTCCAGCGGGCGGCCTGCCGGCGCTGGCGGGCGATCGTTTCCCTTGAACCAGCTGAGAATGTCGGCGTTTGCCACGCCAGGCACGCCGATGGCCGCGGCGCTCAGCCCCAGCGTTTTCAGCACCTGGCGGCGCTTCATATTAAAGATGCTTTCCGGCGTAACGTCGGCTTCAGTCAGGCAGGGTGTACGTTTCATGGGCCTTCTCCAGACAGATTCTTATCGACCAGCATGATGACTATCGCTGATGTCGGCCACTTTCGCTGCGAAAATGTGAAATTTCCTGGCTGGGCGGGGCGATGAGAATGCACTGAAAAGTGCCGGGGTTCACGTCAGCGAGACAATCCCGACGATATACTTCGGCTTCTGGCGTCCGGGCACTGCCGTCAGCGGTAAATTATGCTATTTTGCTCGCGTTTTCGTCAGGCTGACGGTACAAGGTTGGGTGATCCGGTTATCACCGCAGTAATACAGGCACAGGGATGCGATTAACCACAAAATTATCTGCGTTTATTACCTTTCTTAGCCTGCTGGCCATGTCACTGATGCTGGCTGGCTGCGCATTCAGTTTTTTCTGGTTCAGTCATCAGCGCGTGGAACATCGGGCACAGATCCTGGCGGTCCAGGTGGATCAGGCGATGCTCACCCAGACCCCGGATCAGCTGCATACCTGGCTCACGTCGATCATGCCAATCATGAATGCGGAGCAGATTTTACTGCACAACGGCAGACAGACGCTCCTGACGCTCTCCCGTCATGAAAACCCGATGCTGGAAGATGAACCCAACCGCTTTATCCAGTTCGAGGTGCCGCTGATGCATCAGACCGGCTTACAGCTGCGGGTTGTCACCCTCGATCCTGCCAAAACCTGGCTACGCTCCATCACCGGCACTTCGACGCTGGGTATTCTGTTTACCATCATACTGGTCATGAGTCTGATGCTGCTGATGATGCATCGCTGGCTCAGCCGTCAGTGGCGTGGCATGGAGCATCTCGAAGTGCGGGCCGAGGCGATTATCAACGGCGAACGCGGCGTCATGCCGAAGCGCGGCGTGGATGAGTGGCCGCCCAGGGCGAGCCGCGCGCTGGATCTGTTGCTGGTGGATGTGCAGGAAGCCGCCGAACAGCGCGTGCGTATCGACACGCTTATCCGCACCTTTGCCGCCCAGGATGGCCGGACCGGCCTCAACAACCGACTCTTTTTCGACAATCAGCTGGCGACGCTGCTGGAAGATCAGGAAGATGTGGGCACCCACGGCGTGGTGATGATGGTGCGGCTGCCCGATCTGGATACCCTGCAGGAGACGCTGGAGCCCGCGCTGGTCGACGAGTACCTCTTTAACTTCGTCAACATGCTCTCTACCTTTGTGCTGCGCTACCCAGGGGCGCTGCTGGCGCGCTATTTCCGCAGTGATTTTGCCGTGCTGCTGCCGCATCGCAGCCTTAAAGAGGCGAACAGCATTGCCGACCAGCTGATCAATGCGGTGGATTCACTGCCGCCGATGCGTCAGGTGAACCGTGATGATTTGATTCACATCGGCATCAGCGCGTGGCACAGCGGGCAGACCGTGCCGCAGGTGATGGAGAATGCCGAAATGGCCACCCGCCGCGCGGCGTTACTGGGCGGCAACAACTGGACCAACGGTGCAGGCAATCCGCAGGACGCCGGGCGGGGGAGTGTACGCTGGCGTACCCTGCTGGAGAATACGCTCAGCCGGGGTGGTCCGCGGCTCTATCACAAACCTGCCGTCAATATTGAAGGCAAAGTGCAGCACCGGGTGATGCTGACCCGCATCTTCGATGGCGACAAAGAGGTGCTGGCCGCCGAATATATGCCGCTGGTGCAGCAGCTGGGTATGGCGGATGCCTGGGATCGCCAGCTGATGACCCGCATTGCGGCCCTGTCTGAACTCTGGCCGGAAGAGACCCTGGTCATCCCGCTGACGATGTCCTCACTCCTGCAACGACCCTTTGTGCTCTGGCTGCAGAATATGCTGCTGCAGTGCCCGAAAGGACAAAGAAAACGATTTTTATTTGAACTTGCCGAGGCAGATGTCTGTCAACACATCAACCGCTTAACACCAGTATTCCGTGCGCTTAAGGCGTTTGGTTGTCGGGTGGCGGTGAATCAGGCCGGTTTAACCGTGGTGAGCAGTGCCTATATCCGGCAGCTGCCGCTGGAGCTGATCAAGCTCGATGCCGGCCTGGTGCGCAACATTGAGCGGCGCACTGAAAATCAGCTGTTTGTGCAGAGTCTGCTGGAAGTCTGTAAATCCACCGGCATTCAGGTGTTTGCCACCGGTGTTCGCACCCGATCGGAGTGGCAAACATTAGTGTCGCTGGGTATAGCAGGCGGGCAGGGTGACTTTTTTGCCCCTTCGCTTCCGGTTAACAGTAACGTGAAGAAGTATTCCCAACGTTACCGTATTTGATGAATTGCCGTCCTGATGACGGCAATTAGCGCTTTTTTGTCATGTTAAGTCTCGTCTGCACCCACAACCCGACTGCCGGAAATGTTAAATTTTATGTCGGGAATGGAAAGGCGAAAGGCGGAGAAAAGCAGGAGTGATGGCGTCTAGTCGCCATTCTGCCGATTTCTGTTACGGGTTCAGATGACTTAAACGCAATCAGGCCTCTTTTTTCACCGAAGCAGAACGTTTTTGCGCCTTGTGGCAGCTTCGTGTGGTTGGTAAAGTAAGCGGATTTTATTTTCCGCCCCCAGCTTGCAGGATTATCCCTTAGTATGTTTAAAAAATTTCGTGGCATGTTTTCCAATGACTTGTCCATTGACCTGGGTACCGCGAATACCCTGATTTACGTAAAAGGACAGGGCATCGTGCTGAACGAGCCTTCCGTGGTCGCTATTCGCCAGGATCGTGCCGGTTCGCCGAAAAGTGTCGCGGCCGTAGGTCATGACGCCAAACAGATGCTCGGCCGTACGCCAGGCAATATCGCCGCTATTCGTCCGATGAAAGATGGCGTTATCGCTGACTTTTTCGTTACCGAAAAGATGCTGCAGCACTTCATCAAGCAGGTTCACAGCAACAGCTTTATGCGTCCCAGCCCACGCGTGCTGGTCTGCGTTCCCGTCGGTGCCACCCAGGTAGAACGTCGTGCGATTCGTGAATCCGCTCAGGGCGCAGGCGCGCGTGAAGTCTTCCTGATTGAAGAGCCTATGGCTGCCGCAATCGGTGCAGGCCTGCCTGTTTCCGAAGCGACCGGTTCAATGGTAGTCGATATTGGTGGCGGTACCACGGAAGTGGCGGTGATCTCACTGAACGGCGTGGTTTACTCCTCCTCTGTCCGTATTGGTGGCGATCGCTTCGATGAAGCTATTATTAATTATGTGCGTCGTAACTACGGTTCACTGATTGGTGAAGCGACGGCAGAACGTATTAAGCATGAGATCGGTTCAGCTTATCCGGGCGATGAAGTCCGCGAAATTGAAGTGCGTGGCCGTAACCTGGCAGAAGGTGTACCGCGTGGCTTCACGCTGAACTCCAACGAAATTCTTGAAGCGCTGCAGGAGCCGTTAACCGGTATCGTTAGCGCGGTGATGGTTGCCCTTGAGCAGTGTCCGCCTGAGCTGGCCTCGGATATCTCCGAGCGCGGCATGGTGCTGACCGGTGGTGGTGCGTTACTGCGCAACCTGGATCGCCTGCTGATGGAAGAGACGGGCATTCCGGTTGTGGTTGCTGAAGATCCACTGACCTGTGTGGCACGCGGTGGCGGCAAGGCGCTGGAAATGATCGACATGCACGGCGGCGATTTGTTCAGCGAAGAATAATTGCCTCAACCGGTTAAGAACGCAACGATCATGCAGGGGAGTAGCATGTGAACCGGCGAAATCTGGCCGGTACAGTGCGTTCAGCCCAGGGAAGCGCGGTGGTCAGCCGCCGCTTCCTTACCCGTTGTCGAGGATCACGCAGATTATATGAAGCCGATTTTTAGCAGGGGGCCTTCCCTGCAGTTGCGTCTTTTCCTGGCGGTTGTCGTGGCGATTGCCATCATTATCGCCGACAGTCGTGTGGGGTCTTTTACCCAAATACGCAACTATCTGGATACGTCGGTCAGTCCGTTTTACTTCCTGGCGAATGGGCCACGTCAGCTGCTGGACGGCGTCTCAGAGTCGCTGGCATCCCGTCAGCAACTGGAGCAGGAAAACAAAGCGTTACGTCGTGAGCTCTTCCTGAAAAACAGTAACCTGCTAATGCTGGGGCAATATAAGCAGGAAAACGCACGCCTGCGTGAACTGCTGGGTTCACCGCTGCGTCAGGATGAGCAAAAGATGGTGACGCAGGTGATCTCTACCGGCACCGACCCTTACACCGACCAGGTGGTGATCGATAAAGGCAGCGTAAACGGTGTCTACGAAGGTCAGCCGGTCATCAGTGATAAGGGCGTGGTGGGGCAGGTCATCGCCGTTGGGCAGTTGACCAGCCGCGTTCTGCTGATCTGTGATGCGTCCCATGCGCTGCCGATTCAGGTGCTGCGGAATGATATCCGTGTGATCGCCGCCGGTAACGGCTGTACTGAAGATCTTCAGCTTGAGCATCTGCCGGGCAACACAGACATTCGCGTCGGTGATGTGCTGGTCACCTCTGGCATCGGGGGACGTTTCCCTGAAGGTTATCCGGTGGGCGTGGTCTCCTCTGTTAAAGTGGATACCCAGCGCGCTTACACGGTGATTCAGGCGCATCCGACAGCCGGTCTGCAGCGTCTGCGCTACCTGCTGTTGCTGTGGGGAGCGGATCGCAATGGCGATATGCCGTTACCGCAGGATGAAGTGCATCGCGTCGCGAACGAACGTCTGATGCAGATGATGCCGCAGGTGTTACCGCCTGCCGGGGAGATGGGACCGCCTGCGCCTTCTGCACAGATGGGCCCGCCGGCCCCTTCCGGTAGTAGCAGCGGACAGAGCAGCAGCACCACGCGTTCACGCGGGGGCCAGCCTTGAGTCGATATCGCAGCCAGGGACGTTGGGTCATCTGGCTCTCTTTCCTGGTTGCGCTGATCCTGCAGATCATGCCGTGGCCGGATGAGATCTACATGTTCCGCCCCTCATGGCTGCTGCTGATTCTGATCTACTGGGTGCTGGCACTGCCGCACCGGGTCAATGTCGGCACCGGATTTATGCTCGGTGCTATCATGGATTTGATCGCCGGGTCCACACTCGGCGTGCGTGCCCTGGCGCTCAGCATCATCGCCTACCTTATCGCCTTTAAGTTCCAGTTATTCCGCAACTTAGCGTTGTGGCAGCAAGCGTTAATGGTTATGGTGCTGTCACTGGCGATGGATGTCATCGTCTTCTGGGCTGAATTCCTGGTAATCAACGTTTCATTCCGACCTGAAATTTTCTGGAGCAGTGTTGTCGACGGTATTCTCTGGCCCTGGCTATTCTTGTTAATGAGAAAAATTCGTCGTCAGTTTGCTGTTCAATAAGGAAATTTATGGTAACCCTTTATCTTGCTTCCGGTTCACCGCGTCGGCGTGAGCTGTTAACTCAGCTTGGGCTGACCTTCGAGCGCCTTGTGACGGACGTTGAAGAGCAGCGTCAGCCGGATGAAGCGGCAGAGGCCTATGTGCGCCGTCTGGCCAATGACAAAGCACAGGCTGGCGTCAGACTGGCCGCGCAGGATCTGCCGGTGCTGGGCGCCGATACCATCGTGGTGCTGAATGGCAGCGTACTGGAGAAGCCGCGCGATGCTGATGATGCCCGCGAGATGCTGCGCAAACTTTCCGGACAGTCGCACCAGGTGATGACGGCGGTGGCGCTGGCCGATCGTCAGCAGGCGCTGGATTGCGTGGTGACGACGGATGTGACCTTCCGCACCCTGACCGCCACCGACATCGACGACTATATTGCGACCGGCGAACCGATGGATAAAGCGGGAGCCTACGGAATCCAGGGCAGGGGCGGAAATTTTGTCCGCAAAATTAATGGAAGCTACCACGCGGTGGTCGGATTACCTTTGGTTGAGACAGCGGAGTTACTCAGCCATTTCCAGTCACTGCGTGCCGTAAGGGGTCACCATGACGGCTGAATTACTGGTTAACGTCACGCCTTCTGAAACGCGGGTTGCCTATATCGACGGCGGCATCCTTCAGGAGATTCACATTGAACGTGAGGCGCGGCGCGGCATTGTGGGCAATATTTACAAGGGACGAGTAAGCCGTGTACTGCCCGGCATGCAGGCCGCCTTTGTTGATATCGGCCTGGAAAAAGCCGCCTTTCTGCACGCCTCAGACATCATGCCGCACACCGAGTGTGTCGCGGGTGACGAAAAGAAAAATTTTGTTGTTCGCGACATCGCCGAGCTGGTGCGCCAGGGTCAGGATCTGGTGGTGCAGGTGGTCAAAGATCCGCTGGGTACCAAAGGGGCCCGGCTGACCACCGACATCACGCTGCCGTCGCGTTATCTGGTCTTTATGCCAGGGGCATCGCATGTGGGTGTCTCTCAGCGCATTGAGAGTGAAAAAGAGCGCGAGCGGCTCAAAGCGGTGGTGGCAGACTACTGTGACGACCTGGGCGGCTTTATCATCCGTACCGCCGCAGAGGGGATTGGAGAAGAGGAGCTGGCGCAGGACGCCGCGTTTCTCAAGCGTCTCTGGACCAAAGTCAGCGAACGCAAAAAGCGTAACCAGACCCGCTGCCTGCTCTACGGTGAGCTGGCGCTGGCGCAGCGTATTCTGCGTGATTTTGCCGGGGCCGCCCTGGATCGCATCCGGGTCGACTCCCGTCTGACCTGTGAAATGCTGGTGGAGTTTACTGCGGAATATATTCCGGAAATGGCGGGTAAGCTGGAGCTCTACAATGGCAAACAGCCTATCTTTGACCTGTTTGATGTCGAAAATGAAATTCAGCGCTCGCTGGATCGTAAGGTTGAACTGAAGTCGGGTGGCTATCTGATCATCGATCAGACCGAAGCGATGACCACCATCGACATCAACACCGGTGCCTTCGTCGGCCACCGCAATCTGGATGAGACGATCTTTAACACCAATGTGGAAGCGACGCAGGCGATTGCCCGCCAGCTGCGACTGCGTAATCTGGGTGGCATCATCATCATCGACTTCATTGATATGAATAATGAAGATCATCGGCGCCGGGTGCTGCATTCGCTGGAGAGCGCACTCAGCAAGGATCGGGTGAAAACCGGCATTAATGGTTTCTCGGCGCTGGGGCTGGTGGAGATGACGCGCAAGCGAACCCGTGAAAGCATCGAGCATATCCTCTGTCAGGATTGCCCGGTCTGTAAGGGACGCGGCACGCTGAAAACGGTTGAGACGGTCTGCTATGAGATTATGCGTGAGATTGTCCGCGTTCATCACGCCTACGATTCCGATCGCTTCCTGGTCTATGTTTCGCCGACGGTAGGGGAGGCGCTGAAAAGCGATGAGTCTCATGCCCTGGCGGAGGTCGAAATCTTTGTCGGCAAGCAGGTTAAAGTGCATGTCGAAGCGCTCTACACTCAGGAGCAGTTCGACGTTGTCATGATGTAACGCCGGCCCGCGCACTGGTTTCTCCGGCTGCCGGGCTGAAAAAACGCCCTTGTTTGGGATAAAATGCGTGTTTTACCGCTTTTGTCTGAAGACGGTCGGGTACGAGAGCCAACTATCCGTCGTTTGCGGAACACAAGGAGAGGCGTGAGTGAGGCAGTTGCCGAGGATTTTGTTACTGCTGGTCGCGGCAATCATCGTGATTGTCGCGCTGCTGGTCAGCGGATTGCGTCTGGTGATGCCGCATCTCGACAGCTATCGCAGCAACCTTCTGCAATTTATCTCCGATCGCAGCGGCGTTCCGGTCAGCGCCAGTCAGCTGCAGGGCAAATGGGAAAATTTCGGTCCCACCCTGCAGGTTCGCGATCTCAGCGTCGATCTCCACGAGAACGGCAAACTCACCATCTCACGCATCAATCTTGCCCTCGACGTCTGGCAATCCCTGCTGCACTGGCGCTGGCAGTTCCGCGACCTCACTTTCTGGCAGCTGCATCTCGACACGAATCGTCCCTTACTCGACAACGATAAAGAGAAAAACAGTTTCCGTCCGGCGCAAATCAACGAACTTTTCCTGCGGCAGTTTGACCACTTTGACCTGCGCGACAGCACCATCGGTTTCCGCACGCCGTCCGGTCAGCATGCCGAGCTGGCCATTCCGCGCCTGACCTGGCTGAATGAGAAAACCCGCCACCGGGCAGAAGGGGAAGTGAGCCTGTCGAGCTTTACCGGCCAGCACGGTGTGGTTCAGGTGCGGCTCGATCTCAACGACAGCAACGGTTTACTGAATGACGGGCGTATCTGGATGCAGGCCGACGATGTCGATGTGCGTCCGTGGCTGGGTCGCTGGATGCGCGACAATACCCGGCTCGACAGCGCCCGCTTCAGTCTGGCGGCGTGGGTGAACCTGCGCGATGGCGACATCTATGCCGGCGATCTGCTGTTGCGTCAGGGCGGTGCCAGCTGGCAGGGCGAAAGCGGACCACACCGGATTGAGGTTGACGGGCTGACCGCGCATCTGTCGCGCTTCCGGAATGGCTGGGTGGTCAATGTGCCGCAGACCCGCCTCAGCACCGACGGCCAGACCTGGCCCGCCGGTCACTTCTCCCTGCTCTGGCGTCCTGAGGATAAGCAGATGTCGGGCACTGACGGCCAGCCTGAGGTCCGGGTGCGCGCCACACAGCTGGTGCTGCGTCATCTTGCCCCTGTTATTCCCCTTTTCGCACCGCTTTCTCCGGCGCTGTTTGAAAACTGGCAGAAGTTACAGCCACAGGGCACCGTTGAGGGACTGGCGCTGGATATCCCGTTAGATCAGCCAGAAAAGACCCGCCTGCAGGTGAAATGGCACGATTTCAGCTGGCAGCAGTGGAAGCTGCTGCCGGGCATCAGTCGGTTGAGCGGGGAGGCTCGCGGCAGTCTGAGCAATGGTCAGGTCAGTGTGGCGATGGGAACCGCCACCGTCCCCTATGGTGACATGTTCCAGGCACCGCTGGAGATTAAACGGGTCACCGGGGCGCTGCGCTGGCTGCGCGATGAACATGGCCTGACGTTGGCGGGTGAGGATCTGGATCTGCAGGCGCGCTCACTCCGGGCGCGGGGCGACTTCAGTTATCAGCAGAACCGTGGCGCGGAGCCGCGTCTCGATATTCTGGCCGGTATCCGGGTCACTGATGCAGGCGATGCCTGGCGCTATTTCCCGGTGCCGCTGATGGGCAGGGGACTCACGCACTATCTGAGCGGGGCCGTGAAGGGGGGCAAAGTCGACAACGCCACGCTGCTGTTTGCCGGTAACCCGGCGCTGTTCCCGTTTAAACACAACGATGGCATGTTCCAGGTCTGGGTGCCGCTGCGCCAGGCAACCTACGCGTTTCAGCCCAAATGGCCGGCGATCAGCAATCTGGATATCGACCTCAACTTCCTGAATGACGGATTGTGGATGCATGCCCCGGTCGCCCGGCTGGGTGACGTCGAAGCGCACAACGTCAGCGCGGTCATTCCTGACTATCTGAAAGAGAAGCTGATCATCGATGGGGATATCCATGGCGAAGGCCCGCAGGTCGCGGACTATTTTCAGCAGACTCCGCTGAAGTCGTCGCTGGGTGCCGCCTTGGAGCAGCTGCAAATCACGGGCGGCGTAGGGGGGCATCTGAATCTCGATATTCCACTGGACGGTAAGCAGGTGCACGCGCGCGGCAATGTCGATCTGCATAACAACTCGCTGTATATCAAACCGTTAAAAACGACTATCGCTAACCTCTCTGGCCGCTTCCGTTACGATAACGGCAATCTGGCCAGTGAAGATTTGCAGGCGAACTGGTTTGGTCAGCCCCTGGGCGTCCGGTTCAGCACCACCGAGAACCCGGATGATTTTGGCGTTAACGTCAAACTGCAGGGCGACTGGCAACCGGCCAGAATCAGCCCGATTCCGGCCGCCGTCAGTAAGCAACTGGGCGGACATCTGCCCTGGCAGGGGAACGTCGATATCACGCTACCCCATCATGGCGGAGCGCGCTATGAAGTCGCCCTGAACGGTAATGCAAAAGAAGTGAGTAGTCGCTTACCTGCACCGCTCGACAAGAAAGCCGGTGAGACGATGCCGGTTACCATTGAGGCCAGCGGCGACCTGAACCACTTCGATCTCAGCGGCAGCGTCAGCGCAAACCACCGTTTTAACAGCCGCTGGCTGCTGGAGCCGACGCTGCGCGTGGATCGCGGCATCTGGCTGAATGATGCCCAGAAGAAACCCGAGCTGCCCGACCAAGCCGGAATGGTGCTGAATCTGCCTGCGCTGGATGGCGAAGCCTGGGTCGGGATGCTGGCAGCCGGAGGCGCAACGGGCGGCAGGTCGTCAGGTGGCGGCAGCGATTTCCAGACCGGCGGCGTGACGCTGCCCGGCAATATCACGCTGCGCAGTCCGGCGGTCACGCTGGCGGGGCAGCAGTGGCATGAGGTTGAGGCGACGCTGGCACAGCGTTCAGCCGGCAGTGGCAACGTCAGCGTCAGGGCGCAGGAGCTGCGTGGTGAGCTGTCGATGGCACCACAATCCCCGTGGCAGGTGAATCTGGATTACCTTTATTACAATCCGCAGTGGAACAGCGAGACGACGAGAGGCAGCAAAGCGAGCACTCAGCAGGCCAGTAATATTAATTTCAGTCAGTGGCCGGCTCTGCAACTGCGCTGTAAAGAGTGCTGGGTACTGGGGCAGAAATATGGTCAGGTCTCTGCGATGCTGCAACCCAAAGGGGATACGTTAGCGCTTACTAACGGCAAGGTGGATACCGGCAGTTCACAGCTGAAAATCAGCGGGGAGTGGGTAAATCGCCCGAACGACCCGCGCACCTCGCTGAAGGGCACGCTGAAAGGTCCTAATATCAATAATGCGACCAACTGGTTTGGTGTGAATACGCCGCTGCGTGATGCGCCATTCGACATTGCCTATGACCTGCACTGGCGGTCGGCGCCTTGGCAGCCCTCCGCAGAGACGCTGAGTGGCACCCTGAAAACACACTTTGGCAAAGGCCAGATTGCGGATGTGGACACCGGCACGGCTGGCAAGATCCTGCGACTGGTGAGCTTTGATGCACTGCTGCGCAAGCTGCGCTTCGATTTCAGCGACACCTTTACCAACGCGTTCTACTTCGATTCGATTAATGGCACGGCCTGGATCGAGAACGGCGTGATGCGCACTGATAATCTGCTGGTGGATGGGCTGGAAGCTGACATCGCTATGCAGGGCAATCTCGACCTGGTGAAACGTCAGATCGATATGGAAGCGGTGGTGGCGCCGGAGATCTCCGCCTCGGTGGGTGTCGCGACCGCCTTCGCGATTAACCCGGTGGTGGGCGCGGCGGTTTTCGCCGCCAGTAAGGTGCTGGCTCCCTTGTGGAACAGGATATCGTTGCTGCGTTATCACATCAGCGGGCCGCTGGATAAACCGGAAATCAATGAAGTGCTGCGTAAACCGCGTGAAACAGATAACAAGTGAATTTGACGCCGTACCTGAATTACCGCAGGCTATGATTATCTGAGCACATAATGAGTGAGAAACGATGACTCTGAACCTGGTAAGTGAGCAGTTACTGACTGCTAACGGCATTAATCAGCAGGACCTATTTTCCCTGTTAGGGCAGCTTTCAGAACGTCGTCTGGATTATGCCGATCTCTATTTTCAGTCCAGCTTCCACGAATCCTGGGTGCTGGAAGACAAAATCATTAAAGATGGCTCTTACCATATCGACCAGGGCGTGGGCGTTCGCGCGGTCAGCGGTGAAAAAACCGGCTTCGCCTATGCAGACCAGATTACGCTGAATGCGCTGCGTCTCTCCTCTGACGCCGCTCGCAGCATTGTCCGTGAACAGGGCAACGGCAAGGCACATACGCTTTCTGCCGTCATGAACCGTTCGCTTTATCCGGCGGTCGATCCGCTAAACAGCCTGACGCGTGAAGAGAAAATTGCGCTGCTGCATCGCGTTGACCAGGTGGCCCGTGCGGCGGACCCGCGCGTGCAGGAGGTTAATGCCAGTCTGACCGGCGTTTACGAGCAGGTGCTGGTGGCTGCGACGGATGGCACGCTGGCGGCGGATGTCCGTCCGCTGGTGCGTCTCTCTGTCAGCGTCCAGGTGGAAGATCAGGGTAAGCGTGAGCGCGGCGCCAGCGGCGGCGGTGCACGCACCGGTTATGCGTTTTTCCTGGCCGATGAGAATGGCGAAGTGCGTGCAGATGCCTGGGCGCGTGAAGCCGTTCGCATGGCGCTGGTTAATCTCTCTGCCGTGGCGGCCCCGGCGGGCGCATTGCCGGTGGTGCTGGGCGCGGGCTGGCCTGGCGTGCTGCTGCATGAAGCGGTGGGGCACGGTCTGGAAGGCGACTTCAATCGCCGTGGCACCTCCGTGTTCAGCGGTAAAATCGGTCAGCAGGTCGCGTCAGAACTCTGCACCGTGGTGGATGACGGCACCCTTGAAGGGCTGCGGGGTTCACTGGCGGTCGATGACGAAGGCGTGCCGGGTCAGTACAACATGCTGATTGAGAATGGCGTGCTGAAAGGCTACATGCAGGACAAGCTGAATGCGCGACTGATGGGCGTCAGCCCGACCGGTAACGGTCGCCGCGAATCCTATGCGCATCTGCCCATGCCGCGTATGACCAACACCTATATGCTGGCCGGCAAATCAACGCCGCAGGACATCATCGAAAGCGTTGAATATGGCATCTATGCGCCCAACTTTGGTGGCGGTCAGGTGGATATCACCTCCGGCAAGTTTGTCTTCTCCACCTCAGAGGCCTATCTGATTGAGAAGGGCAAGATCACCAAACCGGTTAAAGGTGCAACCCTGATCGGCTCCGGTATTGAAGCGATGCAGCAGATCTCGATGGTCGGCAATGACCTGGCGCTGGATAAAGGCGTGGGCGTCTGCGGCAAAGAGGGGCAGAGCCTGCCGGTCGGTGTGGGTCAGCCAACGCTGAAGCTGGACAAACTCACCATCGGCGGCACCGCCTGATGTGACCCCGACAACCCGCCCGCTGGCGGGTTGTCAGCTTTTGCGGTGCAGCTGATACTGTTCCGCAACCTGCTCAAAATAGCCGGTCAGATAGTCGATACAGACCTGTACCTTGAGCGGCAACTTATCCTTCTCGGTATAGAGCGCATAGACCGGTCGCGGATCGGACTGATATTGCGGAAAGAGAATATCGACCTCACCTGCGGTGATCTCATCAATCACCCACATCATCGGCACATAGGCGATGCCGTTACCGGACTTCAGCCAGCGTAGCAGTGTCAGCGAATCATTGGTGACAAACCGTCCCTGCGGGGCCAGCCGGGTGACGATGCCTTCTGGCGCAATCAGCTCGAAGTTGTTGTCGGGCCGTACGCTGTATTCCAGCCAGGAAAAGTTATCGATATCCCCCGGTTTCTCCGGCGTGCCATGCTGCGCCAGATAGCTCCTGGCGGCGCACACCACCATCGGCATCGCGCCAAGGCGACGTGAAAACAGGCTGGAATCTTTTAAGGCCCCGACCCGAATCACCAGGTCCAGACCGTCCGCGATCAGGTCCGGAGCGGGGACGCCGGTCACCAGGTTTACGCTCAGCCCCGGATAGTCGCGCAGCATATCGCTGGTCATGCCCGCTAACACGTTCTGTGCCATGGTCGAGGAGCTGCCGATACGCAGCACCCCAATGGGCGTGTTGTTAAACGCATAAAGCTGTTCATGCACCTGCGTCGCTTCCGCCAGCATACGGCGGCAGCCCTGATAGTAGATTTTGCCCGCTTCGGTGAGCCCGATACTGCGGGTACTGCGATTCAGCAGCTTAACCTGTAACGTATCTTCCAGCTTCGCGACGATCTGGCTGATTGAGGAGACACTCAGATGAAGCTGACGCGCCGCCGCGGTAAACGAACCAAGTTCGACCACTTTGGCGAAGACAGACATGCCCTTCAGTCGTTCCATTATTTACTCTGGCTTAAAAGTGATTTAGATCACATTCTGTAGAAAACTTATAGTCAGGCGCGTTATTATAAGCGCGCCGGGGTATCTCCCGGTGACTCTTCATTGCCTGATGCCCTGTGATGATACGCTATTATTAAGCCAGCTGCGGTTTGTATCGCGCTGTCAGCTGGGTTTGCTGTGACAGCTGGGTTTGCTGTGACAGCTGAAAAGGCAAAGGAGACTCCCGGCAAGGTTGAACTAAGGATTTCTGATGAGTGTGCTTCCGGTATTTGTCATGTTTGGGCTCTCGTTTCCGCCCGTATTCATCGAACTTATTCTCTCACTGATGCTGTTCTGGTTAGTGAAACGTGTGCTGACGCCGAGCGGTATTTACGATCTTGTCTGGCATCCGGCACTTTTTAATACAGCGCTTTACTGCTGTGTGTTTTACCTTGTCTCCCGTTTATTAGTCTGAGGTTTAAGTGAAAGCACTCATAAGAAAAATCGCGCGTTACGCGATTACACTCCTGCTGGTCATTATTGCTGTGGTTATCATCTTCCGTGCCTGGGTGTTCTATACCGAATCCCCCTGGACGCGTGATGCGCGCTTCGCGGCAGACGTAGTGGCGATCTCACCTGACGTGACCGGCCTGATCACCGACGTTCCGGTGCACGACAACCAACTGGTGAAGAAGGGCGACACGCTGTTTGTGGTTGACCGCCCACGCTATCAAAAGGCGCTCGAGCAGGCTCAGGCAGACGTGGAATATTACCAGGCGCTGGTGAGTGAGAAACGGCGCGAAGCCGGCCGCCGTAACCAGCTCGGCACTTCGGCGATGTCGCGCGAGGCGATTGAGCAGTCCAACAACGATCTGCAGACCAGCGAACATCAGCTGGCGAAATCGGTGGCGACACGCGATCTGGCGAAGATCGATCTGGAGCGCACCACCGTGAAAGCGCCCTCCGATGGCTGGGTCACCAACCTGAATGTCTATCAGGGCGAGTTCATTACCCGCGGCTCTGTGGCGGTCGCCCTGGTGCAGCAGCACTCCTACTATGTGCTGGCCTATCTGGAAGAGACCAAGCTGCATGGCGTAGAGAAGGGCTTCCGTGCGGAAGTGACGCCACTTGGCAGCAACATTGTGCTGCGGGGGACCGTAGATAGTGTGGCGGCCGGTGTCACCAACAGCAGCAGCTCGGTTGACAGTAAAGGTATGGCAACGGTCGATTCCAACCTGGAGTGGGTCCGTCTGGCGCAGCGTGTTCCGGTGCGCATCCGTCTGGATCAGCAGCCCGGCAACCGCTTCCCGGCCGGGACAACGGCGACCGTGGTCATTACCGGTCAGGCCGATCGTCAGCCTGAGCAGGTTTCACCGATGGTCCGCCTGTTTAATCGCCTGCGTGAGTTTGGTTAAGAGGGCGATATGATTGAGTTCCTGCGGTTCCCGGTAAAGCTGACCTTTGCGCTGGTGTTAGCACTGATGGTCGGCTTTCACTTCAACCTCGAAACGCCGCGCTGGGCGGTGATGACTGCCGGTATTGTGGCGGGCGGCACCGCGTTTGCAGCGGGGGGCGATCCCTATTCGGGGGCGCTTCGCTACCGTGGCGTTTTGCGTATTATCGGGACCTTTATCGGCTGTATCGCCGCGCTGACTATCATGATCGCCACCGTTCGTGCGCCGGTTGTGATGCTGCTGCTGTGCTGCATCTGGGCAGGGCTCTGCGTCTGGCTCTCTTCGCTGATCAAAGTTGAAAACTCTTACGCACTGGGACTGGCGGGCTACACCGCGCTGATTATCGTGGTGACCGCTGACGCCAGCGGCGGTCTGACCCTGGTGCCGCAATATGCGGTCGAGCGCTGCAGTGAAATCGTGCTCGGCATTCTGTGTGCCATTCTGGCCGACATGATCTTCTCACCACGCTCGATCAAAAAAGTGATCGACGCGGAGGTCGACTCGCTGCTGGTGGCGCACTATCAGCTGCTGCAGCTCTGCGTCGCCCACGGTGACAAAGAGGAGGTCGATAAAGCCTGGAGCGCGCTGGTCCGGCGCACCACCGCCCTTAACAGCATGCGCAGCCAGCTGATGATGGAGTCGTCACGCTGGAAGAACAGTAACCGCCGGCTGCAGATGCTTAATACCCTGTCGCTGACCCTGATTACGCAGGCAGCCGAAACCTTTCTGATCCAGAATTCGCGTCCGGACTACATCCCCCCTCAGTATCGCCTGATGATTGAGAAGCCCGCCACGACGGTTGACGAGGTGCACAAGCGGATGAAGGTGATGCGGCGGGTGATGGGGGCCAGAGATAAAACGGCCCCGGTGACGCTGAGCAGCTGGGTGGGTGCCGCGACGGAATATCTGCTGCTGCTGAAAGGCATCCGAAGTAACAGCCGGATCACGTCGCTGGAGGAGGAGATCCTGCAGCGCGAGGTGGTGATTCAGGCGCGCTCCGCCGAAACACACCATGCGATGATCAACGGTATCCGCACCTTTGTGGCGACCGCGCTGGGTTCCCTGTTCTGGCTCTACACCGGCTGGACGTCGGGCAGCGGCTGTATGGTCATGCTGGCGGTTATCACTGCGCTGGCGATGCGTATGCCTAATCCACTGATGATGGCAAAAGATTTTCTCTACGGCATGACGGTTGCGGTGCCGCTGGGCGCGCTCTACTTTATGTATGTGCTCCCCTCGACCCAGCAGAGCGCACTGCTGCTCTGCATCGCCATCGGCCTGCTGGGCTTTATCGGTGGCATCTTCATTCAGCGGCGTCAGCTCGGCACACTGGGGGCGCTGATCGGCACGCTTAACGTGCTGGTTCTCGATAATCCGATGCAGTTCCACATCAACGTCTTTCTCGACAATGTGCTCGGCCAGGTCATCGGCTGCTTTGTGGCGATGATGGTTATTCTGCTGATTCGAGACAAATCGAAGGCCCGCACCGGCCGTAAGCTGCTGAACCGCTTTATGTATGCGGCGGTTTCAGCCATGACGACTAATCAGGCGCGTCGGCGTGAAAACCATCTGCCGGCCCTCTATCAGCAACTGTTTCTGCTGCTGAATCTGTTTCCGGGCGATATCAATAAATACCGTATTGCCCTGACGCTGATCATCGGTCATCAGCGGCTGCGTGACGCAGACATCCCGATCAACGCGGATCTCTCTGCTTATCACCGGCAGCTGCGCTATACCGCTGACCGGGTCATCTCTGCCAGCAGCGATGACAAGCGGCGCTACTATTTTGAACGCCTGCTGAAAGAGCTGGACCTCTATCAGGAGAAACTGGTCCATTACGAGGCGCCTGTCAGCGTTACGGAACCGGTAAAACGCCTGGCCTTGATGCTGGATAAGTACCAGAACACGCTCATCCAAATCTGAATCTGGCCGCTGCGATCGGCAGCGGCCTGCGCAATCCCCGCCCGTCACAAAACCTGTCGCTTTTGCCAACTATACTCTTCAGACGCAAGCGTAAAACTGACAGGAGCGAATCAATGACATCACTGCAACAGAGCGAGCTGTTTCAGACCGGCTATCTGGCAGACGGCCAGTGGCACCCGGCGGCATCCACCTTTGATGTAACCAATCCGGCAACCGGCGAGGTCATTGCGCAGGTCGCCAAAGCGGGCAAGGCTGAAACGGAACAGGCGATTGCCGCAGCAGAACGCGCCTTTCCCGCCTGGCGTGCGCAGACGGCAAAAGCGCGTGCTGAGATTCTCACTCGCTGGTACCAGCTCATCATTGAGAACAAACGCTGGCTGGCCGAACTGATGACGACGGAACAGGGCAAGCCGCTTAAAGAGGCGGAGGGCGAAGTGGAGTATGCCGCCAGTTTTATCCAGTGGTTTGCCGAACAGGCGAAGCGAGCCAATGGCGAGATCATTCCGCCCGCCAAAGCGGGTTCCCGCATCCTGGCCACCCGTGAACCGATTGGCGTTGTGGCCGCCATCACACCGTGGAACTTCCCGATGGCGATGCTGACCCGCAAGCTGGGGCCCGCACTGGCCGCAGGCTGTACCGGGATCATTAAACCCGCTAATAACACGCCACTCTCCGCCTTTGCCCTGCTGGCCCTGGCGAAACAGGCTGGCGTCCCGGATGGCGTGCTGAACGCCGTAGCGGGTGACACCCATGCCATCAGCGACGCCATTATGGCCAGCAAAGCGGTGCGGAAGATCTCGTTCACCGGTTCAACCCAGGTGGGCAAGCTGCTGATGCGCAATGCCGCCGAAACCATGAAGAAAGTTTCTATGGAGCTGGGCGGTAACGCGCCTTACATCGTCTTTGACGATGCCGACATCGATGCCGCCGTACAGGGTGCTATTGCGAACAAATTCCGCAATGCGGGTCAGGTGTGCGTCAGTGTGAACCGTTTCTACATCCACAACAGTGTTTACGATCGTTTCACCACGCAGCTGGCCGCAGAGGTGAACAAGCTTAAGGTGGGTAATGGTCTGGACGAGGGCGTGATTGTCGGGCCATTGATTGAAGCGTCGGCGGTGGAGAAAGTGGAGCAGCACGTCAATGACGCGCTGGCAAAAGGTGGCAAACTGCTGGCAGGCGGCGAGCGCCATGCGCTGGGCGGCAACTTCTGGCAGCCAACCGTAATCGCCGAAGCACACGAAGGGATGCAGCTCGCGCAGGAAGAGACCTTTGGCCCGGTTGCCGCCTGCTTCCGCTTCGATGATGAAGATGAGGTGATCCGCCGCGCTAATGATACGCCATTTGGCCTGGCCGCCTACTTCTACACGCAGAATCTGCAGCGGGTGTTCCGCGTCTCAGCGGCGCTGGAAAGTGGCATGATCGGCATTAACGAATGTGCCGTTTCAACCGAGCTGGCACCCTTTGGCGGCGTCAAAGAGTCGGGTCTGGGCCGTGAGGGGTCGGTACTCGGCATGGAAGAGTATCTGGAGGTCAAAGCGCTGCATCTGGGCGGTTTGGGCTAGCAGAAGGGCACGGGCGGCGAAGGTCGCCCGCAGACGGAGCATGGGAGCCGTCAGCATGAAAACCGAGCGTTTTGATTTTAATGAAATTGTCGACCAGGCCCATTTTTTCCGCCAGTTCAGCGAGCGATTCGCGCTGGATGAGCGTCGCATCTGCGATTTGGATGGGTTATGGGATGTGGTGACGGAGGATCTGCTCCCGATGCCGCTGGAGATTGAGTTCATCAATCTGGGCAGAGGACAGCGACGGCGTTATGGGGCCCTGATTTTACTCTTTGATGAAGCTGAAGAGGAGCTGGAAGGTCAGCTTCACTTTAACGTCAGATGAAAAAAGGCCCCGGCGAGCGGGGCCAAAGGGTTCGTCATGATAGTGACGAGGAATTACTTATAAAGCTGTGCGGTGATGTGGTAGTTATCACCGGTGCGCGCCTCGATCACTTTATAGGCGCTGGCACCCTGTTCATCGGCTTTCTGAGACAGTTCAGCGCGATAATCCATCGGTGCGCCCGCAGTACCACTGATGGTTACGGTGCCCGCAGGCTGCAGGTTCTGCGTCTGATCGCCGGTTACCAGCTGCGCGGCGGAAGCGCCGAACGCCATAACGGAAAGCAGACTGACTGTAGCGATGGTTGTTTTGATGTTCATGTTCGTCTCCTCATTACATTCAACAACCTGCGGTTAATCATTGGTGCGGGTCGTCGATATTTTCAACGCCATAAGGCGTCATCACAGTGAATTATTTATACAGCTCAGCGGTCACATGCCAGGTGTTGTCCTGGTTGTTTTCGATGATGCGATAGTGGCTTGCGCCCTGCGCATCCGCTTTCTCCGACAGAACCTGACGGATATGCGTCTGGTCGCCGTTACGGCCCGCAATGCTGATGGTCTGGTTCATTGACTGCAAACCCTGCGCCTGTTCATTGGAAACCAGGCTGGCGGCACTGGCACCTGCTGAAAACAGGGCGATGCTCAGTGCAGCGATGGCAAGTTTGGTTTTCATTTTCTGCTCTCCTGAAATTCTGCTTACGCTCTCCGGCACGCGGCTTATCGCGTCAGACGGAGTGAGGCGACGCCTTAGTTATAGAGCGCGGCGGTCGCATGGTAATTGCCGTTGTTGTAAGCCTCGATGACGCGATAGGCTTTTGCGCCCTGCTGATCGGCTTTGTCGCTCAGTTTCTGTCGGATATCCATCGGTGAGCCCGCTACGCCGCTGACACTGATGGTGCCGACAGCCTGCAGATCCTGTGCCTGAGAGGCGCTGATAGATTCTGCTGCCACAGCACCGAATGACAGGGCAGAGAGCACGCTAAGAGCAGCGATGGTAGTTTTTACGTTCATGAAATTTTCCTCGTCGTCTGTTTTTATCTTTTTAGTTAGTGTGATTTGCATCACGAAAAGAAGTATAGGACTAATAACGTCAGAAATTAATACCGCGCTAATAATGTTTTTTTGTGATTCTTTATCCTTATGGCTACTTTTAATAACCGGACGTTATAAAAACAGGGTGAAAAATGAGCTTTGAGCGTGTTTTAACAGCAGAAACAAGGGGATAAATGACTTTAACGTTTCGTGCGAAAGAAGGTGGTATATCGGGCTGGTGTTTGATCTGGATCCGGGCAATGCGGCCGGATTAGTGATGTAAAGCAGTGTAAAATAGCGCAGAAGGTGAAGCAGACGACGCTATCTGACCACCAGCCTGCTGCCTGAAAACGGGGGCAAGCCTCGCAGAACGGCAGTCACGAGAGGAGCGCGTAACGGGAAGAGGAGAAGCGCAAACCGCAGAGAAAGCGCGGGCAGAGAGATGAACTGACGACCAGGCGCAGGATGGCCGGCCGCCAGTCAGCGATCAGAGTTCCTGTTCAAACAGGTTGAGGATCGCGCTATGCAGTTGCTTGACCGTGAAGTCACGCGCACGGGTAATAAAGATGGTGTCATCCCCGGCAATGGTGCCAAGAATTCCTTCCGACTTTCCTAATGAATCCAGCAGGCGTGCAATCAGCTGTGCTGCGCCCGGACTGGTGTGAATGACCACCAGCGCATCGTTGTAGTCGATATCCAGCACCAGGTTTTTTAACGGGCTGGTGGTCGTCGGCACACCCAGTTCGGCAGGCAGGCAATAGACCATTTCCATTTTGGCATTACGGGTGCGCACTGCGCCAAACTTGGTCAGCATCCGCGAGACTTTGGACTGGTTGATATTTTCAAAGCCCTCATCCTGAAGCGCCTGAACAATTTCGCCCTGGGAACTGAATTTTTCTTCTTTTAATAAGGCCTTGAAAGCCTTGATCAGATCGTCTTGTTTCGATGGGTTTCGCATAGGTTACCAATAAATAGAAAGAATAACCGCGCATCCGCCCGCGGCAGAGTGGTGATTATGCATTTAAATGCATTTTTATGCAATCGGTCGATTGATGAGCAGGGTTCGGGCGGCTAGCGGGCGGCGATAATAGCAAATAAATCCCTTCAGACCAAAACCCCTGTCACAGCCCCGAAAGGCGAAGGTTGCAAAGTTGTTATACTATTGGTGGTGTAGTAACAGAAAACGAACATAGCCGTTCTCTGTCTGACGACGGCACGGTTGTCGGTCATTCAGGCGACATGATAAGTAACTTTTGAATCCGGCGATTAAGTGTGAAAACACGTAGAATTAACAGCGGATTATCATTTTCGCCTGAGCAGTTGATTAAGGTCTGACACAGATAGAATTTCGGCCCATCTCTGCCCCACCTTAATAAGGAGTCAAGAATGAAAGTTGCCGTTCTCGGTGCCGCTGGCGGCATAGGCCAGGCGCTCGCACTTCTGCTCAAAACCCAGCTTCCGGCAGGTTCAGCACTCTCACTGTATGACATCGCCCCGGTGACACCGGGTGTTGCCGTTGATCTCAGCCATATTCCCACTGCCGTCACTATTGAAGGGTTCAGCGGAGAAGACGCGACGCCAGCCCTGAAAGGTGCCGACGTGGTCCTGATTTCAGCAGGTGTCGCACGCAAACCCGGTATGGATCGTGCGGACCTGTTTAATGTTAACGCCGGTATCGTCCGTAACCTGATTGAACAGGTGGCGGCAACCGCGCCAAAAGCCCTGATCGGGGTGATCACTAACCCCGTCAACACTACCGTTGCTATCGCGGCGGAAGTGCTGAAAAAGCATGGTGTCTACGATAAGAACCGTCTGTTTGGCGTCACCACGCTGGATATCATTCGCGCCAATACTTTTGTCGCGGCGCTGAAAGGCAAGCAGCCTGACCAGGTTGAAGTGCCGGTGATTGGCGGCCACTCTGGCGTGACCATTCTGCCGCTGCTCTCTCAGGTCAAAGGAGTGAGCTTCAGCGATCAGGAGGTGGCGGATCTGACCAAACGTATTCAGAACGCCGGCACCGAGGTCGTGGAAGCCAAAGCCGGTGGCGGTTCGGCCACGCTGTCGATGGGGCAGGCAGCTGCGCGTTTCGGGCTGTCACTGGTACGCGCGCTGAATGGCGAAGCGAACGTGGTGGAGTGTGCCTATGTGGAAGGTGAGGGCGAACATGCGCGCTTCTTCTCACAGCCGCTGCTGCTGGGTAAAAACGGGATTGCTGAACGCAAGCCTATCGGTACACTCAGTGCGTATGAGCAGCAGGCGCTGTCAGGCATGCTGGAAACCCTGAAGAAAGATATCGAACAGGGAGAGGCGTTCGTTAAGCAGTAGCAGACGTCACTGACTGAAAACGCCCGGCTTTGGCCGGGCGTTTTGTTTGTGACAAATTCGGGTTCATCTGGCTGTGAGAGGGTGCCTGCGCGGGGAACACGGTCAGATCGGAAAGACGCAAAAGCCGTCATCCATGACACGCTCGGCCCGCACCATCCCTGGTGCGGGACGCTTTCCTCTTCTGACCGTGTTCCCCTCGCTTCAGGTTTATTCGTCGCGGTTAAATTCACCCTGCGCACACTTTATCAGCTTAACTTCACATTCCCCCGACTCTGCCAGGCATGCTCTCTTACAGGCCACCTGATTTATAGGCACGGGCCGCCGGTGTCCCGTTACTGGCAGGCAGCTTCTTACCCAGGGTCTCCATGCGCATCTGGAACGGCGGGAACGGCATCTCAATACCGTGCTGCTCAAATCCGCGCAGGATGAGCTGATGCAGCTCGTGACGCAGGGGCATACGATGTCCCATCTCCGCGGCATGCACCCGGAGTTCAAACAGCTGAATCCCCTGCTGCAAATCGACGAGGAAGGCTTCCGGCTGCGGTGTATCCAGCACATAACTGCAGCGTTCCGCCGCCTGCGTCAGGATGGTGGTGACCTGTTCGCTGCTCACTTTGGCCGGGGCCGGGATGGTAAGCACCACACGCGTAACGGAATCGGAGAGCGACCAGTTAATAAACTGTTCGGTGATAAAGGCCTTGTTCGGCACGATAATCTCTTTGCGGTCCCAGTCGGTAATGGTGGTGGCACGGGTGTTAATCCGCGTAATGCTGCCGGTCAGGTCGCGAATCGTCACGGTGTCGCCAATACGAATCGGTTTTTCAAACAGGATGATCAGGCCTGAGATAAAGTTGGCAAAAATCTCCTGCAAACCAAACCCCAGTCCCACACCTAATGCGGCAACCAGCCACTGCAGCTTCGACCACTCGATGCCGATCATGGAGAAACCAATGAGTCCGCCAATCAGCAGCAGCAGATATTTGGTCAGTGTGGTGATGGCGTAGCCGGTGCCCGGCGTCAGATTAAGATGCTGTAACAGCGCCAGCTCAAGCAGGGCTGGCATGTTGCGCACCAGCTGAGTCGTGATGATAAACACCAGAATGGCAATCAGCACCGACCCCAGGGTAATCGGCTGAATCGACTCCACGCCCTGCACGGAGGTACTGACATCCCACAGCTGGATATTCTCCAGGAAGCCGAAGGCCGAGTGAATTTCAGACCACAGGACAATCACCGAGACCAGGGCGATCAATGTCAGAAGGGATCGCACCAGCCGCAGCGACTGCGCACTGATCGCATCCAGGTCGATCACCGGCTCCTCGACTTCAATCGCGTCGGTGTTCTGGGTGCCTTGCTCTTTCTCTTCTTCACTGCGCGCCCGGTTCGCCAGCATATCGGCACGGCGCTGACGGGCGCGATCAAAGCCCAGACGCCGCCGCTGAATCAGCATCCAGCGGCGAATGATGTGATAGATGACCAGCAGCAGGAACCAGATAGCGACTGAGGTTTCCAGACGGGCCAGCAGCGCCTGCGCAGTCGCCAGATACCCTACGGCAGAGGCGAGGGCTGCCATCAGCGGCATGGCGATCATCATGTTCCAGAGCATCCGGTTCACTATGTTATCGCCGTTTCCCTCTTTATCGAGATAGAGCGGGATGCCGGAACGCTTCAGGCTGACGGTGACGATGCTGATGGCCCCGCAGATCAGGATGAAACAGAGGCGGCCCAGCGATGCTGAGAACTTCCGGTCTTCAAGATTACCAAAGGCGATAAGCAACATGATCAGCGGCACAATCAGCCCGATACTCAGCGAGTAGTAGCGCATGGCGCGCGCGACCCGGTTCTGCGGCCAGCGGAAATGGACGATGAACAGTCCGTTGGGGCGGGCAAAGGCGGCGCTGATCATGAATGCCCACAGCAGCGGCAGCGTGGCGGTAATGCCATCACCAATCGCCACTGCGATAGGGTAGGGCCAGGCGTTCTGCAGGCCATACCCCAGCGTACCCCACAACACCGGCAGCGGCAGCGCCACCAGAATCGACCAGAACACGGTGCGGATGGTCAGACGAAAGCGATCCTGTGTCACTTTGCCGACTTTGCTGGCAGAACGATCCAGAAAAGCATTGAAGTGGCGGCGCGAACTGATACTGAAGCCAACCAGCAGCAGCGCACCAATAATTGGCAGCACCGTGTTGCGACTGGTAAACATCATTGCTATCGCTTTCCCAAGCTGACCCAGCGTATCCAGCGACAGCAGTCGGGAAAGATCTCTCGCCAGGTCCAGCGGATAGCTCAGCCCAATCGGGCTGACGTCGGCGGTCCAGAAGAGATAGCGGTGCGTCGCATCTTTGACTTCACTGAGCGCATCCTGAAGCTGAGTATTGCCGACCTTCAGCTTGGTGATCTCCAGAATCAGCGTGTCACAGCCGGAGATCAGCGAATTGAGCAGTTCACGCTGGGTGCGGAGTTGCGCATCGAGGATACGCTTCTGCTCGGCGGTAAAGGGCTGACCATTGGCCTGATGCCCCTTACGCAGGGTTTCCTGCTGCGCCATCAGATCTTCGTAGTAGAGACGCTGCACGCGAAGTTGCGCCATCTCGCTGTCAATCTGCTGGGACTTTGGCATCTCGGGCAGTCGCGCAACCTGTGCCCGCAGCGCTTCACCCAGCAGGTTAGAGGCACCCAGCCACTGCGACTGCTCACGCAGCGTCGAGAGAGCCTGACGAACCTGAATGATCTGGTTAGTGGCGAGACGCTGTTGCGACGCGACCAGATCCATCCGCTGCGCCTGCTGATTCAGAGCGACAGAGAGTTCACGGTTAACCCGGAACTGATCGCTGATGTCCTGCGGCAAATCACCGCTGTTTTCTGCCAGCTGCTCGGTGCGGGCCAGCGCAACTTCGGCTTCGCGTTGCCGCTGGTCATTGAGTTGATTGCGCAGCGCCTGCAGGTAGTTATCCAGCTGCGTTGCTTTACGCTGATGGGCTTCCGCCCGCATCCGCGCCAGTTCCTGACGGTTATTGGCAGAGAGTTGTGCCAGGTCAAGCTCATCGACGAGTGCTTTATTCGCCGCATTTTCCGCCTGGCGAGCCGCCAGCTGAAGCTGCCCCTGCGGTGAGCTGCTGTTGCTGGCACTCTGCAGACGACGCTCACTCTCCGTCATCGCCCGGCGGGCATCCGTCTGCTGCTGCGGCAGTTGCGACAGCGAATCACTGATTTCCCGCGCCCGATCCTGCTCCTGGCGCGCCTGCCGCCCCTCTTCCAGAAGCTGACTGCTGACCTGCAGGATCTCCTGATCCAGTTCGGCGCTGCTCATATTACTGCGCACTGTTTTTCCGCTGTCGCTGAGCGTGGCGATCTGCTGACGCAACTCCCGCGCCAGACGCGGAAAATCATCAATGACCTGCTGATACTGCGCTGCGCGCTCCAGGGAGTCATCACGTTCAGAGAGGAAATTCAGGGCGGCTTCAATCGACTGGATCTGCTCTGCCTGCGCGGGCGAGCTTTTGGCCGATTTTATCTCTTCCAGCTGCTGTTTGAGCTGGCTGGCGTCAGGAAGGCTGGCCGCAAAGGCCGGGCTGCTGAGCCAGAGGCTCAGCAGCAGAAGGAGAATCGAACGCACGGAGGACACTCAATTTAGTCGACGATGACGTCGGAGAGGTCTGTCGCGACCGGCAGCGCCAGGGCCAGCGGTTGTCCCAGACGGGTTTTACTTTCCGCTTCCAGGCTTTCAGCCAGTTTAACGCGGCCCGGTGCGAACAGGTTGATGACGGTAGAGCCGAGTTTGAAGCGACCCATCTCCTGACCTTTCAGCAGGACCACGGCGCCTTCATCATCCGCTGCCGGATAGTGCCAGCGCTTAATTACGCCTTCACGCGGTGGCGTAATCGTGCCTGCCCAGACGGTTTCGATACTGCCAACAATGGTGGCGCCCACCAGGATCTGCACCATCGGCCCGATATCGGTTTCAAAGTAGCAGATGACGCGTTCGTTACGGGCGAACAGATTCGGGATGTTACGCGCGGTCAGCGGATTGACCGAGTAGAGATCGCCAGGCACATAGATCATCTCACGCAGGATACCGTTGCACGGCATATGAACGCGGTGATAATCACGCGGGGCCAGATAGGTCGTGACGAATTCGCCCTCCACAAACCGGGCCGCCATTCGCTCATCACCCGCCAGCAGTGCTTCAAGCGAGTAGTGATGACCTTTGGCCTGGAAAATCTGGTCACCGTCGATGTGGCCGAGCTGGCTGATAGCGCCATCTGCGGGCAGGGCGATCAGGCTGGCGTCAGCATCCACCGGACGCGCATCCTCTTTCAGCGGACGCACGAAAAAGTCATTAAACGTCCGATAGCTGGCGGTGTCGGGCTTTCGTGCTTCCGCCATGTCGACTTTGTAAAACCAGACAAAGATGTCAATGACCAGTTTGGTCAACCAACCACCGCGGCGACTGGCGCCCCAACCGGCGAGTTCAGTCAGCCATTTCTTCGGGAGAATATGATTCAAGCCGAGTTTTAAACGATCAAACACCTTAGCCTCCTGGCTATTTTATGACGTTGAAAAAAAGGAAGCGGATTGTAGCAGTGCCCCGTTCTGATGGCGACTATACCTGATTCCGCGCATGCTGCACGGTCTGGGTCGCCTAATGGAAGGCACCTCGCAAAATCTTCTGGTCAGACCGGATCACGCGGTTATACCGGTTAACTCTCACCGTCAGGGAAATTTTTACGCGTTTTTACCTGCGCCATGCTCTCCAGGATACGGTGGTAGTTGTCGAAACGGGAGCGATGAATTTTACCGGCTTCCACCGCTTCGCGAATCGCACAGCCCGGGTCGCTGCCATGTTTGCAGTCGCGGAATTTGCATGCACCCAGGAAGGCGCGAAATTCGACAAATCCGCGGGTAATCTGTTCCGGCTCCAGGTGCCATAAGCCGAACTCGCGCACGCCGGGTGAGTCGATAACATCCCCGCCGTGCGGGAAGTGATAGAGCCGTGAGGCGGTGGTGGTGTGCTGACCTAAGCCGGAGCCGTCTGACACCTCGTTGGTCAGAATCGCGAGCTGCTCTTCTTTGTCGAAGCCGAGCAGGGCGTTCAGCAGGCTCGACTTGCCGACGCCGGACTGACCGGCAAAGATACTGACGCGATCGGTTAAGGCGGCTTCGAGATCGTCCAGGCCATTTTTCGCCCGGCTGGAGACCATCACTACGCGATAGCCAATCGCACGGTAGATATCCATCTGCTCATCGACCACGGCGCGTGCGCGCTCATCCAGCAGATCGGTTTTGTTGAGGACCAGTAGCGGCTCGATCTCCAGGGTCTCGCTGGCCACCAGATAGCGATCGATGATGTTAAGCGACAGCTCCGGCAGGATCGCAGAGACAATAATGATCTGATCGATGTTGGCCGCCATCGGCTTCACACCGTCATAAAAATCGGGACGGGTCAGCACACTGGTGCGTTCATGCACCGCTTCCACAATCCCTTTGCCGCCGCTGGTTGCCGGACGCCACAGCACCCGATCGCCGGTCACCAGCGAACGGATCGTGCGGCGGATATTGCAGCGGTGGGCAACGCCTGCGCTATCCTCAACGTCAGCGTGCATGCCGAAACGGCTGACAACAACCCCATCTGCGGCTTCCCCAAACAGGTTGTCGTCCGCTTCCGGGCGCTCTTTACGCTGATTGAGACGGCGATCGTGGTTAGCGCTTACGCGGCGTTGTTGGCCCTTCGACAGTTTATTTTTACTCACTCACCCTCACAGCATTAGCCAGATTTCGCCCGGCTGGGCAAAACGTCTATGATACACCTTATTCATTGTGAATGACGACTATAGCAACCGCAGGAAACAGCATGGCTACTGGAAATGAACAGAACCTGATCTGGATTGATCTTGAGATGACCGGGCTTGATCCGGCTCACGACCGTATTATTGAGATTGCGACCCTGGTGACTGATGCCAACCTGAACATTCTGGCGGAAGGGCCGGTTATCGCGGTTCATCAGTCTGACGCGCAGCTGGCGCTGATGGATGAGTGGAATGTCCGCACCCACACCAACAGCGGTCTGGTTGAGCGGGTGAAGGCGAGCACGATTGACGATCGCGCGGCGGAGCTGGCTACCCTGGAATTTCTGAAGCAGTGGGTGCCGGCGAACACCTCGCCTATCTGCGGCAACAGCATCGGGCAGGATCGGCGCTTCCTGTTTAAGTACATGCCTGAGCTGGAGGCGTACTTCCACTATCGCTATCTGGATGTCAGCACCCTGAAAGAGCTGGCCCGCCGCTGGAAACCCTCTATCCTGCCAGGCTTCAAAAAAGGCGGCACACACCAGGCGCTGGATGATATCCGCGAGTCAGTGGCGGAGCTCGCTTACTACCGCGAACACTTTTTGCAGCTTTAATCCGCGAAGGGTGCGCATGAAATCGCCAGGTTGCCTATTTAATCGGCAAACGCGCTGAAAACGAAAAATTCTGCTTTCAGACGCTTGCAGCAGCAACGATTTCTCGTATAATGCGCACCCCGTACCGGTGAAGAATTTAGTGACGGTACAAGGCGCGGGAATAGCTCAGTTGGTAGAGCACGACCTTGCCAAGGTCGGGGTCGCGAGTTCGAGTCTCGTTTCCCGCTCCAGTTTTAATCAGCAGTACCCTCTTTGCGGGAATAGCTCAGTTGGTAGAGCACGACCTTGCCAAGGTCGGGGTCGCGAGTTCGAGTCTCGTTTCCCGCTCCAGTTTTGTTTAGCAGTGCCCTTCTATGCGGGAATAGCTCAGTTGGTAGAGCACGACCTTGCCAAGGTCGGGGTCGCGAGTTCGAGTCTCGTTTCCCGCTCCAGATTTAACATCAACCTCATTGTGATCAGTTATCCGACGGTTTATCGTCGTCTGATTTTGATTGTCAGCCTAAGGTTATCCACAGCACGGCACCCCATCGTCTGCGCCTTTTACGGCGATCTGTAAAATGTTTCTGAACAGAGTTATCCACAGCTTTATCGTTAAAACGAAGCGGTAGACTCATTATTAAATAAACACAACTTTTTCTTAAGTTATTGATATTTATGATTATGAGGATATTTCAATTTGTTATTCCAGCGTGAAACGCCCGTTATTGCAGTTGAATGACAACAGCTTTTTATTTTTATTCACAGCGTGTGGAAAACGATAAACTGCCGGCTGGCTGGTTAATCACGCATCACGGGGTAAACCTTTTTCAATGGCACGCACCAGACGTTTCTGCTGAGCAGGCTGTACGTCCACGACGAGTTGCTGGCGTTTCTGCTGCTGACAGGCGACCGCCCACAGAATATGTTCATCCAGCAGTTCACTCTCTCCGAGCCGCTGTTCCAGTACTGGCACAATATCCGCTGACCAGGGCGCATTACCCAGCGCTACCGCAATATTACGCAGCCAGCGCAAATGACCAATCCGTCGAATCGCCGAGCCTTCGGTGATACGCAAAAATTTCGCCTCATCCCACTGAAACAGATCGATAAGCTCCGGTGCATGCAGGGCCGCGCGGGGAGAGAAGTCACTTTCATCGCTGAGTTGCCCGTAACGATTCCACGGACAGATCAACTGGCAGTCATCACAGCCATAAATCCGGTTGCCCATCAGCGGGCGAAACGCTTCCGGGATCGCCCCTTCCAGCTCGATAGTAAGATAGGAAATACAGCGCCGGGCATCCACGACGTAAGGCTCAACGATAGCGCTGGTCGGGCAGATGGTCATGCAGGCGACACAGCGGCCACACTGCTCCTGCTGCGGCGTATCAATCGGCAGGGGTATATCGATCAGCAGCTCGCCGAGGAAAAACCACGAGCCAGCTTCACGATTCAGAATCAGCGAATGTTTGCCGGTCCACCCCAGTCCTGCTTTAGCTGCCAGCGGTCGCTCAAGCAGCGGGGCCGAGTCCACAAAGGGCCGGAAGTTAAGCTCGCTGCAATGCTGCTGGATCATTTCTCCGAGCTTTTTCAGGCGATTGCGTAATACTTTGTGGTAATCGCGGCCTAATGCATAACGGCTGACATAGCCCAGTCGGGGATTTTTCAGCGTGCTGGCAAAGGCGGCTTTGGCCGGAAGGTAGTTCATGCGAACGCTGATGACGCGCAGCGTGCCGGGAAGCAGTTCATGCGGACGCGCCCGCATCATGCCATGTCGCGCCATCCACTCCATCTCGCCATGATACTGCTTCTCCAGCCACGCCTGCAGGCGCGGCTCTTCCGCACTGAGATCGGTATCGGTGATGCCGACCTGCTGAAAGCCGAGATCTAATCCCCACTGTTTAATCTGTTGTGCAAACTGATGAAGATCGAGAGGGTATGACATGAGTGACCAGGATTCGAAGAGAAACGACCGCAGTTTACCATATTCTGTCTGGCCTGCGCAGGCGGTGGCGCAGCTTGAGCAGCAGGGAGCCGATGCCCTTGGCATTACCCTCTATGAACTGATGCTGCGCGCCGGGCAGGCCGCCTATGAGCATCTGAACCGGCACTGGCCTGACGCCCGCCACTGGCTGATTTTGTGCGGCCACGGTAACAATGGCGGGGATGGCTATGTGCTGGCCCGACTGGGACAGGCCGCGGGTAAAACCATCACGCTGCTGGCGTGTGACAGTGAAAAAGCGTTACCGGAAGAGGCGCAGCGCGCCCGGGACGCCTGGCTGGATGCGGGCGGCGAGATCCATGCGGCTGGTGCGGCCTGGCCAGAGCAGGTGGATGTGATTGTCGATGCGCTGCTGGGCACCGGCACACAGCGCGCGCCTGCGGAACCCTATGCCACGCTGATTCAGCAGGCAAACGCCCACGCGGCACCGATCCTCGCCATCGACATGCCCTCCGGCTTATCCGCGCGAAACGGCACGACGCCCGGTGAGGTGATTAACGCCACACATACCCTGAGCGTCGTGGCGCTGAAGCCAGGCCAGCTTACCGGCAAAGCCCGCGACGTTATCGGCACGCTCTATTATGCCGACCTTGGCCTGGCGACGTTTCTCGCGGGAGAAACCGCGCCGATGGCGCGTTATGATGCCAGCGCACTGACCCGCTGGCTCAAGCCGCGCAAACCCACCTCGCATAAAGGCAACCATGGCCGTCTGCTGGTCGTCGGAGGCGATGCCGGAACGGCCGGGGCAGTGCGCATGACGGCTGAGGCCGCGTTGCGCACCGGCAGTGGGTTGGTGCGAGTACTCACTCACAAAGATAACATTATCCCGATTCTGACAGCCCGCCCCGAAGTGATGGTCGATGAACTGTCCGATGAACGCCTGAAAGAGGCGCTGGAGTGGGCCGATGTCATCGCGGTCGGGCCTGGATTAGGACAGCGCGAGTGGGGTAAGCAGGCGCTGAAAGCAGTGGCAGGCAGTGAAAAGCCGATGCTTTGGGACGCAGATGCACTTAACCTGCTGGCAATCAGTGCGGAGAAACGTCAGAATCGCATCATTACGCCGCATCCTGGCGAAGCGGCACGTTTGCTTAATATCAAGACCAGTGAAATTGAGAGTGACCGCTTACATGCAGCGCAGAGACTGGCGCAGCAATATGGTGGCGTAGTGGTACTGAAAGGTGCCGGTACGATTATTGCCAGCGAGCAGGGCGAAATGGCCTTTGCTGATGTGGGCAATGCCGGTATGGCCTCCGGCGGTATGGGCGACCTGTTGAGTGGCATCATCGCCTCGCTGATGGGTCAGCAACTGCCGCTGTTCGGGGCGGCCTGCGCTGGCTGCGTGGCGCATGGTGCCGCAGCCGATGCGGTGGCGGCACAACGCGGCACGCGCGGTATGCTGGCAACAGATTTACTGGATCTACTGTGGCAGTTTGTTAATCCTGAGATGAATAAAGAAGCATGAAGACCTGTGTTATCTCTTTGCCCGATGAGGCGGCTACGCTCAGTTTGGGCGCTCAGCTGGCGCGCGCCTGTGGCAGCGCGGCAGTGATTTATCTCTATGGCGATCTGGGGGCGGGTAAAACCACCTTCAGCCGCGGCTTTCTTCAGGCGCTCGGCCATCAGGGCAACGTTAAAAGCCCTACTTACACTCTGGTGGAGCCTTATGCGCTGGGTGATCGCACCCTTTATCATTTCGACCTCTACCGCCTGGCCGATCCCGAAGAGCTGGAGTTCATGGGGATCCGCGACTATTTCAGCGGCGAGGCAATCTGTCTGGTCGAATGGCCGCAGCAGGGCGCTGGTTTTCTGCCGTCGCCCGATGTCACACTGACGCTGCGCTATGTGGGTGAGGCGCGGGAAGTGGAGCTGACGGCACAATCCGCAGCCGGACAGCAATGGATTGAACACGTTGATCAGGGCAGGGATCAGGCATGATGTCACGGATGAAAATCGCGCTGGTGACACTGCTGCTGCTGGTCTGTACGCCGCTGTTTGCCGCCACGTTGTCCGATATTAAAGTGGCTAACGGCGACAGCCAGGCCACCATTACCCTGAACTTTGCCGGACAGCCTGTTTACGGCTTCTTCCCGCTGCGCAATCCCGATCGTGTGGTGCTTGATGTGCGCCAGAGCGGCGTGGTTCAGGGACTGCCGCTGAACTTCAGCGGGGAAAATATCGTAAAGCGGATTCGGACAAGTACCCCGAAAGATAAACAGAGCGTGCGGCTGGTGTTTGAGCTGACGCAGGCAGGGAAAACCCGTGCGGTTACCCAGCGCAATGGCAACAGCTACAGCGTGGTCTTCACGATTACCGGTAAAGCGCCGGCGGTGACGCGCAGCGCACCCGCTCCGGTGACAGCCCCGTCGCGAGCGCCCGTCCAGAGTGCCGCTGCCAATCCATTTAACGCCAATCCGGTTACCTCAGTGAGCAGTTCTGCCAGCACGGTACGCCCTGGCGCGGCGGTCAGCCACAATGACACGGTGATTGTGGCGATTGACGCCGGGCATGGCGGTCAGGACCCGGGCGCCATCGGACAGCGCGGGCTGCAGGAGAAGAACGTCACTATCGCGATTGCACGTAAACTGCGGGTGCTGCTGAACAACGATCCGATGTTCAAAGGCGTTCTGACCCGCGATGGTGACTATTTTATCTCGGTGATGGGCCGTTCTGACGTGGCGCGTAAAGCCAATGCGAACGTGCTGGTGTCAATCCATGCGGATGCGGCGCCGAGCCACGCAGCCACCGGTGCATCGGTCTGGGTCTTATCCAACCGCCGTGCCAATAACGAGATGGCTAACTGGCTGGAGCAGAAAGAGAAACAGTCTGAGCTGCTGGGCGGCGCAGGCGACCTGCTGGCTAACAGCCAGGCGGATCCCTACCTCAGCCAGGCGGTGCTGGACCTGCAGTTTGGTCACTCGCAGCGCGTCGGATATGACATCGCGCAGAAAGTGTTGCAGCAGCTGCGCGGCGTCACCTCGCTGCATAAACGGCTGCCTGAACATGCCAGCCTGGGCGTGCTGCGTTCACCTGACATTCCTTCTCTGCTGGTGGAAACCGGCTTCATCAGTAATTCCTCGGAGGAGCGACTGCTTGGCAGTAGCGCACACCAGGATAAGATTGCGCAGTCGATCTACAAAGGTCTGCGCACTTATTTCCTGGCGCACCCGCTGCAATCCATCCCAAAGGAGGAAAACCGGCCGCTGGGCTCGTCGCCGGCGGTTAGCGTCGCCAGCAACCCGGCGACCGGGGTGACGCAATATACGGGGGCAACGCAGCGTCATACGGTGACGCGCGGTGAGACGCTTTCCGGTATTGCCGCGAAGTATGGCGTCAGCATGGCGACGCTGCGTGAGCTGAATACGCTGAAGCGGGATGTGGTCTGGGTCGGACAGCGGCTGAAGGTGCCCGCCACTGCCACGGCCAGCCGCACGACCCGCGCCCGGGGTGTTGTGCGGCACAAAGTGGTCGTCGGGGATTCCCTGACCGGTATCGCCGCACACTATGGCGTCAGTCCGAAAGCGATAATGCAGACCAACAATCTGAAGTCGACCAACGTAATGTTGGGGCAGAACCTGAAAATCCCTGCATCCTGATTGTTCGCCCGGCCACGCGCCGGGCTGTCAGCCAAAAGGATATCCACCATGCCGATACAAATTTTACCGCCTCAGCTGGCAAACCAGATTGCGGCGGGGGAAGTGGTTGAGCGTCCTGCATCGGTTGTAAAAGAGCTGGTGGAAAACAGCCTTGATGCTGGCGCAACGCGCATTGACGTTGATATTGAAAAAGGGGGCGCAAAGCTTATCCGCATCCGTGACAACGGTTGCGGCATCGTGAAAAGCGAACTCTCGATGGCGCTCGCCCGGCACGCTACCAGTAAAATTGCCTCGCTGGATGACCTGGAGGCGATCATGAGTCTGGGGTTCCGGGGCGAAGCGCTGGCCAGTATCAGTTCGGTCTCCCGCCTGACCTTAACCTCGCGTACTGCCGATCAGACCGAAGCCTGGCAGGCTTATGCCGAAGGGCGTGAGATGGCGGTGACGGTCAAGCCGGCTGCGCACCCCTGCGGCACCACGCTGGAAGTGCTGGACCTGTTTTATAACACCCCCGCGCGGCGCAGATTCATGCGCACCGAGAAAACCGAATTTGGTCACATTGACGAGGTGATTCGTCGTATTGCGCTGGCGCGGTTTGATGTCGCCTTTTCACTCAGCCACAACGGCAAAATGATGCGCCAGTATCGGGCCGTCAGCGAGGAGAGTCAGCGCGAACGGCGGCTGGCCGCCATCTGTGGCACCACCTTTATGCAGCATGCGCTGCGCATCGACTGGCAACATGACGATCTTTCGCTGCGCGGCTGGGTCGCCGATCCGGCCGGGTCGCGTCAGGTCAGCGAGCTGCAATATTGCTACGTCAATGGCCGCATGATGCGTGACAGGCTGATCAACCACGCTATCCGCCAGGCTTTTCAGGACCAGCTGCAGGATGAGCAGCAACCCGCTTACGTGCTCTATCTGGAGATCGATCCGCATCAGGTGGATGTCAACGTCCATCCGGCCAAACATGAAGTGCGGTTTCATCAGTCACGTCTGGTGCATGACTTTATTTATCAGGGCGTGGTCAGCGCGCTTCAGGCGGTTGCCGCACCAGCGCTGCCCGCGCTGAAAGCAGAAGAACCGGCCCCACGCTGGCAGCCGGAGAATCGTCAGGCCGCCGGGGGCAACCATTTTGCCCAGCCTGCGACCTCCGCCAGTGAGAACCGACCGGCCGCGCCCGCCCCCGCATGGCAAAACAAAGAGAACGTCTATCGTCAGCGTGAAGGCGCGGTTTATCAGCAGCTGCTGAAAACGCCTGCCGCCAGTGCGGCGGCGCCTGAAGCCCGCGAACCGGCTGCGCGGCGTCAGCCGGAGAAAGCCACGCCGCTGGCGGCCCATGCGCAGAGTTTTGGCCGGGTGCTGACCGTCCTGCAGAACCACTATGCGCTGCTGGAACAGGACCAGAAACTGTTCCTGATGGCGCTGCCGGTCGCGGCGCGCTGGCTGAAGCAGGCGCAGCTCGAACCGGGTGAAGAGGGGCTTAAACCGCAGCCCCTTCTGATTCCGGTGCGCCTGAAAATGGCGCGGGAGGAGTGTCAGGCCGCCAAAGAAAACAGCAGTCTGCTCAGTCAGATGGGTATCGATCTGCAGCCTGACGGTGACCACGTGACCCTGCGTGCAGTGCCTTTACCGTTACGAACACAAAATTTACAAATCTTGATTCCTGAACTGTTAGGCTATCTCGCCCGGCAGCAGGAGAACTCTGCGACGCAACTGGCCCAGTGGCTGGCACGGCGTCAGGATGCAGCGTCCTCCGACTGGAATCACTCACAGGCGATCAACCTGCTGGCAGAGCTCGAACGGCTCTGCCCACAGCTACTGAAATCGCCACCTTCAGGCTTGTTACAGCCCTTAGAGATTGAGAGCGCGATTAACGCGTTGAAGCATGAGTGAACTGAACCAGGCTGGCCGGCCAAAGGCGATTTTTTTGATGGGACCCACTGCATCGGGTAAAACCGCATTAGCCATTGAACTGCGCAGGCAGTTACCGGTGGAACTAATCAGCGTCGATTCTGCCTTAATCTATCGTCAGATGGATATTGGTACGGCAAAACCGTCGGCTGAGGAGTTAGCAGTGGCCCCCCATCGTCTGCTCGACATCCGCGATCCCGCAGAAGCCTATTCGGCTGCGGAGTTCCGGCGCGATGCTTTAGCAGAAATGGCGGATATCGTTCAGGCTGGACGAATTCCGTTGCTTGTTGGTGGAACCATGCTCTACTTCAAGGCGTTACTTGAAGGATTGTCGCCGTTGCCCTCGGCCGATCCTGACGTTCGTCAGCAGATAGAGCAAACGGCGCGTGAAAAAGGCTGGGAAGCTTTGCACCGCCAGCTGTGTGAGATCGACCCGGTTGCTGGTAGTCGTATTCATCCGAATGATCCGCAGAGACTTTCGCGAGCACTGGAAGTTTTTTTTATTTCGGGTAAAACTTTAACGGAACTGACAAAAACCTCCGGTGAAGCGTTACCCTACGACGTGCATCAGTTTGCCATCGCCCCCGCGAGCCGCGAACTGCTGCACCAGCGCATCGCGTTACGTTTTGAGCAGATGTTGGCGTCAGGATTTGAAGCGGAGGCTCGGGCCCTGTTTGCACGAGGTGATTTGCATACGGACATGCCTTCCATTCGTTGTGTTGGCTATCGTCAGATGTGGTCTTATTTATCAGGCGAAATCGATTACAGCGAGATGGTTTATCGGGGAATTTGCGCAACCCGGCAGCTCGCTAAGAGACAGATGACCTGGTTACGTGGCTGGGAAAACGTTCACTGGCTTGACAGTGACGAGCCCCGGCTGGCGCGTGATACGGTGTTACAGGTTCTTAGTGCGAAGCATGGGTGATTGTGTACAATTGATGAGTTATCGTGCGCAAATTTTTACGCAGTTTTTTTCAGAACCATAGGTTCTACGAGCAACAAACAACAAGCATATAAGGAAAAGATAGAATGGCTAAGGGGCAATCATTACAAGACCCGTTTTTGAACGCACTGCGTCGTGAACGTGTTCCGGTTTCGATTTATCTGGTTAACGGTATTAAGCTGCAGGGTCAGATTGAGTCATTTGATCAGTTCGTCATTTTGTTGAAAAACACGGTAAGTCAGATGGTTTATAAACATGCCATTTCTACCGTTGTTCCTTCACGCCCGGTTTCTCACCATAGCAATAATACCGGTGGCGGCAGCAACAATTATCATCATGGTGGCAGCAACACATCTGCGCAGCCACAGCCACAACAAGACGGTGATAACGCAGAGTAACGCGTCGCCGTACAGCCAGGATCGGAGAACAGTGGTTTTCCGTCCTGGTCTTTTATTTTAGCGAGGTTATAGCTTGTTTGACCGTTATGATGCCGGTGAGCAGGCCGTACTGGTACACATCTGGTTCTCCCAAGACAAAGAAGTAGAAGATCTGCAGGAGTTTGAAACCCTGGTCTCTTCTGCTGGCGTTGAGGCGCTGCAAGTGGTAACTGGCAGCCGTAAAGCGCCACACCCCAAGTATTTTGTCGGTGAAGGAAAAGCCGTTGAAATTGCCGATGCGGTAAAAACAACAGGAGCATCGGTCGTCTTATTCGATCATGCCCTTACGCCCGCTCAGGAAAGAAACCTCGAGCGCCTGTGCGAATGCCGGGTCATTGATCGCACCGGTTTAATTCTGGATATCTTTGCCCAACGGGCACGCACCCACGAAGGTAAATTGCAGGTCGAGCTGGCACAGCTTCGCCATCTCGCCACACGTCTGGTGCGCGGCTGGACCCACCTTGAACGCCAGAAGGGCGGGATTGGTTTGCGGGGTCCGGGTGAAACCCAGTTAGAAACAGACCGCCGTCTGTTACGCGGACGCATCAGCCAGATTCTGTCTCGCCTTGAGCGGGTTGAAAAGCAGCGCGAACAGGGGCGTCAGTCACGTGCCAAAGCGGATGTGCCGACCGTTTCGCTGGTGGGGTATACCAACGCCGGCAAATCGACCCTCTTTAATGCCATGACCTCGGCCAACGTCTTTGCCGCAGACCAGCTGTTTGCGACGCTCGACCCTACGCTGCGCCGTCTGAATGTGGCTGATGTCGGGGAAGTCGTGCTGGCGGACACGGTCGGGTTTATTCGCCATCTTCCTCACGACCTGGTTGCCGCGTTTAAAGCCACGCTGCAGGAGACACGCCAGGCGACGCTGCTGCTGCACGTGGTTGATGGCGCCGATCTTCGCGTCACCGATAATATGGCTGCCGTCGATGCCGTCCTCGAAGAAATTGAAGCGGATGAGATCCCGACGTTACTGGTGATGAATAAAATCGATATGCTCGACGGATTTGAGCCGCGTATCGATCGCAACGAAGAGAATCTGCCTATTCGTGTCTGGCTCTCTGCCCAGACCGGTGCAGGCCTTCCGTTGCTCTGGCAGGCGCTCTCTGAGCGGCTGTCCGGGGAGATTGCTCAGCATGCATTACGTCTGCCACCGGAAGCGGGGCGACTTCGCAGTCGCTTCTATCAGTTGCAGGCGATTGAGAAAGAGTGGAATGAAGAAGACGGCAGTGTAGGATTGCAGATACGTATGCCCATTATTGAATGGATGCGTTTATGTAAGCAGGAACCGTCGCTGACCAGTTACATTGTTTGATATTGCCAAAACGCATTTACCTTAACATTAGACGATTGTCGCATCCGAAAAATGAAGGGTAAAAACCGTAATTACAATAAATGGAGTAGAACATGGCGTGGAATCAGCCCGGAAATAACGGACAGGACCGCGACCCGTGGGGAAGCAGCAATAATCAAGGCGGCAACTCTGGGGGGAATAAGGGAGGACGGGAATCCGGGCCTCCTGATCTGGATGATATCTTCCGTAAACTGAGCAAGAAGCTTGGCGGACTGGGCGGTGGCAAACAGAGCGATAACGGTCAGCGCGGCTCCGGCAGCGGTGGCAAACTGGCTGGCATCGTCGCGGTAGCGGCGGTCGTCATCTGGGCTGCAAGCGGTTTCTACACCATCAAAGAAGCGGAACGGGGCGTGGTCACGCGTTTCGGTAAGTTCAGTCACCTGGTCGAACCAGGTCTGAACTGGAAGCCGACCTTCATCGATCAGGTTCGTGCGGTCAACGTCGAGTCGGTGCGTGAACTGGCGGCGTCTGGCGTCATGCTGACCTCTGACGAAAACGTGGTGCGCGTAGAGATGAACGTGCAGTACCGCGTGACCGATCCGGAACGCTATCTTTATGCGGTCACCAGCGCCGACGACAGCCTGCGTCAGGCGACCGACAGCGCGCTGCGTGGCGTAATTGGTCGTTCTACCATGGATCGCATCCTCACCGAAGGTCGTACCGTGGTGCGTAGCGATACCCAGCGTGAAATTGACGAGACGATTCGCCCGTACAACATGGGCATCGCGGTACTGGACGTCAACTTCCAGGCGGCCCGTCCGCCAGAAGAGGTGAAATCTGCGTTTGATGACGCTATCGCCGCGCGTGAAAACCGCGAGCAGTACGTCCGTGAAGCGGAAGCCTACGCTAACGAAGTTCAGCCTCGTGCGAATGGCCAGGCGCAACGTATTCTGGAAGAGGCGCGCGCTTACAAAGAGCGAACCGTTCTGGAAGCGCAGGGTGAAGTGGCGCGTTTCGCCAAGATTCTGCCGGAGTATAAAGCGGCGCCAGAGATCACCAAGGAGCGTCTCTATATTGAGACCATGGAACGCGTACTGAGCCATACCCGCAAAGTTCTGGTTAACGATCGCGGTAATAATCTGATGATGCTGCCGCTGGACCAGCTGATGCGTGGCGGTCAGGCTGCATCCGGCCAGCACGGTCAGAAGGGCGGCACCAGCTCGTCACTGCCTGCGCTCTCCGATCGCAATGCCAGCCGCAATGACACGTCGTCATACAGTCCGGATAACATCATGGATCAGCGCCGGGCGAATGCTCAGCGCAGCGACAGCCAGCGCGAAGGGAGAGAGTAATCGATGCGTAAGCCAATAATATTTTTAATTATCGTCGTGCTGGTGGCGCTCTATGCGTCGCTGTTTGTGGTGCAGGAAGGCGAGCGCGGCATCGTGCTGCGCTTCGGTAAAGTTCTGCGCGACGGCGAAAACAAGCCGCAGGTGTTTGAGCCGGGTCTGCATTTCAAGATCCCATTCCTGGAAACGGTTAAGACGCTGGATGCACGTATCCAGACCATGGACAATCAGGCCGATCGCTTCGTCACCAAAGAGAAGAAAGATCTGATCGTGGACTCCTACATCAAGTGGCGTATCAGCGACTTCAGTCGTTACTACCTGGCCACCGGTGGCGGGGATGTCTCTCAGGCGGAAGTGCTGCTGAAACGTAAGTTCAGTGACCGCCTGCGTTCGGAAATGGGCCGTCTGGATGTGAAAGATATCGTTACGGATTCCCGCGGTCGCCTGACCACGGACGTGCGTGACGCGCTGAACACCGGTTCTGTCGGCAGCGATGATGAAGTGGCGACGCCAGCGGCAGATGACGCGATTGCCAGCGCAGCGGCCCGTGTTGAGCGTGAAACCAACAGCAATGAGCCCGCTCCGAATCCGAACAGTATGGCCGCGTTAGGTATTCAGGTCGTTGATGTGCGCATCAAGCAGATCAACCTGCCGACCGAAGTGTCTGATGCGATCTTCAACCGTATGCGCGCTGAGCGTGAAGCGGTTGCACGCAGCCAGCGTTCACAGGGTCAGGAAGAGGCGGAAAAACTGCGCGCCCAGGCGGATTATCAGGTCACGCGTACGCTGGCCGAAGCGCAGCGTGAAGCGCTGATCACCCGCGGTGATGGTGATGCGGAAACGGCCCGGTTGTTTGCCGATGCGTTCAGCAAAGATCCTGACTTCTACGCCTTTATTCGTAGCCTGCGTGCTTACGAAAACAGCTTCAGCGAAAATCAGGACGTGATGGTGTTAAGCCCGGATAGCGACTTCTTCCGATATATGAAGGCGCCCTCTAACGCGACACGCTAAGAACTGATATAACCTACAGGCCGACAATGTTGTCGGCCTTTTTTTTGGGTATCAGAATGAAAACAAGCATCTGGATGGCACTGGCGCTGGTGTTAGTGCTCGAAGGGTTGGGGCCGATGTTTATGCCACGCCTCTGGCGACGCATGATCCTGTCGATGACCCGCTTACCGGATCGTCTGCTGCACCGTTTCGGTGGCGGACTGGTGGTGGCAGGCATGGTCATCTACTGCATGCTGAGTCTGCACGGCAACGTCTGAAACCGTGGCTGAAACCGGCTAAATTGTGCCTTTTTGCGCCAGAATCCCCAACATGTTGTAGTGATCAAAACTCAGGCAAAAAAGCGCGCAATCGTATGCTAAAAGTGCTGAAAACAGCGGGATCAGATGATAGAATCCTTTTTTAAGCAATCGGTGATTTTGAGAAATGGGTAAGAACGTCGTCGTACTGGGCACCCAATGGGGTGACGAAGGTAAAGGTAAGATTGTAGACCTTCTGACTGAACGCGCGAATTACGTTGTGCGTTATCAAGGCGGCCACAATGCGGGCCACACGCTTGTCATCAACGGTGAAAAAACCGTCCTCCACCTGATCCCTTCTGGCATTCTGCGCGATAACGTGACCAGCATCATTGGTAACGGTGTTGTGCTCTCTCCTGAAGCCTTAATGAAGGAGATGAAAGGTCTGGAAGCGCGCGGGATTCCGGTACGTGAACGTCTGCTGATTTCTGAAGCCTGTCCGCTGATCCTGCAATATCATGTTGCGATGGACATGGCGCGTGAACGTGCGCGCGGTGCCAAAGCGATCGGTACCACCGGCCGTGGCATCGGACCGGCTTATGAAGATAAAGTGGCGCGTCGCGCACTGCGCGTCAGCGACCTGTTCAACAAAGAAACCTTTGCTGCCAAGCTGAAGGAAGTGGTCGATTTCTACAACTTCCAGCTGGTGGAGTACTACAAAGAGCCAGCCGTCGATTTCGACAAAGTGCTGAGCGATGTGATGGAAGTCGCTGACATCCTGACCGGCATGGTGGTTGACGTCTCTGAACTACTGGACAGCGCGCGTAAGCGTGGCGATCTGATTATGTTTGAAGGCGCGCAGGGTACCCTGCTGGATATCGACCACGGGACCTATCCTTACGTGACCTCGTCCAACACCACCGCAGGTGGCGTGGCGACCGGTTCAGGTATCGGTCCGCGTTATGTCGACTACGTGCTGGGTATTGTGAAAGCGTACTCCACCCGCGTAGGTGCAGGCCCGTTCCCGACCGAGCTGTTCGATGAAACCGGTGAGTTCCTGTGTGCACAGGGCAACGAGTTTGGTGCGACCACCGGACGTCGTCGTCGTACCGGCTGGCTGGATGCGGTAGCCGTTCGCCGTGCAGTTCAGATCAACTCCCTGTCAGGTTTCTGCATGACCAAGCTGGACGTGCTGGATGGCCTGAAAGAGGTGAAAATCTGTGTCGCTTACCGTATGCCGGATGGCCGCGAAGTGACCTCTACGCCGCTGGCAGCAGAGAACTGGGAAGGCATTGAGCCGATCTACGAAACGCTGCCAGGCTGGAGCGAGACAACGTTTGGCGTTAAGACGCTGGAAGGTTTACCTCAGGCGGCGCGTGATTACATCAAGCGCGTTGAAGAGGTAACGGGTGTGCCGATTGATATTATTTCAACCGGTCCCGATCGCAGTGAAACCATGATTCTGCGCGATCCGTTCGACGCATAATGATTGAGGCCGGACGCTGTCCGGCCCTTGTTTTTCCACTCTCTGATGCCACTTATCTTCCCTTCGCTTGTCAAACCCGGTGCTGACTGAAAAAAACGCACGGCCAATCACACTCTGGTTTATCATCGTAGTTAATCGAATGGCGATCCGATTTAATCCCGACACCCATTGTAAGGCGAACAATGTCATGCAACGCCTGAAGGTTCACTGAGGTTACTGTGCAGCTCACGAGTTTTACTGATTATGGCTTACGGGCCCTGATTTATCTGGCCTCGTTACCTGAAGGCCAGCAGACCAATATTACTGCGGTAACCGACACGTACGGTTTGTCGCGTAACCATATGGTCAAAATCATTAATCAGCTGAGCCGGGCGGGCTATGTCGCTGCAACACGGGGTAAAAATGGCGGTATTCGTCTGGGTATGCCGCCGCGTCAGATTGTGATTGGTGAAGTGGTCCGCAGGATGGAGCCGCTACAATTAGTCGATTGCCCCTCCTGCTCCATTTCGCCCGCCTGCCGTCTTAAACAGGCGCTGCATGATGCAGTACAGCGATTTTTGCAGGAGCTGGATAACTATACGCTGGCCGATTTGGTCGAAGGCAATACGCCACTTTATGAAATCATACTGTCCAAATCGCCGGCGGATATAAATATTAAATGACATCGGAGGAACCGTTATGTCAAAAGATCCTTTTCAGGATAGAGAAGCTGAAAAATACGAAAACCCTATTCCAAGCCGTGAATTTATCCTGGCTTTATTAGAAAAACGTGAAAAACCGGCCAGCCGTGAAGAGCTGGCTGAAGAGATGAATCTGCACGATGAAGAGCAGCTTGAGGCGCTGCGTCGCCGCCTTCGCGCCATGGAGCGTGATGGTCAGCTGGTCTTCACCCGCCGTCAGTGTTATGCCCTGCCAGAACGCCTCGATCTCCTGCGCGGTAAAGTTATCGGCCATCGTGATGGCTACGGCTTCCTGCGGGCGGAAGGTCAGAAAGATGACCTCTATCTTTCCGCTGAACAGATGAAATTCTGCATGCACGGTGACGTGATCCTGGCGCAGCCACTGGGTGCCGATCGCAAAGGCCGTCGCGAAGCGCGCGTGGTCCGGGTGCAGGAACCCCGCAACAATCAGATCGTTGGCCGCTACTTTACCGATGCCGGTGCCGGCTTCGTGGTGCCGGATGACAGTCGCCTGAGTTTCGATATTCTCATCCCGCCAGAAGAGACGATGCAGGCCCGTATGGGTTCCGTGGTGGTGGTAGAGCTGGTGCAGCGCCCGAACCGCCGCAGCAAAGCGATCGGTAAAGTGATTGAAATCCTCGGCGAAGATATGGGCACCAGCCTGGCCGTGGATATGGCGCTGCGCACCCATGAAATTCCGCACACCTGGCCGCCGCAGGTAGAAGCCCAGATCAGCCAGCTGAAAGAAGAGGTGCCGGAAGAGGCGAAAAAAGGCCGCGTCGATCTGCGCAAACTGCCGCTGGTCACCATTGATGGTGAAGATGCCCGTGACTTCGATGATGCCGTCTACTGTGAGAAAAAGCGCGGGGGTGGCTGGCGTCTGTGGGTCGCGATTGCCGATGTGAGCTACTACGTTCGTCCGGGCACGCCACTGGATGATGAGGCGCATCAGCGCGGCACCTCGGTCTACTTCCCGTCACAGGTGGTGCCGATGCTGCCGGAAGTGCTGTCGAATGGCCTCTGTTCGCTTAACCCGCAGGTGGATCGCCTGTGTATGGTGTGCGAGATGACCATTTCGACCAAGGGTAAACTGACCGGCTTCAAACATTATGAAGCGGTGATGAACTCCCATGCGCGTCTGACCTATAACAAGGTCTGGAATATCCTGCAGGGCGACAAAGAGCTGCGTCAGCAGTACGCGCCGCTGGTTAAAGATCTTGAAGAGCTGCATAACCTCTATCAGGCGCTGGATGCTGCCCGCGAAGAGCGCGGCGGTATTTCGTTTGAGACGGAAGAGGCGAAGTTTATTTTCAACGCCGAGCGCCGTATTGAGCGGGTGGAACGCGTCTCCCGTAATGACGCCCACAAGCTGATCGAAGAGTGCATGATCCTGGCAAACATCGCCTCGGCACGCTTTGTCGAGAAAAATCAGGAACCGGCGCTGTTCCGCGACCACGATCGTCCGACCGACGAGAGCATCAAGAGCTTCCGTACCGTGCTCAATGAGCTGGGACTGAGCCTGCCAGGCGGCAACAAACCGCAGCCTGTTGACTATGCGGCGCTGCTGAAGCAGGTGGCCGATCGTCCGGATGCGGAAATGCTGCAGACCATGCTGCTGCGTTCCATGAAGCAGGCGGTGTACGATCCGGAGAACCGCGGCCACTTCGGTCTGGCCCTCTCCTCCTATGCTCACTTTACCTCGCCGATCCGTCGCTACCCGGATCTGACGCTGCACCGCGCCATCAAATATCTGCTGGCAAAAGAGCAGGATGAAGGCAAAGGGCTGGTTCAGCGCGCCATTAAGTACCTGATGCCGAAAGATCGCAGCGTTGCCAAAGATCTGACGACCGCGACCGGGGGCTATCACTATGACATGCCGCAGATGCTGCAACTGGGCCTGCACTGCTCCCTGACCGAGCGCCGCGCAGATGAAGCGACGCGCGATGTGGCGGACTGGCTCAAGTGTGACTTCATGCAGGATCAGGTCGGTAACGTGTTCAACGGCGTCATCTCCAGCGTCACCGGATTTGGCTTCTTTGTGCGCTTAAACGATCTCTTCATTGATGGTCTGGTGCATGTCTCCTCACTCGACAATGACTACTACCGTTTTGACCCGGTAGGGCAGCGTCTGATTGGTGAATCGGGCGGGCGCACCTATCGCCTGGGTGACACCGTGGAAGTGCGGGTGGAAGCCGTGCATATGGACGAGCGTAAAATCGACTTTGCCCTGATCTCCAGTCAGCGGCAGGTGCGTGGCGAAGGAAAAACCGCGCTCGACCGCGCAAAACGCGACGATAAAGCGCCAGCGAAGCGCCGTCGCGATGCGAGCCGTAAGTCTAACTTCGAGCCGGACGCCGCCTTCCGGGGAGGCAAAGGCAAATCTGCCGGGGCAAATAGCGAGAAAAAAAGTAAAAACGTCTCGGAAAAAACCCGTAAAATCGCCGCCGCCACAAAGGCGAAGCGCGCCAGAAGAAAGACTGAGTCTGACTGAGGCGCGTCACCGCCTTTTCTCTCCGGAGAAAGGGCGGTTATTCTTTTCATTTCCAACCACTGAGCAGATTGATGAGCGAAATTATTTTTGGTATCCATGCCGTGCAGGCGCTGCTGGAACGTGCTCCACAACGTTTTCAGGAAGTCTTTATCCTCAAAGGCCGCGACGATCGTCGCCTGCAACCCGTGGTCGCCGCGCTGGAAGCTCAGGGGATCGTCATTCAGCTGGCGGAGCGTAAATGGCTCGACAGTCAGGTCGAAGGCGGGGTGCATCAGGGCATCGTGGCACGGGTAAAACCCGGCCGTCAGTATCAGGAGGGCGATCTGCCGGATCTGCTGCAGAGCCTGGACAAACCGTTTCTGCTGGTGCTGGATGGCGTCACCGACCCGCATAATCTGGGCGCCTGTCTGCGCAGCGCGGATGCGGCCGGTGTGCACGCGATTATCGTGCCGAAAGATCGTTCTGCCCCTCTGAACGCCACCGCCAAAAAAGTGGCCAGCGGCGCGGCGGAAAATGTGCCGTTGATCCGCGTCACCAACCTGGCGCGTACGCTGCGTCTGCTGCAGGAGTACAACATCTGGGTTGTCGGCACCGCAGGTGAAGCTGACCATACCGTCTTCCAGAGCAAAATGACCGGCCCGATGGCGCTGGTGATGGGCGCAGAGGGTGAGGGCATGCGTCGCCTGACCCGTGAACATTGCGATGAACTGATCAGCATTCCGATGGCCGGCAGCGTTTCGTCGCTCAACGTCTCGGTGGCCACCGGCGTCTGCCTGTTTGAAGCGGTGCGCCAGCGCAACGCCTGATCCCCGATGTGATCCTCGCCACAAATTAGTTTCTGTACCAGGCATAACCCCGCGTCCTTCGCATACTTACGGAGTGACATCCGCGAGGAGTGGTTATGACCTGGACAACACACACCGTTTTTAATCAGCCCCATCCTCTCAGCAACAGTAATCTGTTTCTTTCCGATACGCCGCTCAGCGAAGCCCTTTCCCGTGAGGGGGCCGGATGGGATCGGGAATGGCTGACCTCCGTTGGCTCACAGCTCGGCGGAGCCGAGTCGCTGGAGCTTGGCCGGCTTGCCAATACTGAACCCCCTGAGCTGCAGCGCTATGACGCCCGTGGCGTGCGGCTGGATGAGGTCCGTTTTCACCCCGCCTGGCACCTGCTGATGCAGGGCGTCTGCGCCAGCCGCCTGCACAACCTCAGCTGGCAGCCTGCGGTTCGGGAACAGGCGAGCGTGGCGCGCGCCGCGCGCTTTATCCTGCATGCACAGGTTGAAGCGGGCACGCTCTGCCCGATGACCATGACACACGCTGCCATTCCGCTGCTGCAGACCTGTCTGCCCGCCGCATTTGAGGGCTGGCTCGATCCGCTGCTCAGCGACCGCTACGATACCCATGCGCAGCCTGGCGACCTGAAACGTGGCCTGCTGATCGGCATGGGAATGACAGAGAAGCAGGGGGGCAGCGATCTGCTTACCAGCACCACCTTTGCAGAACCGCTTGAGGCGCGCGGCCCCGGAGAAGCCTGGCGGCTGACCGGCCATAAATGGTTCTTCTCCGTGCCGCAGAGTGATGCGCATCTGGTACTGGCGCAGACGCCCGCCGGATTAAGCTGCTTCTTCCTGCCGCGACTGCTGCCCGACGGCACCCGCAATGCCATTCAGCTTGAACGGCTCAAAGAGAAGCTGGGCAATCGCTCGAACGCCAGTTGCGAAGTGGAGTTTCGCGAGGCGACGGGCTGGCTGCTGGGAGAAGAGGGTGAAGGGGTGCGGCTGATCCTGAAGATGGCCGGGATGACGCGCTTCGACTGTGCACTCGGCAGTCACGGGCAGATGCGGCGGGCCTTCTCGGTGGCACTCTGGCATGCTCACCAGCGTCAGGTGCAGGGGAAAAACCTCGTGGATCTGCCGCTGATGCGGCAGGTGCTGGCTCAGCAGGCGCTGCAGCTGGAGGGGCAGACTGCGCTGCTGATGCGCCTTGCGCGCGCCTGGTCGCAGCCGGCGAAACCGCATGAGGTCACCTTTGCCCGCTTATTTACCCCGGCCGCTAAGTATCAGATCTGCAAAGCGGGCGCGCCGTTTGTAGCGGAGTCGATGGAGGTGCTGGGCGGGATTGGCTACTGCGAAGCGAGTGAGCTGCCGCGTCTCTATCGTGACATGCCGGTCAACAGTATCTGGGAGGGGTCGGGCAACGTAATGTGTCTGGACGTCCTGCGCGTGCTCGCCCGCCAGGCTGAGGTGGCTGAGATGCTGAATCAGGAGTTTGAGGCGGTAAAAGGAAGTAACCGGCATTTTGATGCGCGCTGGCGTCAGCTGCGGCTGAGACTCAGCCACATCCCTGAAGAGCAGGCGCGCGAGGTCACCCGCACGCTGCTACTGCTGGCGACGGGCGCTCAGCTGCTGAAATATGCCGAGCCGCCGCTGGCCGATGCCTGGTGCCAGCAGTGGCTCGACCCGCGCGGTTCACGCCCGCTGGAAGCCGCAGTGACCGATCGTTTACTGGCCCGCGCCTGTGGCCGGTGACGCACCATAAAGAATCGCACTGGCGTACCACAAGCCAGGCATCACCGTTTCACTCAGCGCCACGATCTGATAGTAAACCGCTCCGGCCTGATTGGCCCGGGCGGCCACCGCCCGCTGGGCGTCATCCGGCGAGCCATGCACATTCACGGTGATATTACCCAGCTTCGGTAAGCCGCCACTCTGCGACCGTGAAATCTCCTGTGCCTGCTGCGTTGGAGCAGGCGGCGCTTCTGGCGTTGTCTGAAGGGCGGAACAGCCTGCCAGAAGCAGGCTCAGGATCAGTAAGTAAGCGGAACGCATAGCAAAACCCTTTTTCAGGACGAGACAGTAAGTGTATGTCATCGTCCTGAAGGCGGTCAGGCTTTAAGGCTGAATACGCTGACCAGCTGGGTGAGATGATGACCTTTATCACTCAGCGTCTGCGCACTGTTTTCCGCCTGCGCCACCAGCTCGCTGTTCTGATGGGTCGCCTGACTGATCTGATTCATCGCCAGATTAACCTGACCAATGCCCGCCGCCTGCTGCTGCGCCGCCACGTTGATCTCGCCCATCAGCGCCTGCACCTGCTCGATGTGCGTCACGATGTCACTCATCGCATCGCGCGTCTGTTCAGAGAGCTGATGTCCCTCTGCCACGTTGCCGATGGAGGTGGCAATCAGCCCATCGATCTCTTTGGCCGCCTGCGCCGACCGCTGTGCCAGTGCCCGCACTTCTGCCGCGACCACGGCAAAACCGCGGCCCTGTTCACCGGCTCGCGCCGCTTCAACGGCGGCATTCAGCGCCAGGATGTTGGTCTGGAAGGCAATCGACTCAATCACATGGGTAATGTCCGCAATGCTTTGTGAGGACACTTTAATCGCTGACATGGTGTTTACCGAGCGCTCCACCGTCTGGCTGCCGTGGCTGACGATTCCGCTGGCTTCCGCCACCAGGGACATCGCCTGACGCAGGCTGTCGGCGGTGTGTTCCACCGTTGCGCCAAACTGCTCCATGCTGGCGGAGGTCTGCTCGACGCTGCTGGCCTGACGTCCAATCTGCTCGCTGATGTTATGGCTGCTGACGGCGATGGTATCCGTACCGTCACTGATCTCCTGTGCGGCAACGCGCACCTGGCTGACGATTTTTTCCAGACCGTTTCCAATACCGTTAATTGCCACGATCAGCTGGCCTACCTCATCAGAGCGGGTGGTCTTCAGGTTGACCTGCAGATTACCGGCGGCATACTGCTCCGCCAGATGGATCACCTGCTGCAGCGGATGGGTAATGGCCCGGCGGCTGTACCAGACAAACCCCAGCGCAAAGATCACCACCAGAATCAGTCCGGTCATCAGGAACAGGTTACGGCTGTGGGTAATCGGAGCCAGCAGGCTGGCACGGTTAACTTCGCCGGTGATCACCCAGTTCCAGCCCGGCAGCTGCTGCCAGGCCAGGATTTTCTGCTCACCGTCAATCTCCACCTGCTGCATGCCCTGTGGCTGCGTCAATAGCGGCTGCAGGATAGCGCTATCCCAGCCGGGCTGTTTTCCTTCGTTGTGCTGGTCAAACAGATAGTTGCCCTGCGTCTTACCGGGCGTGCCGTTGAGCACAAAGAAATGACCGCTGTCACCCAGCCGGCGAGCCAGGATTTTTTCGCGCATCAGCGCATACTGCTTGTCAATGCCGACGCCGACGAAGAGGATGGCAACGACCCTGCCACTCTCATCCTTTACCGGCTGGTACTGCGTGATATAGCGGTGGCCGAACAGCGTGGCCAGGCCCTGATATGCCCTGCCTTCGTGAACGCTTTTCCAGGCGGCGCCGGTGCGATCAAGCTGAGTACCGATAGCCCGACTGCCATCCTCTTTTTTCAGCGAGGTGGAGATGCGGATAAAATCATCGCCATCGCGCACAAAAATCGTCGCCACCGCTGCGGTGCGGTCAGTGAAATCGTCGACGGCAACCTGATCGAGGTTCAGCGTTTTTAATCCGGCGCGCAGCACGGGCGTTGAAAATGCGCCCACCTGAATTCTGGCGCTGTCATCAAGGCTGAAGCGCCTGGGTAAAAAGCTGATAAACAGATTGGTATAGTGGCTCACCTCTTCGGTGAGGGTGGCGTTGAACATGGAGGCCATTTCATTAATGCCCTGCACCTGATTGTGCATGTCATCGATGGCGAGATTTTCCAGCTGGCGTGAGGCGTTGTGGCTTTGAGTCAGGGTGAGTACCAGCAACAGCAGCGCAACGCTGAGAGACGTCAGTACAGACAGCTTAACTCCAAGACTCAGGCCGCTGAGAGAGAGACGCGTCATAAATTACCTTTGAACAAGTTATGGGGGTACACCATCAACGGCAGGGAGGGGGAAAAGTTTAGGGCGAAATCCGGCCGCTAAGCGCAGCGGCACGTTTCGTTAAATCATCCACAGCACGTACACTGAAGCGGCACGCTTTCACCTCATCAGGAGAGACGATGATCGAACTCACGACAGAAACGCTGGCCGGTATTGAATGCCTGCACGCCACGCCTGCCGGACAGCGCCAGGCACCGCTGCCCACGGTGCTGTTTTATCACGGCTTTACCTCGTCGAAAGAGGTCTACGCCTACTTTGCGGTAGCGCTGGCGCAGGCAGGTTTTCGCGCGGTGATGCCCGATGCGGCGCGACACGGCGCGCGCTATGACGGTGATGCCGGGACACGCCTGGACCGCTTCTGGGAGATCCTGAAGCAGAACATTGATGAGCTGCCGCAGCTGGAAGCGGCGCTGCGAGATGAAAATCTGATCGCCGGTTCGTGTTTTGCGGTGGCGGGGGCCTCAATGGGCGGCATGACCGCCCTGGGGGCCATGGCGCGCTATCCACAGATTCACAGCGTCGCCTGCATGATGGGATCGGGCTATTTTATGCAGCTCAGTCACTCACTGTTTCCGCCGCGGCTCCCCGATTCGCCCGACCGGCAGGCGAAATTTGCTGCCCGTATGGCGCCTCTGGCGGAGTATGACCCCTGCAACCGGCTCACGGCACTGGCAGACCGGCCGCTGCTGCTGTGGCATGGCGAGGCGGATGAGGTGGTGCCCTGGGCGGAAACCGAGCGGCTGGAGAGAGCCCTGCGTGACAATGGCCTGGATCAGCATCTGACGTCGCTGTCGGAAAAGGGAATTGGGCATAAGATCACCCCCTCCGCCCTGACGGCGCTGGTCAGCTTCTTTCGTCATCAGCTGTAAACGATGAACGGGCGGAGCAGGATGCCGCCGCCCGTGACGCGACCGGTACTTACCAGCGCGCAGCCGATTTCTCAGCTGGACTGGCAGCCGCGCTGACCGGGTTTCGTTCCGGCCTGTCCAGCCGGTTAACGTAGACATAACCGGATGCCGCTTCACTGCTGTGACTTCTTATCTGCTGCGCACAGTCAGCATGGCTGGCAAGGGCGGGTGGAGACAGGAAGAGACCCAGGAAAGTGGCGATGACGAACGTTTTCATGCCCGACTCCTCACTTCAGGGAAGACACTCTGTGTGACGCCAGCGACCCTGTCGTGACGTCTGCTTTAATTTTAGCCACTGCCACTGCGAACGCCAGATCGTCCCGCTGAACCTCTCTGTCAGCGTTTTTGAACGATCCCGCGTTAACCCGCTGTTTTTACACTGTTCCCTTCCTGACCCACCGACTCCGCGTCCCCAGCCGCATTTTATTGAAATGCGCTTGAGTTTAGCCACGGTCGCCAGTATGATTACGCGTCAATTTTTCAGCCGCATTCTCAGGCTGTGTCCCACAAAGGCTCGTTACGGCGAACGGTTGTGGGACACAGCCTATAACGTTCCTTGCTTCCATGGGCCGCGGCTGACCCCGACAGGAGGCTGAATAATCCGTAAGGAGCAATTTCGATGCGTCATTACGAAATCGTATTTATGGTTCATCCTGACCAGAGCGAACAGGTTCCTGGCATGATCGAGCGTTACACTGGTGCTATCACTGGTGCACAGGGCACGATTCACCGTCTGGAAGACTGGGGCCGCCGTCAGCTGGCTTACCCGATCAACAAACTGCACAAAGCTCACTACGTTCTGATGAACGTTGAAGCGCCGCAGGAAGCGATCGATGAGCTGGAAACGAACTTCCGCTTCAACGACGCCGTTATCCGTAGCATGGTTATGCGCGTTAAACACGCGGTAACTGAAGCATCACCGATGGTTAAAGCGAAAGATGAGCGTCGTGATCGTCGCGAAGATTTTGCTAACGAATCCGCTGATGAGTCAGATGCTGGGGATTCTGAAGAGTAATCCATCGTGACGGTTAATCGACTGCGCTTGTCCGGCACTGTGTGCAGGACGCCGGTTCGAAAAATTAGCCCGTCAGGAATTCCTCACTGTCAGTTTGTGCTAGAGCACCGCTCAGTGCAGGAGGAGGCCGGGTTTCACCGGCAAGCCTGGTGTCGTATGCCGGTGATTATCAGCGGCAGCACCCATCAGGTGATTACTCAACATATAACGGTCGGCACGCAACTCACACTGGACGGTTTCATTAGTTGCCATCAGGCACGCAATGGCCAGAGCAAAGTGGTGTTCCATGCCGAGCAGATTGAATTGATAGATTCTGGAGACTAGCCTAATGGCACGTTATTTCCGTCGTCGCAAGTTCTGCCGTTTCACCGCGGAAGGCGTTGTTGAGATTGATTACAAAGACATCGCAACGTTGAAAAACTACATTACCGAAAGCGGTAAAATTGTCCCGAGCCGTATCACCGGTACTCGTGCAAAATACCAGCGTCAGTTGGCTCGCTGCATCAAGCGCGCGCGTTATCTGTCTCTGCTGCCGTACACTGATCGTCATCAGTAATCGGCAACTGTCCATTAACGACTTTAAGAGGATAAGGTAATGCAAGTTATTCTGCTTGATAAAGTAGCAAACCTGGGCAGCCTGGGTGATCAGGTTAACGTTAAAGCGGGCTACGCTCGTAACTTCCTGGTTCCACAGGGCAAAGCTGTTCCTGCTACCAGGAAAAACGTTGAGTATTTCGAAGCACGCCGTGCTGAACTGGAAGCCAAACTGGCTGACGTTCAGTCTGCAGCGACTGCACGCGCTGAGAAAATCAATGCACTGGGCACCGTGACCATCACGTCTAAAGCAGGCGATGAAGGTAAGCTGTTCGGTTCAATCGGTACCCGCGACATCGCTGATGCAGTTACTGCAGCTGGCGTTGACGTAGCGAAGAGCGAAGTTCGTCTGCCGAACGGCGTTCTGCGTACTACCGGTGAGCATGAAGTAGACTTCCAGGTCCACAGCGATGTATTCGCTAAACTGACCGTGAAGGTTGTTGCTGGTTAATTTTATTAACTGAGCACAACAAAATCGCCGGCCCTGTGCCGGCGTTTTTGTTTTTATGCCTTGCTCAGCTACTGCGCGCGGATAAAGCTGCCGTCTGTCTGACGGGTAAACAGCACCGGGCCCTCTGCGCCCTCCACCGTCAGTCCCGTTACCACACCCTGTGCATCCTGTCGGATTTTGACCTGCTGACCACTTTTCAGTGAGCTGAGGGGCTGATCGTTGCCTTCCACCCGCGCCATCGCAAACACATCATTGACCGGCAGGCTGTTGTCACGAAACAGCTGCGCCAGCGTCTGGCCGGACGCGATGGTCAGACTGCGCCACGCGCCCTGAGAATCTGCTTTTGGCGTCTGCTGTGATGAGGAGGCCTGCCCGGAGCGGGTGTTATCGTAGATATCGGCCTGCATCGGCACCTCTTTCTCTGCGGAAGGCGTAACCGGCTGCTCGACCGGATAGCGCGGCGTCGTGGCAGGCCAGAGAAACGCCACCAGCATAACCAGCAGCGCCGCCACAATGCCGCGACGGTGCGGCGCGGGCAGCGGTGCCATCCAGCGGATGTCGTCGGTAAAATGCCAGATTCGCTGAAGCCATGTCGGCAGGCGGGATGACGTCTCAGAAGCCATGCGGGGTTCCTCCTCTCCGGCAGGCTGCGCTGGCCTGCGTGCGGCCAGCCAGGTCTGCAGCCGGGATATCATATGTGTTGCGCGCGTCCGGCGGCGTCGTGGGGCGATCTGGCCCATAGTTGCTCTCTTCTTCGTGTGCCACAGACGGGGGGTATTCCGTCGATAGTTATAGTATGGGCAATACTGGCGCGAAGTGCCTGCCAGCATTGATAAATCTGACGGCTCTATTGTTTCTCTTTCGCCGGGAAAAGTCATCTGCGATGCAGGGCATTTTACGCCAGCGGCCTGCGCTGCTATGCTGCCGGTTCGAATTTATCCGAGAGTGAAAGGAACGAAGATGACTACCCCTTCTTTCGACAGCGTCGAAGCACAAGCAAGTTACGGTATTGGTTTACAGGTTGGCCAGCAGTTGCTGGAATCTGGTCTGCAGGGGCTGCAGCCAGAAGCACTGCTCGCGGGCCTGCGCGACGCGCTGGAAGGGAACTCGCCTGCCGTACCGGTTGATGTCGTTCATCGCGCACTGCGTGAAGTTCATGAACGCGCTGAAGGCGTGCGTCGTGAGCGCACCGAAGCCATGGCAGCAGAAGGTCAGGCGTTCCTGCAGGAACATGCGCAGCGTGAAGGCGTGAACAGCACCGAATCCGGTCTGCAGTTCAGCGTGATTACTCAGGGCGAAGGTCCTATCCCATCGCGTCAGGATCGCGTACGCGTGCACTACACCGGCAAACTGATCGACGGCAGCGTGTTCGACAGCTCGGTGGCGCGTGGCGAACCGGCAGAGTTCCCGGTGAGCGGTGTGATCCCAGGCTGGATCGAAGCCCTGACCCTGATGCCGGTTGGCTCAAAATGGGAACTGGTGATCCCACAGAACCTCGCGTATGGCGAGCGCGGTGCGGGTGCCTCCATCCCACCGTTCAGCACCCTGATTTTCGAAGTGGAACTGCTGGAAATTCTGTAATTGCCGGACGCTGCAACCGCCCGGTTGCAGCGTTTTCTCCTGCCTTACTTCTGCTGTAAATTCACCTGCCACAACGCGAAGCCAGTCGCATCTGTCCCTTTGGGCTGAAGCGGATATTGCGCATGCTGCTTAATAAACCCGGTCGCTTTCTCCCCCGGTGCCGTCTCAAACCGGATGTCCAGCGGCGTGGATGCGTTAATCGGGGCCAGCCGCCAGTTATTGTCCGCTTGTGGCTGGACTTCCCCGTGCGCCTTAGTCTCTGCACTGATATAGGCTGCCACCACCGAACGGTTCTCATCCGGCGAGGCAAAGGCGACATACTTATCGCCGGTGCCGGCAAATTTGCCGCCATAAGCACGATAGTTGTTCGTTGCCACCAGGAAGGTCGCCTGCGGGTCGATCGGCTTACCCTGCCAGCTCAGCTGACGGATACGGGAGGCATCAGGATGGATCAGCTGGCACTCGCTGTCGTAGCGCGCTGGCTGGGTGACATCGATCTGATAGGTGACCCCGTCGATTACATCGAAGTTATAGGTGCGGAAATCCCAGTTAATCAGCGACTGTGTTTTCGTGCTGTGCGGATCGATCTGGTTAAACTGGCCTGCAGAGCACTCCAGCCACTCTTTAACCTGCGCCCCGCTGACCTTCATGACCACCAGCGTGTTGGGGTAGAGATAAAGATCGGCGGCGTTGCGGAAGGTCAGCGGCCCTTTCTCCACTTCGACATAGCTGGCCGGATCGTTTTTACGCCCGCCCGCCTTGAAAGGCGCCGCGGCTGAGAGTACCGGCAGACGGCCCAGATCGGGATCGCCCTGAATGAAGTGCTCGACATAGGCGCGCTGAGCGTTGTTGACGATCTGCACGGTAGGATCGTCCTGCACCAGCGACAGGTAGCTGTACATCACGTCGGCGGACTTGCCGATGGGTTTCGCCACAAAGTCGCGCGTGGCGCGGTGATCCTCAGCCAGGACCTTCACCAGCGCGGGATCTTCTGCGGCGAGAGACTTTTTCGCTGCGATGTCATAGATCGGACGCGCCTCGGCTTTGCCGCTCGTGACCTGCCACCTGCCGTTGTCATTGTTCAGCACCAGGTCGACCACACCCAGGTGATCGCCCCACATGCCGGGCATCACCGCAGGCACACCATTCAGGGTGCCGTTCTTAATGTCTGCGCCTTTAATCGCGGCGAAATCTTTACCAGGGAAGACGGCGTGGGCATGGCCAAACAGGATGGCGTTGATGCCTTCAACCTGGCTGAGATAGTAAACCGAGTTCTCCGCCAGCGTGTGATACGGCTCGCTGCTCAGGCCGGAGTGCGGAATCGCGATGACCAGATCCGCGCCCTGCGCACGCATCTCCGGCACATAACGGCGCGCCGTTTCCGTGATGTCATCGACCCGCACCTTGCCCTGCAGATTGGCTTTATCCCACACCATGATCTGCGGCGGCACAAAGCCGATATAGCCAATCTTCAGGGTCCGGGTTTTGCCTTCACGATCAACCAGCGTGGTGGATTTGATGAGGTAAGGCGTAAACAGCGGCTTGCCACTCTTCACGTCAATGACGTTGGCATTGACGTAGGGAAAGCGGGCACCGGCCAGCGCTTTCTTCAGGTAGGGCAGGCCATAATTAAATTCATGATTGCCGAGGTTGCCGACGCTGTAATCCAGGGTGTTGAGCGCCTTGTAGACCGGGTGGATCTCCCCCTCACGCAATCCCTTTGCCGCCAGGTAGTCGCCCAGCGGACTGCCCTGAATGATATCGCCGTTGTCGACCAGCAGGCTGTTTTTCACCTCCTGGCGCGCGGCGTGAATCAGCGTGGCGGTGCGCACCAGGCCAAACTTTTCGGTTGGGGTGTCTTTGTAGTAGTCGAAATCCATCATGTTGCTATGAAGATCGGTGGTTTCCAGTATGCGTAGATCGACCGTTGCGGCCTGTGCGGCGGCGGAAACGCCAAGTGCCAGTAAGACTATGCCGGGCTTAAACATGCCTGCTCCTGCTGCAAAATAATTGGGGATCTCAAAATAATGTAAAAGCCTGCCGGTGGGTCATTTTAAATCGTGATGGATATAACGTTTTGGCGCATCGGAGGCGGCACCGGATTCCGGCGGGCGCGCAAAGTGGCGCAGGCGTGGCGATAAACGGGTAACTATGATATTGATATATCTATAAATTGGCGCGCTGGTCAGCCTGTAAATGGGCAGGTCAGGCGAAACTGCTAAAATGTCACTGTCTGACGGAAAGCTGATCCTGCAGCAGAAAGACACAACGAGGTGAAAAATGTTAGAGCAAATCTGCCAACTGGCACGCGAAGCAGGCGACGCGATTATGCAGGTCTATAACGGTGCCGCGCCGCTTGACGTTTCTCACAAATCGGATGATTCGCCGGTGACCGCCGCGGATATCGCTGCGCACGAGGTCATCCTCTCTGGCCTGAAGCAGTTAACCCCCGATCTGCCGGTGCTGTCAGAAGAAGATCCGCCCGCCTGGACAGAGCGTCAGCACTGGCAGCGCTACTGGCTGGTCGATCCCCTGGATGGCACCAAAGAGTTCATCAAACGCAACGGCGAATTTACGGTGAACATTGCGCTGATTGAGGCGGGCAAGCCGATCCTGGGCGTGGTTTATGCCCCCGCGCTGGGTGTGATGTACTCTGCGGCGGAAGGAAAGGCGTGGAAAGAGGAGGGCGGTCATCGTGAACAGATTCATGTGCGTGACGCACGACCTCCGCTGGTGGTGGTGAGCCGTTCCCATGGCGACGATGAGGAGATGAAAGAGTATCTGAAGCAGCTGGGCGAGCATCAGACCGTTGCAACCGGATCCTCGCTGAAATTCTGCCTGGTAGCGGAAGGGAAAGCTCAGCTCTATCCCCGTTTCGGACCCACCAATATCTGGGACACCGGTGCAGGACATGCGGTGGCGATGGCCGCAGGCGCGCATGTGCATGACTGGCAGGGTAAAACCCTGGATTACGCGCCGCGCGAATCTTTCCTGAACCCCGGCTTCCGCGTGTCGCTGTTTTAACGCGGGCTGAACGTCTGTCTTCTGACGCCCCGGCGAGCTTCGTGCCCGCCGGGGCGTCTGCTATTTCGCCTTCAGCAGTGAGGTGACCAGAGCAATCACGTTTGTCACTTCATCCTGCGTCAGCGGGCCATCCTTCACAAATTTCACCGCGCCCTGTCTATCCAGCACGACGATGGCGGAGCTGCCCGGCTGCAGCTGCCAGGCGTGCTGCACATTGCCCTTGCTGTCGACGATAAACTGCGACCAGGGATACTGCTGCTTATTGGTCTCAATGCTGCTGCGCACAAACATGCCGGTGCCGGGGATCGCATCATCGGTGTTAACGATGGTGGTGGTCTGATAGCGGTCATGCGGCAGCTTCGCGGCCTTAATCGCCTCTATCAGCGCGGCGTTCATCTCTTTGGCGGAGGAGCGCCCGGCAATGTGCTGAATCACGCGAACTTTTCCACTCAGCTGCGCGCTATTCCAGTTTTTATAGCTAAACTTCTCCTGCTGCAGTATCAGCTCGCCTTTGTCGTTGACGCCCGTGGCGGGCACGCGGGAATCGAGCCTGAGGTCGTGGGCCATGACGCCCGCCGGTATGAGTAATGACAGCGCCACGGCTGCCAGAATATTTCGCATCGCACTTTCCTTAAGTGATCAGACCAGTCAGTCATTTTACTGCAATAGTAAGCAGGGATGATGCGCCTGTCGTGGAAAGGTGTCAGGTTTGTTATGCCCGCCACAATTCCTTAACCAACGAAGGTTTATACTGTGTCATATGAGAGTCATAACAGACTGTTCTGTAATGATGTGTCAACTCAGTAAAAAAATTCATTTTTCGGAACACCAGTAGTGTTCGGTGTTCTATAGTTATCGCGAATTCGCGCTTCATGGGCTGGTACCTACTTTGGAAACGGCGAAGCGTGCTTTAAAAATGTACAGGAGTCAGTCAGTATGAAAATCTTCCAGCGCTATAATCCGCTGCAAATAGCGAAATATGTCAAAACGCTGTTCAAAGGAAGGTTGTATATCAAGGACGTTGGCGCGTTCGAGTTCGATAAAGGGAAAGTGTTAATCCCGCGCGTCAAAGACAAACAGCACCTGAGCGTGATGTCAGAAATTAACCGCCAGGTCGTTCGTCTCAAGCTTGAGTTCAACTAATCAAAAGGGCGCCGATGGCGCCCTGAGTGTTTTATAAGCCAGACCCTTCGCTATCCCTGCTCGTCTTCGCTTTTTGTCATGCTCAGCACCGGCGGTCGTTCATCGATGCGGGTGACCAGCAGCTGGTCGATGCGGTAGCTGTCAATATCCACCACCTCGAACTTGTAGCCGGCAAACTTCACAAAGTCCGTTCGCTTCGGGATCTTACGCAGCATATACATCATAAAGCCGCCGATGGTTTCGTAGTTGCCTGACTGCGGGAAATCGTCGATGTCCAGCACGCGCATCACGTCATCAATCGGCGTGCCGCCTTCAACCAGCCACGAGTTCTCATCACGCGCGACGATCTGCTCTTCCATGCCCTGACCGACCAGATCTCCCATCAGCGTGGTCATCACGTCGTTCAGGGTAATGATGCCCACCACCAGCGCATATTCGTTCATGATTACCGCAAAATCTTCACCGGCGGTTTTGAAACTTTCCAGCGCTTCGGAGAGGGTCAGCGTATCCGGCACAATCAGCGCAGAACGAATCTGCAGGCCGCTGTTCAGCGCCATACTCTGGTTGCCCAGCACGCGCAGCAGCAGCTCTTTGGAGTCGACATAGCCGACGATATGGTCGATATCCCCGCTGCAGACTAAAAACTTAGAGTGCGGATGTTCGGCGATTTTGCTCTTGAGGCTGGCCTCATCTTCATGCAGATCAAACCAGACGATGTTCTCACGCGAGGTCATGGAAGAGGGAACGGTTCGCGACTCCAGCTCAAACACGTTTTCAATCAGCTCATGCTCCTGCTTACGCAGCACGCCCGCCAGCGCACCGGCTTCCACCACCGCGTAGATATCATCGGAGGTGATGTCATCTTTACGCACCATTGGCAGCTTGAAGAGGCGGAAGAAGACGTTAGCCAGACCGTTAAACAGCCAGACCAGCGGACGCATCACCAGCAGGCAGAAACGCATCGGGTTGATGATGCGCAGCGCGATGGTTTCGGGGGCGACCATTCCAACCCGCTTTGGGGTTAAGTCGGCGAACAGGATAAACAGGCTGGTCACGATGGTGAAGGAGCAGATAAAGCTGAGCTGCTCGGCCAGTTCCGGCGGGACGAAGCGGCTGAAGAGGCCGCTGAAGACCGGTGAAAAGGCAGCGTCACCGACGATACCGCCAAGGATGGCGACGGCGTTAAGGCCAATCTGGACGACGGTAAAAAACATACCCGGCGTTTCCTGCATTTTCAGGACGCGCTGCGCGTTAACATTGCCTTCATCGGCGAGCAGTTTCAGTTTGATCTTGCGGGCGGCTGCCAGCGAGATCTCCGACAGAGAGAAAAAAGCACTGACGACAATCAGTAAAAGAATGACAAGTAAGCTATCTAACATAAGTGATCCAAAGGGTTATCCACTTGTCATTTTTGGCCTGGGCAGCGTGAGCAAGCGCGAACGGGGCGGTTACTCGTTAAACAGGGCTATCCGTGCCAAAAATGTCTGCGCCAGTTCGACAGGCTGAACGCTGCCGGGGCAGAAATGAAAACAGGCGGGATGCCTGTGGCTGCAGATTATAGCAGGAGCGCTTATCAGCCCGCCAGAGGGCAAACCGCCGGTTCGGGCGGCATTCACGGTCAGGGCGGTCAGTAGCCCGCTCAGATTTCTCTGAGTGACTCCATCAGGCGGGGTCATTCCCCGTCGCAGGAGTTGTATCGATCTCCTCATTTACCGACAATAGCCCGGATATTTGACTTAGATGTTACTGCTACGCCGCCATTTGGCATAAAGTGCGGCTATGATAGGGGTGTTGCCGTTGCGGTAGTGCGGGCAAAGATGATTAATAAGCGCCCCGCGGAAAAGGGGCCGGCATGATTAACAGGAGTACAGGTGCCACGATTTCATATTTATTGCATGGCTGGCCTGCTGCTTGCTGCGCCTGCCCTTGAGGCGGCGACTGTGCGATTACAGGTAGACGGCTTAACCGGGGATCTGCAGCGAAATGTCAGAGCACGCCTCTCCACCATCGGCAGCGATGAAGTCTCCAATGATGGTCGCTTTCGTGCCCGCGTCTCTGTCGCGATAAAAGAAGGCCTGCGCGCGCTGGGTTATTACGAACCTGAGATCGACTTTGAATCCCGTCCTGCCCCCGCGCAGGGGGGACGGCCGGTGCTGATTGCGCACGTGAAACCGGGTCCGCCGGTTAAAATCGGCGGCAGCACCATCGTGCTGGAAGGGGATGCCCGCAATGATGCCGACTACAAAGAGTGGATAGCCCAGGGGCGTCCCAAAGTCGGCACGCAGCTTAACCACGGGCAGTACGATCGCTTTAAAAGCGGCTTCTCGAATCTCGCGCTGCGCAACGGCTATTTCGATGGCACCTTTAAAAAAAGCCAGCTGGGGGTGTCGGTCGAGCGGCATGAAGCGTTCTGGGATATCGACTACGACAGCGGCGAGCGTTACCGTTTTGGCGACGTGACGTTTCAGGGCTCGCAGATTCGCGAAGCGTACCTGCAGAACCTGGTGCCGTTTGAAAAGGGCGACTACTACAGCTCGCGCGATCTGGCTGAACTGAACCGTCGCCTCTCCGCCACCGGCTGGTTTAACTCCGTGGTCGTTGCACCGGAGTTCAGCAAAGGCCGGAAAACAAAAGTGCTGCCGCTGAATGCCGTGATGTCGCCGCGCACCGAAAACACCATCGAAACCGGGGTCGGCTACTCCACCGACGTCGGCCCGCGCCTGAAAGGCACCTGGAAAAAGCCGTGGGTTAATGACAGAGGTCACAGCCTGGCGGCCAGCGCCTACATTTCCGCGCCGGAACAGCAGGTCGATCTCAGCTACAAAGTGCCCCTGCTGAAAAGCCCGCTGGAGCAGTACTACACCTTCTCCGGCGGCCTGAAGCGCACCGACCTCAATGACACCAAAGCCGACACCACGACGCTGGCGATGTCGCGCAACTGGGACAGCAGCAGCGGCTGGCAGAAAGCGGTCAACCTGCGCTGGAGCCTGGATCACTTTACTCAGGGCAGCGTGACCAATACCACCATGCTGCTCTATCCCGGCGTCAGCGTGAACCGCACCCGCTCGCGGGGTGGCCTGATGCCGACCTGGGGCGACTCTCAGCGCTACTCAGCGGACGTCTCCGATACCACCTGGGGTTCAGACGTTGACTTCCTGATTCTGCAGGCGCAGAACGTCTGGATACGTACCCTCGGCGACAGCCACCGCTTTGTGGCGCGCGGCAATCTTGGCTGGATCGAAACCAACGACTTTGAAAAAGTCCCGCCGGATCTGCGCTTCTTTGCCGGTGGTGACCGCAGTATTCGTGGCTACAAATATAAGAACATCTCACCGCGTGATGAGGATGGCAAACTCACCGGTGCGTCAAAACTCGCCACCGGCTCGCTGGAGTATCAGTACAACGTCAGCGGCAAATGGTGGGGAGCGGTATTTGTCGACTCCGGTGAAGCGGTCAACGACATCAAACAGAGTAACGTGAAAACCGGTGCGGGCGTCGGCGTGCGCTGGTCGTCACCGGTGGGTCCCATCAAATTAGACATCGCCAGACCTATCGGGGATGACGATGCACATGGACTGCAATTTTATATAGGACTGGGGCCAGAACTATGAAGCTGTGGAAAAAGGTCCTCATCGGCATCCTGATCTTTCTGGTGCTGCTGCTGGGTGGGGTGGCATTTTTAATCGGCACCACGCCGGGGCTGCATCTGGTGCTGAATGGCGCGTCGCGCTGGGTACCGGGCCTGTCAATCAAACAGGTCGAGGGCGGCTGGCGTAACCTGACCCTGAGCGGTCTGCGTTACGAAATGCCTGGCGTCAGTGTGGATGCCGGGCAGATCCATCTGGCGGTGAACCTTAACTGCCTGCTGCATTCGTCGGTCTGCGTGAATGATGTCTCCCTGCGTGATATCAGCGTGGTGGTCGACAGTAAAAAGATGACGCCTGCCGCGCCAGCGCCGGAAGAGGAGAGCGGCTCGACCAACCTCAGCACGCCCTATCCGATTACGCTGCGCCATCTTGGCCTGCACAATATTAATGTCAAAGTGGATGACACCGCGATTTCGCTGCTCGACTTTACCACCGGTCTGCAGTGGCAGGATCGTGCGCTGACGCTCAATCCTACCCATATTCAAAGCCTGCTGATTGCGCTGCCGAAAGCAGCCAAAGTCGTGAACGAACAGGTGGTGGAGCCGAAAGTTCAGCAGCCGCATCCGGCTGAGAAACCGCTGGGTGAAACGCTGCAGGCGATGTTTGCACAACCGCTGCTGCCTGCGCTGCCCGATTTCCGTCTGCCGCTGGATATCGACATTCAGCAGATCCTGGGAGAACAGCTGCGCGTCACCGGCGACACCGATATTTCGGTCAGCCGCTTGCTGATGAAAGCGAAAACTGCCGACCGGCAGATGCAGCTGACCACGCTGGAGGTTGACTCTGACCTCGGCAATCTCAGAGGCAGCGGGCAGGCGACGCTGGCCGATAACTGGCCGGTCGATTTTGCCCTGAATGGCACGGTCAACACCGATCCGGTCAAAGGCGAAAAGATTGCGCTGAAACTTAACGGCGCGATGCGCGACGAGCTGAAGCTGGCGCTGAACCTCTCCGGCCCGGTGGATGCACAGCTCAGCGCCGCGACCCAGCTGGCGGTGGCGGGGCTGCCGCTGTCGCTGCAGCTGACCAGCCCGAAACTGCGCTGGCCGCTGACAGGCCCGGTCGCCTATCAGGCCGATAATCTGGACTATCAGTTCAAAGGCAAAGCCACCGACTATGTGATGTCACTGCAGACCGCCGTGAAGGGGGAGTCGGTGCCACCGGCGACCGTCTCGCTGACCGGTAAAGGCAACGTTGAGCAGTTCAGTCTCGATCGCCTGCGCGTGGCTGCGCTGCAGGGCAACATCGACCTTACTGCGCTGGTGGACTGGAGCAAGGCGATCAGCTGGCGCAGCGAACTGACGCTGGCGGGGATCAATACGGCTAAACAGTATCCCGACTGGCCGGCGCGGCTGGATGGCAAAATCACCACCCGCGGCAGTCTCTATGGCGGTAGCTGGCAGCTGAGCGTGCCGCAGCTGCAACTGAAAGGGAATGTGAAACAGAACGCCGTCACCGCAGATGGCTCTCTGACTGGCAACAGCTACAACCAGTGGACAGTGCCGGGCATTAAGCTGGCACTGGGACGCAACCAGCTGGATGTCAAAGGGTCGCTGGGCGACCGTCTGGATCTGGATGCCAGCATCAATGCGCCGCAGCTCGACAATGCGCTTCCCGGTCTGGGCGGCGTCGTCAACGGGGCCATCAAAGCGCGCGGCACCCTGAAGGCACCGCAGCTGCTGGCCGATCTCAATGGCCGGGGCCTGCGCTGGCAGCAGATGCGGATTAATCGCGTTACGCTCAAGGGGGACGTGCGCTCTGACGAACAGGTGGCGGGCAAACTGCAGCTGCGCGTCGAACAGCTGCAGCAGGATGCGCTGAACATCAGCCTGCTGACCCTGAATGCTGACGGCAATGAGCAGCAGCATCAGCTGAAACTCAACGTGCAGGGCAAACCGGTCTCCGGCCAGCTGGCGCTCAACGGCAGCTTTGATCGCCAGACGCAGCGCTGGCGAGGGTCGCTGAACGACACCCACTTTGATACGCCGGTGGGCGAATGGCGACTGACCCGTGCGATGGCCATCGACTATCTCAACAGCCGTCAGACGGCGACCATCGGACCGCACTGCTGGCAGAACCCCAATGCCCGCCTCTGCGTGCCGGAACCGGTTGAAGCGGGCCCGGAGGGGCATGCCCATGTGGTGCTGAACCGCTTTGACCTGGCGATGGTGAAACCCTTTATGCCGGATGCCACCCAGCTCAGCGGCCTGTTCAGCGGCGACGTGCGCGTCAACTGGACGGCTGACGGGGCGCTGCCGACCGGAACGGTCGCGCTGAAAGGTCACGGCGTGAAGGTGGTGCAGGATGTGCAGGGCAATAACCTGCCGATCGCCTTTGATACGCTGAACCTCAATGCCGCACTGCGAAACGGTCGCGCGCAGCTCGACTGGCTGATCCGCATTGCCGGTAACGGGCAGCTGGATGGCAACGTGCAGATCGACGATCCGCAAAGCCGCCGCACGCTGGGCGGTAACGTCAACATCCGCAACGTCTCACTGGCGATGCTCAACCCGGCGCTGATGCAGGGCGAGAAGATCAAAGGCAGCCTCAACAGCAGCCTGCGTCTTGGCGGCAGCGTGCAGCAGCCGCAGGTCTATGGCCAGCTTGGCCTGACCGGGGTGGATGTGGATGGCAACTTTATGCCGGTTGACCTCACGGCCGCCAGCCTCAACCTGGTGTTCAATGGCATGAGCTCCACCCTGAACGGGCTGGTGCAGACCAGCCAGGGCAACATCAACCTCAGCGGTAATGCGGACTGGAGCCAGCTCGACAACTGGCGCGCCCGCGTCGCCGCGCAGGGCAGCCGGGTTCGCGTCACGGTGCCGCCGATGGTGCGCATGGATGTCTCGCCGGATCTGGTCTTTGAAGCGACGCCTGCCGCCTTTAACCTTGATGGACGGGTCGATATTCCATGGGCGCGCATCACGGTGCAGGAAGTGCCGGAGAGCGCCACGGGCGTTTCGTCGGATGAGGTGATGCTGGATAAACAGCTGAAGCCGATTGCGCCACAGACCGCGGCGATTCCGATCAACAGTAATCTGGTGATCCATGTCGGCAACGATGTGCGCCTCTCCGCCTTTGGTCTGAAAGCGCGACTGAATGGCGACCTGAAGCTGGTGCAGGATCGGTCGGGCCTCGGCTTGAACGGTCAGATCAACATCCCGTCCGGCCGCTTCCACGCTTACGGTCAGGATCTGATCGTGCGTAAAGGTGAACTGCAGTTCGCCGGCCCGCCGGATCAGCCCTACATCAACCTGGAGGCGATTCGTAACCCGGATGCCACCGAAGATGGCGTCACCGCGGGTCTGCGCGTCACCGGCCTGGCGGATGAGCCGAAAGCGGAGGTCTTCTCCGACCCGGCGATGTCGCAGCAGGAGGCGCTTTCTTACCTGCTGCGCGGTCAGGGACTCGGCAAAGATGGCGACAGTAATGCCCTCACTTCTGCGCTTGTGGGCTTAGGGGTTGCACAAAGTGGGCAGGTTGTGGGTAAAATCGGGGAGACTTTCGGTGTCAGTAATCTGGCTCTTGATACTGCGGGTGTTGGCGACAGCCAGCAGGTGCAGGTCAGCGGCTATGTACTGCCGGGTCTGCAGGTAAAATACGGTGTTGGCATATTTGATTCACTGGCGACGTTAACCTTGCGTTACCGCCTGATGCCCAAACTCTATCTGGAAGCCGTGTCCGGTGTGGATCAGGCTCTCGATTTGCTCTATCAGTTTGAGTTTTAGCAATGCGAATAATTGTCTACGGCAGTTTACGGCGCAAACAGGGAAACAGTCACTGGATGACGAATGCGCAGTGGCTGGGTGATCACCAGATTGAAGGCTTTGAGCTTTACAGTCTGGGCCATTATCCCGGCGTTATTGAGGGCAACGGCGCGGTACAGTGTGAAGTGTACCGCATTGATGCCTCAACCCTTGCGGAGCTGGATGCGCTTCGCACCAAAGGGGGAGAGTACAAACGTTTTCTGACTCAGACGCCGTTTGGCAGTGCATGGCTTTATGTCTATCAACGCTCAGTGGCAGGACGCCAGCGCATTACGAGCGGCGACTGGCTGAAGCGCGATGCGGAGCCAGAGGCCTGAACAAAAACACCGTCCTGATGGACGGTGTTTTTTTTTCGACTCACAAACGGGCAGCAGGCTTATTTCTTCTGTGCGCGCTCGAAAGAGGAGATGATTTCGGCTTTCGCGGCTTCGGCGTTGTCCCAGCCATCCACTTTCACCCATTTGCCTTTTTCCAGATCTTTGTAGTGCTCAAAGAAGTGGGTGATCTGCGCACGCAGCAGCTCTGGCAGGTCGTTCACATCTTTGATGTGATCGTACTCTTTAGAGAGTTTGGTGTGCGGCACGGCAACCAGTTTGGCATCTTCGCCAGACTCGTCGGTCATTTTCAGTACGCCAACCGGACGGCAGCGGATCACGGAGCCCGGTACCAGTGGGTACGGGGTCGGAACCAGTACGTCAACCGGGTCACCATCCAGAGAGAGGGTGTGGTTGATATAGCCGTAGTTGCACGGATAGAACATCGCGGTAGACATGAAACGGTCTACAAACAGGGCACCAGACTCTTTATCAACTTCATATTTGATCGGATCAGCATTCGCTGGGATCTCAATGACAACGTAGATATCTTCTGGCAGGTCTTTACCTGCTGGCACCTGGTTCAAACTCATCGGGTATTCCTTCAGTAGTCGTATGTTGAGTGTCGGCTATTATAGCCAACTGACTCTGAAAGTATGCCCTCTTTTTGGCGTTTCGGAATGCGCCCTAAGGCTACTTCGCCGACACAAACAGCGAAACGATTCCTGCGGCTATCAGTGGCCCTACCGGCACGCCACGGAAGAACGCCACGCCAATCACCGTACCAATCAGCAGGCCCCCGATAACTGACGGCTGAACGCTCATAAAACTGACGCCACGACCGCCGAGCCAGGCAACAAAAATGCCCACCAGGATAGCCACAATCGACTTCCAGCTGGCAAAGGATTTGATCAGCGCAGCGGCCGGCAGAGAGCCGCTGGCCAGCGGGGCCATCACGGCCACCGTCAGGATAATGATGCCTAAGGTAATGCCCTGTTTTTCCACGTAGGGAAAGAACTGTGCCAGCGGGGTTACTTTGATTGCCAGCAGCACCAGAATCGACAGGGTGACCGCGTTGTTGTGCACGAAATAGCTCAGCACGGCGAGGCCAATCAGAATAAGCGTTGAAGCGTAAGCGGCCATGGTTTCTCCCTGAAGGTCAGTGAACGCGCCAGCCTCAGCCAGCGCAAAATCGGGTCAGATCAGCAGTCGTCGGGGTTAGCGCAACTGCCCCTTGCCATCGCCTGCAGCATCTGCGCCTGATTGCGCACCAGGCTCAGACGCTGGGCGCTCAGCGCCACACTGCCCAGAGAGCCCTGTGAACTGAGCTGGCTGTAGCCCGCCTCAAGCCAGCTGTCCCGATAGCTCAGCCAGGCGCGCTGAGCAGCACGCAGTTTATCCCGGGGTTCGCCGGTGAGGGTTTTCATCAGCCTGCCGTACTCCTTATTCATCGCCTGATCCCAGGCCTGAGTGGCGGCAGCGTAACACTGGTTCATGTCCAGCGTGGTCCGGGCGTTATTCAGGCAGCGGTCGAGCGAGGCATCTGACGGCAGATCCCCCGCTATCGTCACCGTGCTGGTCAGCAGCAGCGTCAGAAACAGGCCTGCTTTCATCGTGTTTCTCCGGGTCGGGGGTAAGCGGCGATTAGCTTGATTGATGTTTCCGTGATGATCAAGCTGTTAACACTCAATCAGGGTTAAAGTTTCGGTCCGTTACTGCCGATATCTGTTCCGTTTTAGGGCCGCTGGACATTTCGCCTATTCTCATAAACGGAAACGATCAAGATGAAACAGTTATCACTTCGCACGGGGTTGCTGGCACTGCTGGCATTTATGACACTGCTGCTGTTGGCGGTGAGTTTTATGGGTATTGTGGCAATTAACAAAGGGAACCGCTCGCTGGATGTTATCAACCGCATTCAGGGGATCGAGCTGAACAGTCTTTATCAGAGCAATGCAGATTTAATGCGGGCCCGCGCTAACGCGGCGCTGGCGGTACGAAAAATTGAAATCGGCATGCTGGAAGAGGGCGCCGCCGTCACCCGACTGTCGCAGGCGGATGTCGACTCCTCCCAGCAACAGCTCAAGCGCTTTATCGATGCCGGAACGGTAACGGCACACGGTAAAATGCTGGCGGATGCGATTTCAGCCAGCTACAAGGCCTATCTCGACCAGGGCATCAAGCCGATGATGAGCGCCCTGGACAAGCAATACACCGACGAGTATTACCAGCTGCTGGAAGGCAACCTGGCGACGCTGGCGGCCAGCTACAACAAGGCGGTCACGGACTTCAGCCAGTTCGCCGATCAGGTCACGGCGGCGCAGCTGGTGCAGGCGGCCCATAACGAAACCAAAATGAAAATCCTGATCGCCGTGGCGGTGGCCTTAACCCTGCTGCTGCTGGTGCTCGCCTGGCAACTGCTGCGCAGGATGCTGCTGCAGCCGCTGGATAGCGCGATTGTGCATCTTGAGCAGATCGCAGCGGGCGATCTCTCTCAGGTGCTGCCACCGTCCAGCAACAACGAGCTGGGACGCCTTAACCATGCACTGACCGGGATGCAGCAGTCGCTGCGTCACTCCGTCAGTCAGGTGCGTGAGGCGAGTATGCAGATTGACCTCGGCAGCCGTGAACTGGCCGCCGGCAACGTCAACCTGTCACAGCGTACGGAAGAGTCTGCCGCTTCGCTTGAGCAGACGGCGGCCAGCATGGAGCAGCTGACGGCAACGGTGCGGCTTAACGCCAGCAATGCTCAGCAGGCCCATCAGCTGGCGAATGCGGTCTCCGATACCGCCGACCGCGGCGCGGAGGTGGTCTGCTATGTGATGGAAAAAATGCATGAGATTACCGACAGCGCCAATCGCATCGGCGATATTCTCAGCGTGATCGACGGCATCGCGTTCCAGACCAACATCCTGGCGCTCAACGCTGCCGTTGAAGCGGCTCGTGCGGGCGAGCAGGGCCGTGGCTTTGCGGTGGTGGCGAATGAAGTGCGTACGCTGGCGCAGCGCAGTGCTAATGCAGCCAAAGAGATCCGCACGCTGATCAGCGATTCACAGTCGCGGGTCAAAGAGGGCAGTGAGATGGCGACGCGCGCCGGGGAAACCATGGATGAGATTTCCGGTGAGGTGATGCGCGTGACCTCACTGATGAAGGAGATCTCCATGGCGTCTGACGAGCAGAGTCGTGGCATTGAGCAGGTGAATCTGGCGGTCACGCAGATGGATGTGGCGGCGCAGCAGAACGCGGCGCTGGTGGAGCAGGCGAAGGCCGCGACCGAGTCGCTGGAAGCGCAGTCCGATCAGCTTCAGGCGACCATGGCGCAGTTCAGATTGCAGCCAGCGTGATAAAAAAAAGGGCGCGATGATCGCGCCCTTTTTTATCTCTGCCGCATTAGCCCTGACGGCAATCCGGGAACTCAGCCAGGAAACGCTCAACGTCGTTGACCATCGCCTCGTTGCCGCAGTAGAACGGGCAGCGCTGATGCAGCGTGACCGGTGGAATGTCCAGAATACGTCTCTGACCGTCGCTGGCTTTACCACCTGCCTGCTCCGCCAGGAACGCCATCGGGTTGCACTCATAGAGCAGACGCAGCTTGCCCTGCGGATGGCTGGCGGTGCTTGGGTAGAGGTAGATGCCACCTTTCAGCAGGTTACGATGGAAATCCGCGACCAGCGATCCGATGTAACGTGAGGTGTAAGGACGGTGCGTTGGCAGATCCTCTTCCTGACAGAACTTCAGATATTTCTTCACGCCCTGCGGGAAACGAATGTAGTTACCTTCGTTAATGGAGTAGGTGTAACCGGTCTCCGGGTAGGTCATACGTTCATGGCTGAGGCAGAACACACCCAGCGACGGATCGTAGGTAAAGGCATGCACGCCTGCACCGGTGGTGTAAACCATCATGGTGGAGGAGCCGTAAACCACGTAACCGGCCGCGACCTGTTTGTTGCCGGGCTGCATGAAATCCGCTTCAACCACCGGGGTGCCCGGTTCGCTGACGCGATGATAGATAGAGAAAATGGTGCCGACAGAGACGTTAACGTCGATGTTAGATGACCCATCCAGCGGGTCCATTAACACCACATACTTGCCGTTCTCCTCACCTTCGAAGATGACGAACTCGTCTTCTTCCTCAGACGCGATACCGGCAACGATGCCACGCGCTTTCAGTGCGGCCTTCAGTTTTTCGTTGGCAAACAGATCGAGCTTCATCTGCTGTTCACCCTGAACATTTTCCACACCACTGGCACCGAGGATATCCACCAGACCGGCTTTATTGATGTCGCGGTGGATAATTTTGGCACCCAGCTTGATAGCTGAGATCAGCGCCGTCAGTTCCCCTGTGGCGTGCGGAAAGTCGTGCTGCTTCTCGACGATAAATTCGCCCAACGTTTTCATAACACATTCCCTGAATCTGCGATGGAGTGGCAGCACGCGTAACAGTCTGCCAACGGATGCGTACGCAGTTTAGCCGATTGAACTTCAAAAACCATAGTCCTAATCCGTTTCTTCCGTCTGCGAGCAGGGTTACACTGTGCGCCGAACTTTAGAGTAATGGATCACGTTATGCGCATTCACATCCTCGGGATTTGTGGCACTTTTATGGGCGGTCTGGCCGTGCTGGCCCGTTCACTTGGTCATCAGGTGACCGGTTCAGACGCCAACGTTTACCCGCCAATGAGCACGTTGCTCGAACAGCAAGGCATTGAATTAACAGAAGGTTACGATGCGAGCCAGCTCGACCCGGCCCCTGACCTGGTGATTATCGGTAATGCGATGACGCGCGGTAATCCCTGTGTGGAAGCGGTGCTGGAACGCAACATTCCTTACCTCTCCGGCCCGCAGTGGCTGCACGATTTCGTGTTACGCGACCGCTGGGTGCTGGCGGTAGCGGGAACCCACGGGAAAACCACCACAGCCGGCATGGCAGCGTGGATTCTCGAGGCCTGCGGCCTGGAACCCGGCTTCATTATTGGTGGGGTGCCAGGAAACTTCGATGTCTCGGCAAAATTAGGAAAAAGTCCATTCTTTGTCATTGAGGCGGATGAGTATGACTGCGCCTTTTTCGACAAGCGTTCCAAGTTTGTCCATTACTGCCCGCGTACCCTGATCCTCAACAACCTTGAGTTCGATCACGCCGATATCTTTGACGACCTGCGGGCGATCCAGAAGCAGTTCCACCATCTGGTCCGGATCGTGCCGGGCCAGGGCAAGATCCTGCTGCCGGAGCATGACGCCAACATCAGGCAGGTGATGGCGATGGGCTGCTGGAGCGAGCAGGAGAGCGTGGGCGACCACGGGCGCTGGCAGGCGAAGAAGCTGACGCCCGATGCCTCGCACTGGGAAATCTGGCTCGACGGCGAGAAGGTCGGCGAGGTGAACTGGGCGCTGGTCGGCGAACACAATATGCATAACGGGTTGATGGCGATCGCCGCCGCGCGTCATGTGGGTGTGAAACCGGAAGATGCAGGCCAGGCGCTGAACAGCTTTATCAATGCGCGTCGCCGGCTGGAGCTGCGTGGCGAAGTGAACAGCATCAAAGTGTATGATGACTTTGCGCACCATCCGACCGCGATTCTGGCAACGCTGGCGGCCCTGCGCAGCAAGGTTGGCGGCAGAGCGCGCATTCTGGCCGTTCTGGAGCCTCGCTCGAATACCATGAAGATGGGCGTCAGCAAAAACGATCTGGCGCCGTCACTGGCCCGGGCAGATGAGGTCTTTCTGTTCCAGCCGCACCACATTCCGTGGCAGGTTTCTGACGTCGCCGAAGCGTGCATTCCGCCTGCGCACTGGAGCGCAGATATCGATACGCTGGTCGAGATGGTGGCGAAAGCCGCACAGCCAGGCGACTCGATTCTGGTGATGAGCAACGGCGGGTTTGGCGGCATTCACCAGAAGCTGCTGGACAGACTGGCCTGAGATGACGGGCGCCCGTAACGGGCGCTCATTTTCCGGTGACGTTCTGACGTGCTTCCTGCTACCGGTCACGACAGACCGGCTGTCCGGGCTATCAGGCTTCGGCCAGTTCGCGCAGGTACTGGAAAATCTGACGGGCTGACTTCGGCGGCTTGTTGCCCGCTTTCTCTTTCTGCGCGTTGCGGATCATACTGCGCAGCTGCTGACGGTCGGCGTCAGGATAGAGTGCAATCACGTCGCTGATCGCCTCATCGCCCTGTTCAATCAGACGATCGCGCAGCATTTCCAGTTTATGGAACAGCGCAACCTGCTGGTTGTGGCGGTTCTTGAGCTTGTCCAGCGCAACGCGGATCGGCTCGACATCAATACTGCGCAGCAGTTTACCGATCAGCTGCAGCTGACGGCGACGGCCCTCTTTCTTAATACGTTGCGCCAGTTCGATCTCGGTGCGCAGGCGCTCATCCAGCGGGATCTTATCCAGCGAGTTTTTACCCAGTTCTACCAGTTCGGCGCCCAGGCGTTTTAACTCTTCGGCATCACGTTTAATTTCACTCTTACTGACCCAGATAATCTCTTCATCTTCCTGTTCGTCATTATCTGGCACATCGTCGAGCCACTCATCGGGCTGTCTGGTCATTTCCGGGCTCCCAAAAAAAAGAGGCTAATCCTACCAGTTTATCGGGTGACTGCGAAATTGTTCTCTGACTCTGATAGACTCAAATCATTCACACATAAGATTAGACGGCAGGTCGATGAACGTATCTACTCAGGTTGCAGAACAGCGAAAAGTACTGGAGCAGGCGATTGCGCAGGCACTTGAACTGGCTAAAGCAAGCACTGACAGCGCGGAAGTAGCGGTCAGTAAAACCACCGGCATCGGGGTCAGCACCCGCTATGGCGAAGTGGAAAACGTCGAATTCAACAGCGACGGTGCGCTGGGCATCACCGTCTATCATCAGAACCGTAAAGGCAGCGCCTCATCGACCGACCTCAGCCCGGACGCGATCAAACGTACCGTGCAGGCGGCGATCGATATCGCGCGCTACACCTCGCCCGATCCCTTTGCCGGCCCGGCGGATGCGGCGCTGCTGGCCTATGATGCGCCAGACCTGGATCTCTACCACCCGTGGGAGATCGATGCCGACCGCGCTATTGAACTGGCCGCGCAGGCTGAAGAGGCTTCACTACGCGCAGACAAGCGTATCACCAACACCGAAGGCGGCAGCTTTAACAGTCATGTCGGCATTAAGGTGTTTGGTAACAGCCACGGCATGCTGCAGAGCTACTGCTCAAGCCGTCACTCGCTCTCCAGCTGCGTGATCGCCGAGCAGGATGGCAACATGGAGCGCGACTACGCCTACACCATCGGCCGCGCGTTTGAGGATCTGAAAAGCCCGGAGTGGGTCGGCGCAGAGTGCGCGCGTCGCACGCTCTCCCGTCTTGCCCCGCGCAAACTTCCGACCATGAAAGCGCCGGTGATTTTCGCCTCTGAAGTGGCGACCGGTCTGTTTGGTCATCTGGTCGGGGCGATCAGCGGCAGCAGCGTTTACCGGAAATCAACCTTCCTGCTGGATGCGATGGGTCAGCAGATCCTGCCGGAGTGGCTCACGATCAGTGAGCAGCCGCACCTGCTGAAAGGGCTCGCCTCGACGCCATTCGACAGCGAAGGGGTGCGCACCCAGGCGCGCGACATTATCCAGGCGGGCGTCCTGCAGACCTGGCTGTTAACCAGCTACTCCGCCCGTAAACTGGGCCTGACCAGCACCGGTCACGCGGGTGGCATTCACAACTGGCGCATTGCCGGTCAGGGCCACAGCTTTGACGATCTGCTGAAGCAGATGGGCACCGGTCTGGTGGTCACCGAACTGATGGGACAGGGTGTCAGCGCCATCACCGGTGACTACTCGCGCGGTGCGGCCGGTTTCTGGGTCGAAAATGGCGTGATTCAGTATCCGGTCAGTGAAATCACCATCGCCGGAAATCTCAAAGAGATGTGGCGCAATATGGTGACCATCGGCGACGATATCGAAACCCGCAGCAATATTCAGTGCGGTTCAGTCTTACTGCCTGAAATGAAGATAGCGGGACAATAACGACGCATTCCTGAAGCAGCCTGTTGGCTGCTTTTTTTTCGTCACAATAATAAGGAAGTAATGATGCGTAAGCAGCTAATTGCAATGTTGTCGGCTTCTCTGATGTTCTCCAGCGTCAGCCTCTGTGCGGCGGATCTGGAGCAGGATATGGACACGCTGAATGCGAACCTGAAAATCGTCAAAAAAACGGACGATGCCCGGGAGATGCAGCAGGCATTAACCCGGATGCGTGCGGCAGCGCAGGATGCGAAGCAGTCCACGCCCGAAAAGCTGGAAGGTCAGCCTGCTGACAGCACGCAGATCAAAGATTATCACGCCGGTCTCGACTCGCTGATTGCGCAGATCGACGTGGTCAGCACGCTGGCGAAAGCGAACAACGTGGAGGGCGCAAAGCGCGAAGCCGCGAAGTTTGATGAGATCCGCAATACCAACCATAAGAAATTCCGCTAATCAGACCGCCGGTCAGCCCGACCGGCGGTTTTTTTCCATCACTTCTGCTTATCACCGCGCCTTAAAACGTATCGGACCTGCCGTGATGTTGCACAACATCAAGATCCGGCACGGTTAAATTCATTATTTTGCGCACAAAGAGTCATTTTTCGCACGAAGTGTGCACTCTGCGATCTGACGCACAGCCTTCACCTTAATTTCCGCTTGCTGCTGGAAATGTTGCCTCTCCACAGCGGGAGCCGGGACGGTTAATTTATTTTCAACGCGAATTATCCGGTTCAACAGGAGTAACAAGGTGAGCAATAACGGCATCCCGGTGTATGAAGCGCCACCGGAGAAAGTGCAGCAACTGGCAGAACGTGTCATGACGCAAATTGCGGCGATCTATCAGCAGCATGGTATCCAGCCCAACGCGGTTCAGCAGCAGATGCTGGAATCCCACGTCCGGGCCATGGCATCACGCTCTCTGAGTGGCGAGCCGCTGCCGGAAGTGGAAGCGGAGCTGTTTGAGGATATTCCGCCGGAAACCGTCGCGCTGGCGCAGCAGGTGGTGGATCTGTTTGGCAATCTGCCGCGTGAAGAGGCCTGGCTGCTGTCGGTTCACATTGAAGTCGCACGATCCAACAACTGAAGAGGAAAAGAACATGGTGACAGTCGTGATTGGCGATCGTTTAGGGAAAGGGCAGAAAGTGGCCGCAGGTATCGAAAAAGCGGGTGGCCGTGCGGTGGTGGTGCCGGGTGTGGCGGCGGACATGAAACTGGGTGACGTCATGAAGGCAGAAAACGCCGATTTCGGCATCTCGTTCTGCGGCAGCGGCGGTGCAGGTGCCATCACCGCGCAGAACAAATATGGCTACAAAGCGAAGCATGGCATGCGCTCTATCGATGAAGGGGTGACCGCCATCAACGAAGGGGCCACCGTACTGGGCTTCGGCTTTATGGACAAAGAAGAGCTGGGTGAGCGGCTGGTGCAGGCCTGGAACAAGAAGCACGGCAGCTGATTATGAAAGAACACTACGTTACCCAGGTGACGGTCGAGGGCAAAGGCGACACCAAAGCGAAAGCCTTCGCCGATGCCCTGAGTCGTGTGCAGAACCAGGTTCTGCGCGCGACACAAAAAATTCTGCTGCGCATTGAACCTCAGGATGTCCGGGTGCTGCGCGCGCAGGAGAGCGTCAGGACCGAGAAGTTTCTCTTCTTCTTTCTGGCGCGCCAGCGGCGGAACTACAGCGTCACGCTGGAGATCACCGTCAGCGTCACCGTTTTCGACACCGAACAGGTGACGTTTACGGCGGCATCATAAAACAGCGCCTGTTAACGTCAGCCTGTCTGTAGCCCGCTCCTCTGCTGTCGCGCACGCGCGGCGTGCAGGCCGGAGTGAGGCGGCGGCGGCTGAAGTCTGACGGGATTAAAAAAACGACAACAAGGTACAACAACATGTTTTTAATCATTTTGTTTAAGTCGTTGATCATTGGCGGGCTGGTGGGCGTCGGCGTCGGCGCGGGTGCCGCACGCATGTTTCATGCGCCAACCACCCAGGGGATGGGCGCCTTTCGTACGCTGGGCGAGCTGAACTCATGCGAAGGCGATCCCGCTTCCCACTTCTCCTTTGGTCTCGGCTTCTTTTTCAACGCCTGGGCATCCTCTGTTGCAGCCGGTTCATTCACCCAGGATGTGGATCACCGCATCATTCCAAACTGGGGTGCGGCGGCACTGATGGTCAAAAACCGCAACGTGGCGGAAACGCTGCACAATCCGAAAAAAATGGCCATCGCCTGCGGCATTATCGGCATGGTCGTGGTCGCCTTCCTCAACTCCACCGCCTCGGCCGTTCCGGCGGCGCTTCAGGTCACGGCCGTTAAAGTGCTGGTGCCGGCGGCTAACCTGCTGGTTAACACCGTCATGCCGGTCATCTTCTGGCTGGCGGCCATCGACGCGGGCAAAAAGTCAGGCTTCTGGGCCACCATTTTTGGCGGTCTGGCACAGCTGATCATGGGCAACGCCGTGCCGGGCCTGGTGCTGGGTATTCTGATCGGCAAAGGGGTCGAAGAGAGCGGCTGGAACCGGGTCACCAAAGTGATGATGACCGCCATCGTCCTGCTGTTTGTGCTGAGCGGCTTCTTCCGCGGTTTCGATATGAAACTGCTGCAGTCCTTCCAGCTTGGCATTCCCGGCTGGCTCGACATGATCCATAACTCCGTCAGCGGCAAATAGGAGGCGATGCAATGAACGAAAATAAAGGCTTCTGGTACGCCGACTGGTCTTTCCCGATCTTTGTTGGCCTGCTCTCCGCCGGCGTGTTTGCCGGAACCCACATGTACTACCTCTATGGCATCGGCGCGTTCAACGAAGTGGCGTTTGTGTCGATGCTGCGCTCTGGCATGGAGACCGGCGTCTACGGCGCGGTCGCCGCCTTTGGTGCCAGCTTCCTGTTCGCCCGCATTATTGAAGGGTCGCTGGTGGGGATTCTGGATATCGGCGGCGCGATTCAGACCGGTGTCGGCCTGGGCGTTCCGGCCCTGCTGTTGGGCGCAGGTATCGTCTTCCCGGTGGCGAACTTTGCCGCCTCGCTGGCGACGGGTCTGGTGATTGGGGTGGCGATTGGCTACGTCATTATCCTGGCGCGTAAATTCACCATCAATCAGAGCGACTCCACCTACGGCGCAGACGTCATGATGGGCGCGGGTAATGCCTCCGGACGCTTCCTTGGCCCGCTGATTATCCTGTCAGCCATGACGGCGTCGATTCCGATTGGTCTGGGTTCACTGCTGGGGGCGCTGCTGTTCTATCTCTGGAACAAGCCGATCACCGGTGGCGCCATCCTCGGCGCCATGATCCTCGGTGCGATTTTCCCGATCGCGCTCTGATCTCACCGGCAGCCCGGTAGCGGGCTGCCGTTAAGGAGAAACCATGTACGACTTGATTATCCGCGCTGCACGACTCAGCGATGAGCAGGTGGTCGACATCGCGGTGCAGGATGGCCGCATCGCCGCCGTTGGCCGGGTGCAGGGCAGCGCACACCAGGAACGCGATCTGGCGGGTCGCTACTACCTCAGCGCAGGCTGGATCGACTCCCACGTTCACTGCTATCCCAAATCCCCCATCTACCATGATGAAGCCGATGCGATAGGCGTGGCCCACGGCGTGACGACGGTAGTCGATGCGGGCAGCACCGGTGCCGATCATATTGATGACTTTTACCAGCTGACCCGCGCGGCGCAGACCCAGGTGTATGCCCTGATCAACATCGCCCGCACCGGTATCGTCACTCAGAACGAACTGGCCGACATGAGGCAGATCGATGGCGAGGCGGTGCAGCAGGCGGTGGCCCGGCTGCCCGATTTTATCGTGGGCCTGAAGGCGCGCATCAGCAGCAGCGTGGTGGGTGAAAACGGTATCCAGCCGCTGATCCGCGCGAAGGCGATTCAGCAGCAGAGCGGCGGGCTGCCGCTGATGGTCCACATTGGCAACAATCCGCCCAATCTTGACCAGATTGCGGATCTGCTCACCACGGGCGACATCATCACCCACTGCTTTAACGGCAAACCCAACCGCATTCTGACGCCGCAGGGCGAACTCAAGGCCGCCGTTAAACAGGCTATCGCGCGCGGCGTGAAGCTCGATGTCGGCCACGGCGGTGCCAGTTTCAGTTTTGAGGTCGCCCGGGTGGCGATAGCGCAGGGCATTCTGCCCGATACCATCAGCTCTGACATTTACTGCCGCAACCGTCTGGCTGGCCCGGTTCACAGCCTGGCCCATGTCATGTCGAAATTCTTCAGCGTCGGCATGACGCTGCCGCAGGTGATTGACTGCGTGACGGTCAACGCGGCGGCAGGGCTGCGGCTGCCGCGCAAGGGGCAGCTGAAAGTCGGCTATGACGCCGACCTGACCATTTTTAGCGTCAAAGAGGAAAACCGGCCCTTCATCGATTCAGAAGGTGAAACGGTGACCGGTGAGAAGCATCTGGTCCCGCTGGCGGCAGTCGTCGCGGGTCAGTGGATCGCGACAGAAGAAGGAGCAGCACATGACCTCGGTTTATGAAAAGTATGGCCTGAAGCCGGTGATTAACGCCTCTGGCCGTATGACGATTCTCGGCGTCTCCACGCCGTCGAGCGACGTGATCGACACGGTGAAATATGGCCTCGATCACTACTTCGAAATGAAAGACCTGGTCGATAAAACCGGGGCTTACATCGCCGGTCTGCTGAAAGTGGAGAACGCGGTAGTGGTCTCCTGTGCCTCGGCAGGCATCGCCCAGAGCGTGGCGGCGGTCATCGTAAAAGATAACGAATGGCTGCTGGATAACCTGCATGCTGCGCCGCTCAGCGTCCCGCATCAGATTGTGGTGCCGAAAGGGCATAACGTGAACTACGGCGCACCGGTCGGCAGCATGGTGGCGCTGGGAGGCGGCCAGCTGGTGGAGGCGGGTTACAGCAATGAGTGTTCGCCCGCGCAGCTGGCGGCGGCGATCACCCCACAGACCGCGGCGATCCTCTATGTGAAATCGCATCACTGCGTGCAGAAGAGTCACCTTGATGTGGCGCAGGCTGCCGCCGTTGCGCGCCAGCACGGCGTTCCGCTGATTGTCGATGCGGCCGCAGAAGAGGATCTGCAGTGCTACTACGAAGCGGGCGCTGACCTGGTGATCTACAGCGGTGCAAAAGCGCTGGAAGGCCCGACCAGCGGCCTGGTGATTGGCCGCCACCACTACGTTGAGTGGGTCAAACGCCAGACCAACGGGATTGGCCGTGCGATGAAAGTCGGCAAAGAGGGCATTCTCGGCCTGACCCACGCGATTGAAAACTATCTGACTCAGCCCAAAATCAGCGGCGCGCAGATGGTGGAAAAAATGACACCGTTCATCGAACAGCTGAACCATCTGAATGGCGTCACGGCCCGCGTGGTGTGGGATGCCGCCGGACGTGACATCGCCCGTGCAGAGATCAAATTTGACGAAGCGGCGATCGGGCAGCGCACCGGCGATCTGGTGCAGGCGCTGAAAAAGGGCGACGTCGCGATCTATTTCCGTGGCTACAAAGCCAATGAAGGGATCATTGAGGCGGACGTACGCAGCGTCAGCGCCGATCAACTGCACACCATTTTCACCCGTATTCAGACGCTGTTAACCGGAGAGAAAACCGCATGACGCTGACCCCCAACTTCTATCAGGATCGTCTCTGCCTTAACGTACTGGCGGGATCAAAAGAGAATGCGCGCGCCATCTGGCAGGCGGCCGAAGGGCATGTGCTGGTCGGCGTGCTGTCAAAAAACTATGCCAGCAATGACGCTGCTATCGCCGACATGAGCGAGTACGCGGCGCTGATCGACAACGCACTCTCAATTGGTCTGGGCGCGGGCGATCCCCGGCAGTCACAGATGGTGAGTGAGCTGGCGGAGGTGCTGCAACCCCAGCATGTCAATCAGGTCTTCACCGGCGTGGCCACCAGCCGGGCGCTGCTGGGCCAGTCGCAGACCGTCGTCAACGGTCTGATCTCACCCACCGGCACGCCGGGTAAGGTAAAAATCTCGACCGGCCCGCGCAGCGCAACACAGCCTGACGGGATCGTTCCGATCGAAACCGCGATTGCCATGCTGCAGGATATGGGCGGCAGCTCGGTGAAATATTTTCCGATGGGCGGTTTACAGGCGGTGGATGAGTATCGCGCCGTGGCAGACGCCTGCGCAAAAATGGATTTCTGGCTGGAGCCCACCGGCGGCATCGATCTGGAGAACGTCGGCGAGATTGTGCGCATTGCGCTGGAAGCGGGCGTCAGCAAAGTGATCCCGCATGTCTACAGTTCGATCATCGACAAAGCGAGTGGTGAAACCCGGATCGAGGATGTGCAGCGGTTGCTGGCGATCTGTAAAACGCTGCTGCCCTGAGGATCACGCCGCGCGGCAGGCCGATCGGGTGGCAGGCCGCGCACGCAACATGGACGTTGCGTCACGATCCCCGTAGGCTGAGTTTCCGTTTCCCTGATTTTCTCTGTAAACAGGTAACTGTCGTGAGATTTCCCAATCAGCGCCTTGCGCAACTGTTTGATGCCCTGCAAAACGAAACGCTGCCTCAGGATGAACTGGCGCGGCGTTTTGCCGTCTCGACCCGCACCGTACGCACCGACATCACGGCGCTGAATGCGCTGCTGGCTGAACATGGTGCGCAGTTCGTCCTGAGCCGCGGTGCGGGCTATCAGCTGAAGATTGAGGATGCTCAGCGCTTTCAGCATCTGCAGCAACACAGCGCCTCACCGCTGCGCATCCCGCGCACGTCGCCCGACCGCATCCGTTATCTGCTGACCCGGTTTCTCACCGCGGCCTATTCGCTGAAACTTGAGGAGCTGGCCGAGGAGTGGTTTGTCAGCCGCGCCACCCTGCAGAACGATATGGCGGAAGTGCGCGAGTGGCTGGGACGTTATCACCTGACGATTGAAAGCAAGCCTCACTACGGCATGAAGCTGTTCGGCAGCGAAGTGGCGATCCGAACCTGCCTGACCGATCTGCTGTGGCAAATCGATCAGTCACAGCCGGAAAGTCCGCTGCTGACCATTGAAGCGCTCAACAGCGGTATGCTGGAAACCCTCCAGCCGCTGCTGCAACGCTGCTTTGCTGAACACAATATCCGCCTCAGCGATGAGGGAGAACGCTATCTGCGGATCTACTGTGCGGTGGCGGTGCGCCGTATCAGCGAAGGCTATCCGCTTAACGATCCCGGCGCTGAGGAGATTGGGGATGATGTGCGCGAAGCGGCGCACCAGCTGATTACGCTGATGCGCCCGCTGGTCAGTAAACCGATCTCACCGGCTGAAGAGAACTGGCTGCGGGTCAACATTGCGGCACGGCGCATTCAGGCTATCGCCCCCAGCGCCATCAATGCGGATGACGCCGATGCGCTGGTGGATTACCTGCTCAGCTTCATCAACACCTACTACAACTTTAATCTGCAGAACGATCAGCAACTGCGTGCCGATCTGCTTACCCATATCAAGACCATGATCACCCGGGTGCGCTACCAGATCCATATTCCTAACCCGCTGCTCAGCAACATCAAGCAGCACTACCCCATGGCCTATGATGTCACCTTAGCGGCGGTGACCAGCTGGGGGAAATATACCCCTTACGTCATCAGCGAGAATGAGATTGGCTTTCTGGTGCTGCATATCGGTGTCGGGCTGGAGCGCCACTATGACGTGGGCTATCAGCGTCATCCCCAGGTGCTGCTGGTCTGCGACAGCGGTAACTCGACGCTGCGGATGATTGAGGCGATGCTGCTGCGCAAATACCCGCAGCTGAAGGTGACGGCACGCCTCTCTCAGCGTGAATATGAGGCGCGCAGCCGCATCGATGAGGACTTTGTGATCTCGACCATCCGGCTCAGCGAAAAAGAGAAACCGGTGGTGGTGATGTCACCGTTTCCCACCGGGTTTCAGCTGGAGCAGATCGGCAAGCTGGTGCTGGTGGATCGTACCCGTCCCTATATGCTGACGAAATATTTTGATGCTCAGCACTTTTATATCGTCGACAGGCCAATGACCCAGTCTGAACTGTTCCGGCAGTTGTGCGATCAGCTGGAGGCGGAGGGGTTCGTGGACGCTGCTTTCTATCCATCGGTGGAGGAGCGCGAAGCGATTGTCAGCACCATGCTCGGCGAAGGCATTGCGCTGCCGCACTCGCTGGGGCTGCTGGCGAAGAAAACCGTGGTCTACACCGTGCTGGCCCCGCAGGGCATCGCCTGGGGCGACGACACCGCCTATGTGATTTTCCTGCTGGCGATCAGCAAAAGCGAATATGAAGAGGCGATGGCGATCTACGATCTGTTTGTCACGTTTCTGAGGGAAAGGGCGATGATCCGCCTGCGGGAGAGCACTGACTTCAGCAGTTTCAGAGCGGTGGCGATGGATTGCCTGAGCCGCTCTTAACGCGAGGCTCTGCCGCCGTCAGTTTTTCTTCGCCAGCAGGCGCGGGATCTCACGCAGGCACCAGGCTTTGGCCTCGCCCATGCTGTCCCGCCGCCACGCCATAATAATGTCGACCTCGCGGGTATATTCCGGACTCACGACCCGCAGGCGGCCTTCCGCAATATCCTGCTCCACCAGCGGATAGGGCATGGTTCCCACGCCCAGACCCGCCAGCAGCGCACGGCGCTTGTCGTCCATGCTGCTGACGGTCAGGCGCTGCTGCTTATCCAGCAGCTGCACGGTCAGCACCGGGCGCTCACGCGCGGTATCCGCCACCGCAATGCCGCGGTATTTCACCCGCGTCACTTCAGACTGCGGTTCCGGCTCGTTATGGATCGGATGGTCGGCACTGGCGACATAGACGCTCATCATGGTGTAGAGCTTGCGGGTGTTGATCTCGGTTGAGGCGCGGAAGTGCATATCGGGGGCGATGACGATATCGGCCCGTCCCTGTTCCAGCCGCTCCCATGCCCCCGCCAGCACTTCGGTGACCAGCGAAAACTGGGTATTGGCTTTGTCGGCCAGGCGCGTCACCAGCGGAAAGAGGGCGTCGATGGGCACCAGCGCTTCGGTCACGATGGTCAGATGGGTTTCCCAGCCACGCGCCAGCGCTTCGGCATCGGTGGTGAGTTTGTCGGCCGCTTCCAGCAGCACCCGGCCACGCTCCAGCAGCATGCGTCCCACGTTGGTAAATTTGGTGCGGTGGCCGGAGCGGTCAAACAGCACCACATCCAGCTCCTCTTCCAGCTTCTGCATGGTATAGCTGAGTGCAGAGGGCACGCGGCCCAGCTCATCGGCCGCCGCCGCAAAACTACCACGTCGATCAATCGCATCCATTACGCGTAACGATTCAAGGGTTAACGCACGCTCTTTAGCCATCCCGTTTCTCTGTCAGGAAATTTGAACATGCCCGGCAGATTAACTGGCTAACAATCCGGCGTCCAGACTTTTACCATGTGTGCATAGAGTCCGTGACCGATCCTCGTCACCGGATGCCGGAGGTAAATAATGATAACGACACGCAGTGCGTCCGCATGTGGTCAGGCCGACTTTGGCTGGTTGCAGGCCCGCTACAGTTTCTCTTTTGGCCACTATTTTGATCCAAAACTGATGGGCTACGCGTCGTTGCGCGTACTGAATCAGGAAGTGCTGGCACCAGGGGCCGCCTTTCAGCCGCGCACCTATCCGCAGGTCGACGTGCTTAACATCGTGCTGCAGGGCGAAGCGGAATATCGCGACAGCGAAGGCAACACGATCAGCGTGCAGGAAGGGGAGGCGCTGCTGCTCTCAGCCCAGCCGGGGGTCAGTTACACCGAAATCAACCTGAGCAAAGAGCGCCCGCTGACCCGTATGCAGCTGTGGCTGGCCGCCTGCCCGGAGCGTGAGAATCCGCGGATGCAGAAACTGGCCCTGACGGCGGGTCGCACCTCTCAGATGATCGCCTCGCCGGATGGCGTGGATGAGAGCCTGCAACTGCGTCAGCAGGTGTGGATCCATCAGGTCGAACTGGCGCCGGGCGAGCAGCATGCGCTGCATCTGCAGGGGCCGCGCGCCTATCTGCAGTCGATTCACGGTTCGCTGGAAGCCCGATCGGGTGCGGCGCATCGGGAAGCGCTCGGGTGCGGCGACGGTGCCTTTCTGCAGGAAGAGTCGCTGCTGACGCTGACGGCGAAAACGGCGACCCGGGCACTGGTTATCGACATCCCGGTCTGATCCTCAGGCAATAAAAAAGGCGGCCATGGCCGCCTTTTTTGCGTCTTACGCGTTACTTCAGCAGGGTAAAGGCAGTGGTGACGTGCTTCACGCCACTGACGCGGCTGGCGATATCGGCCGCCGCCTGCGCTTCCTGTTGCGTCACCAGACCCAGCAGGAACACTTCGCCATTCTCGGTGGTCACCTTCACGTTGGAGGATTTCACCTGATCGCTGCCCAGCAGCTGCGAGCGGATCTTGGTGGTGATCCAGGTGTCTGACGAGGTAGTGCCAAGCGTCACTTTCTGACCAATGCGGATCTCGTTATAGACTTCGGTGGCGCCATCCACGCCCATGGTGATCTGTTTCGCACGATTGGCGATCTCCTGCGACGGTGCCTGACCGGTCAGCAGCACTTTGCCCTGATAGGCGGTGGCGATGACGCGGGCATCGGTTTTAATCTGCTGATCTTTCGCCAGCGCATTGGTGACGCGCAGCTCCAGCGTGCCGTCGTCCACCTGCGTGCCGACCGTACGGGGGTCGGTGGCGGTTTTGGTGGCAACCGCTGCGCCACCGGCAACCACGGCGACACAGCCCTGCAGCAGCAGGGCGGTTAACAGAATAGCGATAGCGTTCAATGCTTTCATTCGTGCTCCTTCGGTCATTCCTGATGGGGAAAGAGGGTGTTATCGATCAGATCGCATAAGCAGTTAACGGTGAGCATATGCATCTCCTGAATCCGGGCACTGCGGTGTGAGGGAATACGGATTTCCACATCCTGCGGGCCCAGCAGTCCGGCAAGCTCACCGCCATCATACCCGGTAAGCGCAACGATCGTCATATCGCGTGTTACCGCGGCTTCAACGGCCTTCACAATGTCGCGGGTGTTGCCACGGGTTGAGATGGCCAGCAGCACATCACCTGCGTGGCCCAGCGCGCGCACCTGCTTGGCATAAATTTCATCGTGCAGGCGATCGTTACCAATCGCGGTCAGCATCACGTTGTCTGCACTTAACGCCAGCGCCGGCAGGCTGGGGCGCTCGGTTTCGAAACGGTTGATCATGCTGGCGGCGAAGTGCTGAGCATTGGCGGATGAGGCGCCGTTGCCGCAGCTCAGGATCTTATTGCCGTTCAGCAGAGATTGCACCAGCGTCATGGCCGCACGGGAGATGGCATCGGGCAGCGCCTCAGCGGCAGCAATCTGGGTCTGAATACTTTCAGTAAAACACGCTTTAATTCTTTCCTGCACACAACCACCTGGTTCTAAACGTCTGCATTAAAGGCATCCGGCAGCCACTCGAGCGCCGTGCCGGTAATGGCGATGATGTCGAAACGGCAATTCACCGTTGCAAAACTGCCGCCGCGTTGCGCCAGCCAGAGAGCGGCAGCGCGCAGCAGCTTCTGCTGTTTGCTGCGGGTGATGCTGGCGAGTGCGCCACCGTAGCGCGCATCGCGGCGGTAGCGAACTTCGACAAACACCCAACAGTGCCCGTCACGCATTATCAGGTCAAGTTCACCCCCGCGAAAGTGAACATTGCTGGCGACCCATTTCAGGCCCGCCTGCTCCAGATAGCGCCGGGCATCTTCTTCATACCGGGCGCCAGTCTGACGGCGGGTCAGTTGGCCGGTGCGATTTCGCCCCGACGATACTGGTTCCATGTCAACTTCCTGTTGATCACACAATCCGTGTTGGCGCTGAGCTTACCGGTGTTGCCATCCAGCGTATAACCCGGTGACTGACGCATCTGGTTAAAGTGATTGGCCAGCGTCCAGGCATCCATCCCCATGGCATAGAGGCGCACCAGCGAGTAGTCATTGTTGAATGACTTCGAGGTCTGCTGCATCAGGCCCGGATTGCTGCCGGAGAGCAGAGGAATATCGCTGAACTGCAGGCCATCCATCTCCAGACGGAAATCGGGACCGGCACCCGCCTGCGCGCTGCGCGAGCTGGCATAGAGCGAAATGTTGCTGCGGCTGCCGGTGCGCATGGCGATCATCGGCTTAATCAGCTGCAGCTCATCCTGGGTGGAAACGATATAGACCGCATCGACGCCTCCGCCGCTGCTGGTGCTGACGGCCTCTGGCGTGCTCTGCTGCGGCGCCGGAATGGTCAGACCGGCAATGGACACACCCTGCTGCTGCTGGGCAGGGGCCGCATTCACCGGCGTGCCTGACAGGCTGATGCCCGCGCCACTGTTGATGCCCTGCTTCAGCTCAGCGGTCGAGCCAAAGCGCTGCTGCATCACGGTACCGCCACCCAGCGTCTGCCACTCCTGCGCGAAAGCATTGGTGACGCGATCGCCCAGACCGCTGCGCGGGACCAGCAACAGCGGCTCGCGTTTGCCCTGATCCCAGATATGGTGCGCGGCATCGCGCGCTTCGTCTTCAGGAGAAAGCGCAAAGTAGCAAATATTCGGATGGTTCTGGATCGTTTCCGGCTCGTTAAGCGCCAGAACATTGAGTGGCGTCTGACTGTTAGCCACTTTCTCCACGTTGCTCTTCAGCAGTGGCCCCACCACGAGGGTGGCGCCATCCTGCTGGGCCTGCTGCATCACCTGCTCAATCGGCTGGCTGCTGGTGTCATAGACCTTAATCTGAGCGTTGCTGGCCGGTTCGGCGGTGGCGGCAGGCTGAGACTGAGGCTGCGCCTGCGGGGTCGCCTCAGCCGCCTGCTGTTGCGGCGCGCTGATCGGGTCGGAAGCCGAGCCGGCGACAGCTGCCGGTTGCGTGCTGGCCGCGCCATCCGTCGCGGCGGGCTGTGCGGCCGCCGGTTGGGCGGCAGGGGCGGAGACGCCATTCTTCGCGTCAGTAAAGCCTTTCTGGATCGCATTCGCGAAGACCTGCGCCTGACCATTCATGGGCAGCAGCAGCGCGATAATGCTGGTTGAGGCTTTGGTGTAGTTCTGCATCTGGCTCAGCTGCGTCGGCAGCGTTTTGGCCGCCGGATTCTGCGGATAGCGGGTCTGCCAGTCTTTGATGCCCGACTTAAGCATCCCGGCATCCTGGATGTTAGCCCGCCAGACGGCAAGCAGGTCGAGCCAGCCCTGCAGCACGTTTTCATCGGCGTTAATGACCAGGTTGCTGGCCTCCTGCGGCGACATCTGCGTCAGCGCCTGCCAGGTAGCATCGATGTTGGCCTGATGGTCGCTGCCGGTCAGCAGCGGCTCCTGCGCAATATAGGTGCGCAGCAGGGAGAGAGAAGGGCGACCCTGTGCACTGGCGATCTGCAGGCTGTAAAAACGCGCCAGCTGATCCTTCGATAATGCACCGGTTTTCACGTCAGCCAGCAGTGGCTCAGCCTCTTTGATCTTCTGCTGGGCAATCAGCAGCTGCGCTTTCAGCAGCAGCGATTCCTGCTGCTGCGTCTCAGAGAGCTGCTGCGGCAGCTGACTCAGTTGCTGGGTCGCTTCAGGATACTTTCCTTCCTTCAACAGGGCGCGGATTGCGAGTAATTGCCAGTCGGTCTTGCTATCATCGCTGCTTTGCTGCGCCTGCTGCAGATAGTAAGCGGAGCTGGCTGTGGCAGGCCCCTGAATATTGACGGTTGAGGTTTGCGGCCCCTGACCGCTACACGCGGCTAAAATCAGCCCAGCAAGAATGACAGGCAGAAAGCGTCCTGCTTTATGACGAACGACTTTTGAAGGAAGCATACTGTATCCAGTGATGTTTTTTTCAAGATGCTCAATATTAAATCGGCAATTCGGATGAAACAATGAAACAACTCGATCGGGCAGAGATTTCTGCCAGCACGCTCTACATCGTTCCAACCCCGATTGGTAATTTGGGTGATATCACCCAGCGGGCGCTGACGGTGCTTTCGAGCGTCGATCTGGTCGCTGCGGAAGATACACGTCATACCGGGCTGTTGCTACAACATTTCGCCATCAATGCGCGACTCTTCGCACTTCACGATCACAACGAACAGCACAAGGCTGAACTGCTGATTGCGAAGCTGGAGGAGGGTCAAAGCATAGCCTTAGTTTCGGATGCTGGCACGCCGCTGATCAACGATCCGGGCTACCATCTGGTGCGCCGCTGCCGCGAAGCGGGCATCCGGGTGGTGCCGCTGCCAGGCGCCTGTGCCGCCATTGCGGCGTTGAGTGCCGCCGGGCTGCCGTCCGATCGTTTCTGTTACGAAGGGTTTCTGCCGGCCAAAACCAAGGGGCGTTGTGACGCTCTGCGCGCGCTGGTGCAGGAGCCGCGCACGCTGATTTTCTATGAGTCCACCCACCGCCTGATCGACAGCCTGCAGGATATGGTGAGTGAGCTGGGCGGGGATCGCTATGTGGTGCTGGCGCGTGAGCTGACCAAAACCTGGGAGTCGATCCACGGCGCGCCGGTGGCCGACCTGCTGGCGTGGGTAAAAGAAGATGAGAATCGCCGCAAAGGCGAGATGGTGTTGATCGTTGAAGGCCATAAGGCCGATGACGAAGACGCGCTTCCGGCGGATGCGCTGCGAACGCTGGCGCTGCTGCAGAAAGAGCTGCCGTTAAAGCGGGCGGCTGCGCTGGCGGCTGAGATCCACGGCGTAAAGAAAAATGCGCTTTATAAGTATGCGCTGGAGCAGCAAGAGGCGTGACAAATGCGGGCGAATGCCCTATTATCCCGCGCCGAAGCTGACCAGACAGTCGCCGCTTTGTCGTCGTCCTCACTTGTGGGGAGACGGGCAGAGGGGAGGAAAGTCCGGGCTCCATAGGGCAGGGTGCCAGGTAACGCCTGGGAGGCGCAAGCCTACGACCAGTGCAACAGAGAGCAAACCGCCGATGGCCCAGAAATGGGATCAGGTAAGGGTGAAAGGGTGCGGTAAGAGCGCACCGCGCGACTGGCAACAGTTCGTGGCACGGTAAACTCCACCCGGAGCAAGGCCAAATAGGGGTTCACAAGGTACGGCCCGTACTGAACCCGGGTAGGCTGCTTGAGCCAGTGAGCGATTGCTGGCCTAGATGAATGACTGTCCACGACAGAACCCGGCTTAACGGTCAGCTTCGACTTCTTACTAAAAAAACCCCGCTCCGGCGGGGTTTTTGCTTTCTGGTGATGAATGACTGTCCACGACGCTTTTCATGAAAGGAACGCGGCTTAACGGTCAGCTTCGACTTCTTCAAAAACAATAATTTATTGTATGTAGATTGGTTATCGCAGATTTTGGGATACAAATTGGGACACAGCAACCTAATTGTTAATATTCCTCATATGTTGCGTCGCAACGGCATCTACTACCTTTATTATCGTTTCAATAATCGCTTCTTCCGATGTTCACTTGGTACAGATAGTCCTCGCCGTTGTAAAAGCCTTCTAGCTCGAATAGCTCATAACTGGAGCAGTTAAAGGATGGCAACATTACTGAGCATTCTCTTAAGAGATTGATAATGGCAATGAAAAAAACTTACCCAGCAAGATCTCGACAGTTTTATGATTGAACAGGCCGCTGATATATGTGCCTAGGTAGAAAATCTTCCCTTAACCAGAACAAAATCAATACGAAATGGCTCAGCCTTATCTTTGCCTGATCCTGAGGTGATGCAACTTCTGACCCATCAATTCTTAAATCACTGACAAGAGCATATCTTCAATGGTGAACCATTAGCTACTGAAGCTTGTTTTATCGAAAATCTGTCCCATAAGTACGATATCCGAGGTATGGAAGATGCGATTATGTCTGCTGCATAAAAACATAATGTTTTACTGAATCAGTCCCAAACTGCGCATAAATCACTTATGCCGCGTGATATTCCTACTCAATGATAAGTTTAGTTTTAGTCAATGCTACTCAGATATTTGAGACGCTTGGATTTTTAAAACAGGGGAGGGATGAAAAATTGGGCTCAGCCCTTTTTCTAATAGTTCGATACTCATACGTCCAATCAAGAAAATGTAAAAAGCATAGTTGGTGCCTAAACGAACCACATCAGGAGGCAATAGATGAAATTTGGGGAGAATGGTAGTCAAAGTAGCTTGTGGCAGTGCGAGCTGTAAAGGCTGGAGAGGGGGCGGGAAAAGCTTAATCCCGCCAATTTGAATTCATTCCAATCGAGACTTATTACGGCTTACATACGGATGAAATTCACTGTGTGTAACCCTAGATTTGCCTAGTTGCGCTTTGAGTTCCGTCCCCATAGTTCTTAAGGTGCTTCTATTTTTTTCAGTTTCACGCTTACTGACTTTACGAGCGTGATAATTCATTTCATGATCTTCTGAAAAATTCACGTAATCGTGATCGCTAATCGACATAATGAATCATCCTATGCTGTTGTTATACAAAATAAAATTAAATTACATATATAAATGAGAAAATTCTTATACATTTTGTAATCTTCGTTTAAGATAAGCAATCCTTTAGAGTGTAAATGTGTCCTGGTAATTCATTTTGTTTCAAGGAATGTGATGATGAGCAAAAAATACGCAATTATAGCTTTGTCTTTAATCGTGTTATCTGGATGTGCCGCAAAAAAACAAATGGTCCCTACTGGGGGCAGTAAATCAGATGGAACAGTCCGTATGAGCTATAGCTACGGTATGTTTGAGAAGCCTGTTATCGATCCACAGCAGGGTATGGCAGCTGCAAAAGCTCGTTGCTCTGCTTGGGGATACAATGGAGCAGAAGCATTTGGCGGGTTTACCTCCCAGTGTTCACAGCCTTCTTCTTCCGGTTGTATGGAAACTACCGTTACCGTTGAATATCAATGCACTGGTGATCTCAAAAAGTAGCGATGGGGGCTATGGCCCCTATTACTTTTAAGCCTCGATATGTAGTGTTAGAAAGTAAAAACCGCTTAATAATTGACAGGTCAAAATCACCTCAGAATCTTCTCTTTTTATCTCAAATAAAGCCCAATCAACTTCCTCGCCTTAACTCATAGTTTTTGCTGATAAATAAGGGTTCTTTGAACTCATTATGTGTTGTGGTAGCTCACTCACTTTGAGATACACGAGGAGTACATTTTGAGTTATATTTCAACAATCATTTGATTAAAAACGACATTTTTTAGAGGTTGAACCTGACTTAACGGCCAGCGTCGACGTCTTACTAAAATGACGCTGGGATATCAGTCAATCAGGGTCGCCCTGCTGATCGCCGCGCCGCTGCTGCTGGGCGCGATGTTTACCGGGCTGATTATAAGTATCCTGCAGGCGTCGACGCAGATTAACGAATCCACCCTCTCTTTTATTCCCAAGGTGCTGACCGTGGTTGTAGTGAGTATCGTCGCTGGCCCCTGGATGCTGGAGACGCTGATGAATTATATGCAGTCGGTCTTCACCCATGTCGCTTTCGTCATCCGTTAGACGATGCAGAATCTGCTGCCAGACCTGAACATGCTGATCAGCCATGCCTTCTGGCCGCTGATCCGTACCCTGGCCCTGTTCAGCACGGCACCGGTTTTCAGCGAAAAAGCGGCGCCGAAAAAAGTCAGGGTGGGGCTGGCGGTGCTGATCGCCTTTCTGCTGGCACCGACTCTGCCCGAAAACCGCGTGGTGCTGATGTCCGTGACCGGATTGTGGGTAACGATCAGAGAGCTGCTGATTGGTTCGGCAATCGGCCTGACGGTACAGTTTATTTTTGCTGCGCTGCGGTTTGCCGGTGAGGTGGTGGGTATGCAGATGGGGCTGTCGTTTGCGGCCTTTTTTGATCCCTCCGGCAATCAGAGTATGCCGGTGCTGGCACGCATTCTGAACGTTCTGGCGGTGCTGCTGTTCCTCGCCGGTAACGGTCACCTCTATCTGATTAAGATGCTGGCCGACAGCTATACGCTGCTGCCGATCAGCGGGGCGACGCTGACCCGCAGCAGTTTTTATCGGTTACCCGAGGCTGCGGGCCTGATCTTCAGCAGTGGATTGCAGATTGGGATGCCGGTGGTGACGTTGCTGCTGGCGCTGAACCTGACGCTGGGCTTACTTGACCGCCTGACACCGCAACTCTCTATCTTTGTTATTGGCTTCCCCATCTCCATCACCCTGGGATTGGGGGCGCTGCTGCTGATGATGTATAACCTTCCGACCCTGTTTCAGGATCAGATGAATGAGATCTTCAGCGCGGTGAACAACATTCTGGTGGGGTTTCGCTGAGGGCGCGGGACGCCGCCGGGGTGAGACTCAGCCCCGCGCCACGGCGTGGGGCTGATGCCGCTTAATCGCGACCGTGCGGCTCATCCCAGTCAAACGCCGGGCCGAGAGAGATAACGCCGTGCGGGTTGATGGTTTTATGGCTGCAGTAGTAGTGATGACGAATATGCGGCAGACTGACCGTCTCCGCGATGCCCGGCATCTGATAGATGTCGCGCAGGAAACCGCTGAGATTCCGGAAGTCACCAATCCGGTGACGATCGCATTTGAAATGCGTGACATAAACCGGATCAAAACGCACCAGCGTGGTCCACAACCGCAGATCCGCTTCGGTCAGCTGATCGCCGGTCAGATAGCGATGCTGGCCCAGAATCTGCTCCAGGCGCGACAGCGAGTGGAACAGGGCGGTGACGGCCTCGTCATAGGCGCTCTGTGAGGTCGCAAACCCCGCTTTGTAGACGCCGTTGTTCACCGTGTCGTAGATCCAGCCGTTCAGCTCATCAATCTTCTCACGCAGGGCAATCGGGTAGTAATCCCCGGCGCGCGCACCCACCGCATCAAACGCACTGTTGAACATGCGAATGATATCGGCAGACTCGTTGCTGACGATGGTGTTCTGCTGCTTGTCCCACAGCACCGGCACCGTGACGCGACCGCTGTAGTGCGGATCGGCGTGCAGATAGAGCTGATAGAGGAAGTCATTCTGATAGAGTTTGTCGCCGGTTGCCTCCGGGAACGTATCGTCAAACGTCCAGCCATTCTCCAGCATCAGTGGATGCACCACCGAGACGTCGATCAGGTTATCCAGCCCCTTCAGCTGACGCATCAGCAGCGTGCGGTGCGCCCAGGGGCAGGCCAGCGAGACATAGAGATGATAGCGGTCGCGTTCGGCGGTAAACCCCGCTTTGCCTGTCGGGCCTGCGCTGCCATCGGCGGTCACCCAGTTGCGGAAGGCGGACTCTGAGCGCTTAAAGCGTCCGCCGGTCGATTTGGTGTCGTACCAGGTGTCATGCCAGACACCGTCAATTAACTGTCCCATAATGGCTCCAAAGCAAACAGGGCGGGGAAATGTCCCCGCCCTGCTAAGTATATGTGGCATTACACGTTATGTGAGATTAGTGCGCAATCGCCTGCGGTTTTCTTTTGCTGATCAGGCGATCAATGCTGTATGCGCCCGGACCCACCAGACCCAGCACCAGGAAACCCCCGGCGATAGAGAGATTCTTCATGAACATCAGCTGGTTCACGCCTTCGGCAAAGTTACTGTGAAACAGGAACGCGGTCAGGATGGTGAAGCCGGCAGTGAACAGCGCGGTAAAACGGGTCAGGAAACCAAACAGGATAGCCAGACCGCCGCCAAACTCCAGCAGGATAACCAGCGGCAGCATAAAGCCGGGCACGCCCATCGCTTCCATATATTGCTGGGTGCCTGCATAACCGGTGATTTTGCCCCAGCCCGCGGTAATGAACAGGATTGGCATCAGGATGCGAGCCAGCAACAGACCAGTATCTTCGAATTTTTTCATCATTTACTCCAGCGTTATCAGTAGTGCAGGGCAGGCTGCCCGCAGGGTTTGTGCCCGCTGAAAGCAGTGATGCTTTTCATTGGGTTGATAGCTGGAGATGATAATCGCGGCGTGAAAAGGTTGTAAGCAGGAAAAACTGTCAGTGTTTTTCAGAAAAACTGATGAAGAAAGCCGGTCTTTTCAGGACCGGCTTTTCAGAGAGTTAACGCGGGGGCAGGGCGGACTTAATCATGCGCCAGGTACTCCAGGCACCAAATCCTCGCTTGGCCCAGCGCAGCAGCCGGTTGGGACTGCGAATCGAGTAGACGGCCAGCGCACTGCTGCCAATCGCCAGATAGCGACGTAAGCTCAGGAACGTGAACCAGCCACGATCGTACTGGGCGGTACTTTCCAGCCAGTCGCGCCGCGCCGCGCTTAAATCCAGCCGCTGCTGCTGCACGTGCTTAAGCAGTTCATGGATGCGTTCTTCACGCTCGCGGCGGCTCATCAGCGCTGCTCCTCAAGCAAATTACGGTCAGTCTCCAGCTCTTTACGCGTGTGGCGTAACAGCGTGGACTGACGGGATTTGTGAAGGGTCCAGAGTCCGAAGATAACCGCCAGCAGGAACAGAGTGCCGGTGGTGATCCCGATGGCCATCAGGCGATACTGCGCATCCACTGCCCAGATAATCAGCACCATCAGGCTCATCAGACCAAAGGCCGTGAACAGCATCGTCAGGCCCACCATCAACAGCAGCTGTATCAGGTTGGCTTTCTCATGCTCCAGTTCCACCACTGCCAGACGAACGCGCGTCTCGACCATGCCAACCAGCGTGGTGACAATACGCTGGCCGATGTTAATGACCCCTTTAGCCGGGCCGTGGTTCTGCTGTGAATCAGCCATAATCAGCGACGCGAAATGAGCATGCCCAGTGCGACGCCAATCGCTGCACCGATACCCACACCATGCCAGGGATTTTCACGCACGTAGCCTTCCGCCTTCTGCGCCGCTTCACGGGTTGTCGCCGCAAGGCGTTCGCCTGATTCACCCAGGCGCTCACGTGAGCTGTCCAGCGCCACACGCGCTTTATTACGAAGCTTATCCAGCTCCCCTTTCGATTTTTCAGTGCTGCTGCTCAGCACCTCTTCCAGGGTATCAGCCAGATTTTTCAGTTCAGCACGCAGATGTTCCGATGATGTGTCTTTAGACATAAAATACTCCTTTAACATCAGTAGATTAATTCCGATTAATAGGGCTCCGCCTGTAACTTTTTCAGCTCCCGGCGCGCTTCATCCAGTTTTTGTTGTCGCTTCGCAATCTTCTCCCTGTCGTGGCCCTCATCACGCTCTTCCCTGAGTTCGTGCTCGCGCTCAGCCACTTTCTGCTTCTGCGCATTAATTCTTTCCAGATGGGCGGCTTCCAGCTTTTTGTCGCTGCAGTCCGCCTGGACTTCGGTCAGCGCCCGCTCAAGGCCGTTGACCCGGCGCAGATTGTTATGCTTCTGCGCCATCTCAATTTCGTGCTTAATGTCCTGCTCTTTCTGCTCGCACAGCGATTCGGCGGCCAGCAGTGAGCCAGACAGCGAAAAGAGGGCGACGCCCAGTAATAGGTGATATTTCATCCGTTTGGGTACCTTCCTTTGCGACCTGATTGTTCAGCAGCGGGATCAGATGTGGATCGCGGATGCTGAGAATCGTCTCTCCGTTAAGCATAGACACGCAACGTAAAAAGTTCAAAGAAGACCGGGAGATAGAGAGGCTGTCAGGCCGCCACGCGATGCCGCGACGGCCTGAAAAGCAGGGACGGGGCGTATCAGGCCAGGGAAAGATGCTGAGCGTGATCGTGCTGCGCCACGATAAAGCCCTGTGGCAGCAGGCGGCGTAACACCTTTTGTGCCGCCAGACTCTGTTCTTCGCTGTCAAAGTGAATAATCAGTGCATCGCCCGCCGGGGTAATGCTTTTAATACGGATACCCTGCGCGCTGAGCTGCTGATAGAGATAAAAGCCATCGGGCAGAGTCGCGCCCGCATGGGAAACCCGGATCTGCACCACCGTCTCGTGCTGCATCAGGGCGGGAACCACGCAAAGCGCGATCAGCGCCAGCGCGCCCGCCATCAACCACGGCATCCACCGTTTTGGAATCGCCTGCAACGCTTTCATCACTCGGCTTTCCCGTTCTGATTCGCCTGACGTTTACGCCATAAAACGACCAGTGAACCTACCAGCCCGAAGACCAGCAGCGCCAGCGGCAGCATCATCAGGAAGAACATCATCTCATCTTCATAGCGCCGGAAAATCGGTGTTTTACCCAGAGCAAAGCCGATAACGGTCAGAATCACCACCCAGAGCAGCGCGCTGACCCAGTTGAAAAACTGAAAGCGGGCGTTGCTCAGACCGGACAGGCCGGCGATGGTAGGCAGCAGGGTGCGCACAAAGGCGATAAAGCGGCCAATCAGCAGGGCAGAGAGGCCGTGGCGGTGAAACAGGCTGTGCGCGCGCAGGTGGTACTGGGCGGGCAGATGGGAGAGCCATTTCTGTACCGTGGGGGTATTGCCGAGCCAGCGACCCTGGATATAGCTCACCCAGCAGCCCAGACTGGCCCCGGTGGTTAAAACCAGAATCGTTAAGGGGAAACTCATGGTGCCTTTGGCAATCAGCACGCCGACCAGAATCAGCAGACTGTCACCCGGCAGAAACGCGGCAGGAAGCAGGCCATTTTCCAGAAACAGAATCATGAACAGCACGCCGTAAATGGCCCATACCAGCGTGGGGTCGGAAAGGGTCTCGTAATCCTGTTGCCACAGGGCATGCAGCAACGCTTGCAGAATATCCATCAATCATTCCTGAACATCATTGTTAAACATGTCCCACAGGGACTTAAACGCAGACCGGCATGTCGTTATAAATTTTAGGAGCGCAGCCTGGGCGGGATTTTCCGGATCCTTCCAGAATTGATTGTTAAATCAGCGATTTTATAACCCCCTGTCTCAAAGGGTAATAAAAGGGCGATAACTGTAACAAAAATCACCTGTCTGAGACAGGAAAACTCGCTGACGAACAGGAGTTTTACCTTGTGAAACGGCGTGTAAAAAGGAGCTTTACATGACCTGACACTATTGCAGATTAACTGACCCTCACCGGCGCGTTCAGGCTGTTTAGCGGGCGTGGCTGGAGCCGTCAGGAAGGATGACCGGATTCTCACCGAACATGTATCGGTCGACATTAAATTCAAAATCATCCGCCGTCGCGTTAAACAGCATCTGTTTAGTATTTTCCAGATGTTGCCACATCGCCAGTTTGCTGGCGGCGGGATCTTTACGCATCAGGGCTTTGAGGATCTGATCGTGGTCGTCGCACCAGCTGAGAATGCTGCGCTGGTCGATGTGTTCGTGAAGTTTCAGCCAGTAGGGATTGTGCTGACGATGCAGCCACATTTTTTCAACGATGGCGGCTAACGCGCTGTTCTGCGTGGACTGGGCGATGCGGACATGAAACTGCATATCCCACTCTGAATCGCGGAAGTGATCTTCCTTACGGGCATTCTCCTGAATCGCCATCAGGTCGATGATGTCCTGTCGCGTCACCTGCGTGGCGGCAAACTCCGCCACGTTACTCTCAATCAGCTGACGTGCCTGCAGCAGTTCAAACGGACCGAACGTCGCGAACTCCAGCTGGCTGCTGGTCGGCGCGATGCGATTCTGCTGCTGGCTGGCAATGACGTGGATGCCCGACCCTTTACGGACCTCCACATAGCCTTCCACTTCCAGCATGATGATCGCTTCGCGCACCACGGTGCGGCTCACTTCCATCTCTTCGGCAATCAGACGTTCAGCGGGCAGCTTGTCACCGACCGGGTAGATCCCGGTTTCAATACGGCTTTTCAGCTCGCTGGCCAGCTTCTGGTAGAGTCGACGGGATTCGGTGAGGTCCATGGCACAGTCCTGATAGCAAAACAGATAAGTTGTTATACCACTTCAGGCGGCGGGAGGAAATGGGCTGGCGTATGCCAGCCCGGTGGGTTAGCTGCGAACGGCATTCGCAGGCGGCAGGGCGGCCTCAGCGCTCAGTTCGGCAACCGGTTTGTTTTTCAGTACGGTCCAGATCACCACCGCACCCAGCAGGTCGAACACCGCCAGCGCGGCAAACAGCGGGCTGAAGCCCAGCGTATCAGCCAGTGCGCCGACCACCAGCGCAAACATCGTACTGGCGGTCCAGGCTGCCATGCCGGTCAGGCCATTGGCCGTGGCAACCTCATTGCGGCCAAAAACGTCAGAGGAGAGGGTGATCAGCGCACCGGAAAGCGCCTGATGAGCAAACCCGCCCACACAGAGCAGCGCGATGGCGACATAGGGGCTGGTGAACAGGCCGATGGTGCCAGGCGCAATCATCAGGACCGCGCCCATCGTCACCACCAGCTTGCGGGAGACGATCAGGTTGACGCCAAACCAGCGCTGGAACAGCGGCGGCAGGTAGCCACCCAGAATGCAGCCGAAGTCCGCAAACAGCATCGGCATCCAGGCGAACATCGCAATCTCTTTGAGGTTAAAACCGTAAACCTTGAACATAAACAGCGGGATCCAGGCGTTAAAGGTGCCCCACGCCGGTTCGGCCAGAAAACGTGGCAGGGCAATCCCCCAGAACTGGCGGTTGCGGATAATCTCCAGCGCCGACATTTTGCGGGTGTTGCCGGTCTGATGCTGCGCCTCCTGACCGGAGATAATGTAATGGCGCTCCTCCTCACTCAGTTTCTTCTGCTGTTTCGGGTGTTTATAAAACAGCAGCCAGCACAGCGCCCAGACCATGCTCAGCACGCCGGTGATGATAAAGGCCATCTGCCAGCTGTGCGCCATGATGGCCCAGACCACCAGCGGCGGAGCCAGCATCGCGCCGATGGAGGAGCCGACGTTGAAGTAGCCGACCGCCACCGAACGCTCTTTGGCCGGAAACCATTCGCTGCTCGCCTTCAGGCCCGCCGGGATCATCGCGGCCTCAGCCGCCCCGACGGCGCCGCGCGCCAGAGCAAAGCCGCCCCAGCTGCCCGCCATCGCCGTGGCCGCGCAGAAGATCGCCCACAGCACGGCAAACACCGCATAGCCAATTTTGGTGCCGAGCAGATCGAGCACATAGCCTGCCACCGGCTGCATCAGTGTGTAGCAGGCCGAGTAGGCCGCCACGATATAGGAGTACTGTTGCGTGGTGATATGCAGCTCGGTCTGTAGTGTCGGTGCCGCCACCGCAATCGTGTTGCGGGTCAGATAGCCCAGTACCGTGCCGAGCGTCACCAGCCCAATCATGTACCAGCGTAACCCTTTGATCTTACGCATCCTCTACCTCTTCCAGTTCTGTATGCGGTCATGCCGCTGTTGTTATCTGGAGCGGGACAGCACGTGATACTGCTCGGCTCACGCCCGCAGGTTCTGTGTCAGCAACCCCGTTTTTACCCTGCCATGTGTGGGTCGCCTGCGACCTCACGATGGGGCCAGAGCCTAACTTGTTATACAACTTTAAAAGTTGAGAGCCATCACAAAAACCCTTTCTGCGCTGTGGGATACTGGAAACCTGACAGATGACAGTCATTTAGCGCGCTGTGGGCGACAGAAATGTCCATGAAGGTGGTGAGTGGCCGCGGTTTATGTGAGCAGGATCGCAAATAATTCCGTCACGGACCAGAATTGGTATGATAACTTTGAGCCATACGTGGTTCAGCTGATGAGGATGTCTCTATGTCGCGTTTTATGACCGAGGATTTTTTACTGGATAGTGAATTCGCCCGTCGTCTCTACCACGACTATGCGAAGGATCAGCCGATTTTCGACTATCACTGCCACTTACCGCCGCAGCAGATTGCCGAAAATTATCGCTTTGCCAACCTTTATGACATCTGGCTGAAGGGCGATCACTACAAGTGGCGGGCGATGCGCGCCAACGGTGTGGCTGAGGCGTTCTGTACCGGGAACGCCAGCGATCGCGAGAAGTTTGATGCGTGGGCACGGACCGTACCGCACACCATCGGCAATCCGCTCTATCACTGGACGCACCTGGAGCTACGTCGTCCTTTCGGCATCACCGATACCCTGCTGTCTGAAAAAACCGCCGACAGCATCTGGCATCGCTGCAACGAGCTGCTGGCGCAGGACGCCTTTACCGCGCGTGGCATCATGCAGCAGATGAAGGTGAAAATGGTCGGCACCACGGACGATCCGCTGGATGACCTGCGCCATCATCGCGCCCTGGCAGAAGATGCCAGCTTCAGCGTGAAGGTACTGCCGAGCTGGCGGCCGGACAAAGCCTTTAACATTGAAGCCGAAACCTTCCTGCCGTGGATCGGTGCGCTGGAGCAGCTGACCGACATCAGCGTGCAGCGTTTTGATGACCTGCGCCGGGCGCTGCATCAGCGGCTGGATCACTTTGCGGCGCACGGCTGTAAGGTGTCCGATCACGCACTGGATGTGGTCTGTTATGCCGACGCCGATGACGTCACGCTGGATAACATTCTGGCGCGCCGCCGCAGCGGCACCACGCCCACGCCACACGAGACGGCCCAGTTCAAAACCGCAGTGCTGGTCTGGCTGGGCAGCGAATATGCCCGTCGCGGCTGGGTGCAGCAGTATCACATTGGCGCGCTGCGCAACACGAACCCGCGTCAGTATCAGCTGCTGGGGCCGGACGTCGGCTTTGACTCGATCAACGATCAGCCGCTGGCCGAACCGCTGGCACGCCTGCTGGGCGCACAGAACCTCAATAACGCGCTGCCGAAAACCATTCTTTACTGCCTGAACCCGCGCGACAACGAAGTGCTGGCTACGATGGCGGGCAACTTCCAGGGCGAAGGAGAGGCGGGCAAAATGCAGTTCGGCTCCGCCTGGTGGTTCAACGACCAGCTGGATGGCATGCAGCGCCAGCTGACCCAGCTGTCGCAGATCGGACTGCTGAGTCGCTTTGTCGGGATGCTGACCGACAGCCGCAGCTTCCTCTCCTACACCCGCCACGAATATTTCCGCCGCCTGCTGTGTCAGATGATCGGTCGCTGGGTAGAGCAGGGTGAGGCGCCGGGCGATGAAGCCCTGTTAGGGCAGATGGTGCAGAACATCTGCTTTAACAACGCCCGCGACTACTTCGGCATTGAGCTGGGAGCCTGATGATGCAGAGGCTGAACCGCCGCGACTTTCCGGGTGCGCGCTATCGCGACCGGGTGATCCAGTTTGGCGAAGGCAATTTCCTGCGCGCCTTTATCGACTGGCAGATCGACTGGCTGAACGAGCATCAGGGCACCGATGCCGGGATCGTGGTGGTGCGGCCTCGCAACCGGGACGTCAGCGATACGCTGAATCAGCAGGAGGGACTCTACACCACGCTGATTCGCGGGCTGAACGCGCAGGGCGAGCCGGTCAGTGAAACCCGTCTCATCCGCAGTCTGAACCGTGAGATCCACCCTTATCAGCAGTTCGGCGACTTTATGGCGCTGGCGCAAAATCCTGACCTGCGCATGGTTTTCTCGAACACCACCGAGGCGGGTATCGCCTTTGCGGAGGCGGATCAACTCGCCGACCAGCCCGCCAGCAGCTTCCCGGGTAAACTGACGCAGTTGCTGTGGGCGCGCTACTCCCACTTCAGTGGGGCCAGCGACCGCGGCTGGCTGGTGGTGCCGTGCGAGCTGATTGACCACAACGGCGACACCCTGCGTGAGCAGGTGCTGCGCTACGCCGATCACTGGCATCTGCCGACCGAATTTAAAAGCTGGGTGCATCAGCACTGCGCTTTCTATAACACCCTCGTCGACCGCATCGTCACCGGGTTCCCGGCGGAGAGTGAGCAGCTGCAAAGCGAGCTGGGCTATGAAGATCGCTATCTGGTGGCGGGCGAAGTCTACTACCAGTTTGTGATTCAGGGGCCGTCGGCGCTGTTCAGTGAGCTGAAGCTGGAGGCGCTGTCGCCGCAGGTGCGGCATGTGGACAACATCGCGCCCTATAAAGCGCAGAAGGTGGCGATCCTGAATGGTGCCCATACCGCGATGGTGCCGGTGGCGTTTCTGGCCGGTCTGGAGAGCGTGGGCGAGGCGATGGCCGATCCGGCTATTGCCGGGTTTGTGGCGTCGTTACTGCGCGAGGATGTCATCCCAACGCTGGATCTGCCTGCTGCGGAGCTCCATGCCTTTGCCGATGCGGTCCTGCGCCGTTTCCGTAATCCCTTTATTCGCCATGCGCTGCTGTCGATTGCCCTGAACGGCATGACCAAATTCCGCACCCGCCTGCTGACGCCACTGCTTACCGCACATCAGCAAACCGGGCAGTGGCCGGTGCACATTACCTTTGCGCTGGCGGCGCTGATCGCCTTTTATCGCGGCGAGCTGGCCGGAAAAGCGTGGCCGCTGCAGGATGATCCTCACTGGTTACAGCGCTATGCCGATGCCTGGCAGGGGCAGGAGAGCGGGGCGATGTCGCTGCAGCAGCTGGTGGAGAACGTGCTCAGCGATGCGCAGCACTGGGGCGAAGATTTAACCCGTCAGCCCGGGCTGGCTGAGACGATTACCCGGCACCTGCAAAACATTACCGTCCACGGCGTTCGTGAGGCGCTGAGTCAACTGAGGTCACGCGATGCAAGACGCAATTAAAATCGATCCCCGCGACAATGTCGCCGTGGCGTTACGGGACTTGGCCGCGGGCGCGACGGTTGAGCTGCCACCACAGCGTGTGGTGCTGCAACAGGCCGTCGGGCGCGGGCATAAATTTGCCCTGCAGCCTGTCGGGCAGAATGAGCCAGTGATCAAATATGGCCTGCCGATTGGCCATGCCACGCAGGCGGTGGCGGCCGGAGAGCTGATCCATTCTCAGAATGCCCGCACCAATCTCAGCGATCTGGACCACTATGCTTATCAGCCCGACGTCGTGACGCTGCCGCCGCAGCGTGGCGATCGCGAGGTGCAGATCTACCGGCGCGCCAGTGGCGAGGTCGGCATCCGCAACGAGCTGTGGATCCTGCCCACCGTCGGCTGCGTCAACGGCATTGCGCGTCAGATCCTGCAGCGTTTCCTGCAGGAGACGCAGCAGGCGGAAGATATTGATGGCGCGTTCCTGTTCAGCCACACCTTTGGCTGCTCGCAGCTGGGGCAGGATCACGACAACACCCGCACCATGCTGCAAAACATGGTGCGGCATCCCAACGCGGGCGCGGTGCTGGTGATTGGTCTGGGGTGTGAGAACAATCAGGTCGATGTCTTCCGTGACACCCTCGGTGCTTTTGAAAGTGACCGGGTGGAATTTATGGTGTGTCAGCAGCATGACGATGAGGTGGAAGCCGGACTGGAACGTCTGCATGCACTCTATCAGAAGATGCGTCATGACCGGCGTGAACCGGGCAGGCTCAGCGAGCTGAAGTTCGGGCTGGAGTGTGGCGGCTCGGACGGCTTCTCCGGCATCACGGCCAACCCGCTGCTGGGACGTTTCTCCGACCAGATGATCGCCAACGGCGGCACCACCGTGCTGACCGAGGTGCCGGAGATGTTTGGCGCGGAGCGGATTCTGATGAGCCGCTGTCGCGACGAGGAGACCTTCCATAAAACGGTCGCGATGATCAACGACTTCAAGCAGTACTTTATCGATCACCAGCAGCCGATCTATGAGAATCCCTCGCCGGGCAACAAGGCGGGTGGCATTACTACGCTGGAGGAGAAGTCGCTGGGGTGCACCCAGAAAGCGGGGCAGAGCCAGGTGGTCGATGTCCTGAAATATGGCGAGCGGTTAACCACACCGGGGCTGAATCTGCTGAGTGCACCGGGCAACGATGCGGTCGCCACCAGCGCCCTGGCGGGTGCCGGATGCCACATGGTGCTGTTCAGTACCGGACGCGGCACGCCCTATGGGGGGTTTGTACCTACGGTGAAGCTGGCGACGAATACGCCGCTGGCGGAGAAAAAACCGCACTGGATCGACTTTAATGCCGGACGGCTGATTGAGGGAATGAGCATGGAGGCGATGCTGGAAGATTTTGTCGATACCATCGTGGCGATTGCCAGCGGTCAGCCCACCAACAACGAAAAGAACGACTTCCGCGAGCTGGCGATTTTCAAAAGCGGGGTGACGTTATAATTTGCCGTCAAAAATGACGACCCTGAGGTCGTCATTACCGTCTGTTGATTCGGTGCCCTTCGCGGGTGGCAGAGTCCGATCGCAAAGTCGCTTAAAGCATCCCTGCTCGCTCGGCCCGCGCCTTCCCTGGCGCGGGACGCTTTGCTCTTCGGACTCTGCCACCCACTCTTTGAACTGCTGAGCTATCTGAAAGATTAAGCCCGGCTGGTTTCGCGCTCCGCTTCTGCCTGACAGACAGCGGCGGTAAACAGAATATCCGTTGACGAGTTCAGCGCGGTTTCTGCCGAATCCTGCAGGACGCCGATAATAAAGCCGACCGCCACCACCTGCATTGCCAGGTCATTCGGAATACCAAACATGTTGCAGGCCACCGGGATGAGCAGCAGCGAACCGCCCGCCACACCCGATGCGCCACAGGCACAGAGGGAGGCCACCAGACTCAGCAGAATGGCAGTCGGCACATCAATGCTGATCCCCAGCGTATGGACCGCCGCCAGCGTCAGCACGGTAATGGTGATTGACGCGCCCGCCATACTGATGGTCGCGCCCAGCGGAATCGACACCGAATAGGTATCCTCATCCAGCTTCAGACGTTTCGCCAGCGCCATATTCACCGGAATGTTGGCGGCAGAACTGCGGGTAAAGAAGGCGGTGACGCCACTTTCGCGCAGGCAGGTGAAGACCAGCGGATAAGGGTTACGGCGGATCTTCCAGAACACCAGCAGCGGGTTAACCACCAGTGCCATCAGCACCATACAGCCCAGCAGCAGCGCCAGCAGATGCGCATACTGCCACAGCGCACCAAAGCCGGTGGAGGCCAGAATTGACGCCACCAGACCGAAAATACCGACAGGCGCACAGCGGATGACGCAGCGCACCAGCCAGGTCACGGCTTCGGACGCGTCATTAAGAAAGGCGCGGGTGGTGTCACTGCTGTGACGGAACGCCAGACCCAGACCAATCGCCCACACCAGAATACCGATATAGTTCGCCTGCATCAGCGCGGTGATCGGATTCGACACCATGCTCATCAGCAGCCCGTGCAGGACTTCCGTGATGCCGGAAGGGGGAACAATTTCGGTACTCCCGACCGCCAGCGTCAGCGTCTGCGGGATCAGATGGCTGAACAGCACCGCGACCACTGCCGCGAAAAAGGTGCTCAGCAGGTAGAGCATGATAATCGGCCGGATGTTGGTTTTCTGGCCCTGCTGGTGGTTCGCAATCGAGGCGATGACCAGCACCAGAACCAGTAAGGGGGCCACCGCTTTCAGCGCACTGACAAACAGTTCGCCCAGCAGGCCGACCGCTAACGCGGCATCGTGTGAGATCCAGGCGAGCGCGACACCGGCGACCAGCCCAATCATGATTTGCTTCACCAGGCTACCGGCGAGCAGCGTACCCAGACGTGCGGAGAGAGTTTTCTGCATAATAGTTTCTATATTTTGTCGCGAATGTAGTTTCAGGCGCGATGTTTTGCATCGGCTAAAACGGTTTGCCCGGCGGAGTATAAGGAAAAGATCGGACGAGAAAAGAGAAAGTTCTGCCGCTGTGGAGCGCGTCAGATTTTTATTATGCTGAATAGTGGAAGTGTGACAGAGGGATGAAATGGCGCGGCAGGCTGCCACAAAATAAAACAGGGGCATCCGCTGCCCCCGCAGGTAATTATGGTGCGAGCTTTTTCTGGTCTCTTTTGCGGTTAACCCAGGCATTAATCAGCAGGGTTGATGCCAGAATGACACCGACCACACTCAGCGAGATGCCGACCGGGATGTGGTAGAGGTCGACAATCAGCATCTTAAAGCCGATGAACACCAGCACAATCGCCAGGCCATACTTCAGCATCGAGAAGCGCTCTGCCACGTTCGCCAGCAGGAAGTACATGGCACGCAGACCCAGAATGGCAAACAGGTTGGAGGTCAGGACGATGAACGGGTCGGTGGTGACGGCGAAGATCGCCGGAATACTGTCGACCGCAAAGATCACGTCGCTCAGCTCCACCATGATCAGCACCAGCAGCAGCGGTGTCGCAAACAGCACGCCGTTTTTGCGGGTAAAGAACTTCTCACCGTCGAGATCGTCCGTCATGCGCAGATGCTTACGCAGCCAGCGCACCACCGGCTTGTCGCCTACTGCGCCATCATCCTCTTTCGCCAGCGCCATTTTCACCCCGGTAAACAGCAGGAAGGCACCGAACACATAGAGGATCCAGCTGAACTGGGTCACCAGCCAGCTACCGGCGAAAATCATGATGGTACGCAGCACGATAGCGCCTAATACCCCGTAGATCAGCACGCGACGCTGCAGGTTGGCCGGAATAGAGAAGTAGCTGAAGAGCATCAGCCAGACAAAGACGTTATCCACCGCCAGTGCTTTTTCCAGCACGTAACCGGTCAGGAAGGCGAGTGTCTGGGTGTTAGCCACTTCGCGTCCTGCGCTGCCTTCCAGATACCACCAGAAAGCGGCGCTGAACAGCAGTGAGACGGAAACCCAGATCAGCGACCAGATCGCCGCCTGTTTAAAAGACATGGTCTGCGCGCCGCGGCGTCCCTGCAACAGCAGGTCGATAGCCAGCATGATAAGCACCACAACCGCAAAGCTGCCCCAGAGTAAAGGTGTCCCCACAGTTTGCATATTCGTATCCTGTCTGAAAAATAAAAAAAACGGCTGAAGTCAGAAGACATCAGCCGCTTATTTTTGTGTAAGCAAACCTCGCCTTCCGGCAAGGTCTCACTTACAACACAGAAATTGATTCCGGGTTGCCTGACGACCGGATGCTTGCGCAACGTAGTGACGATCAATCAGATTACAAGTTACTCCCCTTTGCAGAAAGCTACGTTACGGTTTCACCGCCCAGGAAGCAACAGCTCGCAGACATATTTAGAAATATTTACACAACCCTCCGGTCGGCCGGGAAGATAACACCGGTCTGCCGACGGATTTCAGTCAGCAGTGCCGCCGTGGTGCGTGAGATCGCAAGCCCGGGATGCGCCACCTGACGCTGCGCCACCAGCCGGGCAAATTCGGCCGCTTCATAACGCATCGTATTGCTATGCTGCGGCTGACTTAGCACCTGCTTTTCTCCGCCGCGGGGCATAAAGGTCAGCTGCTGACACTCTGATAACTTCTCAATAAGCAGCGATCCGGCTTCTCCCTGAATCTCGCTGGGCAGGCTGGAGTCACTGACTTTCGAGTGCAGAATCGTCACGTCGAAATCGCCGTAGTCGAGCACCACCACCCCATGCCCGTCCACGCCGCTCTCAAGCAGGGTGGCGCTGGCCTGCACCCGCTGCGGCGCGCCCCACAGTGCCACCGCCGAGGCCAGGCAGTAATAACCGATATCCATGATCGAGCCGTTCGACCAGCGCGGATCAAAGGTGTTGGGATTTTCGCCGTTGAGATAGCGCGGGTAGCGCGATGAATACTGACAGTAACTCAGCAGGGCTTTCCGCATCCGCCCCACGGCGGGCAGCGCTGCTTTTAAATGCAGGAAATTGGGCAGGCTGGCCGTTTTGAACGCCTCAAACAGCACCACCTGATGTTCCCGGGCGCAGGCGATCATCTGCTCCGCCTCGGCCAGATTGGAAGCCAGCGGCTTTTCACAGATGACATGCTTGCCGTGCGACATAAACAGCAGTGCCTGCTGGCAGTGCAGGGCGTTAGGGCTGGCAAGATAGACCGCATCGATCGCCGGGCTGGCGGCCAGGGCCTCCAGCGAGGTAAAGGTTGCCTGGCAGGGATAGTCGGCGATAAAGGCGTCCGCCTGCTGCTGACTGCGCGAATAGACCGCACAGAGTTGCATCCCGCCGGTTTCATGCGCGGCATCAATAAACTGGCGTGTTATCCAGTTTGTTCCCACAATGGCAAAACGAATCACGTTTTCTCTCCGGCAGCGGTAAAGCGGCAGAGTAACATCTCTCCGGCGCGGTGCAATGGGGAGGGGCGGGCAGGGATTGATCCTGCGATCCCGATTCCAATACTATGCGGGAGCGATGAATGTCAGGCACCAACCAGGGAGCGCAGGTGAAAGCAAGTAAGCACGCATTAAACTGGACCACACTGCTGATCGCCATTCCGGTCGGATGTGCCGCATCGCTGGTGACGCTGGCTTTTCGCGGCGTGATTGAACTGATCAACCATCTGCTGTTTGCCCGCAGCGGGGAGATTAGCGGGTTACTGCCGCTCTGGCCGTGGATTTTCTGGCCGCTGCTGGTGGGGGCTGGTGGTGTGCTGGCGGGCTTTTTTCTGCGTTATGCGGTCGCCATTGAGCAGCAGCAGACGGTGAAAACCGACTATCTTGAGGTGATCAACGCCCGGCTCGATGCGGTGCCGACCCGAACCTCACTGTTCCGCGCCTTGTCCTCCATCGCCAGTATCGGCAGCGGCGCGTCGATAGGGAAAGAGGGGCCGATGGTGCAGCTTTCGGCGCTGTGCGGCAGCGCGATTGGCCGCCTGCTGCCCGCCTCGCTTAACCTGAAAAACAGTGACGTGGTGGCGATGGCGGCGGCGGCGGGGCTCTCATCGGTCTACCATGCGCCGCTGGCTTCGGCGATATTCGTCGCCGAAATCGCCTTTGGCATCTCCGCCCTGCAGCGGCTGATCCCGCTGATTATCGCCTCTGCCACGGCGGTGATGACCATGTGGACGCTGGGCTTTCGCAGCGTGCTCTACCCGCTGGCGGAGGCGAACTTTGCCATGGATCTCAGCAGCCTGCTGATGACGGTGCTGATTGGTTTGTGCGCCGGGCTGGCGGGCTGGCTGCTGATTAAGTGCATTGCCCGCAGTAAAGCGCTGTTCAGCCGGGTCGCCTCCCTGCCGCTGCGCCTCGGTGCAGGCGGACTGGCCGTGGGCTTACTGGCACTGCTCTCAACCGATATCCTCGGTAACGGCTACGAAGTGATTGTGAAGGTAATGGCGGGCCACTATCTGCTGCCGGGCCTGCTGCTTCTGCTGCTGCTGAAAACCGTTGCCACCAGCCTCTCGGTGGGCTCGAATGCGGTCGGCGGGCTGTTTACGCCGTCACTGCTGATTGGCGCGCTGCTCGGCGTGATCCTGGCGACGCTGGGGGCGATGCTGCATCTGCCGCTCGGTAATGTGCTGCTCTATGCCGCTATTGGCATGGCGGCGGTGCTGGCGGCGGTCAGCCAGGCCCCGCTGATGGCGATGCTGATGGTGCTGGAGATGACCCTCAACAGCAGCCTGCTGTTTCCGCTGATGATCGCCACGGTGCTGGCCTCCATGGTGGTCTATCGGCTGCAATCGGCCAGCACCTACCCGGTAGTAAGCCATCACTTCACCCGTTCAGAAGCGAAATATGATTTCGATAACATGCGCATTGCCGAGCTGATTATTCCCGGCGCGGCGTTGCAGCCGGAAGCGTCGGTGGGGCAGGCGCTGGCGGTCAGTTCACTGAAGCGCGAACGCTACGTCTATGTGATCAACGCTGAGGGGGCTTTCCTCGGCGTGGTCTCCATTCATGAGATTTCACGCCGGGTGCTGGCGCAGGAGATCACCCTCGACTCGCCGGTGCAGTGCGTGATGGATCAGGATTTCCCGGTGATCTATCAGAACCAGAGCATGCGTGAAGGGTGGGAAGCCTTTGCCGCCGTCACGCTGGAGCGGTTGCCGGTGCTGAACAACCCCGCTGAGCGCCATTTTGAGGGCGCGCTGACCAAAACCAGTCTGATCCAGAAAGCGCAGGAGTTTCTTTAAGCCGCGTTGCCGCGCATCGCCTGGTCGGTCATCCAGAGCCGCGCATCAAATTCGAGCTGGTGGTAATCCGGCTCCATATGGCAGCAGAGCTGGTAAAACGCTTTATCGTGATCTTTCTCTTTCAGGTGAGCCAGCTCATGCACCACGATCATGCGCAGAAAAGGCTCCGGCGCGAGGCGGAAAAAGGTGGAGATACGGATTTCCGCTTTTGCCCGCAGTTTGCCGCCCTGCACGCGCGAGATAGCGGTATGCAGCCCCAGCGCATGCTTCATCACTTTAATTTTGTTGTCCCACACCACCTTACTGATCGGCGGCGCGTTGCGCATAAAGCGGTTTTTCAGCGCCTGGGTGTAGTCATACAGCGCCTTATCGCTCACGACATCGTGGGTATCGGGATAGCGTTCCTGCAGAAACGCGCCTAAGCGCTGATGGGTAATCAGGGTCTGCACCTGTTCAAGAAGGGGAGCAGGATAACCCTGAAGGTAGATGAGTGAGGACATTAGGGATTCCAGGCGAAAAAGAGTATACTGCGCGCCCTTTTTATCGGGGCGAAAATTAATCAAAGTGTACCACGCCGGAGAATTCATGAGCCAACTTGAACTGAACGATCGCACACTGATCCTGCATCGCTTCCCGCAGATGCGTGACGAAAGTCCATTACAAGCCTGGGATGCGGCTGATGAGTATCTGTTGCAGCAGGCGCTGCCAGAGGGGCCGGTGCTGGTATTCAACGACAGTTTTGGTGCCTTAACCTGTGGTCTCAATCCGCGTCCCGTCTGGCACGTCAGCGACTCCTGGCTGAGCCAGCAGGCCGCCCGGCAGAACCTCTCTTTCAACGGGATGGATGACAGCGACGTCCACTTTATTGACAGCCTGGCGGCGCTGCCTGCTTCCCCGGCCGCGGTGCTGATTAAAGTGCCGAAGACGCTGGCGCTGCTGGAGCATCAGCTGCGCGCGATTCGTGAAGTGGTGACCCCGGAGACGGTGATTCTGGCGGCAGCCCGCGCCAAAGAGATCCATAACTCCACCCTGCAGCTGTTTGAACAGATCATCGGCGAGACGAAAACCTCGCTGGCGTGGAAAAAAGCGCGGCTGATCTTCAGTCAGTTCAGCCAGCCTGCCCTGCGCGAAGCCCGTCCCACGGAGGTCTGGCCGCTGGATGGCACCCCTTATCAGATCCACAACTACGCCAACGTTTTCTCACGCAGCTCGCTGGATATCGGCGCACGCCTGTTTGTGCAGCATCTGCCGGAAAATATCGAAGGCGAGATTGTCGATCTGGGCTGCGGCAACGGCGTGGTGGGGCTGATGGCGCTGGCACAGAACCCGCAGGCTGAGGTGCATTTTCTGGATGAGTCCTACATGGCGGTCGCCTCCAGCCAGCTTAACGTGGAAGTAAACCGTCCGGAAGATCTGTCACGCTGTCAGTTCCTGGTCAATAACGTGCTGAGCGGCTATCCCTCGGACCGGCTGCACGCGGTGCTGTGCAACCCGCCGTTTCACCAGCAGCACGCCGTCACCGATCACCTGGCGTGGCAGATGTTCCGCGATGCCAAGCGCTGTCTGCAATATGGCGGCGAATTGCGCATCGTCGGCAACCGCCACCTCGACTATCACCAGAAGCTGAAAAAGCTGTTCGGCAACTGCACGCTGGTCGCCTCTAACCAGAAGTTCGTGGTGCTGCGCGCGGTAAAAATGCGCTAGTCAGACACGCAGCGCCAGCGCGGTCGCCTGTGCGATGGCGCGGCGCGCATCCAGTTCCTGCGCCACATCGGCACCGCCGATCACCGTCACCTTCTGTCCCCGTGCACGCAGCGCCGCTTCCAGTTCGCGCTGCGGCTCCTGTCCGGCACAGATAATCACATTATCGACCGCCAGCAGCAGGGTTTCACCGTTGCGCCGCAGGTGCAGCCCGCGATCGTCAATCGCCAGATACTCCACGCCGCCCCACATCTCTACGCCGCGCGCCTGCAGGCTGGCCCGGTGGATCCAGCCGGTGGTTTTTGCCAGCCCGGCGCCGGGTTTGCCTGTGCGGCGCTGCAGCAGCCAGATCTGCCGCAATGCGGCGGGCGGCTCCGGGGCCACCACGCCGCCGCGCTGCGTCAGGCTCTGATCGATACCCCACTCAGCGTAAAAGGCCGCGCGATCCGCGTCATGCGAAGGCTGCGACAGAAACTCCGCTACGTCAAAACCGATACCACCGGCTCCGATAATCGCCACCCGTTTCCCCACCGGACGCCGATCGCGCAGCACCTCAAGGTAGCTCAGGACGCTGGGGTGATCGATGCCCGGAATATCCGGCGTGCGTGGCTGAATGCCGGTGGCCAGCACCACCTCGTCAGCATCACCCAGCCCCTCGGCTGTGACCCGGTAGCCGGTCCTGACCGTCACCCCGGCGGCCGCCAGCTGGTGGCGGAAATAGCGCAGGGTTTCACTGAACTCCGCTTTGCCGGGGATCAGCCGGGCAATATTGAACTGGCCGCCGATATCGGCGGCGGCTTCATACAGCGTCACCTGATGTCCGCGCCCGGCCGCCTGCAGGGCAAAGGCCATTCCGGCCGGGCCACCCCCGACCACCGCCAGCCTGCGCGGGGCGCGACTGGGGACCACCGGCATCAGCGACTCGTGGCAGGCGCGCGGATTGACCAGGCAGGAGGTGATCTTTCCGGCGAACACCTGGTCGAGGCAGGCCTGATTACAGGCGATGCAGGTGTTAATGCTGTCCGGTTCGCCGCGCTGCGCTTTGCTGACAAAGGCGGCATCGGCGAGGAAAGGGCGCGCCATCGACACCATATCGGCGCAGCCTGACTGCAGCAGCTCTTCGGCGACGGCGGGGTGGTTGATGCGGTTAGTGGCGATGACCGGCACCGACACGTGAGCACGCAGGCGCTGCGTGACCCAGGCAAAGGCCGCGCGCGGCACGCAGGTGGCGATGGTCGGGATGCGCGCTTCATGCCAGCCGATACCAGTATTGAACAGCGTGACCCCACACCGCTCCAGCTCGCCCGCCAGCAGCAGCGTCTCCTCCAGCGTGCTGCCCTCTTTAATCAGATCGAGCATCGACAGCCGGAAGATAATGATAAAACGGTCGCCGGTAGCGGCACGCACCGCGCGGCTGACTGCCAGGGCAAACTGCATTCGCTGGCGGAAGTCGCCGCCCCAGCGGTCGCTGCGCTGATTGGTGTGCTTCACCAGGAACTGATTAATCAGGTAGCCTTCAGAGCCCATGATCTCCACGCCGTCGTAGCCGGCCTGGCGGGCCAGGCGGGCGCAGCGCGCAAAGTCATCAATAGTCTGTTCAATCGCCGCCTCGCTCATCGCCTGGGGCGTAAACGGATTGATCGGCGCCTGAAGGGCAGAGGGGGCGACCAGATCGGGCTGATAGCTGTAACGGCCGGTGTGCAGGATCTGCAGGGCGATTTTGCCCTGATGCTGATGAACGGCATCGGTAATCTGCCGGTGCCAGTGACACTGCGCCTCCTCTGTCAGCATCGCACCGTGGGCGGTGGTAACACCCTGCGCATTAGGGGCAATGCCGCCCGTGACAATCAGCGCGACGCCTTCGCGCGCGCGCTCGCCATAGAAAGCCGCCAGCCGGGCTGCGCCATCCGGGTGCTCTTCCAGGCCGGTGTGCATGGAGCCCATCAGGAAACGGTTTTTCAGTCGGGTAAAACCCAGGTCCAGCGGCCTGAACAGCGCGGGATAGTCGGAATGAACGGCCATGAGCAGCACTCACGATAAAGTGGTCGGATGAGTTAACTCTAGCCATTTCTGTGTTAAAAAAAAGTGAAAGAGTGTCAGGGTGTGAGTGAAATCAACATCAGCCGCGACAGGCCGTGCGTCCGCCGTGGCCGATTTTCAGGGCGGGCGCGATTATCGCCGCCGGATCCAGGAGTAGCGGGAGTGATAGCCGCTGCCCGTATGGGTGTTGAAGCGGTAGCTTGAACCGCTCTCGGCCATGCAGTAGGTGCAGACGCCGACATTATCGATCTGCGCAGCCGGAACGCCCGCATCGACCAGCATCTGCGTCGCCAGCGCCGGCAGATCGAACCAGAGACCCTGCTGACGCGCCGTCGCCTGCGGGCGCTGAGCCTCAGCATTGACCGGCTGCTGCCTGTGCCAGCGCAGCCCGCGGGCCAGCGCCGGATTCCGGGCGATCTCCGCCAACTGAGGCTCGCCCAGCTCATAACAGCAGGGGCCGAGTGCCGGGCCGATCGCCACCAGCAGATTCTCTGGCTCGCTGCCCTGTTCGCACAGTTTTTCCACGGCGCGGATCAGCACGCCCGCCAGCGTGCCTTTCAGTCCGGCATGCACCGCCGCCACGATGCGCTGCTGAGGATCGGCGATCAGCACCGGCAGGCAGTCAGCGGTATACACCGCCACTGGGCGCGTCCCGCTGCTGATAATGCCATCCGACTCGCAGCTTTTGGATGGGGTGTTTTCGACGTCGAAGACGACCGTGGCACTGTGGCGCTGATGACCCCAGGCGCCGTCGGCGGGCGGTGGCTCACCGGCGGGCTGAAAGGCATAATCCACCCAGTCCAGCGAGTCGAGCAACGGCGAGCGCGGGATAACGGCCATAGGAATCTCCTGTGATAACAGCGTGCATTGGGCTGCCAACAGCTTACGTTAACTGCTACATTTTTGAAGCGTCTCCTCAGCCCTTTCTCACCTTAAGGATGAAATGATGAAAACCTCCGCAAAACTTGCCGCCTCCGGACTGGTTGCCCTGCTGCTGACCGGCTGCGCCTCCTCGTCACATCAGACCGCTCAGCAGCAGCTCGGGCAGCAGTCGGTGCTGGCGGTCAACTGGTTCCAGCAGTCCGGCGAATATCAGGCGCTGACCTGGCAGGCGTTCAACACCGCACGCATGGCGTTCGATCAGGCACCGTCGCTGACCGGCAAACCGAAAGCCGTGATTGTCGATCTGGACGAAACCATGCTGGATAACAGCGCCTACAGCGCCTGGCAGGCGAAAAACGGTCAGCCGTTCAGCAGCAAGAGCTGGTCAGCCTGGACCCAGGCGCGACAGGCGAAAGCGGTGCCCGGCGCGGTTGAGTTTGCACGCCACGTCACCCAGAACGGCGGCACGCTGTTCTATGTGTCGAACCGCGATCAGAAAGACTACGCCGCCACGGTGGCGAATATGCAGCAGCTCGGTTTTCCTGGCGTCAGTGAAAAAACGGTGCGTCTGAATACCGACAGCTCCAACAAGCAGGCGCGTTTCGATGCCATCAAAAATGCGGGCTACAACGTGGTGCTCTACGTGGGCGATAACCTCAACGATTTCGGCGGGGCGACCTGGCATCAGGGCAATCAGCAGCGTCGCGATTTTGTGAATCTCAATCATCAGCAGTTTGGCACGCAGTTCATCGTGCTGCCGAACCCGCTTTACGGCGACTGGGAGAGCGGTATGGCGGAGAATTACAATAAGCTGACGCCGGAACAGCAGCTCTCCGTGCGGGAATCGCGCCTGCAAAGCTGGAACGGTAAATAATTCGTCAAGAAAAAGAGCCTGACCCGTTCAGGCTCTGTTAAATTCTGGTCCTGATTTACTTTCCGCTGTCACTATTTTGCTGCGAATTAAATTAATCATCTCTTGCTTTATTCTTATCTCAAAGCAGGCGTATTTAACTGGCTCTTTGTTATTAAGATGGTTGATTGTGCTAATGGTTAATTTTTTAATTAAGAGTAATCCTGGTAAAAGTGGGGCGAACGGGCAGGGCAAGAAAAAGCCATGCGGTTAGTGTTTGTATTTATTTGTCAGCAATAAATTAAGTCTTTTATTTTATAGTTTTTAACTGACTGATATATCTTGTTTTAATCTGCTCTGTTTATGTGTCCTCATTTTTCTCCTGCTGAATTAAATTTACTTTCTTCTGACTTTTGCTGACGTTTAATTGACAAATTACGCCATGTTAAAGCGTTGTGAAATATTGCTCGTGCATTGGCAATGGTTAACGTCTATAACCTTTTTCTGTGACCTGGTTCTTATTTACCTGGCGGCTCTCACGCTATTAGTGAGCCGATACACTTTGTGATCAGCCAGGATGCGACATCCCGGTAGTAGAGAGAAGATGAATGTGACGACACTTAAACCCTTATTAGCGAAAAATCGCAGTTGGGCATTACAGCGCCGCCAGCGTAATCCAGACTATTTCAAAAAATCTCTTCATCAGCAAAAACCGCACTCGCTCTGGATTGGCTGTTCAGACAGCCGTGTTCCGGCCGAAGTGCTGACCGGCTCCCACCCAGGCGAACTCTTTGTGCACCGCAATATCGCCAACATGGTGCTGGAGGAGGATGACAATCTGCTGAGCGTGCTGCAATACGCGCTCTTCTTTCTCAACGTGAAACGCATCGTGCTCAGCGGCCATTACGGCTGCGGCGGGGTTGAAGCCGCACAGAACCTGCCAGGCAGCGTGCTGGAAGGACAGGACACCGCACTGGGAAGGCGTATTCAGCGGCTGCGTGATGACATTCAGCAGGGGCTGGCCGAGGAAGGGCCAGCAGACGCCACCCCCGATGAACAACGCGATCGGCTGGTAGAAGCCAACGTTAAAGCGCAATTCGCCAGGCTGGTGAAGTCTGAGCCGGTCAGGCAAATCTGGCAATCGGGCCAGGAACTGGAGGTGTTTGGTTGTGTTTATGACCTGCGCTCCGGCCATCTCAAAGAGCTGATTCATCAATCTTCAGAGGAGCCTTCATGATGAATTCTGATACCCTGCGCCGCGACATCCCGGCGGGTCTGGTGGTTTTCCTGGTGGCTTTACCGCTCTGTCTGGGTATCGCTCAGGCCAGCGGGCTGCCGCCGTTTGCCGGTCTGCTGACCGGGGTGATTGGCGGTCTGGTCGTCACCTCGTTAAGTCCCTCCCGCTTTGCCGTCAGCGGTCCGGCGGCGGGTCTGGTCACTATCGTTGTCGCCTCAATGGCGACGCTGGGCAGCTTCTCCGCCTTCCTCACCGCGCTGATTATCGCCGGGGCATTGCAGTGCCTGTTGGGTCTGTTGCGTGCCGGACGGTTTATCTCGCTGGTGCCGGGCAGTGTGATTAAAGGCATGCTGGCGGCGATTGGCCTGCTGCTGATCATGCAGCAGATCCCGGTGGCGCTGGGCGCGGCGGGCGATGCGGAGCTGGTTTCGCTGGTCAATGGGCAGATGACCTTCTCACTGCCGTCGATTGTCGTGGCGGCGGTCGGTTTAGCCATTCTATGCCTCTGGACAACCGCCCCGATCAAATGCATTAAGGCGCTGGCCTGGATCCCCGGGCCGCTGATTGCGGTGCTGGTCGGCTGCGTCGCCACGGTGGCAGGCGGAAGGCTGTTCCCGGAGATGGCGCAGGGGCTGGCACGCATCTCGCTGCCCGCCTTCGACAGCGTCTCTGCGCTGGTGGCTGAGCTGGAAACGCCTGACTGGATGGCCTGGCAGAATCCGCAGGTCTGGGTCGTCGCCGTGACGCTGGCTCTGGTTGCCAGCCTGGAAACTCTGCTGAGTCAGGAAGCGCTGAAAAAGCTGCGTCCGCAGACGCCCGCGCCGTCGCCCAACAAAGAGATGTTCGCTCAGGGCATCGGTAATCTGACCGCCGGTTTTCTGGGCGCGATGCCGATAACAGCGGTGATTGTGCGCAGTTCGGTCAACGTCAGCGCGGGGGCGCAGACAAAGCTCTCCATCTTCATTCACGGTGTGCTGCTGCTGATCTGCGGCATGTGGTTCAGTGAGATGCTGAACGCCATTCCCCTGGCCAGCCTGGCCGCGGTGCTGCTCTACACCGGCTATAAACTGGCGACCCCTAAACTCTTTGTCGAACAGTTCCGGATGGGGGCCCAGCAATACGTGCCGTTCCTGGCGACCATCGTCGGCATTATTACGCTGGGGATGCTGGTCGGTATCGGCATCGGTATCGCCACGCAGATCCTCTACAGCATCTATAAAAGCCATCGCAACGCGCTGCAGCTTACCCGTTATGACGACCACTACGTCCTGCGCTTTCAGCAGAACCTGACTTTCATGCACAACCCAAAGCTGCAGGGATTGCTGGATGAGATCCCGGAGAACAGCGTGGTGATTATCGATAATGACAATGCGGAATATATCGATCCCGATGTGAAAGCGGTGCTGAAAGATTTTGGCGACAACGCGGACAAGCGCGGCATCCGCCTGAGTCAGTGGCCGGTGGCCGTAAAATAGCCTGAAGCGCAACGGTAGTATCAGCAGAAGAGCAAAAATCGGATATCTCGGATAGCCGATTTTTTTACTGGCGGGGCATAATAAAGCCCCGTTTTCTGCTGTCATCTGCTGTGCTTACCCGGCACTGGGTCATTTTATTGAGTTAGCCCATGAAGTGGGGTTTTATCGCAGGATGACATTGAGGGCATTCAGGATTTAATCATTCTGACACCACGCGCCTGTTCAGGCTGGCGTGGAGAGCCAGCCTCACCGCGATAAGGTCCGGACGCATGCGCACACCGCTGTTTGAAGAGCACAACGCAAAGAAGAACGCAGTTTTGCTGTTTTTAATCACGCTGCTGTTTTGTTTTATCGGCGGACATCTGCGCTTTCCCAAAGAGCTCTCTCTCTTCTGGCCGGTCAATGCGATCGTGACGGGCGTCATCGTCCGCAATCCCTTTCTGCACCGGGGCCGCTACTACCTGGCTATCCTGGCCGCCATGGTGTTCAACGACACCGTTTTTTCGGGCTGGGCGTTCTCAGCGTTAACCCTTAACGTGGCGAATGTGCTGTTTGTGCTGGTGGCGGTGACGCTGCTGGTCAGGCATCTTCAGCACGATTCCGGCAGTGAGCGGATTACCAGCGTGCTGCGAATCTTCCCGGCCTGCCTGCTGGCGGCGTTCACCTGTGCCAGCTGGGGCGCGCTGGCGCAGCAGGCTGATTTTGATACCGGGCTGGCGGTGGCATGGGCTGACTGGTTCAGCGAGCAGTTCTCCACCGGGCTGATGCTGCTGCCGTTTTTGCTGACCCGCGACTGGTCGTCGCTGTCGCCCCGCCAGTTTCTGCACATCCGCAAGCTGCTCCCGGTTATCGCCGTGGCGGGTTCGCTGACAATCGGGGCGATGATGGGTGGCGCGGGCAGCCTGACGTTCCCGGTTCCTGCGCTGATCTGGTGTGCGGTGGTATTGCCCATGCCGCTGACCAGCCTGGTGATTTTACTGACCGGCATTACCGAAATTATCCTGGTGTCGCACGGCGTGATGAACATTCAGGGCAGCGACGCGATGCTGCCGCTTAACCATCTCACCTCGGCCCGGCTGGGGGTGGCGACCATCTCCATCAGCCCGCTGATCGTGGCCGCGAGTATGGATGCGATCCGCCAGCTTAACCAGCGCCTGGCGCTGCGGGCGAATTACGACTTCCTGACCCGGTTGCTGTCGCGCTCCGGTCTCTATGAAAGCCTGCGCAGTGAACCCATCTTCCCTGAACGCAAAGCGGGCGTTATCCTGCTGGATGTCGACTACTTCAAAGCCATTAACGACAATTTTGGTCACGACGCGGGCGACAGCGTGCTGGAAGAGATCGCGCGCCGGATGCAGCGGGTGGTGGGCAAAGCGGGACGCATCTGCCGTTTTGGCGGCGAGGAGTTTGTGGTGGTGCTGTTCGATCAGAACCCGGAGAGACTCTATTTTCTGGCTGAGAATATCCGGCAGACGATGGCGAAAGAGAAATTCTGGCTGCAGGGGAATACCGTGACGGTGACCGTCAGTCTGGGACTGGCGCATGACAGCGCCGCTGAGGCGACGGAGTGGCCCCCCGTCATCAACCGGCTGATCTCAGCGGCAGATAAAAACCTCTATCTGTCGAAACGCAACGGCCGCAACCAGACCTCACCGGTTAACTACCGTACCTTCACCAGCGACGTGGCCTGACGCCACGCCGCCGATGTACTCAGCTGACGCTGCTTGTCAGGGTGCTGGCCTGCTGGTGGCGCTCGATGGCCAGGTCGATCAGGCGGCTGATCAGATCCTGATAGCTGAGTCCGGCTGCCTGCCATAATTTCGGGTACATGCTGATATTGGTGAAGCCGGGCAGGGTATTCACTTCGTTGACAATAATCTCGCCGTCGTCGGTTAAAAACACATCGACGCGCGCCATACCAAAACACTCCAGTGCCGTGAAGGCTTTAATGGCGACCTCACGAATGGCATCGCTGGTTTCCGTGGAGAGGGCGGCGGGCACCACCGTCTGCGCACCGCTTTCCGAGATATATTTGGTGTCGTAGGAGTAGAAGGCATCATGCACCACCACTTCGCCACAGGGGCTGGCTTCGGGCGCATCGTTGCCCAGCACCGCGCACTCAATTTCGCGCCCTTTAATGCCCTGCTCGATCAGCACTTTACGGTCAAAGGAGAAGGCGAGCGCCAGCGCGGCGTCAAATTCCTCCAGGCTGTCCACTTTGCTGACGCCGACCGATGAACCCTGATTGGCGGGTTTGATAAACAGCGGCAGGCCAAAGCGGGCAATGACAGCCTCTGCATCCAGCTGGGCGCGCTGCGCCTGGGTGACGCTCAGCCACGGGGCGACCTTCAGACCGGCATCGCGTAACAGGCGTTTGGTGAAATCTTTATCCATGCTGACCGCAGAACCGAGTACGTCGGAGCCGACAAAGGGTAACGAAGCCATCCGCAGCAGGCCCTGCAGAGAGCCATCCTCACCCAGCGTGCCGTGAACGATAGGGAAGATGACATCGATCTGCGACAGCGGATGTGCGTTGTGACGGGTGATAACCTGCTGCTGAGTATGACCGGGTACCAGCGCCACATCGTCAGCCGCGCGATTCAGGGCGATCAGTGACGGATTCTCAGCGTTCAGTAAGAAGTTGGACGCATCGTTAAGACGCCAGTGCCCCTGTTTGTCGATGCCCAGCAGCACCACGTCAAACCGGGTTTTGTCTATCGCCTCAAGGATATTTTTGGCCGACTGCAACGACACTTCATGCTCAGCCGATTTCCCGCCAAACACGATCCCTACCCGCAACTTAGTCATCAATTTTGCCCACTGAAAAATCAAAACCTTAAGATAGCATGGGGTTTGCGCGGGAAAACAGGGTAAGGCGCGAGATAATTTTTCAGCGGCCGTTAACCCTCATCGCTGACGATAAAGCTGCCGTTAAGCTGCCACTGTTTCCGCTCACTCACCCGGGTGGCATCGGCAGCCAGCCAGGTGACTATCGTCACTTTTGCACGCAGCGTGCTGCCGGAGGCGATCTGGCCCTCTTTGCGGAACTGCAGAGGCTGACCGGCGCTGAACGCCATCGCTGCCGCCTCTGTTCCGGCTCGTTCGATCGTGACCGGACGATCGTCGAGCGTCACATCATGCAGGGTCAGTGTCGCCCGGCCCTGTTCGCCAAACAGATAGCTGTCGGCGTCTTTCGCGGGCCCGCTGAACATCAGTTTCAGCGGTGTCGGGCGGTCACAGATGACCGTGATCTCTGACTCTCGCGGGTCACCCATCCGCAGTTCGACGGCAGTCAGCGCATTGCCCGGGCGGCCGAGCAGCTCGCCCCGTGTCATTTCACCGTAATCAATCCGTGGATCGCTGAGCTGAATTTCGCACGCCGCACGGGCAGGGAGTGCGGCAAAAAGGCCACTGAAAGCCAGCAGCAGAGGCAGAACAGAGAGCTGTTTCATGGGACGCATCTCGCGGAAAGTGAGGCATAAAGGGTGCCGGGCTGGTTATACCAGGGCGTAAGCATATCGATGGCACACTGGCTGCCATTGCGGTCGAGGCTGAATAGCGGCTCGTCCGGCAGGTCGTCGAAAAAGAGCGTGCCATCCTCATTCACAAAGGCGATCAGGTGACCTTTGCCATTTTTGACAGGGGCACCCGGTGCCGGACTTTGCTCTGGCGGGAAGCTCACCAGCGCCCGGCGAACCGTATAGGCGGGCAGAATCACCGGCACTACCGCGCCGCGGTAAGGCGTGATGTCTGCAATACCGCTGATGACCTGGACATTGTCAGGCAGGCTCTGGTTTTCGATCTGTACGGTATTCTTCTGCCACGGTGTCCAGGAAGTGATGGCATGACCCGTGTGGTCGCTCCACACCACGCCGCCAGGGGTGTGGATACTGACGTCAGGCTGGGGGCTGTTGAGGGAAATAATGCCAAAGGTATCGCCTGTTTTGCGGGGCGAAAAGGTCACTCCCTCACTATGCAGGACGGCGCTGCCGCGCGCGCCCGCGTTGTAACTGGTGCTGTTTTCATTATGCGAAACGCCGCCGCTCAGCTGACTGTATTTGGTGGTCCAGGTTGCGGAACCCGCAACTGACGCATCCTCACGCTGACTTTTCTCCCCGGAGACGCTCCAGGCAAATTTATCATTCAGGGTGCTGTCAAAACCCATGCCGGCGCGTGTTTTTCCCCGGGTGTCATTAACCCAGCTGCGCACGCTGCTGCGGCTGCCGAGCGGAACAGCGAAATTGAGGTAAACGTAATGGTCATCAGTGTGGCGCTGATCCTGCGTGAGCCGGTTTTTCTGGATGCCGAGATTGACGTTCACTTTTCCGAAGGTGCGGCCCCAGCTGAACATGTAGCCCAGACTTTCTGCATTCTGCCAGCTCTGTGACAGGCTGCCGGAAAAGGCGAGTACGCCGAGCTGCGGCTGGCTATAACTTATCCCCGCGGCGTACTGTGAACGGATCTGTCCATTCTCCTGACGGGCGTCTCCGGCGCGCCATGAACTGCCGGGATCCCTGAAATCACGGCTGCGAAAGCTGGCGGAAGAGGTCAGTGATAATCGGGGCGTCACGCCTGCGCTGATGCTGAGCTGGTGATTGAGGCCCTGCATGTTGCCTCGCTCCCCGGCCGAATCCTGCACCTGCGAGGCGGTCTGGGTCAGGGAAGCGATAAGGCGTTCTGTCAGCCGCAGCGTGGTGCGCCAGGAGGCGGCCTGATAGTGCTCGCTCATCAGCCCGCCTGCCGTCACGGCCATGAAACCATTCTGATAAAGCCCGGCGGAACCGACGAACACCGGGAACGACTCATCGGTCAGGCGCAGACGTCCGGCGGCCAGAGAGAGTCCGGCATTCGCCAGAGAAACCGTGGTCTGAGCCTGAATATAGGGGATCGTCTGCTGCTGACGATGACCGGACTGGTCATGGCTGACGATCTCAAAATCATCGGACTGATTGATCGCCGGGATGTCAGCCAGTGTGTTCATGCCTGCTGTGACCTGATAGGTCTTCAGCAGGATGCCTGCCTGCCAGACCTCGGCAGTACCGGCTTGTGAGAAGAGCAGATTCAGTGACACGCCGCTGTTTCCGCTATTTTCTGCACTGCGTTCTGGCATGAGTTGTGCGCCCAGCAGGTTGATGCCGGAAAACAGGGTGTCGCCCGCGGTGATCTCACCTATCTGCACGACCGACGCCCAGCCGGGAAGGGAGCGCTGGGCATAACTGTAGAGTCGGGTCAGCTGGTGGTGTTCATTCTGGCTGGTATAGCTCTGCCCGCTGCGGAGTACCCAGTTGTTGATATTGCCCCCAATCTCGGAGGTCAGCGTCTGCGAGTGGTGGTTTTGTCCGGCGCGCGTCTGGTACTGATAGCGTCGGCCATCGTAATTCATCACCAGCGCATTCCCCCCGCTGGAGAAGCGCGGATGCGCAGACAGGTCGCCTGCCGGGACCTTGAGCAGCAGGCTGCTGCGATCAACCTGCTGCTCCAGCAGAGTCGGGCTTTCCGGGGGCAGCTGCAGGCAGCGCGCATCCTCTGCCTGACGAAAACGATCGGGGATGATCCCCAGCTTCTCTGGCAGATCGGCTGGCCAGCAGGGATTACCGGCCTGATCAAACGTCAGGATATGCACCCCTTTGCTTTGACCGTTAACGACAATATTGACGGGCTGTTTCCCCGGCAGAAAGTGCGTGCCTGCATCAAGCAGTTCAGCGGCACTGGCGTCGTAGCCGAGCGCTTTGAGCATCTCTTTGTCATAGCGGTTTGCCGCCTGCACACAGGCTGAACTGACCACAAGGCTGAGTATCAGAAATTGTTTCATGGATAAAGGTGAACGGACTCAGAGCGGCACATTAAAAGGGGCGGTTAAAATTCCATATCGGGTGACGGGGTGCAGAAGCAGGGCTTTCACCTTATTCGCGGAGGCAGCAGGCAGAGCCACATCAAACTTTTCACCCGGAAGAATGTAGGAATTTTTCAGTTCAACCGACCCTTTGCCGGGCAGTAAATTAATCTCTCTGGTGAGCCTGACGATATAAGGTGTCGGATTTTCAATGTGCAGAGAGGCACCTGAAAGATGGAAGGTCAGCCCTGTCCAGGGCGCGGTGTTTACCGGCAGGCTGGCGGGGGAAATAATGACCGGAATATTCTGGCCAATGAGAATGCGGGCGCGATTCTTTTTACCATCATCCTGCGGGATAGAGACAAAATTAATTCGCTGCATCTTCTGGGTATCCAGCCTGACACCCTCTTTTAACACCACCCGGATCTGCTGGTTTTTCCCTCCATCGACACGAACCAGTTGAGGGGTAATAATCAGCCGGTTTTCAGGGTCTTCAGGAATTGTCTGCAGGCTGCTGTGCAGCAGCGCCGTATCCCTGTCTGTGTTCAGTACATTAACCGTCACTTCACGATTCTGGTCATCAAGAAATAAAGCCGGTACTTCAGGCTTCATGCCGGCTGCAAATACGCCGGATACAGATAAGGAAAAGAGAATGGCAACAGAGAGAATTATTTTCATTTTATTTTTACCCTGTATTTAAAACGCGAAGGCCGGACGGCCTTCGCTGACAATCATGAAAAATTACAGATAAACCACAGAGAAAGTGACGTTACCGTCAATAGGCACTTCTTCACCGCTCGGGTAGGCATCCGCTTTCTTCAGAATCATTCTTGACGCAATGGAATAAGAGGCTTTAGTCATGGCTGCCGGGGTGGTGCTATTGGCATCCGCCGCCAGGGTAAAATAGCCGTTTTTGGTCAGCGTTGCGGGTGCTGTAGCCGTCACATGAGTGAGGGACCATGCCGCTTTATCGCTACTGGTCAGCACATTGGTATTCGCTGCACCGTCGGCGGTTGCGTCGGTAATCGCCAGTGCCATCGCCCCCACATGTCCCTGAGCGCTGTCTGTCCCTAAGCCAAAAATGTGTGCATCTGATAAGCCTGAAACGGTTGCTTTCATCTCTTCAGACATGTTCGCCAGCGTCATGGCACTTGCCGCACGGTTATCTGTGGTCTGAACGGCAATCGCCACAGGCGCTTCACAATCCACATTCAGGGTAACGGTGTTGCCCTGTTTAACATTGCTGTCCTTCAGCAGCGTCGCTGCGGCGATGGTGCCAAGATCAATGCTTGCAGAGCTTAATGCCACACCACAGGCGGCTGGAGTGATGGTACCCGTGATGGAAAGGGTCGCAGATTCTGCAGCCTGACCCGCAAAACTGACGGACGCCATCGCGGCAATAATAGCGGTGCTTAATAATAATTTTCTCATATTATCTCTCTTATCAGATTTGTTATAAATGAGCAGTTCTGAACAGACGGAACGCTCTCTTTGCTGTGCGGAGTAATCAGCGTGCAAAGTGATAATGAATAAGAGATATGAGGCGCATAATATTCTTATCCCTTAAACTGAGCGCACTGATTAATCGCCTTCTCCTGATTTTTAATTTTGATTCAGGAAGGTCAGGCTAACATAGAATTTTATTAATGGTTTAGTTAACGAATAAGTAAAGTTGTCTTCATTTGAAGGTGAGTGTTTATAGCATGTTTGATGCGTTATAGTTTTTTCTGTTTAACCTTATATTTATAATTGAAAATTAACGGCAGGGGGAAAATGGTAATAAAAACCTCCTCTGAAATAGATCTCTTTTAAAAACAAGATGTCTAAGCGCGGACAGTTTTGGGGACCGTAAGCAATCCTGCCTGCTAATGCGCAAGAGGTGGGGTATGCTCTGGGTGAGTGGTGAACACGGCTGTCAGCGATCGGGGTGTCGGGGATAACGTTAATCGGCATCATGCCACCCCCGCCCTTAAATCAGCATCATTATCAGCGGCGTTTAACGCGCTTGTTTTCGATAGATTCGATCACAATGAATGCCAGCATAAGGGCGGGGATTTTTGAAGTCCGTTATTTTAGCGGTCAATTTCTGCCATTCGCTACGGCAAAACTTAAAGGCTGAGTTTATCCGGGAGGGGTAAGGATTTACGTCAGCATTTATTTGATCGGTGATAACGGGCTGTGCTGTTATACCAGCAACTGTGAACCGCTGGTACCGTAGTTGACGCGGAAGTCAGCAGCGTATGCGGCGACAGCATCTTTTCCCCACAAGGCACCCATAATGACGCATACGGCCGGGCCAATGACGCCGCCCAGAACCGCACCACAGAGTTGAGCAATAGGTCCGAATACAGCACTGCGGCTTGCACTTCCACCGACCGTGACACCGGTTGCCAGACCTTCGATAAAGCCCCAGATAGCCCCTTCAAGCGCCCCTTCAATGGTAGAGACAAATTCACCACCGCTTACGGTTTCAATTTCACACAGAGTTAAATCACGCATATTTCAATTCCTTTTAATGTATTTTCGGTTAGTTAAAGCATCTTTACTGCTGTTATACCCGCGTTATGAAGCTGATGCCTTTTAAAAGCGCGCCACTGCATTACGCTGAGTTCTTTACCTCCAGGCCGATACCTTAAGCGACTAATGCTACATGAACGAAAAGAGGGCCTGTTAAATACTACCGTTTACCATACTGCGGAAATCCTTCCGCCTATGCCTGCAGCGGGAAACGTTGCCTGACTGAAAATCGTGGTGAATTGAATCATCTTTAAAACTGTACCCCGGCTCACTGAGTTTTATCGGGCTGGCCTGGCGATGAATAACGGAATAATCTTCTCTCTGTAATAAGCTTTTTTGCGGAATGTAACAATATATTTTTTTATGCATAAATAAAGTTTTTTCTGATGGCTGGAATCACTTATTTGTCCTCATTTTGCATCATTTGTTTTTTATTTTTACATTTTATCAGTGAGTCGACTCATCGTCGTCTGGCTAAAATGGCTGCCTGTTCATTTGAGTAACTGTCTGATATCAGGGTTTTTATTTAGTGTTTAATTTGCCTTTTTCTGTATCAATAATACATAACCGCTATCACCGCGGATAAACCGGAGTATTAAGAATAATAAGTAGGCCACGGGTCTCTTTTTTAAACAGGGCGCCGTCAGGTTATAGAACCAGCGGTCTTGTCGGTCCCCTATGAATATCACCGGAAAAAAGGGAGCATGGCATCTGTTAACAGAAGAACTTCACGGAATCAGTCAGATTTAATCCGATGTTCTGTGAATTCATCGGTGTAATAGAAAAAGCAGCGCGTCATGCATGATGACTTATTACAGATGTGCTGAAATTCGCTGGCAGGCCAGCCCCCAGGGCGTGCGGAACGTTCTGTCTGCCACCATCTGCCGAAGATCGCGATTGGTGGCGGCGATCAATCTTACATCCACCGGGATCAGCCTGTTTCCCCCGACACGCTCGAACTCCTGCTCCAGTAAAATATACAGCAGCTTCTCTTTCAGGCTCTTAATCTGCTGACAGGCGAGCGCATTATCTACCGCAATCGCAATACGCTCAGCAATCTGCTGTAACACCCGCAGATTAGCTGCAGTAAAACTGTTGAACTGGCACTGAACCAGTTTCAGCACCCCCAGCGTTTTAAGGTAAAACCCAGTGGCAGGATAGTGAGGGTTTTGCTCTGATCGCGCCAGGACTCGTGAAAAAGGGAACGCTCATAATCTTCTGGCTCCTCGTTTGGGCCAACATGTATCAGCAGCATCTCTCCACTTGTCATTACCTGCTGATCTGCAGAGCCGGCCAGCAGCATGCGCGACTGTTCACGCTGAGCCACCTGAGGCTGAAGATAATGAGTCACATAAACACTGGCCTGCTTACTCTCTTTATCCGCCTCACAGAGCACAATGCCTATCGCGTTGATCATCATCTATTGTTGGGGCTATTTTACAATTTCGACAGTAGACTCAGATTTAGTTAAGAAAATTATAATCTGGTTGAGTAGTGGTATTTATCTACGCCATCAATGAGTGGTTCTTGGCCATCACCAACTGAAAGTGACAATGAAGGTTCAATTTCAGCAAATGAATGGTTAGAAAACGATGATCAAATAACAATGGATTTGAATGTTTATAATGGTAAATTCGATGGAGTAATTTCAACTCCAGCTATCAGGAATTTCATTCGAGCAACACCACAAATTACTGATTACTTCTTATTGAAAGGATACAAACAACCTTTAGAAATTCGGGCGTTGGATATGTCTATGCAATTATTATGGGTAAAAAATATTTATTTGCAGTTGTTGACGTAAAGTTAGAGGGGGAAAGCCTGGTATTAACTGACAAAACAGAAGGAGGAAGTGAATTACTTCCTGAAGATATCACCCTTCTGAAAAGGCCGGATGAGGCCACACTCCTCGGATAGAGTTAAGCAAAAAAATGTAACAGTTCAGCAAGGCTCGATAACGAGCAGGGGAATGATGAGGTTACAGGATGCGGATTCGAAGAGCTGTGTTTCAGTTTCACTAAGTTTGGCGTTCTTACATGCAATTGTGAAGTTAAATAAAAAATGTGGGGGGACAAAAAGGGGGGCATTAATTTGCAGAAACAAAAAAGCCACCCTGAAAGGTGGCTCTAATTTGCTGATTTAACAGCTAAAATTTGGTGGCCCCTGCTGGGTTTGAACCAGCGACCAAGCGATTATGAGTTCCTGTGAGGCCAACCTATTATCAATGATTTGCGAAGTGAATCAATGACATAGTCTGACAGTGTTTGCCACTGATGACACATTGTTTATCATCTCTATCGCCATCTCATCGCCACTCTTTATGACTTAAAACTTTAAGAGGGTAGGAGAGAAGCAATATCTATAGAGTCATCCTCAACAATTTCTTTTAAAATTTTATCGTATTTTTCTTTTTCTAAAAGCGAGCCTTTTAATGCCTTCTCCCTTATTTTTGGTATTGAGCTGAAGTTGTTATTAACTATTTTTTCAGGATGTGTTGCACCATAGACTTTAGCCTTGTAAATTCCAGCAAGGATGCTGAAGCATTGCTTTTCGCTAAAAAGGTTAACGAATTCATCATCCATGCTTACTATAAATTTCGCAAAGTCGTTAGCCGTTTTAAAATCGTAAGCTTTTGCCAAGTTAAAGAATGTATCAAATAGAACATCAATCATCCAGCTTGTATTTTTTATTATTTCGTAAAGATCTGTATTGTACTTATATTTTTTTATTATGGCTTCCGTGGCATCAAATAGTTTAGTTTTAGCAACTTCATGTTCAATCTTAGATATTGACTTTAAGTTTTGCAAAGGGTTTTTTGGTTTGTTAGTAGGTGTTGTAATATCAACTTGGTCATTGTTGTTTTTGATTACCTGATTCATTCTTATGTAAGTTGGATCATTCAGTCCTTCAAGTAATTTATGGTTGCATGAAATTAGTAAAATGATGCAGTATTCTCGTTCTTTATTATGTATTTGTTTCTCTATTAATATCCTCCGTAAGTAGGATAGTATTTCCTCTTTTGCGCCATCATTGCCCATCCCTAAAATGAATCTAAGAGCATTGCTCTGTATTAAGTCATTTTTATCATCAAGGCTTTGTATTAGTTTGTTTAATAAATAAGGTATCCCCTCAGTAGTTAGTCTTGAAAGTTCATGACGGGCAATGACTGCGTAGTCTGAAATTTTTAATGTCGGAAATAAATTGCCGCCGCCCAAACTTTCTAAAATCTCATCTGAAACTTGATGGGCTGATAAGATAGGTTTCGATAAAAAACGAGTAATGCATTCAGAAAATATATATCTTGCCTCTTCGGCTGAAGGAGAGTGTCCTGAGGGATGAGCAGCTTTATTTCTTAACTTGCCTAATATTTCAATAAATGATGCATCTAGTTTAGATATAATATTCTCTTTTGAAAGTTTATCAATCATATCCTTTTCAAAAACTGCTTGGTTTTCTTTTAATGGGCTTATTTCTTGGAATATTTTTTTTGCTGTACTATTAACAAGTGAAAGCCTGTCTAACTTTGTGTATATATTTTCATGAATTGTAATGAATGACATTATTATACAGGCTCGATGTGCGTCTGTCATATAACAGCGTAAAGCCTCTCGCATATAAATCTGCATATTAACATCTTCAATTGTACCAATTAACTCTTCCATGTCTCTAAGGTGTGCCATTTGGTTCTCCGTTGTATAAGGTTTTAGTCAAATACTGCAGGTCTTTAAGGTTGATATTACGACTGTGTTTATCTAATGAAGTCGCTGAAAAAGGCCTAATTCCTTTCTTTCATTGTGACTGTTTGTGTAAGCGGATTGAGCCTAACAGCATCTTCTAGATGGTCGGGTGAAAAATGCGCATATCGCATAGTCATTTTAATATCACTATGACCGAGTACTCGCTGTAAAACTAATATGTTACCACCATTCATCATAAAGTGACTTGCAAAAGTGTGGCGTAAAACATGAGTAAGTTGTCCAGCGGGCAATTCAATGCAAGTTCTTTCCAGTGCTGTTCTGAAAGCGCCATAACAATCACTAAATAGCCTGCCTGTTTTGTTTTTAGGTAGAGAATCATATATATCTGTGCTGATGGGGACAGTACGATTTTTCCTGCCCTTTGTATTTATAAATGTGAGTTTGTATTTAGCGAGCTGACTTTTTCTCAGGCTTTCAGCTTCAGACCACCGAGCGCCAGTGGCGAGACAAATTTTCACCACGATTTCTAAATCTGGATGATCGTGCCGTCTGCACTCTCCGAGCAATTGTGCAATCTGGTCTTGAGTTAGCCAAGCCATTTCCATTTCCTCTGTGCGGAAAGGGCGCATAGTTTTTAGAGGATTTTCGTCTTTCCATTCTCCGAGGCGGCTTAACTCATTGAACACTGCGCGAAAGTAGGCTAACTCAAGATTAAGCGTGCGGGGTGATACTTCTATAACCCTGTTTGATCGAGCATACTCACCTTTCAACCGCTTTTCCCTATAGCGGGAAAACATCTGCGCATTAAAGTCGCGTGCGAGTGGTTCACCCATGCACTCAAAAGCATGGTACATAGCTAACCGGCGTTTTAAGCCATCTTTTAGGGTAATCCCATGAGCGCCGTACCATGAATCAACCAATTCCTTTACGGTACGCCTGTCTTCCTTTTCTTCCTGCCATGGAGTTTTAACCGCGTATAGCTCAAACGCCAGTGCCTCACCTTTGGTGGCGAATTTCTTTCGGATGCGTTTGCCTCCAGCGCCGTTTGGATAAATCTCGCAAAGCCAACCTCCTGTTGGCAGTTTACGCACGGCCATTATTTAACCTCGCGATAAACGCCAGTGACCCTACCCAGTACACGTATATCCTCGGCTAAGCACTCAAACGGAATTTTTCCGCCAGTGACGTGAAGCCGCTTACCAGGTAAAACCGCGATTTCACGAATGCTGATTGTTCCATCAACGTCGATTAGCTTTTTACCCTCTGAAACTGTGCTGCTCTCTTCAATGATGTAAATAGAAGAGTCAGCTTCTACGCAAAAGACGTTCCCCATAGGGCTGCTCAAAACATTCGCATCAATAACAAAGCTACCCACAGAGCAAAGCTTGCTTTCACTAATTGTGAATTTTTCAAGGTTTATGGATTCTCTTTTGTTTAACTCATCTTTTTGGTTTTGAATCCGCTGCTGACCTTCACCGGTCATCAACCACTTTAAGTCTGCGCCCGTTTCGAGAGCGCACAAGACAGCGAAGTCATACGAGACATTACCGCGTGTGTAGCGGTTTTGGAGGGAGCTTGCTGCGATATTGAAATGATTCGCTAGCTGGATTTTCTGATGAAAGCCATAAACCTCACAAATTCTATTTAGTAACTCTTCGTTATTAAAGTTGGTATTTATCATTAAAATTAGCATCCGATCGTTGCGCGATACTAAAATTAGCATTAATATCGCTGCTTATGGTGGTGATTGGTGGCAAAAGTTGGCAAGACTTAGGCAATCACTGGCTGAAATCTCAAAAAAGGAATCATGCTATATGGCTTCTGAAATCGCAATCATCAAAGTATCTTCACCTGTAGTAACTGCTGAGCAATTCGCAGCTTTAGAGGGTGTTTCTGTACGCACCGTATATCGGTGGACAACTGGCGATAATCCGCAGTTGCCAATCGAACCGCGCACCATTCGTAAAGGATGCAAAAAAGCCGGAGGGCCGATCCGTATCTACTACGCACGCTGGAAAGAAGAGCAGTTGCGTAAGGCGTTCGGGCATTCCCGTTTCCAGCTCATTATTGGCGGCTAATTCACATTAAGTGAATAGGGAGATTCGCACATGTTTGATTTCAAGACTTCCACCCATAACCACTATGACGACGCCTGCCGCAAGTTTGCGCTGACACACAGCATGGTTGAGCTGGCGCAGCGAGCAGGCATGAAAGCACAGACTCTGCGCAACAAGCTGAACCCGGATCAGGTGCATCAGTTGACGGTTTCAGAATTGCTGTTGCTTACCGATCTGACCGAAGACGCCACGCTGATAGACGGCGCGTTGGCACAACTGCATTGCCTGCCATGCGTACCGGTTAATGAGCTGGCAAAAGACAAGTTTCAGTCTTATGTGCTGAAAGCGACTGCTGAAGTCGGAAGCATGGCCGCCAGTGCCGCAAACCCGGAGCGGATAACTGCAACATGCCGTCGCAGTATTCTGGAGGCCGCAAACACTGGTATTCGCTGCATGATGCTGGCCGCGCTGACCGTGCAGGCCCGCGTTCACTCTAACCCGACCTTAGCCTCAACCGTTGACGCTATCAGCGGGCTGGGTGCTTCGATTGGTATCAGCTGAGGGCGCACGATGATTTCATTTGCAGCGCACCTCAGGCGCCAGAGTCCGTCAATGTCCTACGGGAATGGCTGGATCATGGGTGAGAACGGCAGGCGCTGGCATCCGGTATTAAGCCAGCAGGTACAGGCAAAAGAGATAAGAGGTAAATCATGGCTATCGAGGGCGATTCTATGCTGGTCGAGCTTACTGCAGGTCAGCGGGTTTCGGCGCTGAATCACGTTGCGTTAATTCGCGCGCAACTGATGGGTGGTAACTGTGAAAAGGATATGGCCCGTTTTTTCTGTGAAATGCGCGATGTGACTGACAGTAATTACCGGGATAACAAGCGCGCACTGAGCGCAATTCTTTTCCTGGCTAACATCGGTAAAGACAGGCACGACGCTGAATTTAGTGAACTGACTACTGATGAAAGAAAGGCGCTTATTTGTGCAATGAATCATTTAAAAGCAGTCGTGAGTTTATTTCCAAAGCGAATGACCCTTTCTAACTAAATAACCCGATGTAAATAAATGGCGTAAACCCGCCGGGCATTCTTTTGCCTGAATTACGGAGAAAGCGAAATGCGAAATATTAAGACACTGAAATTTGATGCAGAAACTGAAGCGCTGGCAGCGGTTATCACTAAAGCGCGTATTGAGGAGCGCAAAGAGCGGGCGCAGGCAGTTTCCGGGCGTCTGGCCGAAATTGCCCTGCACGTTCATCAGCAGGGGCTTTCCGGCATTGAAGCTGCTGATCTGATCCGCCGCGAGGCTGAGCGTTATCAGAACGAATCACAGGAGCTGCACTGATGGCCGACTCAATGGACATGGCGCAGGCTCGCGCCGACGAGCTGCTGGCACGCAATATCGCCAGCGTGGTTAACCGCCCGGTCAGCGTAGCGGCTTCCTTCTGTGAAGACTGCGACGCGCCAATACCGGAGCAGCGCCGCCGCGCCGTGCGTGGCGTAATACGCTGTGTCAGCTGTCAGGGCGTGGCCGAAATGCGTGCGAAACTTTCTAAAGGCGGTGGCGTATGAGCACGATCCTGAAGTGGGCGGGCAACAAGTCCCGCGTAATGCCGGAACTGAAGGCGCACCTGCCAGAAGGTGATCGCCTGGTCGAACCTTTCGCCGGTTCCTGCGCAGTAATGATGAACACGGATTATCCGGCCTATCTGGTTGCGGATATTAACCCTGATCTCATCAACCTCTATCGCCAGATAAAAGAGCATACCCGCCCATTTATCATTGTGGCGGCCAGCCTGTTTAATCAGAACAAAACCGGTGAAAGCTATTACGAGGTGCGGGAAGCATTTAATCATGATCCCTCGCTGCCTCTTCTGGAGCGCGCCGCTTATTTCCTGTACCTGAACCGCAATGGCTATCGCGGCCTTTGCCGCTACAACAAGCGCGGTGAATTTAATATCCCGTTCGGTAACTACGCAGAACCCTATTTCCCGCTGACCGAGATAGAGGCATTCGCAGAAAAAGCGCAGCGAGCAACGTTCATCTGCGCCGACTTCCGCGAAACGCTGCGCCTGACTAAAGCTGGCGATGTGGTGTACTGCGATCCACCTTATGACGGGACGTTTTCAGACTATCACTCGGCTGGTTTCAATAAGGATGAGCATCATGATCTGGCAAGCCTGCTGCTCGACGTTTCGGAGCGTTGCCCGGTTGTCGTTTCAAACAGCGACACGCTCTACACCCGCAGCATTCTTCGCGATTTCACTATTGCCAGCATCACCGTAGCCCGCTCGGTTGGCGTTGCTGCAGGTAAGAGCAAACGCGCCCCGGAAATCATCGCCGTTCGCCATCCTGCAGCTGCGCCCGTCTGGTCTGGATTTGATCCGGCAGCAGGCGCTGACTGGTCTGCAGAAGTGCAGGCGTCTCAATGATTCAGGAATACGCTTACCCGTGGAATGCTCCACGGGAAGCCATCGCCAGTCCATATCCTACCTATGAGGAAGAGCGCAGCCGCAGTCAGATGATTGCGGCTTTAGTGCGTGCACAGGAATTACTCGCAAAGCAGCCGACCCTGATACAGCTCGACGTAAAACGCCGTGTCAGTGATCTGGAAAAGACACAGGGAGCAGCCCGCGCCAATGCGTACTTAACGAAGACATTTGTTGAGCGCACATTGCCACGCGTTGAAGCCGTTAACGCTCAGTATCGCCTCAGTGAAATGAGTCACGGCACGTTTAACCTGCTGGCCGGTAACGTCACGAAAGAGGCTGGCGCGGCCAGTGCAGGCGGTCAGTTGTGGGAGCTGATGCGCCGCTTTAATCGTCTGCCGGATATGGCGCGCGCCGATGTCGATCTGCTGGCCGGGGATATTGCTAATTTCATCCTCGCCGAGCTGGTACAGGCGCACGCGCAGGCCTGCGACGAGTCCGATTACAGATACACGCACCGCGTTTACATGACAGCCGCCATCATCACCCGCGAGCTGAACCAGACGCCGCCGCTGTGGGAAAAGGTCACGTCACGTCTGTTTGACCCGGAGGAAGTCACCCCGGCAATCCTGCGTATGCAGACCGAAAAATGGTGGAAGGGAAGACTTCGCCGCGTGGCCGCATCATGGCGTGAACATCTTCAGATTGCCCTGGCTAACGTCAGCAAAAAGCATACCCCCTACGCCAGCAGCATGACCGTTTCAGAGTGGCGCGAGCAGAAGCGCCGCACGCGTGAATTTCTGAAGGGAATGGAACTGGAAGACGAGGAGGGCAATCGCATCAGCCTGATCGAGAAGTACGACGGCAGCGTAGCCAACCCGGCGATCCGCCGCTGCGAGCTGATGACCCGCATTCGCGGCTTTGAAAACATCTGCAACGAAATGGGCTTTATCGGCGAGTTTTATACGCTGACCGCTCCGGCCCGCTATCACGCCACAATCAAAACCGGGCATCGTAACCGCAAATGGAACGGGGCCAGTCCGGCAGACACGCAGCGTTATCTCTGCAGCGTCTGGCAGAAAATCCGCGCCAAGCTGCACCGGGAAGAAATCCGCATCTTCGGGATCCGTGTCGCCGAGCCTCATCACGATGCAACCCCGCACTGGCACATGCTGATGTTCATGCGTCCGGAGCAGGCTGAGCGCGTGCGCGAAATTATGCGCGACTATGCCTGGCAGGAGGACGGCGGCGAGCTGACAAGCGACAAGGCCAGCAAGGCCCGCTTTCATGCAGAAGCTATCGATCCGGAGAAGGGCAGCGCGACGGGCTACGTCGCTAAGTACATTTCAAAAAATATCGACGGTTATGCGCTGGACGGCGAAACGGACGACGAAAGTGGCAAAGACCTGAAGGAAACCGCCTCGGCCGTTTCTGCATGGGCGGCGCGCTGGCATATCCGTCAATTTCAGTTTGTGGGCGGCGCGCCGGTCACGGTTTACCGTGAGCTGCGCAAGATGGCTGATAGTGAAACCGCGCATGGCCTGAGCGTTGAGTTTGCGGCCGCACATGATGCAGCCGATGCGGGAGACTGGGCAGGTTACGTTAACGCGCAGGGTGGTCCGTTCGTGCGCCGCGACGAGCTGGCCGTGCGCACCTGGTATCAGCCCAGCGAAGACGTGAATGAGTACGGCGAGGAAACCGTGCGCATTAAGGGCGTTTACGCGACAGATGTTGGTGACGATACGCCGATCTTAACCCGCCTGACACAGTGGAAGATTGTCCCGAAATGTGCCGTTGATTTGGCTTTTGAATTTAAGGACGCGCCCGCGTCCTCTCGGAGTTCTGTCAATAACTGTACGGGAGGTTTGAGATCTGAGGATTCAAATCCACCGGAAAGTTTCGAAAAAATCGACCTGGACGGCATGAGCAGGAAGGAGCGGCGTCAGCTTTTAAGCCGGATCAGGGCGGAAAAGCCAGAAAGGAAGCATATAAAGCTGAGGCGGCCGGATAAAATCGAAGCTGCGTGCGACAACGTAATAGCCCAGGTGCGGGATTTAAGCGGTGAAACTATTAGTCGCGGCCTGGCTGTGCGACTGATTGGCGGCACGCAGACCGAAATCGGTGGCTATTTGTTCCGCAGCCTGCCTAATGGTGAACTGGCCCGGCCAATACTGGAGCCGAAAAGGACTTTCGTATTAGAACGATTTAACCGTTTAGCAGAAAAGCACCGTACAAAAAGCGAAAAATGATAGCCTCCAGCTTGAAATTCCTAAGTAGCTGACAATCAGATCATTAAGTTTTCCGACAGGCTGATTTTGAGATGAGGCACGGATAAAAATCTTCTTTATCAGCCAGATAAAAAGTTAATTCGGCTGGGACATTTTTCTTCCTCAACCTGTAAATGCTGTGATACTGTATAAATAGACAGTGTTTTATTGGGGAGGGCACATGGATAACGGTTTAAAAGAGCGAGTGATGCTTGAGCGGGTAGAATTGATTGCGCGGCTTACTTCTGAGGGGATCTGCAGGGACCAGGACAGGGTGATCGCCCTAAATCTCATCGCAGAAATAGCGCGTAACACCTCAATGGCCAATCAGCAGTTTTCGGTCGTCTTTTCAGCTGTGCCGCTTGATAAGTAAAACGGAGGCTTAGTAGTGACTCGACTTGATGGTTTTTTTAATTTTAAATCAAAGGCCTATTTGTTTTTTGGTCGCCCAGATTTACGTTGAGGATGTAGCCATAAACAAAATGAATGATGTTTAACATCCGGGGTCTATCAACTGCATTTGATAAGCAAGCTACTTCTCAAAAACGAAGTTTTAATGACCTATCTTAGGTCTTAAAAAGACATTTTGCTTCTTGTCAAAAACAGTTCTTTGAGCTTAATTTAAGTAAAAAATGCAACCACAGAGCCGATAACGTGTCATAACGGTATCGGTTGTAGGCGCAGGTAGAGGTGAGTATAATCTTGCGCCATCTTGATGGAGGAGGAAATCATGTCGCTGTCATTGGCTTTCAAACAAAGCTTGTCAGGTCGAAACCCCCAAGAGCGCCTTTCTAAGGTGCTGAAAAAGAATAAGAATCGCTTCAATATCAGCAAGGATGGCTTTATCAACATGGATTTAGATAATCAGGAAGTCAAAGAAGAGATTGAGAAACAGATTACAAAACTTGAAGGTTTTCAAACGATTACTGGAAAATGTGTAACTAGATGAACACGATCCTACTGGTAGTAATTTTGATCAGTGGATACGTATATGTAAACAGGTCTTTGTCTGACCGCTATCAATTTAAGCGTTCTACTGGGTGGGACGCTTATTTTTTTGTGGCAGCATGGGGGACGTTGTTCGTTACGTTATCTTGGGGATTATGTTCACTGCTCAGTATCACAGGTTTCCTGCGCTGGTCAGTCAATTCTTTGCTGAACCTTTCCGGCCTCAGTGGGAATGCGATTGAACGCGTCTTTCCTTTGAGTAATGAAGAAGCAAGTCGCTTTCGAGACTTAAAGTTTGCTTTATGCGGGATAATCTCGTTATCAATGGCTTATGTCGTCGGTAGTCTTAAAAAACTGTGGTACAAAGAATCCAACAGAAGAATCGACGCTTTAGTAAAAGCTGTTGGGGACAACGCACTTGAGAATATGTTGATGGAGGCCTCTGCAACACAGCAAGCTATCATCACAACTCTGCAATCACGAAAATTCTATGTTGGTTTTGTATATTGCCCGGCTTTTGAACATGGAACCTTTGATTATTTAGAGATGCTTCCGCTCTTAAGCGGATATCGCGATAAAGATGACCTAACTATTAATGTTACGACTAATTATCATGAGCACTATGAAAATTCAGGTATTTTAAAAGGCGCTTCAGAGCTTGAGCTTTCAGACTTTAGAGTAGTAGTCCCTAAAGCTGAAATTGAAAGCGTTTCATTCTTTGACTTAGACACATACACAGCCTTCAAAGAAACCGAAGCGAAGCAGAAAAAGGCTAAAAGCTTCTTGGGAAGAATCAAAGGTAGCTCATAGCGAGGCGCTATGCATGCATAAGGTGCATGCATTTGCATGTTTAAAACATGGCTAAAAACATACGACGGGGCCAGTGCTGGCCCCGTTTTTTTTGTTCATGCAATTGCATTAAAATCGCTGCATAAAGCGGGCAGGCGTGGCGGGGATAGCATTGCGCGCGAGGGGTGCAAACATGTATGCGGAGGATGCGCCAGCCGCATGGAGGCGGTCGTAAGCCATGGCAGCGAGTGCGAGAGTGCGAAATGGAAAACCCCCTCAAAATGCACCTTAATGCGCCTGGCGAGCCAATTAGGATGTGGGCTTTTTGATTGCGGCGATGTATAGTTTTTTGGTTGAAAAATGGTCGTGCCAGTGCTTCTAAAAGGAGGTTGAGATGCTGTGTGGGAAAAGGGTATCTGATAGTGAAAAGGTGTTTGCAATAACTTCTGTACGTGAGCATGCACCGTTTGCATGTATCACTTGCGGGGTTGAGCTTGTACTAAAAAAAGGCCAGATAAAAATTCACCACTTCGCACATAAGCCGCCTCATAAATGCAGACGAAGTGAAGGTGAGTCAATTGAGCACATGCGTTGTAAACTTGAAATTTACAACGCCTTGTTAAAATGTGAGAACGTTTCTGATGTGCAACTGGAGCATGATTTGGGGACTGCAATCGCAGACGTATATGCGGTGATAGATGGTTCTCCAGTAGCTATTGAAATTCAGCGAAGCAAGCTTACCGTTAATGAAATCGTTAGAAGAACAGAAGAATATACGCGGTTAAAGGTCAACGTGTTATGGATTGCACTTTACAGCAGCCGATTAACTGAAGACAAATTTAGCCCAAACGCTTGGGAGAAGTGGTGTCATGCTGCGTACTATGGACGCGTATATTACTGGTCTGAAGGTCTAAAGCTTACCCCGTATCATTTTGGTGAATACAAACTCTACGTTGAATCAAGCTCTTATTATGACCAGTCTGGGCAAGAAGTTAGCCATGGCGGGTATGAAAAGTTTTCAAAACGATACAGAACTCCTATAGCTGGGCCAGTAGTTAATTTAGCTAGGAGCTTTGATCGTAATTTTAGGAAGAGTTGGAGCAAGGCAACTATCGTTATACCGGATTGCAGACTGTATTTAGATAACAAGAAGAAATGGTGGTAATGAAAAACGGCTCCATAGGAGCCGTTTTTCAGTTATTCAGAAGTGATGGCAAGTTCATACGGTCGGAATTTAATAACTTCTTCACCAATCCAGTAGTTAATTTCTTTCAAGCGTTCCTGCAGGGGTGTCAGTTCGTTACGTACAAAGACCTGCGCCGCTTTCACCGCATCACCAAATCCGCCGGAGTTGTCCGGGATAATTCCCATCATCTGCGGCGGTACGCGGTGTGCGCTTAACAGGTCGTCGCGGCTGGCTTTCTTGATGTTAAAGAAATCGTCTTTCGTCGCAACTTCACTCAGCGGCAGAATTTTGATCCCGTCCGGCTTACCGTTCGGCGCGTACATGAACAGGTTGCGGAAGTTACCGAGGCCTTTCGTGTCACGCATCGCCTGGCGCATCCGGTCAACGTCGCTGCTGCTCTGCGCCGCGTCGGTCATATACAGGATGTAACCGGCGTGTGCGCCGTTCTGGTAATACTTGCGGCGGAACAGCGTTGCCGCCTCATTCAGCCAGGCTGAGTTAAGCGCGCTGAGGTATTCCGGCAGGCCGTAAAGCTCCTGATTAATATCCGGCTCCAGCAGGTGAAACACGCTGCCGGCCGAAAATTCGTGCGGCTCTTTCCAGTCATTCACAAACCAATAAACGCCATCCTTCACGCCCCTGCGGGTGAATTTGGCCGGGGTGGTTTCAAGGCGCAGCGGCTTACCCAGGCCATTACGGCGCAGCTCGGCAAAAGCATTGCCAAAGACCAGATAATCCAGCGCAAACTTGCTGAACTCCTGCTGGCTCATCATCGGGTGCGGGATAAAGGTTGATGCCAGAATGTTGCGCTTTACGTAAATCGGCGAGCTGTGATGCACGGCCGAGCGCAGGCTTTTAGCCAGCCCGCTAAAACTGACCGGCGGCTCAAACCAGCGCCCGTTACCGATGCACTCTGCATAATCCAGAATGTCGCGCTTATCCATAACCGGCGTGGGGTCGCCAAAGGTAAACGCCTCGGCGTGCTGCTGCGGTGCGGTTGCCTGTACCGACTGCGCGGTGGCGGTGTGAGCCTTGCGGCCTCTGCGTTTGCTCATCAGTAAAATTCCAGAATTGAGGGGTTAGCGCCGCCGCTGGCTGCGGTAAGCGGTTCGTTTAACAGTGCGTGCATGATGGCCCAAGCGACGTCGGCGTGGCTGGCCTCTTCGCTGCGGCTCGCCTCATAGGTTGAGCGGTTGCCGCTTGCCGTCATGGTTTTGCGGATAGCCATAAAAGACTGCGTGATGTCCGTCGCCCCGGCGTCATACTCAAGCCGCCCGCTGCTGATGGTGTCCTTCGCTTTCAGCACCATTGCGGTTTTCACTTCCGGCGAGTATTTGATTTCCCGCGCGGCCGGGTAAAACTGGCGTACCAGCTGGAAAACGCCCTGGCCGATGCCGGTTGCATCCACGCCGATATATTCCACAGTGTATTTTTTCGTTAAGTCCTCAATTGATTTTGCCTGCGCGGCAAAGTCCATGCCCCGCCACTGGTGACGCTCCAGCACGCGGAATTTACCGCCCGCAACGAGCGGCGGCGCGATAACCGCACAGCCTGCGCTGTCGCCGGTATGCGACGGGTCATAACCGATCCAGACTGGCCGGTAAGCAAACGGGCGCGGCAGATAGGGGTTAAAGTCTTCCCACTCTTCCAGGCTGTCGATCATGCAGCTCTGCAGCTCGGCGAACGGGAACACGCTTGCCTCGTCGTCGACAAACTCACACATCAGCAGGTTCTGATATTCCGCCGGGCTGTACTCAAGCTGCAGCTGGTCAATGTCGAACAGGTTGCAGCCGCCGGTCAGTGCATCCTCGACCGTGACAATCTGCCGCCACTGCCCGTCTCCGCACAGCGCGCCTTTTGCCAGGTGAGAATGCGAAAGGTCTATCTCGATGCGATCATCTTTGCTGCGTCGCCCCTTGTTAAACAGCTCGCCCGACCAGAACGGATAGGCGCTGTGCGACAGGGCCGACGGCGTGGAAAAGTAGGTCGTGCGCCACTTCTTGTGCAGCGACATGCCGCTGGCGACTTTGCGCAGCTCCTGGAATTTCGGGATCCAGAAATACTCATCCAGATAGAGGTTGCCGGTGTAGCTCTGCGCGGTACGCACGTTGGTGCCGAGGAATATCAGGCGCGCGCCGTTCGGCAGCACGATGGGATCGCCTTTCAGGTCAACGTCAGCCAGTCGGGCGAAGTCGAGAATATAGTTTTTAAAGACATGCGCCTGCGCCTTGCTGGCCGAAAGAAAAATCTGGTTGCGCCCGGTGGTCAGCGCATCGATCAGCGCCTCACGGGCAAAGTAGAACGTTGCGCCAATCTGGCGCGACTTCAGGATATTACGGATGCGGTGAGTCAGCCCGGCTCGGTGCCAGTTGAGCTGATACTCAAAGCAGTTATCCAGAAACACGCCGCTCAGCTTGTCTACCTGTTCCTCGCTGAACTCATTTTTAACAACCGGTTGGCGCTCGCCTTTGTTGCGGTTGCGCACGTTGGGGTTTAAGTCGGCCTCGTTGCCGCTGCTGCGGTAGCGCTCAACGCGGGCAAGGCGCTCAATCTGACGTCCGAGCGCGTCTATCTCTTTGTAATCACCATTCCCCTTTACCTCTTTCATGATGAGCTGAATCAGCCGGGCTTCCATGCTGGATTCCACACGACTGATGGGCGCAACGTCGTCCCACGCGTCGCGCAGTTTCCAGCTCTGCACGGTTGGCGTTTTCTGTCCGAGCGTCTCCGCAATCTGGCGCACGGAGTAACCCTGCCAGTAAAGCAGCGCGGCCTGACGGCGCGGATCGCTGATGATGGTTGTCGGTGTCGTTTTCATACCGGCAAGGCTACCGGTGCCGAAAATGGCGCGCCTGCTGTGCCTGTTTGCTGATGCATCAGCGGGCTGGCATTCGTTGAGGGATTGTGTAGCGACGGGGAAACTGGCCCCGAACCGACCCAACACCTGACCGGAGCCTGATTAATGGCAGCAATCAAAGCAAAGCGTTTTCGTATCGCAGTTGAAGGCGCAACCACTGACGGCCGCGTCATTTCCCGCGACTGGATTTCGCAGATGGCGAAAAACTACAGCCCGGAAATGTACGGCGCACGTATCAATATGGAACACATCCGGGGCTATGCCGCTGACAGCACTTTCCGCCGCTTTGGTGACGTGACCGCCGTCGAGGCTGAAGAAATCGGCGACGGCCCGCTCAAAGGCAAGCTGGCGCTGTTCGGCTGGATTGATCCAACGCCTGAGCTGGTCGAGCTGACCAAAGCGCGCCAGAAAATCTACACCTCGATTGAAGTTAACCCTGAGTTCGCCGACACGGGCGAGGCGTATCTGGTCGGCCTGGCCGTCACCGACGACCCGGCAAGCCTCGGCACGGAAATTCTGAGCTTCAGCGCCACGGCCAAAGTTAATCCGCTGGCGTCCCGCAAGCTGGATAAAGGCAACCTCTTTACCGCCGCTGAAGAAACCGTGATCGAGTTTGAAGAAGCAGCGGAGCCGTCACCGTCCCTGCTGGCGCGCATCTCGGCGATGTTCTCTGCCAAAAAGAAAACCGATGGCGAGCAGTTCGCCGACGTCAGCGCGGCGGTAACGGCCGTCGCTGAGCAGGTGCAGCTGAACGCGGAGAGCCAGACGCAGGAGCTGTCGGCGCTGGAGCAGTCCGTCACCGCACGCCTGGAGGCTATCGAGCAGCAGGCCGGGGAAGATCGCGCTGCTTTTGCTGCGCTGCAGGGCCAGCTTTCACAGACCGACGGCAGCTTTAATCGTCGCCCGGCGGCAACCGGCAGCGATCCGAAGTCCGGCGCGCAGACCGACTGCTAATCAGGCGTTGCCTGAACGTTAAAACCCAACACAGAGATAAACAGGAACGCCAATGCGTAAGAATACCCGCTTTAAGTTTAACCAGTTTATAACCCGCCTCGCCGAGCTGAACGGCGTCGAAACCGACGACATGAACAAGAAATTTACCGTTGAGCCGACGGTCACTCAGACGCTGATGAACCGCGTGCAGGAGTCTTCCGATTTCCTGACCCGCATCAACATCGTGCCGGTGTCCGAAATGAAGGGCGAGAAAATCGGGATCGGCGTATCCGGTTCGATTGCCAGCGTGACCGACACGGCAGGCGGCGACGAGCGCGAAACCGCTGATTTCGCCGCGCTGGATAAGCAGGGTTATGAGTGTGTGCAGGTCAACTACGATTTCCACATCCGCTATAACACCCTCGACCTGTGGGCGCGCTATGAAGATTTTCAGGCCCGTCTGCGTGACGCCATCGTGAAGCGCCAGGCACTTGACCGCATCATGATCGGCTTCAACGGCGTGACCCGTGCCAAAACCTCGAACCGCGCCAAATTCCCGATGCTGCAGGACGTGGCCGTAGGCTGGCTGCAGAAGTACCGCAACGACGCCCCGGCGCGCGTGATGAGCAAAATCACCGAGGAAGACGGCACCGTTATCTCTGAAAAAATCCGCGTCGGCAAAAACGGCGACTATGCCAGCCTCGACGCGCTGGTGATGGATGCCACCAACACCCTGATTGAGCCGTGGTATCAGGAAGACCCGGAGCTGGTTGTCATTGTGGGCCGTCAGCTGCTGGCTGATAAATATTTCCCGATCGTCAACCAGTCGCAGGCCAATACCGAGCAGCTGGCCGCTGACGTGATTATCAGTCAGAAACGCATCGGCGGTCTGCCAGCGGTGCGCGTGCCGTACTTCCCGGCCGACGCCATGTTTATCACCCGCACCGATAACCTGTCGATTTACTGGCAGGAAGGCACGCACCGCCGCCTGATTGACGAAGTGCCGAAGCGCGACCGCATCGAAAACTATGAGTCCATCAACGAGGACTACGTGATCGAGGATTACGCGGCCGGTTGCCTGGTTGAAAACATCGAAGTCGGCGAGTACGCGGCACCTGCTGTCACCACGCAGGAAGCAGCGGCAGAAAGCGGCAGTGCTGACGGCACCGATAAAACGGAGGCGTAACGCATGTTAAGTCCTGCCCGACGTCACCGCATGCGCCAGCAGGCTATCGAAGCCTCGCAGAACGCCGACAACCCGCTGCGCCACGCCAGCGGCTATGAGCAGATGCTCATCAAGCTGAACGACGACAAGCGCCGCCTGAAGAAAGTGCACTCTAACGAGCGCAAGGCGGAAATGAAGCGTCAGCTGCTGCCTGAGTACCTGCCGTGGGTGTCCGGCGTGCTGGAGAAAGGCAAAGGCGCACAGGATGCCGTACTGATGACCGTCATGATCTGGCGGCTCGATGCGGGCGACGTGCCCGGCGCGCTGGAGATTGCCCGGTACGCGCTGACGCATGGCCTTGTGTCGCCTGACGGCTTTAAGCGCGCCAGCCTGCCGTATCTGCTGGCCGAGGAAGTCGCCAGCGCGGCAACGCGCGCCTGGACGGCAAAAGCGCCGGTCGATGTTGACCCGCTGCTGGCAACCATTGCGATGACGGAATCCGAAGACATGCCCGACCAGGTGCGCGCCAAGCTGCACAAGATAACCGGGTATGTGCTTCGCGATGCGGGCAGGGCTTCGGAGGCGATGACCCATCTTGCACGAGCGCATCAGCTGCACGACGGCTGCGGCGTCAAAAAAGACATTGAGCGGCTGGGAACGGCGATGAAAAAAGAAGCCATCGCCCGCCGCTGACCGAACGCGACCCCGCGCACGGGCGGCAGGACGGCAACGCACTTTCAGTGTCTGCGCCGTCCTCCACCGCCCACCTATTTCAAAGGCCGATTATGAATAACACGGTTGTTATCCCCGCCCCGCGACCGGCAGACGCTGCCGAGCCGCCGGTAAAGAATACGTTTTTCTGGCCTGACGTTGACCTGCAGCAGCTGCGCGATTCGCTGCGCTATGAGGGAACGGTCACGGCGCAGCGCCTGCGCCTGGCCGTGAAAACGGCGATTTCAGAAGTAAACGCCGAGCTGTACGACTGGCGCGCCGCGCAGATGGCGGCGGGCTTTAAGACGCTGGCCGATGTGCCTGCGGAATCGCTGGACGGCGATAGCGAAAAGGTTACGGCCTACCTCGCCGCCGTCGGCGCGCTGACCGCCGCCACCATCGCTGAGCGCTATCGCGGCTATGACGCCAGCGGCACAAAAAAGGCGGGCGAAATCGAGGCCAGCGCCGACGAGTACTGGCGCGATGCGCGATTCAGTATCAGCCGCATCGCCGGTAAGCCCGGCTGCATTGTGGATCTGCTCTGATGATCGTTTACGCACAGCAGGGCGATACCGTTGACGAAATCTGTCAGCGCTATTACGGGCGAACCGGCGAGGCTGTCGGGCTGGTTTACGCGGCTAATCCGGGCCTGGCCGAAAGCGGGCCGGTGCTGCCGCACGGCTGCGAGATGACGCTGCCTGAGCTGCCGGGATCATCAGCAGGCGAAACCGTTAACCTGTGGAACTAAAAATGGAAAAAATCAGCTCTGCGATCAACTACCTGGTTGGCCTCATCCTGATGTGGCTCGGCCGTCATACGCCGCAGGATATCGCCTTTATGGTCGGTTCGGGCGTGGCCGTTATCACGCTCATTACTAACGTGGCGACGTTCTTTATCAACTGGCACTACCGCCGCAAAACCTATGAGCTGCAGCGCCTGCGGGGGGTGAACCTTGAGCCAGACCGTTAAACGCTGCGCCGTGGTGGCCGTGCTGGCGATTGCTGCGCTGCTGCCACAGTTTAAAACCCTGAAAACGTCCGAGGCCGGGCTTGCGCTTATCGCCAACGCTGAGGGGTGCCGCACCTCGCCCTATCAGTGCAGCGCCGGAGTCTGGACGAACGGCATTGGTCACACCGAAGGCGTGACGCCGCAAAGCCAGGTCAGCGAGCGGCAGGCGGCGGTTAATCTGGTGTATGACGTGATGCGCGTCGAGCGCGGGATCGATGCCTGTATGGCAGTGGAAATGCCGCAGCGGGTTTATGACGCGACCGTTTCTTTTGCCTTTAATGTCGGCGTGCGCGCGGCCTGCAGCTCGACCTTTGCCCGTTATATCAGGCTGCAGCACTGGCTTGATGCCTGTAATGAGCTGCGGCGCTGGGTGTTCGTTAAGGGCGTGAGAAATCGCGGGCTGGAGAACCGCCGCACTGCGGAGACAGCCTACTGCCTGCGGGGTGTGTCATGACGCGCCTGATTGCCGCTTTGCTGGCCGTGGCGCTGCTGGCGCTGGGCGTGACCGGCTGGCAGTGGAAAGTCGCAAAAGACGACCTGACCAGTGCGCAGCGCATTATCGGTACGCTGTCGGCCGGTATCGAGAGCCGCGACAAAGCGATAGCCAGGCTGGATGCCGACGCGAGGGCCAGCCAGAAGCGCGAGGCCGAGCTTCGGCTGATGCAGGGGCGCGCCAGCACAGCCGCGCTTAACCGTGAAATGACCATACAGAGAGAAACTGATGCAAATCCGATACTGCGTGACTGGTCTGCTGCTGCTCTGCCTGACGATGTTATCCGGCTGCACGCCCGTCCGGCCTTCGCCAGCGCCAGAGATTATCTGGACTGGGTGTCCGCGCGTGACAAGCTGCCCGGTGCCGGGAAACAGCCTTAAAACGGCGGGCGATCTGGCGGCGGACAATCGCCAGCTTGAGGCCGCGCTCACCGCCTGCGGGCTGCAGGTCGAAATCATCAAAGACTGCCAGGAACAACACGATGCTGAAACCTCAACAACTGCGGCAGGCACTGACCGACAGCGTGCCGGAGCTGCAGCGAAACCCTGACGCACTGAACGTGTTTATCGACAGCGGGCGCATCGTCTCGACGCTTGCCAGCTCACTGTCATTTGAATACCAGTACCGGCTTAACATGGTCATTACCGACTACGCCGGTAACATCGACCTGCTGATCGTGCCGCTGCTGGCATGGCTGCGCACGAATGAACCCGACATTATGGCAACCGAGGAAAAGCGCCGCACGGGCTTTACCTTTGAGGCGGATGTGATCAGCGATACGGCCAGCGATATCAGCATTGAGCTGCAGCTGAGCGAGCGCGTGATCGTGAAGCGGGCCGACGACGGGCTGCACGTGACGCACGTCGGCGAGAATCCGCTGCCGGAGGATGACGCGCGGCCGGTGCAGCTTTATGTTCACGGCGAGCTGGTCAGCGAGTGGCAGACATGAGCGGGCTGCAGCTTGTAAATGAGCGTCTGGAGGCGCTGATCAGCAGTCTGTCAGCCCCGGCACGTAAAGAAATGGCGCGCAGCATTGGCCGTAAGCTGCGCGCGAGTCAGCAGCAGAACATCAAACGCCAGCAGGCACCTGACGGCACGCCGTTTAAGCCCCGCAAAACGCAGCCGGTGCGGAGCAAAAAGGGTCGGATAAAGCGCGAGATGTTCGCAAAGCTGCGCACGGCTAAATACATTAAGATGCAGGCCAGCCCGAATGAAGCCGTGATCGAGTTTGCGGGTAACGTGCAGCGCATGGCCCGCGTGCATCATTACGGGCTGCGCGACCGGCCATCTCAGAAAGGAAAAGAAGTGCGTTATGAATCGCGTAATTTGTTAGGTATTTCAGAAAGCGATATGAAAAATATTGAGGATTTTATTATCAATTCACTCCATAATTAAAAGCCAAACAGACATGAATTTTAGGTGAGGGCAATGAAAAAAAGCTTATATGCGGGTTACTGGACTGGAGAGATCAAAGGTACAAACCAAGGGGGTATAGCATTTACGCTTAATGTTGAGGGCGATAGGGTCAGCGGTGAAGCTCAAATCAGTGAGCGTAATTTGGGTCAATACCAATATATAATAGGAGGTAGTATAGATAATGGTCTAAACCTTCAGCTCACTCCTGGGAAACGAGACCCTCACATCAACCTTGGCCGTGTTCGAGTTATCTGTAACTTAAATGCTGAAAATAATTTATCAGGTCGCTGGGAGTCTGAAATAGGGACTAGTGGAATATTTTTTGCTGAGAAGTTTGATCAGGCAGCTATGAAGGAAGAACTACCTAATAATAACTCTGTGTTCTTAGTTCACGGTCATGATGAGGGGGCGAAATATAGTGTAGCAAGATTCCTAGAAAAGCTAGGTGTGGAGCCTGTAATACTTCAAGAGCAAATTAATAAAGGGATGACTATAATTGAGAAGTTCCAAGAATTTGCAAAGCGCGCTGGTTTTGCTGTTATATTGATAACTCCTGACGATTACGGCTACCCTGTTGGTAAGGAAGAACATAAACGGCATCGTGCACGGCAAAATGTTTTACTGGAGTTAGGTTACTTCACCGCTCTTTTAGGCAGGGATAAAACAATGGTTCTTGTAAAAGGCGATGTAGAATTACCTTCAGATGTTATTGGCGTAACATATGAAAAAATAGATGATGGTGAGGGTTGGAAAATGAGGCTGGCGAGAGAACTAAGAGAGGCTGGTTTTAAAGTGTCTCTCGACTCGGCTCTGTAATCAAAAGATCACATGCAAGCTCTAAAACTTTCACTTGCATGTGATTTCATTTAGGACAAGGCTTTCCTGATCTTTTTCATCATTTCAGAGGCCTTGAGTGCATGCGAATTAAAATTTATTTTCATGCAATGTCCATAAATAACCATAAGCCTAACTAGTGAAATGTTTAAAACATCTTTATGTAATTGCACTTCGCTTTTAGTTAAAATGTTATTAGAATATCTAAGGTTTTTTTTGCTGTTCTTTAAGCTTAGTGAGTGATTTTTAATGATTCCAGCTTCTTTTTTTATTTCAAATTCAATATCTCTCACTGATGTTAAGACTCTTTTCGAAAACAGAGTTTCGTTATATCTATAATGGTTTATATCCTTATCTCTAAGGTAGAAATCGTAATAACCGCTTCTTTTTATAGAGTTAAATATTAGCATTTCAACTCTGCGATTATTTAAATCATACACGCACTGAAATATATCATTTATACTTTCTGGGTACTTTTCATGTTCAGCAAGTATTTTTTTTGCATCATCAACCCACTGCTTAGTCTGTAATGCATGTTCATCATGAATGCTAGGTTCAAGAGCATGTTTTATTTCATGAGGAGTAGCTATTTTAATCGCACTTTCAACAGAATGTAGAAGTGGAGATCTTTCTAAATCGCCCGGCGTGCAATAATTGATATTGTCAACTAGGGCAATTCCCACATGGGAATAGCTCTGGGCTACTAGCCTGGAACAGAACTGCCCCTTAAATATTTCCGGCGATGGTTTTTCTGGTAATACGGATTTTATTGCTTGAGTCTTATTGTAGCCTGAGCCAACAGTAGTCGAAGCATAAAAACCTATAGCATCGATAAGTTCATCTGATAATGGTTCTATCAATCTCATTACTTTTACGTCGTCTCTATTTATGAATGCGAACCTATTAGGTATTCTGCTAAAGACCCCTCTATCTGGAGTAGCCTCCAAAAGTTTATCACCCGTAAATATCATGGCGTGCGAATAGTGACTTTTAAGAATTTTACTTATTTGAATGCTGTTAGGGTGGTAGCAATGCTCAAGAATTATATCTCCCGCTTTTAGATGATTTAAGTCCAATATGAATTTCATCGTTGTTTGTTGTGAATGCGCAGGCATTTTATGGCAATCCCTTAAGATCATGTTCGTTGATATGTAGGCAAACGAGACTTTCTAGCAAGTATTCTTTAGATAATCAATGATTCTTAGATGAACGAACAACTCGCAGAAATTCAGCGCCTGCTGCGCAACCTGATCCGCATCGGAACCGTGTCGGCCGTCAATCTCGACGGCGGCCTGTGCCGTGTCGATACGGGAAAAAACACAACCGGCTGGCTGCACTGGCTGAGCGCCCGCGCGGGTAAAACCCGCTCCTGGAATGCGCCGTCAGTGGGTGAGCAGGTGCTTATTCTGTGCCTCGGCGGCGAACTCGATACCGGCTTTGTGCTGCCGGGTATTTTCTCCGATGACAACCCGGCTCCGTCAGCCTCGGCCGATGCGCTGCACTGGTCATTTCCCGACGGCGCGGTGATCGAGTACGAGCCGGAAAACGGCGCGCTGACTGCAACCGGCATACAGACCGCAACCATCAAAGCGGCGGTAAAAATCCTGTTCGACTCGCCGGAAGTGGAATGCACAACGCTGCTTAAAACTGCGCAGCTGGAAGTCACTAAGGGCGGCACGATGAAAGGCGACGTGACGCATACCGGCGGCAACCTTTCCTCAAACGGCAAGGTGCTGCATTCGCATATCCACCCGGGCGACAGCGGCGGCAAGACGGGGGCACCAGTATGACGACCGCAAAATATACCGGCATGAATCGGGAAACCGGCGGCGCGCTGACCGACCTTGATCATATCCGGCAATCGGTGCGAGACATTCTGCTGACCCCGCTCGGCTCCAGGGTGATGCGCCGCCAGTATGGTTCGCTTTTATCCGCGCTGATTGACCAGCCGCAAAACGAGGCGCTGCGCCTGCAGATTATGTCGGCCTGCTATCTGGCGATCCTGAAATGGGAGCCGCGCGTAAAACTGACCGCCATCAGCTTTGGGTCGGATATCAACGGCGCAATGGTGGTTGAGCTGTCCGGCAACCGCACCGACAGCGCGCAGCCTTTTTCCTTAACCGTTCCCGTGAGCTGAGACTATGGCAACTATCGACCTGAGCCAGCTGCCCGCGCCCGATGTGGTGGAGTTGCTGGACTATGAAACCCTGCTGGCCGAGCGCAAGGCGACACTGATTTCCCTTTACCCGGCTGATCAGCAGGAGGCCGTCGCCCGCACGCTGACGCTTGAATCAGAACCCATCGTTAAGCTGTTGCAGGAGAATGCCTATCGAGAGCTGATCTTGCGCCAGCGCATTAACGAGGCAGCAAAGGCCGTCATGGTTGCCTATGCACTGGACAGCGACCTTGACCAGCTCGGCGCGAACAATGGCGTAACCCGCCTGACCGTTACCCCGGCCGACGATACGACCATCCCCCCGACCGCTGCCGTTATGGAAAGTAACGACGATTTCCGGCTGCGCATCGCCTCAGCCTTTGAGGGAATGAGCGTGGCCGGGCCGACCGGCGCGTATGAGTATCACGCCAGAAGCGCCGACGGCCGGGTAGCCGATGCGTCAGCTATCAGCCCGTCACCCGCCGTTGTCACTGTGACGGTGCTCGCACGTGAGGGCAACGGCGCAGCGACAGACGATCTGCTGGCCGTGGTTAACGCTGCGCTCAATGATGAGGACAAGCGCCCGGTTGCCGACCGGGTGAGCGTGCAGTCAGCGAAGATTGTTGAATACGAAATCGAGGCTGAGCTGTACCTCTATCCGGGGCCGGAGGCTGAGCCAATCCGCGCCGCAGCTGAGGCAAAGCTCGCCGCCTATATCAGCGCGCAGAAGCGTCTCGGCCGTGACATTCGCCTGTCTGCGCTGTATGCCGCCATGCACGTTGAGGGCGTGCAGCGCGTTAACCTTATCAAGCCTGCTGCTGACGTGGTGCTCGACAAAACACAGGCCGCTTACTGCACGGGCTACACGCTGACCGTGGGAGGCTCGGATGAGTGACCGCCTGCTGCCGACCGGCTCGTCAGCGCTTGAGGTTGCCGCCGCTGAGGCGCTGGCAAGCCCCGGAGCTATGAGCGTGCCGCTGCGCCAGTTATGGAACCCGCAAACCTGCCCGGTGGCGCTTCTGCCTTATCTGGCGTGGGCGTGGTCAGTTGACCGCTGGGATTCAGCCTGGCCGGAATCGACAAAGCGCGCCGTTGTTGCTGCCTCGCAGTACGTGCACCGGCACAAGGGAACGATAGGCGCTATCCGCCGCGTCGTTGAGCCGCTGGGCTATCTCATCAGAATCATTGAGTGGTGGAAAACCAACGAAGCGCCAGGCACGTTCCGGCTTGATGTAGGCGTGCTGGATACCGGCATTACGGAGGAAATGTATAACGAGCTGGAACGCCTGATAGCCGATGCGAAGCCCTGCAGCCGTCACCTTATCGGCCTGTCTATTAATCTGGACATAAACGGCGCGCTGCCGGTTGCCGTTGCCAGCTACAGCGGCGACGAGCTGACCATTTATCCTTACACACCTGAACTTATCAGCGTCGGCGGGCCGGGTTATTCCGGCGTGGCGATGCATCTTATTGACCTGACGGAAGTGAGCGCATGACGACAAAATATTTTGCCCTGCTGACCAATCAGGGCGCGGCTAAGCTGGCGAACGCCGCCGCGCTCGGCACGAAAGTGGATATCACCTCGATGGGTGTCGGGGACGGTGGCGGCACGCTGCCGACGCCTGATGCCGCACAGACAAAGCTCATCGGCGAGAAGCGCCGCGCGCAGCTTAATTCGCTGACCGTTGACGCGGCCAACAGCAGCCAGATTATTGCGGAGCAGATTATTCCCGAAAGTGAGGGCGGTTTCTGGATCCGCGAAATTGGCCTGTACGACGCCGACGGCGTGCTGATTGCTGTTGCTAACTGCCCGGAGACTTACAAGCCTCAGCTGGCCGAAGGCAGCGGCCGGACGCAGACCGTGCGCATGATTTTAATCGTGAATAGCACAACCGCCGTCACGCTGAAAATTGATCCGTCAGTGGTGCTGGCAACGCGAAAGTATGTTGATGATGCTGTGATCGAGGTGAAAGCCTACGCTGACAGCGTAATGAGAACGCACACCGATGCTAAAAACCCACACAGCCAGTACCTGCAGATCGCAAATGCTCTTGCTGAAATCAAAGACGCCGGGCTGATTGCAGACGTTCTCAAAAACCTCGGTTTAGGCGAAGGCACGCCCGTTATTGGATCGCCTTTCCCCTGGCCGCACGCGAAAATGCCAAACGAGCTGTTTCCTACGATGGCTGGCATGGTCTTTCTGAAAAGTAACGGGGCGACATTTAGCGGCACGTTGTATCCAAAGCTGGCGCAGGCTTATCCGGGATTAAAACTGGCCGATCTTCGTGCTGAGTTTATCCGTGGCTGGGATGACGGGCGCGGCGTTGACAGTGGCAGAGCATTGCTTTCTTCACAGGAAGCAACGGGGGTTGCCATTACGCTGGGCGGATTCACGGGTTACAGCGGAATTGATATTGAGGATTTCGAAACTGGAAAATCTCACCCAACCTATGCTGTCTATACGGCTCAGACAACATTAGCTTCAACCGGAACAACGTATCGTAAGGTTCGCCCGCGCAACGTCGCGTTTAACTTCATCGTGAGGGCTGCATAATGGCTAAGGTCATGCTTGATAAAAATGGCCAGGCCAAATCGGCCGGCACATTGACGATTTATAATTTCGACGCGATAAGCGGAGAGTTTACCGGCTGCAGCGATGAGTTTCTGGTACAGGGCGTCGGCCTGCCTGCTAACGCCTGCCTTACTGCACCGCCTGCAACTAAAGCTGGTCGCGTAGCGCTTTATTGTAATGGCAGCTGGCTGGATGTTGCCGATCACCGAGGGGAAACGGTTTATTCCACTACTGACGGTACGGCACAGTTGGTTACCGGATTAGGGGATTATCCTGTCGGGACGACGACGCTTGCACCGGCAACGGTATTTGATAAGTGGGACGGTGACAAGTGGGTGACGGATGCTGAGGCCCAGCGCGCCACAGCTATACTTGAGATAGAAAGAGAAAAAATAGCGAGAATCGGTGAAGCTAACAGCATAACGCAGGCATGGCAGACGCAACTCCAACTTAACATGATAACCGATGAGGATAAGGCTTCGCTAATAGCGTGGATGAAATACATAAACATTCTACAGGCTATTAACGCGCCTGAAATGAATATTATATGGCCAGAAAAGCCTTCTTAAATTTTTGGTATACACCTGACACCATAAATTTATCAAGCCGCCTTGCATATAATTGAAATTAAGGCGGTCTTGATCATTTAAAAGAAAATATGATTTTTATTTCATGGAGTAGTCTGATATTTTTTTTAAAAGTGGGGAGGGGTTCTTACCAAATGCCCCTAGTGGTTTGGTATTTCTGTAGTGTGCGCCATCTCTCAAAAGATATGATTTTATATCGAATCCCTCAACTAAAATTTTCTCACCTATAAAAAATTTAACATCCATGTAGTTGTCTTGATCGATATCTAAAGGCGGATGTTGGGAATCTCCAACTGAAAGATGTTCTAACATAGAGTACCGATAAATTAATTTTTGAAAATTCCCTTGATCGCAAACATCTTTCAAACCATTAAGGAAAAGTAATGATAGTTCATCGGTTGACAACTGTGCTCTCAATATTCTTGAATAAGAAATCTTATCTCTTATGTCGAGATTGGAACCATCAATAATCTTCAGCACCCTGTATAAAGTTCGGAAGTAATGCCCTAAGTATTGATTGTGTGTTTTATTGAAGTTTGTGTATTTTTTTTTGGCACTTTCGGTTGAATAATCTTTTGCTGTGAAATCCCTTTTAGTTGATTCGATAAGAGGCGAGGAGTTACTAAATTTTTTATTCGTTAAAAACTTATCCTCAATAATTTTTTCAAAGCACTCCTCTCCTTCAAACTCCTTATATTTTAACTTACTCCTGGTGGTTACGAATAATGTAAGCATATTAAAGAAAGTCCCTTCAAAGTTAAGCTTTTGAGACTCATGGGATTGTTTTAGCTGCAAATAAACAGTAAAAAGGACTGCTGTGAAAGTGATAAATGCTAATATTGGATTGCTGATTCCACCAAAGTAATCGCCAAGCGTACCGTATGCGGCCATTTTCCCTGAAGATAATTTGGCATGAGCTTTAATATAAAATAACACCAAGGCCAAAAGAATTATTGATAATACAACAAAGTACCATATTGGTCTTATGTTCTTTCTTGACTGCATACATTGCCTTTTAAAAGTTGCTTTTTATTTAGGGGGGGATAGCTTAAACGTTGTCTGGTCATCTGTCAGCAAAATCAAAATAAATGCTATGGTTTTGCATAAAAGGCAATCTGAGCACACCTTCAAAACGGAGTGCATCAGATGTCTGATTATCATCATGGTGTCCGCGTCGTCGAAGTCAACGACGGCACGCGAACCATCACAACAGTATCAACCGCAGTCATCGGTATGGTCTGCACCGCGCAGGATGCGGATACAGCAACCTTTCCGCTCAATACGCCGGTACTTATCACCAATGTACAAGGCGCTGTCGGTAAGGCTGGCAAAAAAGGCACGCTTGCGGCTGCGCTGCAGGCCATAGCTGACCAGTCAAGGCCTGTAACCATCGTCGTGCGCGTGGCTGAAGGTGCTGACGAAGCCGAAACCACGTCCAATATCATCGGTGGCACAGATGAAAACGGGCAGTATACCGGTATGAAAGCACTGCTCGCTGCGCAGACCCAGCTCGACGTGAAGCCGCGCATTCTGGGCGTGCCGGGGCTGGATTCACTGGAAGTGGCGACAGCACTTGCCAGCATCGCGCAGCAGCTGCGCGCCTTTGCCTATGTCTCGGCATGGGGATGTAAAACCATTTCCGAAGCCCGTCTGTATCGCCAGAACTTCAGCCAGCGCGAGCTGATGGTTATCTGGCCGGACTTTCTCACCTGGAACACCGCGACCAGCAAATCCGGTACCGCCTTTGCAACCGCCCGCGCGCTGGGCCTGCGCGCGAAAATCGACAACGACACCGGCTGGCATAAAACCCTATCCAACGTCGGCGTCAACGGCGTGACAGGCATTTCCGCTTCAGTGTTCTGGGATCTGCAGCAGACCGGCACCGATGCGGACCTGCTCAATGAGGCCGACGTTACGACGCTTATCCGTAAAGACGGTTTCCGCTTCTGGGGCAACCGTACCTGCAGCGATGACCCGCTGTTCCAGTTTGAGAACTACACGCGCACGGCGCAGGTACTGGCTGACACGATGGCTGAAGCGCACATGTGGGCGGTTGACAAGCCGCTGACGCCGGTTCTGGTGCGCGAGATTATCGCGGGCATTAACGCGAAATTCCGCGAGCTGGTAAATGACGGTTATCTGCTGGGTGCTTCCGCCTGGTATGACGAAAGCGCCAACGATAAAGACACCCTGAAAGCGGGCAAGCTCTTTATTGACTACGACTATACGCCGGTTCCGCCGCTGGAAGATTTAACGCTGCGCCAGCGCATTTCCGACAAATATCTGGCGAACTTCGCCGCATCCGTAAACAGCTGAGGAGCCGGATAAATGGCACTGCCACGCAAACTGAAGGGCATGAACCTTTTTAATAACGCCAACAGCTATCAGGGTGTCGTCACCGCCGTCACGCTGCCGAAGCTGGCGCGCAAGCTCGACCCGTTCCGCGCGGGCGGCATGAGCGGCGCGGCCTTCATAGATAACGGTCTGGAAGATGATGCGCTTGATATGGAATGGAGTATCGGCGGCATTGATGAGCTGGTACTCACGCAGTGGGGAGCCTCCGACATTCCCCTGCGCTTTACCGGCTCTTACCAGCGCGACGATACCGGCGAGGAAATCGCGGTAGAGATTGAGGTGCGCGGTAAGCATCAGTCTTTCGACTTTGGCGAGGCCAAGCAGGGTGAAGACTCGGAAACCAAAATCACCAGTAAAAACACCTATTACAAGCTGACCTTCAACGGCAAGGAGCTGATCGAAATCGACACCATCAACATGGTGGAGAAGGTTAACGGCACTGACCGCCTTGAGCAGCGCCGTAAAAACCTCGGCCTGGTATAAACCCTGACGCCAGCGCCCGCCGCTGGCGTTACCTGACTACAGTGAACAGAGAACAATCATGGAAAAGAAAGAAAACGTTGTTGAGTTTGAAACCCCGCTGCTGCGCGGCGAAACCGAAATCAAAAGCGTGGAGCTGATTAAGCCGACCGCCGGAAGCCTGCGCGGCGTACGCCTGGCCGATCTGTGCCAGTCGGATGTTGACGCGCTGCTGACCGTGCTGCCGCGCATTACCCTGCCAGCGCTGACAAAGGCTGAATGTAACGCCCTCGATCCGGTTGACCTGATTACGCTGGGCGGAAAGGTGATCGGTTTTTTGCAGTCGAAGTCGGACGAATAGACTGGCCTCGCGGCCTGACGGTTAACGACCTGATGGCCGACATTGCCACGATATTCCACTGGCAACCCTCCGAGATGTACGACATGCCGCTGGCCGAGCTGATCGACTGGCGGCATAAAGCCTTTATCCGCAGCGGAGCGAACCCGGATGAGCAATAACCTCAAGGTGCAGGTGCTGCTAAATGCGGTAGACAAAGCCTCGCGCCCCTTCAAAGCCGTTCAGACTGCCGCTAAAAATCTGTCGTCTGACATTCGCCAGACACAATCAACGATTAAGGAGCTGGACGCGCAAGCCGGGAAAATTGACGGCTTCCGTAAGGCCAGCGCGCAGCTGGCCGTCACGCAGCAGAGCCTCAAAGACGCGAAGCAGGAGGCAGCAGCGCTGGCCGTGCAGTTTAAAAACACGGAGCGGCCAACTACTCAGCAGGCCCGCGCACTGGAAAAGGCCCGGCAGGCGGCGGCAGAGCTGCAGACGAAAACCAACAGCCTGCGCCTGTCGGTGCAGCAGCAGCGCGAGGCGCTTAACACGGCGGGGATTTCCACCAAAAGCCTGAGCAGCGAGCAGCAGCGCCTGCGAACCGCATCAGCGCAGGCAACCGTCAGCCTGAGCCGTCAGAAAATGGAACTTCAGCGGCTGAATGCACAGCAGGAACGACTGAACCAGACAAGTGAGCGCTACCGGAAAGGCCAGGAGCTGTCGGGCAAGGTGCGCAATATGGGTGCGGCCGGTATCGGGGCTGCAACGGTCGGCGGCATGGCGGCAACCTCGCTGCTAATGCCGGGCTTTGATTTCGCACAGAAGAACTCCGAGCTGCAGGCCGTGCTCGGCGTGGCGAAAGATTCAAAGGAGATGACCGCACTGCGTGCGCAGGCGCGGCAGCTGGGTGATACAACGGCCGCCTCTGCCGATGATGCGGCAGGTGCACAGATCGTTATCGCCAAAGGTGGCGGTGATGCAGCTGCCGTTCAGGCCGTTACGCCGGTTACGCTCAACATGGCGCTGGCAAACAAGCGCACGATGGAAGAAAACGCCGGGCTGCTGATGGGGATGAAGTCAGCCTTCCAGCTTTCAAACGATAAGGTGGCACACATCGGCGACGTGTTGTCGATGACGCTGAATAAAACGGCCTCTGATTTTGACGGGCTGAGTGATGCGCTGACCTACGTCGCCCCGGTGGCGAAAAATGCAGGCGTCAGTATCGAGCAGGCGGCAGCAATGATCGGCGCTCTGCATGACGGAAAAATCACAGGCTCGATGGCCGGTACGGGAAGCCGCGCTGTGCTGAGCAGGCTGCAGGCTCCTACCGGCGAATCATTCAAGGCTATCAAAGAGCTGGGGATTAAAACCGCAGACGGCAAAGGAAATACCCGGCCGATCTTCACCATCCTGAAAGAAATGCAGGCCAGTTTTGACCGTCACAAGCTGGGAACGGGCCAGCGCGCTGAGTACATGAAAACCATCTTCGGCGAGGAGGCCAGCTCATCAGCCGCCCTGCTGATGACTGCTGCCTCAACCGGCAAGCTCGACCAGCTGACCGCCGAGTTTAAAGCCTCTGATGGTAAAACGGCCGAGCTGGTTCAGGTCATGCAGGATAACCTCGGCGGCGATCTGAAAGAGCTGCAGTCTGCGTATGAGGCTATCGGCACCGACCTTTTTGATCAGAACGATGGCGCTCTGCGAACACTCACCCAGGATACAGCGGCGCTGCTGCTTAAGGTTGATGGCTGGATTAAAGCTAATCCTGAGCTGGCGGGCGGTATTGCTAAGGTGGTAATGGGCGGGCTGATGTTAGCCGGGGCGCTGGGCGCTATCGGGCTGGTAGCCTGGCCGGTGATTGCGGGCGTGAATACCCTGATTGCCGGGGCGGGCTTCCTCGGCACGGCATTCAGCATCGCGGGCGGAGCGATAACGGCGGCGCTCGGTGCTATCACTCTGCCGGTAGTGGCCGTCGCGGCGGCAATCGTGGCCGGTGCGCTACTGGTTCGTAAATACTGGGAACCCATCAGCGCCTTTATTGCAGGCATGGCCGAAGGCTTCACAGCTGCGATGGGGCCGATCAGTGATTCTTTCGGCTCGCTGAAGCCCGCTTTTGAGTGGGTAGGCGGTAAGGTCAAAGAGCTTTGGGACTGGTTCGGCAAACTGCTGGAGCCGGTCAAATCCACGCAGGCTGAACTTGCCGCCGCCGGAGACATGGGTAAGCAGTTCGGCAACATGCTGGCCGAGGCGCTGAAAATTCCGGGGCATGCGCTTGATCAGCTTATGGGTGGCATAGATTGGGTACTGGATAAGCTCGGCATTATCGACACGAAATCCGATGGCCTGAAAGACAAGGTTCCGACGCCCGATGCGGTAGCAACCGGCGGCGCGGGCGCAGATACCGGCGGGCTGCAATACAACATCGCCTATGGTGGCGCGCCTTACCGCCCGGTTTCAGCTCCGTCAGCCGGGGGCGGATTCACCGACCGCAGCCAGAATACCTATCAGTATGAAATCAACATGCACGAGGGCATGACCAAAGACGACGCAATGGCGCTGATGGCGCAGCACCAGGCAAAAGAGCAGCGCAATCGTCAGGCGCAGAACCGCAGTAAAATGGGCTGGGAGGATTAACCGATGATGATGATTTACGGCATGATGCCGTTTATGCGGCAGACCCTGCCTTACGGGGATATGCAGCAGAATATCGACTACCGCTGGCCCACTAACAGCCGGTTCGGGCAGCGTCCGTCGGCGCAGTTTATCGGGCCGGGTGATGAAAAAATCACGCTTTCCGGTGAGCTTCGCCCGGAAATCACAGGCGGCTCGGTGTCGCTGATGACCGTCCGCCTGATGGCCGATGAGGGGATGGCGTGGCCGCTGATTGGCGGCAGCGGCATGATTTACGGCATGTATGTGATTGAGAGTATTTCAAACACCTTCAGCGAGTTTTACCCCAACGGAACGGCCAGCAAAATCATGTTTACCCTGAGCCTGAAGCGCGTTGATGAGTCGCTCACCTCGATGTTTGGCGATCTGAAAAAGCAGGCTGACGGGCTGATCAGCGGCTCCGCCAGTCTGCCAGGTCAACTTACGTCAGCAATCGACGGCGTGAGGTCGGCGGCCGGTAGCCTGATTTCAACTGCAGGGGGGCTGCTCGGATGATCGGGATAAGCAGCCTGCCGGTGCAGGCCGGGGCGCAGATGACGCCGGATTTCATGCTGAAGGTTAATTCTAATGACGTCACAACCAACATCCGGGATCGCCTTATCTCGATGACGCTGACCGATAACCGCGGCTTTGAAGCTGACCAGCTGGATATTGAGCTGGACGACGCCGACGGGCAGCTGGCGATGCCGGTACGCGGCGCAGTGATAACGCTGTTTCTCGGCTGGAAAGGACAGACGCTTTTCGGGAAAGGCAATTTCACCGTTGATGAGGTTGAGCACCACGGTGCGCCGGATACCATGACAATCCGCGCCCGCAGTGCAGATTTTCGTGGCTCGCTCAATTCCCGCCGGGAGGTGTCCTATCACGACACTACCCTGGGCGACATTGTGACGCAGATAGCCGGGCGCAATAACCTAAAGCCCATGCTGGCCGATGGATTCGCCGGAATTGCCGTGGCTCACATCGACCAGACGCAGGAGACTGACGCTAAATTTCTGACGCGGCTTGCCACCCTGTACGGCGCGGTTGCAGCTGTGAAGGCCGGGCGGCTTCTGTTTATAAAGCCCGGTAACGGCGTCACCGCCAGCGGAAAGCCAATCCCGCAGATGACGATCACGCGGCAGGATGGTGACCGGCACAGCTTCAGCATTGCCGACCGTGGCGCATACACTGGCGTCTCGGCAAGCTGGCTGCATACCAAAGACCCTAAGCCCAAGAAAGTTAAGGTAAAGCGCAAGCCGAAAGAAAAGCATTTACGCGCGCTGGAGCACCCGGCGGCTAAAAAGAAAAAGACGACCGCGACCAAAACGCCGGAGGCCAAAGAGGGTGATTATCTGGCGGGGACAGAAGACAACATCTTTACCCTGACGACCGTGTATGCGACGAAAGCAGCAGCGATGCGGGCCGCAAAAGCAAAGTGGGATAAGCTGCAGCGCGGCGTCGCTGAGTTCTCGCTCACGCTCGCGATGGGGCGCGCCGACCTGTATCCGGAGACGCCAGTCAGGGTGAGCGGCTTTAAGTCGGTGATCGATGCGCAGCCGTGGATTATAAGTAAAGTGACGCACAGCCTGAGCGGCAGCGGATATACAACCGCGCTTGAGTTTGAGGTGCTGCTTTCAGATGTGGAGTATGAGGCAGAATCAGACGAAGATGGTTCACAATAAGTGAAAATTAGTTGCTCATTTTGGTATTTAAGAGTATTAAAGCTACGAGCTTACAGGGAGACGCCACCGATGATGCATTGTCCGTTATGCCAGACCGCCGCACACGCTAAAAGCAGCAGATACATTTCAAAAGAAACAAAAGAGCGTTATCACCAGTGCCAAAATATCAATTGCAGCTGTTCTTTCAAAACGCACGAAACGTTAGCGATGATTATTGTAACGCCGGGCCAGGTTAATCGTGTTCCGATCTTCACAGGACATGAATCCCAGCCGTCGTTACTGCACTAATTTGATAGGTCTATAAAACAAAACCCCGCACTGGCGGGGTTTTTTGTGGGCGCTACTTGCTGACCATGAAGACGTGAGTGTTGCCAAGCAGCAGCGCTGCTGCGGGCTTATCCATCAATTTACCCATTTCATTACAGGTCGACAGTGGATTTTCAAAAGAATATCCGCTGGCTTTAAATTTATTTATTACGTTGATTGCCTTGATATTTTTTAGGTAATTAGCCGGTACGTCTTTTGTCCAAATGGGGGAGCATATCCCGCTAGAGGTGATTACTTTATAAGTTTCATCATCAACATTGGCGGCGGGTATCACAATAGTTAGCTGATCTCCTTTTAGGCTGACTTCCGTTGGTTGCCAGGGCTTAAGTTTATTTTTAAGGGTGATGACGTCTGAAGCTTGCGCCGCAGCAACTGAGGAGAATATTAAGGCAGAGCTGATCAGGGCTAAGTGTAATCGCATTATCAAGCGTCCTTTTGAGGTGAGTTTGTCTGGCGAATCGATCGGGGGAAGGCGTTGGCGGTAAAAATGCACCGCCACTTTACCGCCACTCGAAAAGCCAGATGCAAAAAAACCGCTTCTATGAGCGGCTTAAATATATGTTTTTTATGTGGAAATTTGGTGGCCCCTGCTGGGTTTGAACCAGCGACCAAGCGATTATGAGTCGCCTGCTCTAACCACTGAGCTAAGGGGCCAGCGGAGCGGGGATTATAAAGTATCTCTTCAGGGCGATCCAGCACTCCGCCATCGGTTGCTGAAATAAACAGCAGCGATTTACCTGCTGATTTCTATAACAAAACTGATGAACGGCGTTAGCGAAGTTTTAAAACAGCGTGGAAAATGCGACGCCATGCCTTTAGCGAAACTGGACATCAGGCTGCAGTAGCCGTGTGCTGCTTCTGCCACGTCGATAGCGGAACGCGTTGAGTCCTGAAGGCTGGAATGTACTGAGCGTAATCACTACTATCTTAGCCAGAGATTACGTGGCAGAGAGTACAGGACGTTCTATGGAGAAGCAGAGCAGCAGAGCGCTTACGCCACAGCGTAGCGACAGCAGGGCGGGAAAGGCATGAGTGAACACGCTATCCGCGACATTATCACTCCGGGGCTTGATGTGCTGTTCTGCGGCATTAACCCCGGCCAGTCAACTGCCCATCAGGGCTTTCACTTTGCGCATCCCGGTAACCGGTTCTGGAAAGTCATCCATCAGGCCGGATTCACCCGTGAGCAGCTGAAACCGGAAGAGGAGCAGCGCTTAACCGAAACCGGCTGCGGTATCACCATGCTGGTTGAGCGACCCACGGTGCAGGCGAGCCAGCTTGCCACGGATGAACTACGTGAGGGCGGCAGACGCCTGATGGAAAAGGTGCTGAATTACCAGCCCGCCGCGCTCGCCATCCTGGGTAAGGATGCGTTTCGTCACGCCTTTCAGCAGCGCAAAGTGGAATGGGGTAAGCAGCCCGTCTTTATGGGGAAAACCCAGGTGTGGGTGCTGCCAAATCCCAGCGGCCTTAATCGCGCCTCACTGGAGGAGATGGTCGAAGCTTACCGTCAGCTTTACCGGGAGCTGCATCCGGGGGAGAGCAGGGCGGATAAATAGCAGGCATAAAAAACCCCGGCGAACCGGGGTTTTTGTCGGACTCAATCGTCGAGGAAGCTACGCAGCACTTCCGAGCGGCTCGGATGGCGCAGTTTACGCAGGGCTTTCGCTTCAATCTGACGAATACGCTCACGCGTTACGTCAAACTGTTTGCCCACTTCTTCCAGCGTATGGTCGGTGTTCATATCGATACCGAAACGCATGCGCAGCACTTTCGCTTCACGCGCGGTCAGGCCAGCCAGCACGTCATGGGTGGCAGAACGCAGGCTCTCTGAGGTAGCAGAATCCAGCGGCAGCTCCAGCGTGGTGTCTTCGATAAAATCGCCCAGATGTGAATCTTCATCATCACCAATCGGCGTCTCCATCGAGATCGGCTCTTTAGCGATTTTCAGTACTTTGCGAATTTTATCTTCTGGCATCAGCATGCGTTCAGCCAGCTCTTCCGGCGTCGGCTCGCGACCCATCTCCTGCAGCATCTGGCGCGAAATACGGTTGAGCTTGTTGATGGTCTCAATCATATGCACCGGAATACGGATGGTACGTGCCTGGTCCGCGATAGAGCGGGTAATCGCCTGACGGATCCACCAGGTCGCATAGGTCGAGAACTTGTAACCACGGCGATATTCAAACTTATCGACCGCTTTCATCAGGCCGATGTTACCTTCCTGAATCAGGTCGAGGAACTGCAGACCGCGGTTGGTGTATTTCTTGGCAATCGAAATAACCAGACGCAGGTTCGCTTCCACCATCTCTTTCTTGGCGCGACGTGCTTTGGCTTCACCGATCGACATGCGACGGTTGATATCTTTAACCTGCTCAATGGTCAGGCCGGTCTCTTCTTCGACCTGCGCCAGCTTCTGCAGGGAACGCATAACGTCATCCTGCACTTCCAGCAGCTTTTCAGACCACGGCTTGTTCATCGCCAGCGCCGCTTTGAACCAGCTCTCATTGGTTTCGTTGCCGGTGAACAGCGTGATGAAGTTTTTCTTCGGCATTTTGCACAGCTCGATACAGAGCTTCATGATCAGACGTTCCTGAGTACGAACACGTTCCATCATGGTGCGCATGCTGCCTACCAGGTAATCGAACTGCTTCGGTACCAGGCGGAACTGTTTGAAGACGTCAGAGAGGTTCTGGATTTCAGCAACGGCGGCGGCATGGCTGCGACCTTTGCTTTTGATCACGCTACGGGTGGTTTCGTACTGCTTGCGCAGATCGGAGAACTTCTCGCGCGCCAGTTCCGGGTCGATGGAGTTATCGTCCTCGGAGTTGTCGTCTTCGTCTTCGTCTTCGTCTTCGTCGTCGTTACGATCGGCTTCAGACAGCTCGGAGCCCACGTGCGTAGCCGTTGGGGCCAGATCTTCTTCTGCGTTAGGATCGACGAAACCGGTAATCAGATCGGAAAGGCGTGATTCACCTGCTTCAACTTTGTCGTACTGATCCAGCAGGTAAGTAATCGCTTCAGGGTATTCGGCAACGGAACACTGAACCTGGTTGATACCGTCTTCGATACGCTTCGCGATGTCGATTTCGCCTTCGCGCGTCAGCAGTTCAACGGTACCCATTTCACGCATGTACATGCGAACCGGGTCAGTCGTACGCCCGATTTCAGATTCAACGCTGGATAACACCTGAGCGGCAGCTTCCGCGGCATCTTCGTCAGTATCGGAGCTGTTTTCGTTCAGCATCAGATCGTCGGCATCAGGGGCTTCTTCAACCACCTGAATACCCATGTCGTTAATCATCTGGATGATGTCTTCGATCTGATCGGAGTCGACGATATCTTCCGGCAGATGGTCATTGACCTCAGCATAGGTCAGATAGCCTTGCTCCTTACCACGGGTGACAAGAAGCTTGAGCTGTGACTGCGGGTTTTGCTCCATAAGACGGTATCCACACTTCTGTTAATTAGATTGGTGTCGGTCGGCAGCGAGCCAACAATAGCAGTGAAGGCCTTTAATTCTTGCCGCTGCCTTCGTCGCGGCGTGGGCTTTGCCCATCAGTAATCGGCACTTAAGCCGCGTGTTTAAATCGTTGGTGCTACAGGCCTGGCTTAACGCCCACGGCCTTAAAACAGCCACGCCGCCCTCCATCAGAACGGGCAGCGTGCTAAATTATTTTCGGGCAAACGCCTGACTGAGTGTCCAGAGCTCACGGCGCTCGTCGGCGCTCAGTCCCTGGGTGCGTTCACGCGCTATCAGAAACTCCAGACGCTCTTCCAGAGCTGAGTCGTAAACGCTGGCCAGCGAGTCCTGAAACACCGCTTCGGCTTCTTCATCTACTATCATGTGGTTCCAGATCGCCAGTGTTTCAAGCGTCTGACTAAAATTTGTTCCGCGATATAACTCTAGTAGCTGTCCGGTGGTCAATCCAGGATTCTCATTACAGCGACCGACTAATTCAATAAACAGCGGTAAACCCGGCATTTTTGACTCAGACAGCCCGTCAAGCGAAGGCACCATCGACGCCAGCTGCGGGTTCTGAATCAGTAACGCAATCAGCACGCGCATGGTGGTACGCTTAAGCGGCGGGGCGACCGGCGCCGTTCCGCTTGTGGCCAGCTTTGGCATCAGCTTTTCAAGCTGATTGTCATCGAGAATACCTAGTTTATTCCCCAGCTCCTGACGCATATAAATACGTAAGGTCTCACCAGGGATCTGCGTAATCAGCGGTAAAGCCAGCGTACTGAGGCGCGCTTTACCGTCGCGTGAGCTCAGATCCACCTGCGGCAGCAGGCTATCAAACAGAAACGAAGAGAGCGGCATTGCCTGCTCCATCCTCGCCTCGAAAGCGGCTTTACCCTCTTTGCGGACCAGCGTATCCGGATCTTCGCCATCGGGTAAAAACATAAAGCGTAGCTGACGACCATCATTCATGTAAGGCAATGCGGTCTCAAGCGCACGCCATGCTGCTTCACGTCCGGCCCGGTCGCCGTCGTAACAGCAGATCACGGTGTCGGTACTGCGGAACAGCAACTGAATGTGTTCAGCCGTGGTGGAGGTGCCCAGCGACGCAACGGCATAATCGATGCCATACTGCGCCAGCGCAACCACGTCCATGTATCCCTCGACCACTAACAGGCGGGCGGGTTCAGGATGATTTTTTACTGCTTCATACAGGCCATAGAGCTGGCGGCCTTTATGGAAAATCGGTGTTTCCGGCGAGTTCAGGTATTTCGGCGTTTCGTTACTCAGGACACGTCCGCCAAAACCGATGACGCGGCCACGCTTATCGCGAATCGGAAACATGACGCGGTCGCGAAACCGGTCATAGGTACGGCCTTTATCATTGCTGACCAGCATGCCCGCTTCCATCAGTGACTCACGGTCTTCGGATTGCTTGCCAAAACGCTTGAGAACATTGTCCCAGCCGGCGGGGGCATACCCTATCGCAAAGTGATCGATGATTTCGGCGCTCAGACCACGACGATCGAGATAGTCGCGGGCTGGCTGCGCGCTGGACTGCTGCAGGCTCTGCTGATAAAAACCGTTCAGGCTCTCCATCAGCTGATACAGGCTCTGGCGCTGATGGCGTTCCATCTGGCTGGGCCCGCTGCCTGCTTCATAAGGCACGTCTAAACCGTGGGCGGTGGCTAACTCTTCGATACTCTCAACAAACTCCAGACGATCAAAGTTCATCAAAAAGTCGATGGCATTGCCGTGTGCGCCACAGCCGAAACAGTGATAAAACTGTTTTTCGCCGTTTACGGTGAAAGAGGGGGTTTTTTCATTGTGGAAAGGACAGCACGCGTGGAAATTCTTACCCTGCTTTTTCAGCTTAACGCGGGCATCGATAAGATCCACGATATCCGTGCGGGCAAGTAAATCGTTGATAAATACGCGTGGAATTCGTCCAGCCATACGCCCCGGTTTTTCAGCTCATAAACGGCAACAAGCCGCGCTTCCTTTCGGAAAGCACGGCCTTTTACTTGACTCTGTCTGCGTGAATCACGCGGTGGAGGCGGACCTCCGGAACGACTTAGTACAGACGAGTGCGGCGTGCGTTTTCGCGAGCCAGTTTCTTGGCGTGACGCTTAACTGCTGACGCTTTAGCGCGCTTACGTTCGGTAGTCGGTTTTTCATAGAACTCACGACGACGAACTTCAGCCAGAACGCCTGCTTTCTCGCAAGAACGTTTGAAGCGACGCAGTGCTACGTCAAATGGCTCGTTTTCACGTACTTTAATTACCGGCATGTAACTCTCACCTCGATAAAATTCGGTTTTGCTGCTGACTGCGGCGCCAGCACATTTCAAAATGGTGCAGCATTTTACTCCAACCCAGGTTGGTTTGTAAAGCACCATGGACAATTTGAAACCAACAGGAGCGTTTGCCTGTGCGGCTGCCGGTTTTTCCAGGGGCGGGAGTATAGCGCACTCTTTAGCCGACAGAAAATGACTTTTTACGCGGGATGGCCGCGCTGCATCTCCCATTGCTGTGATAAACTGCGCGCCGCAAGAATGAGGTGATGCAATGCGAATTCTGGGTATTGAAACGTCGTGCGATGAAACCGGCATCGCAATCTATGATGACGAGGCCGGATTACTGGCTAACCAGCTCTACAGCCAGGTTAAAGTGCACGCAGATTATGGCGGTGTGGTGCCGGAACTGGCCTCACGCGATCACGTGCGTAAAACCGTGCCGCTGATTCAGGCGGCGCTGAAAGAAGCCGGTCTGGCACCACAGCAGATCGATGCGGTGGCCTACACCGCCGGGCCAGGGCTGGTCGGTGCGCTGCTGGTCGGCGCGACGATTGGTCGCGCACTGGCGTTTGCCTGGAAAGTGCCGGCGGTGCCGGTCCACCATATGGAAGGTCATCTGCTGGCTCCGATGCTGGAAGAGAATCCACCGGCATTTCCGTTTGTCGCGCTGCTGGTGTCGGGCGGACATACTCAGCTGATCAGCGTCACCGGCATCGGTGAATATCTCCTGCTGGGTGAATCGATTGATGATGCGGCAGGTGAAGCCTTTGATAAAACGGCGAAGCTGCTGGGTCTCGACTACCCGGGTGGGCCGATGCTGTCGAAAATGGCGCAGCAGGGCACGGCGGGGCGGTTCACCTTCCCGCGTCCGATGACCGATCGTCCGGGGCTGGATTTCAGCTTCTCCGGGCTGAAGACCTTTGCCGCGAACACCATTCGCGCTAATGCGGATGACGATCAGACCCGAGCCGACATCGCCCGCGCCTTCGAGGATGCGGTAGTGGACACGCTGGCGATCAAATGTAAGCGCGCACTGGATGAGACCGGCTTTAAGAGTCTGGTGATTGCGGGCGGCGTCAGCGCCAACCGGACGCTGCGCGAGCAGATGGCGGTCATGATGCAAAAGCGCGGCGGTGAAGTCTTCTACGCCCGTCCTGAGTTCTGTACCGACAATGGTGCGATGATCGCGTATGCGGGCATGGTGCGACTGAAAGGAGGAACGCGCGGGGGGTTAGGCGTCAGCGTGCGACCGCGCTGGCCGCTGGCGGAACTGCCCGCCATCTGATGTGAAAAAAGCCGGCTTGCCGGCTTTTTTTATGGCTGAGATTTCTTTTTACGCTTCCAGATCTTGCCTTCCTGTCCCCGCCACAGCCGCTGAATATTATCGTGATGACGCAGCAGGATCAGACAGGAGAGCATGGAAACCGGGAAGGTGAACTGCGGTTTGAACCACCAGACGTAAAACGGCGCGATCAGCGCGCTGACGATAGCGCCCAGTGACGAGTAGCCGCTGAGCAGAACCGTTAACAGCCAGGTGCCGGTGACCAGGCCGGTCAGGTCCCAGCCAATGGGCGCGATGGCACCGAATGCCGTCGCCACCCCTTTTCCGCCGCGAAAGCGAAAGAACACCGGATAGATATGACCCAGGCAGGCGGCAATCGCGGTGAGGCCAAGATAAAGCGGGGGAACGTGCATCAGCCAGGCCAGCCAGACCGGCACCATCCCTTTCAGCACATCAAACACTAATACGGTGGCGGCTGCGGCTTTACCGCCCAGGCGCAGCACGTTGGTCGCCCCCGGATTGCCGGACCCGTGCGTGCGGGGATCGGGCAGGCCAGCGACTTTACAGACCAGAATGGCACTGGAAATCGAACCGCAAAGATACGCGAAAATAATCATACCAAGCGCGAAAGCACTCATAACACCGTACCGTTCCCTTCAGGGTCGTTTTGATCTCTTCAACCGTGGATAATACGCATAATCCGCCGGAAGTGGTATCCGGCTTAGCCAAAAACAGAGAGTCTTATCATGGATATCGTATTTATAGAACAACTCACGGTGTTCACCACCATTGGCGTTTACGACTGGGAACAGGGCATACAGCAGAAGCTGGTGCTCGATGTCGAAATGGCCTGGGATAACCGGCTGGCGGCCAGCAGCGACGATGTGAAGGACTGCCTCAGCTATGCCGATGTCTCCTCGGCCATTCTGACGCACCTGACCGGCAGCCGTTTCGCCCTGGTGGAACGGGTTGCTGAAGAAATTGCGGATCTGTTGATGAACCGTTTCAATTCGCCTGGCGTACGCATAAAGGTCAGCAAACCGGGCGCGGTGGCCCAGGCGGCGCAGGTTGGCGTGCGAATCGAGCGCGGGACTATTCCTAAATAAATACGATGTGATTGCCATCACAATGAAACCAAACCAAATTACTGTCTGTCATAGCCTGTACCGATGCGTTACAGCAGGCGAATCGGTTTAGACCTTAAGGTTTACTTCAGGCTAACAGCGGCATGATTTCAGGCGATAGCAGCGCGCTACCGCCTTTTTAATGGTTTTGAAACGGATAGAGGGAACATTTGATGGCAGATATTCATCAGCTTTGGGTAGCTGCAATCCTGGGCGTTGTGGAAGGGCTGACCGAATTTTTACCGGTCTCTTCCACAGGGCACATGATTATAGTGGGTCACCTGCTGGGCTTTGAGGGTGAAAAAGCCGAGACCTTTGAAGTTGTGATCCAGTTAGGATCGATTCTGGCCGTAGTGGTGATGTTCTGGCGCCGTCTGTTCGGGCTGATCGGCATCCACTTTGGCGAAGTGAAACATGAGGGTGTCGGCAGCGGTCGTCTGTCGCTGATCCATATTCTGCTGGGCATGGTGCCGGCAGTCGTTGTGGGTCTGGTGCTGCACGATCAGATTAAAACGCTGTTTAATCCGATCAACGTAATGTACGCGCTGGTGGTCGGGGGTGTGCTGCTGCTGGCCGCCGAGTTCCTGAAGCCAAAACAGCCGAAAGCCGTGGGCGTCGATGATATTACCTATCGTCAGGCGTTTATGATTGGCTGCTTCCAGTGCCTGGCGCTGTGGCCTGGCTTCTCCCGTTCCGGTGCCACTATCTCTGGCGGGATGCTGATGGGCGTCAGCCGTTATGCCGCGTCGGAGTTCTCCTTCATCCTGGCCGTGCCAATGATGATGGGCGCGACCGTGCTGGATATGTACAAGAGCATCGGCTTCCTGACGATGGCCGATTTCCCGATGTTCGCGGTGGGCTTTGTGACGGCATTTATCGTGGCGCTGATTGCGATTAAAGCCTTCCTTGAGCTGATCAAACGCATCTCTTTTGTCTCGTTCGCCATCTACCGCTTTATCGTCGCGGCAGCGGTCTACATGGTCTTCATGTAAACCGCAGGCAGACTGCTAGTCAGTCAGCCCGATCGCCAGACCCTGCGCGACGGCGTCAACCCGTCGTCGCGTTAACTCCTCCCGCACTTCCGCACCTTTAAATCCCGCCTCGATCACGGCTTTAGTGGGAACCGCCTGGGCCAGCGCAAAAGCGCGACGCAGATAGTCACCCTGCGGATAGGCCATACTCTCCAGCCCGGCACGCCCGCGTGCGTCCGCTTCACTGGTCAGCGCCATCTGTTCGACGCGCTGCGGCTTGCGCCACGCATCAATCCGGTCGAACAGCGCCACCAGTGACGCCGCGGATTGCCGCTCAATGGTGTGCACCACGTCATGAAACTCGGTCACGATCAGGGCCAGATCGCGAATCGCGTTGGGCACCCGCAGCCGCTGACACAGCGCCTCAACCAGCGGCACACCCGCCAGACCATGACCATGATGGCTGGGCCACCGCTCAGGCGGCGTCAGTGCCTTACCGACGTCATGGAACAGCGTGGCGAAGCGCACCTCGATCTCTCCGGAGAGCGCGGCAGCCATCGCCAGCGTCATCAGCGTGTGGACGCCGGTGTCAATCTCCGGGTGCCACTTCGCAGGGGCCGGGATGCCAAACAGATTGTCCAGTTCGGGGAAAAGCACCTTCAGCGCACCGCAGTCGCGCAGTACCTGAAAATAGACCTGCGGATTACGGGTGCTCAGGGCTTTTTCCGTCTCCTTCCACACCCGCTCAGCCGTAAGATTTGCCAGCTCTCCGCTCTCCGCCATCTGCTGCATCAGCTGCCGGGTTTCAGGGGCGATACGAAAGTTGAGGTGAGCAAAACGCGCCGCAAAGCGCGCGACCCGCAAAACCCGCAGCGGGTCTTCACTGAAAGCCGCAGAAACATGGCGCAGCAGGCGCTGAGCGATATCACGCTGGCCGTCGTAGGGATCGACCAGTTTGCCATGCTCATCCTGCGCTATAGCGTTAATCGTCAGATCGCGCCGCTGTAAGTCCTGCTCCAGCGTCACGTCGGGAGCAGACCAGGTCACAAATCCGGTATAGCCTTTCCCGTTTTTCCGCTCGGTTCGTGCCAGCGCATACTCTTCGCGGCTGACAGGATGCAGGAAAACGGGAAAATCGCGACCGACCTGCTGATAGCCCTGCTCCAGCATGGCTTCAGGCGTGGCACCGGTCACCACCCAGTCTTTGTCTGTAACCGGCAGATTCAGCAGCGCATCACGCACCGCACCGCCAACAAGAAACGTCTTCACGTAAAACTCCAGAGAAAAAGAAATGATCGGCACGCCGGGCGCATCCCGCGCCTGAAATCAGCGGTGCATCTGGTTTTATTGTTGCACAGATTGCCCGGATTGCAGACATGCCAAAGGGGGGATCGTCTGATCCCCCCTTTAAAACCGGCAGAATGCGGTCAGTTCATCCAGCGATCGCTTTTCTTGCGGCGCGGCAGCATGTGCGGCAGTAACAGACCCAGCAGCAGGCCGACGCCCAGCACGCCGCCGCCATACATAAACCACTGCATGATGATGGTACGCTGCTTGTCATCCAGCTGAACGTTGGCGGCGCTGACTTTCTTCTGCGCGACGATCAGCTCATTTTTCAGCTTCTGATTTTCGTCTTTCAGCCCGTTGATGACACCGTCGCTGCTGGCGACTTTGTTCTGCATCTCGGCGGTGCGCTGGTTCCAGCTGTTGTCGATGTTATCCAGCTTGGCGGTCAGATCTTTGACCTGCTGCTCAAGCTGCGGCACCCGGGTGCGCAGGCTCGGATTTGCGCTGAGCTGCGACAGGGGGATCCAGGTGGTGCGGCCTTGCGAATCGCGGATCTGGCCATAATGAGTATCATTGTTAGTCTGTAACAGCTGCACCTCTTCCCCGGCGTTCAGCTTACCGAGCAGGCGGAACTGGTCGCCGGGGCCGCTGCGCACCCAGGTCGAGAGTTCATCAGAGACATAGCGTTTTTCGTCGGCGTGGGCAGGTGCAAGGGTGCTGAGGGCCAGCAAAGTGATTCCAGCGAGTGTGATTTTTTTCATTCGATTTCGTTTGGCTTAATCTGACTAAAAATTTACCGGCACAGTCTGGAGAGGCCCCGCATAAATCTGAATGAGAACTATCCTGGTCTCATGGGAGTGCGAAAAGGTCTGCAAAGCGCAAAGAAAGCAGAGACAGCGCCGCTTCTGTGCATTAATCTTCGCCTCATAACCCCTTGCCCTCAGGCGACAGCGTAACCAGCCTGCTGATAATCGCCTGAAATATGCAGGAAAAACCCTCTTAAGTGCCAGCGGCGTAGTGAATAAAAAATTATGACCATCGAAATCGAACTAAAGTTCATTGCAACTCCACAAGCGGCCGGGAAACTGGCTGAGTACTTCTCCACTTTGCCGCATCAGCACCAGGCGGCCCGTGAACTGACCAACATCTACTTTGAGACCGATGACAACCAGCTGCGACGCTGGGACATGGGCTTACGCATTCGTGGCATCGATAAACAGTATGAGATGACCCTGAAGGCCGCGGGGCAGACGCTGGGCGGACTGCATCAGCGCCCGGAATACAACGTTGAACTCAGCGAACCGGTGCTCGATATTGCGCGCCTGCCCGCCACGATCTGGCCGCAGGGCACCGATGTCGCGGCGCTCCAGTCGCGCTTACAGCCGCTTTTCACCACCCATTTCCAGCGCGAGATCTGGCTGATTACCTCTGGAAACAGCGAAATTGAAGTGGCGTTTGACCAGGGCGAGGTGTCGGCCGGTGAGTTCAGCGAACCGCTGTGCGAGGTCGAGCTTGAGCTGAAGCGTGGCGAACGTCAGGATCTGCTGACCTTTGCACAGCAGCTGGTGGCGCAGGGGGGACTGCGGATGGGCAGTCTGAGTAAAGCCGCCCGGGGTTATCAGCTGGCGCAGGGGAATCCGCCGCGCCTGATCAAGCCGTTCCCGCTGCTCAAAGCGGGGGCGAAAGCCACCGTGGAGCAGGGGATGGTCGCCGCCATGTCGGCTGGCCTCAGCCACTGGCAGTATCATGAAGAGGTCTGGCTGCGGGGCAATGCGGCAGCACAGGATGCGGTGCGCGAAGCGCTGGATCTGCTGCGCCAGGCGTTCAGCCTGTTTGGTGCGCTGGTGCCACGCAAAGCCAGCAGCGCGCTGCGTCAGCAACTGACCACGCTGGAAGAGACGCTGGTGAATGAAGAGCAGGCCGCTGCTGCCTTCTGTCTCTCTTCACTCTCCGTTGAGACCCAGCTGGCTCTGACGCACTGGCTGGCGGAATCTCAGTGGCGTCAGTGGATCGACGTCAAAGGGGAAACCAAGCTACAGGGCTCCTTTAAACGCTTCAGCGACATCATGCTGAGCCGCGTGAATGCCGATCTGAGAGAGACCTTCAGCACGGTGAAACAGCCGAACGAATATCAGGACAAGGCGACCCGTCTGGCGCGTCAGCTGCTGACGGTTCACCTGCTGGCCGGATCCTACGCGCCTGAAACCGTCGCCAGCTGGCTGGAACCCTGGCAGCAGCTGCTGTCAGCCATTCATGAAAAGCAGGAGTCGGGCTTAGCCTGGCTGGCCTCGCAGGCAATGAAACAGTCGCCGTTCTGGCTCACCAGCGGCACAGGCCGCTAACCGCTTTCAGGTCACGCCATCAAGGAGGGCGTTATGTTGTCAGCACTTCCCGCATTGTTACGCAATCAGGCCGAAGAGGCCGCCCGACAGCTTGGGGTGCCGCTGGCCTCGCTCAGCCCGGAGGAGGCTGCCGGGCTGGCTTTCAGTGATTTCGTGCTGGAAAACCTGCAACAACATCCCGACTGGTGGCAGGCGATACGCGACCAGCCGCCGCAGCCTGATGAGTGGCAACACTATGCCGCATGGCTGAATCAGGCGCTGAGTACGGTTGACAGTGAAGCGAGCCTGATGCGGGAACTGCGGCTGTTTCGTCGTCGTATGCTGGTGCGGGTCGCCTGGATGCAGGCCCTGCAACAGGCCTCGACCGTACAGAGCCTGCAGCAGCTCAGCGTGTTAGCGGAAGTGCTGATCAGCCGGGCGCGTGACTGGGTCTGGCAGGCCTGCTGTCATGATTTCGGCACACCCTGCAATGCCGATGGTGAGGCACAGCCGCTGCTGATCCTGGGGATGGGCAAGCTGGGCGGCGGCGAACTCAATTTCTCCTCTGATATCGACCTGATTTTTGCCTGGCCAGAAAACGGCACCACGCGTGGCGGACGGCGTGAACTCGACAACGCGCAGTTCTTTACCCGTATGGGGCAGCGGCTGATCAAAGTGCTCGATCAGCCCACCATGGATGGCTTTGTTTATCGGGTGGATATGCGGCTGCGCCCCTTTGGCGACAGCGGCCCGCTGGTGATGAGCTTTGCCGCGCTCGAAGATTACTACCAGGAGCAGGGGCGGGACTGGGAGCGCTATGCCATGGTCAAGGCGCGGCTGATGGGCGATGACCAGGATCGCTGGAGCCTTGAGCTGCAGCAGATGCTGCGGCCCTTTGTTTACCGGCGCTATATCGACTTCAGCGTGATCCAGTCGCTGCGTAACATGAAAGGGATGATCAGCCGCGAAGTGCGGCGACGCGGACTGAAAAATAACATCAAACTGGGCGCGGGCGGCATTCGCGAAACCGAATTTATCGTGCAGGTGTTTCAGCTGATTCGGGGCGGACGTGAGCGCTCACTTCAGCTGCGTGCGCTGCTGCCAACGCTGGAGGCGATTAAAACGCTGGCTCTGCTCCCTGCTGAACAGGTCGATGCGCTGCGCGAGGCCTACCTGTTTCTGCGGCGGCTTGAGAATCTGCTGCAGAGCCTGGGCGATGAGCAGACACAGACCCTGCCGGAGGATGCGCTGCATCGCGCCCGGCTGGCATGGGCAATGGATTGTGCCGACTGGACGACGCTGATGACGCAGCTCGACAGTCAGATGGCGGCCGTGCGCACTATCTTTGACGAGCTGATTGGTGAGGACACCCCGGACATCGACGACCAGCGTGAGCTGGCGGAGTTTCAGGTTCTGTGGCAGGACCAGCTGGAGGACAGCGAGCTGGCTCCGCTGGTGCCGCAGCTCAGCGACGATCAGCGGCTGTCACTGCATCAGACGCTGGAAGCTTTTCGTCAGGACATCAGCCGGCGCACCATCGGCCCGCGTGGTCGTCAGGCGCTGGATCAGCTGATGCCGCGGCTGCTGAGCGAAGTCTGCCTGCGCGAAGACGCGGCGGTCACGCTCAGCCGCGTGACGCCGCTGCTGCTTGGCGTGCTGACCCGCAGCACCTATCTGGAGCTGCTCACCGAATATCATGGCGCGCTGCGGCATCTGATCCGGCTGTGTGCCGCCTCACCAATGGTGGCCAGCCAGCTGGCACGTCACCCCTTGCTGCTGGATGAGCTGCTCGATCCCGCCACGCTCTATCAGCCCACCGCCACCGACGCCTATCGTGACGAACTGCGACAGTATCTGCTGCGTATTCCCACTGAGGATGAAGAGCAGCAGCTGGAAGCGGTGCGGCAGTTTAAACAGGCTCAGCATCTGCGTATTGCCGCCGCCGACATCGCGGGCACGCTGCCGGTGATGAAAGTGAGCGATCACCTGACCTGGCTGGCGGAGGCGATTATCGACTCCGTGGTGCGGCAGGCGTGGACGATGATGGTGCAGCGCTATGGCCGCCCCTCGCACCTGACCAGCGAACATGAGCGCGGCTTTGCCGTGCTGGGCTACGGCAAGCTGGGGGGCTGGGAGCTGGGTTACAGTTCTGACCTCGATCTGGTCTTCCTGCATGACTGCCCGGCAGACGTGGTGACGGACGGCGAGCGCAGCATTGATGGCCGTCAGTTCTATCTGCGTCTTGCTCAGCGCATCATGCATCTGTTCAGTACCCGCACCGCCTCCGGCATTCTCTATGAAGTGGATGCACGGCTGCGTCCTTCCGGCGCGGCGGGCATGCTGGTCAGTACCTTTGACGCCTTTGACGACTATCAGCGCAACGAAGCCTGGACCTGGGAGCATCAGGCACTGGTCCGGGCGCGCGTAGTGTTTGGCGAGGCGGCGCTGGGGGAACGCTTCAATGCCATTCGCCGGGCGATCCTCTCGCAGTCGCGCAGCGCGGAAGCCCTGCAGACTGAAGTGCGTGAGATGCGTGAAAAGATGCGCACTCACCTCAGCAACAAGCACAAAGGTCGCTGGGATATTAAAACGGACGCGGGCGGCATCACCGATATTGAATTCATCGCGCAATATCTTGTCTTACGCTACGCCGCTGAGCAGCCTGAACTCACCCGCTGGTCAGATAATGTGCGCATTTTTGAGCTGATGGCGACGTACCACAAAATGGCCGCCGATGAAGCGGAAGCGCTGACGCAGGCTTACGTTACCCTGCGCGACGCCCTGCACCATCGCGCGCTGCAGGAGCTGCCTGGCCACGTGGAGCCAGAGGCCTATGGCGCGGAGCAGCAGACGGTGCTGAGCAGCTGGCAGCGCTGGCTGGTAACGCCTGCGTCTATCCTGGCGTGATGCTGATAGCACAAATCGCAACTGTGCTATCATCCGCGCACTATTTTTAATGCAGTCTGGAGTGTCTGGAATGAAAGTGACTCTGCCCGCGTTCGGTCAAGCCTCAGTGCTGGTCGTCGGCGATGTAATGTTGGACCGCTACTGGTATGGCCCAACCAGCCGTATCTCCCCTGAGGCACCGGTGCCGGTGGTGAAAGTGGACACGGTTGAAGAGCGTCCTGGCGGCGCAGCAAACGTGGCGATGAACATTGCAGCACTCGGTGCCGCGTCACGCCTGATTGGCCTGACCGGCGAAGATGATGCGGCGCGCGTGTTAAGCAGCACGCTGAAAGATGTCAACGTACACTGTGACTTCGTGGCGGTTAAAAGCCATCCGACCATCACCAAACTGCGCGTGCTTTCCCGCAATCAGCAGCTGATCCGCCTCGACTTTGAAGAGGGCTTTGATCAGGTCGATCCGGAACCTATTCATCAGAAGATGCGTGAATCCCTGGTGGCTGCCGGTGCGCTGGTGCTATCCGATTACGCCAAAGGCGCGCTGGAAAGCGTGCAGACCATGATTACTCTGGCGCGTGACGCCGGTGTGCCGGTTCTCATCGACCCGAAAGGCACCGATTTTGCCCGCTACCGTGGCGCGACGCTGCTGACGCCAAACCTTTCAGAATTTGAAGCCGTGGTCGGCAAATGCAAAAGCGAAGAGGAGATTGTCTCGCGCGGCATGCAGCTTATTGCCGATTTCGATCTCTCTGCGCTGCTGGTGACCCGCTCCGAGAATGGCATGACGCTGCTGCAGCCAGGCAAAGCGCCGCTGCATCTGCCGACTCAGGCGCAGGAGGTCTATGACGTGACCGGTGCCGGCGATACGGTCATTGGCGTACTGGCGGCGGCGCTGGCGGCAGGCGATTCACTGGAAGAAGCCTGTTTCCTCGCCAATGCAGCAGCCGGTGTCGTGGTCGGCAAACTGGGAACCTCGACGGTCAGTACCGTTGAGCTGGAAAACGCTATTCATGCCCGACCGGAGCAGGGGTTCGGCATCATGACGGAAGCGCAGTTAAAAGCCGCCGTTGAGATGGCGCGCCGCCGCGGTGAAAAAGTGGTGATGACTAACGGGGTGTTCGACATTCTGCATGCTGGTCATGTCTCTTACCTGGCGAACGCCCGCAAACTCGGCGATCGGCTGATTGTCGCGGTTAACAGCGATGCGTCAACCAAACGTCTGAAAGGGGAGAGCCGTCCGGTCAATCCGCAGGAAAACCGCATGATTGTTCTCGGTGCGCTGGAAGCGGTCGACTGGGTGGTGCTGTTTGAAGAGGATACCCCGCAGCGGCTGATCGCCAGCATTCTGCCTGACCTGCTGGTCAAAGGCGGCGATTACAAGCCGGAAGATATCGCGGGCAGCAAAGAGGTGTGGGCAAATGGCGGCGACGTACAGGTGCTGAACTTCGAAGACGGTATCTCAACCACCAACATCATCAAAACCATCCGCAGCAGCTGACAGCGGTATTAAGCGGGAGCCGTGCTCCCGCTTAACGGCTTATTCTGGCTTGTTATCCGCAGCAGGTTTCACCACATCGGCAGCCGGTGTTGATACCGGTGCTGCCGCAGGGGAAGTTGCTACGGATGACGGCGGGGTAACCGGCGCAGCAGGGGCAACCGGTGCGGTCGCGGTCGGCGGCGTACCTGCTGATGAACCCTGACTTTCCAGCTGGGCCAGACGCTGCTCCAGTGCCGCCATTTTCTCACGCGTACGCAGTAACACCTGCGTCTGCACATCAAACTCTTCACGGTTAACCAGATCCATCCGGGTCAGCTGCGCCTGGAGAACCTGACGAATTTTCTTTTCGACATCATCGCCAAACTCGCGAACGCCTTTAGGCATCGCGTCGTGAACCTGGCGGGCAAGTTGTTCAATTTTTTTCGTGTCGATCATGATGATTTCCTGGTTACGGGAGCTGTGTCAGCGTGTTTACCAACGTAATAAGTGTTAAGTGTAATGCCAGAAATGAAAAGGATAAACCTCAAATCGGTAACGCAGAAAATGCAAAAGCAATTGCGCTATTGATGATTGCCGCTACAAACGATCGGCGTTATAGTTGATTTGCTTATTCTCAGGGCGGGGCGCAATTCCCCACCGGCGGTAAATCAGCCTCGGCTGAAAGCCCGCGAGCGCTTTATTCCACTGAAAAGCGGGGTAAAGGACAGCAGATCCGGTGCAATTCCGGGGCCGACGGTTACAGTCCGGATGGGAGAGGGTAACGACACCTGTCGGACAATTGTGTCTGCATCACGTTATTGCCACGTCTTTTTGACGTCACTCCTAAGCATGCCCTGATTCTGGTAACCCATACATTTTAAGGTTTTTATTACCATGAATCAGACGCTACTTTCTGAATTTGGCACGCCTCAACAGCGTGTAGAACGTGCTATCGCCGCCCTGCGTGAGGGACGCGGTGTGATGGTGCTCGACGATGAAAATCGTGAAAACGAAGGCGATATGATCTTCGCCGCAGAAACCATGACCGTTGAACAGATGGCTCTGACCATTCGTCACGGCAGCGGCATCGTGTGCCTCTGCCTGACCGAAGAACGTCGTCAGCAGCTCGACCTGCCAATGATGGTGGAGAACAACACCAGCTCGTTTGGCACCGGCTTCACGGTGACCATCGAGGCTGCAGAGGGCGTTACCACCGGCGTTTCTGCTCAGGATCGTATTACCACGATCCGTGCGGCGATTGCTGATGACGCTAAACCCACCGATCTGCATCGCCCTGGCCATGTCTTCCCGCTGCGTGCGCGTGAAGGTGGCGTCTTAAGCCGTGGCGGTCATACCGAAGCGACCATCGATTTAGTGACGCTGGCCGGCTTTAAGCCCGCAGGCGTACTGTGTGAACTGACCAACGACGACGGCACTATGGCGCATGCGCCTGAGGCGATTGCGTTCGCGCGTCAGCACAACATGCCGGTGGTGACCATTGAAGATCTGATTGCCTGGCGTCGTGAACACGAGACCCGTCACGCCAGCTAATCGCTGACCGTCAAAAACAGGTCACGCATCGTGACCTGTTTTCCTTTCTGAGTTATTCAAATTTTCTGATAATCATCATCACGCTTATCAGCGTGCTAACGTCGGGAATGCGCGTATCGTAGTGGCTATCACCTAACCGATCCCGGGGGATCACGAATGAGCCAGTTACGCATGCCGGCGCTGTTTTTGGGCCACGGCAACCCAATGAATGCCCTTGAAGAGAACCGTTATACGGCCGCCTGGCGCCATGCAGGTGAGACTCTGCCACGCCCGCGGGCGATTGTGGCGGTCTCTGCGCACTGGTATACGCGCGGTACGGCGGTAACGGCGATGTCCTCTCCCAGAACCATTCATGATTTTGGCGGCTTTCCGCAGGCGCTGTTTGACACCCGCTATCCCGCACCGGGCTCGCCTGAGCTGGCGCAGCAGCTGGTGGAGCAGCTGGCGCCGGTGGCGGTAACGCTGGATCATGAATGGGGGTTTGATCACGGTTCCTGGGGCGTGCTGATTAAGATGTACCCGCAGGCCGATATTCCGGTGGTGCAGCTCAGCATCGACGGCACAAAACCTGCTGCATTTCACTTTGAGATGGGGCAGAAACTGGCCGCGCTGCGCGATCAGGGTGTGATGATCGTCGCCAGTGGTAACGTGGTGCATAACCTGCGTAAGGTGCGCTGGGGAGGCGGAGACGAGGTCTATCCCTGGGCCAGCCGCTTTGAGCAGTTTGTCCGCGATAACCTTGAGGTGCAGAGCGATGCCGCTTCCCATCCGCTGGTGAACTTTATGACGCATCCTGATGCGGCGCTGGCGAACCCGACGCCTGAGCACTATCTGCCGCTGCTCTATGTGCTGGGTGCGCGTCAGCCAGATGACGCCATCACCCTTCCGGTTGAGGGGATGGAGATGGGTGCCATCAGCATGTTGTCGGTTCAGGCAGGTTAGGGCTGCTGAGAAAAAACAGGCCAGAGGCTGGCCTGTTCTTGTCGCGCTGTGTTAACCGATAAACGCGTGCGGATAGAAACGTGAAAGATCCTGAGTGATCAGCTCGCGATCTTCACGCAGGCCGATACCGGCGGGTTGATCGTCAATCAGCCAGCTGCCGATCAGCGTGTAGCTGTCACCAAACTTAGGCAGCGGATGAAACTGCTGGACGATCATTCCCTCTTCACCGTAAGGCCCGTCGACGCGGGCGATCTCCTGACCCTTCTCGATGATGCGGATGTTCGCGCCCTCGCGGGAAAACAGCGGCTTAACCACATACTTTTCCATCGGCGGGACATCATCTTCCGCGAACCAGGCGGGCAGCAGATTAGGGTGATTCGGGAACATCTCCCAGAGCATCGGCAGCAGGGCTTTGTTCGACAGAATGCTCTTCCAGGCCGGTTCGAGCCAGCGCACGCCAGCATCAGCCAGCTTGGTGGAGAACATCTCACGCAGCATGAATTCCCACGGATAGAGCTTAAACAGGTTGCTGATCACCTGATCCTGGGCATCGGTAAACTCGCCTTTTTCTCCCAGGCCAATTTCATCAATGTAGAGAAATTCAACCGGCAGACCCGCTTCGGTCGCGCAGTCCTGAAGATACTGCACCGTGCCGCGATCTTCTTCGGTGTCACGGCAGCAGGCGAAATGCAGCAGGTTAAACCCATGCTGCTGATGCAGGGTGGCAAAGCGCTCGATCAGTTTTTCCTGCAGGCTGTTGAACTGATCGCTGCCAGCCGGGAGCTGTCCGGCATTAAGCTGGTCTTCCAGCCAGAGCCACTGGAAAAAGGCCGCTTCATACAGCGAAGTCGGCGTATCGGCATTGTTCTCCAGCAGCTTGATGTCGCCTTTGCCATCCCAGGCGAGATCGAGGCGCGAATAGAGCGAGGGCTGACGCTGACGCCACGAATCCCGCACAAAATCCCAGGTGTGCCGGGGAATGCGGAAGCGGGTCAGCAGGGCTTCACTGTTGACCACTTTTTCCACCACCTGCAGACACATCTGGTGCAGCTCAGCCGTCACCTCTTCCAGATGATCGATTTGCGCCAGCGTGAACTGGTAGTACGCCTCTTCGCACCAGTAGGGCTCGCCATGCATGGTGTGAAAACGGAAACCGAACTCGGTGGCTTTTTCGCGCCAGCCCGGACGTTCTGAAATGGCAATGCGTTCCATCGGGGATTAGCCTCCCATTGAGCGGCTGGAGGTACCGCTGGCGCTGCTGCGCTGCATGCTGTTCTGCTTCGCCACGGTTTCACCGAAGCCACCACGGGTAATGGTGGAGGTCGTCGCAGGTTTAGGAGCCAGCGCCGTTTTCGGCACGTTCATGGTTTTGCCGGAGGTCGCGGCACCATAATTACGGCCGGAAGCATCCACAAACTGGCCATTTGCCGGACTGCGCGGGTTTTTCGACGAGAAGAGTGGCTGCTGTGCGAAGCCTGCGCCACCGCCCATCATGCGACCCATCATGTAACCGGCCATCAGCGGCATCCAGAAACTGCCGCCATTCTGCTGGGCTTCAGCATTGGTGGTGCCGGCGCCCGCCTGAGCCGGGGTCTGCTGACACTGGTTCTCACCAAATTCAGCGACACAATCTTCACGTGTGGCATATTTTGGCGCGGTGCGCTCCGCCTCTTTTTTGGCTTCATTGAAGGCGGTGGTACATTGCGCACTCTGACCCGGATTGGCTTTAGAACAGTCATCGGCGTTCTGATACATCGAAACCGTTTCATCGTTCTGCTCGCAGCCTGCCAGCATAAATACCGCTGAAACCGCGATAGCAACAGGCGTTAAATGGCGCGCCTGCCAGCTCTTACGAAAAGCGGCATAGCGAATAGATTTTGTGCGTTTCATTATGATTATCCTGTGCCCAAAGGTAGCGCATAGAATAGGGGATGGGGGGGTAAAATTGAAGCTGAAGGCCTGATGCCGCAGGGATCTTTACTTAGTTATACGTTCAACAGAGAGACGGGCCGCAAAGCAGCCCGTCAGTGCTGATTAGTTACCGAAAGGGTTACCGCTTTTCTGGCGGGCAGCGGCAGGACGCGCAGCCTCTGCTGAGCCCGTCGCGACCGGACCGTTGTCCACGCGCGCGGTCTGCTGCGCGTTTTCCGGTGCCACGGTTTCCGGAGAGGTCGGGATCTCTTTACCCAGCTGGCTGTTCAGTTTCTGCAGGCTCTGCTCGTTGAGCGTGCCCAGCGCATAGCTGATGTTCAGCTGGTTAATCAGGTAGCTGTAGCGCGCATCAGAAAGCTGCTGCTTGGCATTGTAGAGTACGGTGGTCGCATCCAGCACGTCGACGATAGTACGTGTACCCACCTGATAACCGGCTTCTGACGCATCGAGTGAACTCTGCGCAGAGACAACGGCCTGTTTATAGGCGTTGATGCTGCTGATCGAGGCGTTCACGTTGTTGAACGATGAGCGCACGGTCTGCACCGCAGTGCGGTGAGCGCTTTCCAGCTGTTCGCTGGCGCTGACGAAACCGTACTGCGCCTGTTTCACCTGAGAGGTCACGCCGCCGCCGCTGTAAAGCGGCAGGGAGAAGCTCAGACCCACCTGGTTTGAACCGGTGATGGAGTCGGTAGAGCCTGCGCTCTGGTTAGCACGGCTGCCGCCATATTTGCTGTTCGACATGCCGGTAGAGGCGGTCAGATCCAGCGTCGGCATATGACCGGTTTCTGCGGAGCGGATCTGCTCACGGGCCAGATCCTGGTTCAGACGTGCAGAGAGCAGCGACAGGTTACGGCTTTCCGCCTGCTTCAGTAGCGCGCTGACCGCTTCCGGCTTATCGGTTCTGAAACGGTCGATGTTCAGCGACGCCAGCGACAGGTAGTCCATGCCGGTGATCTGACGCAGCGTCTCTACGTTGTTATCCAGATTGTTTCGCGCAGTGACTTCGTTAGCCAGTACGCTGTCATACTGCGCGCGGGCGTTCTGAACGTCAGTGATGGCCACCAGGCCGACGTTAAAGCGCTGAGTCGTCTGGTCCAGCTCACGATAGATGGACTGTTTCTGCGCTTCGGTGTAAGAAAGCGTATCAATCGCTTTCAGCACATTGAAGTAGGCGGTGGCGGTGTTCAGAATCAGATCCTGCTGCGCAACCTGATAGGTCACATCCTGAATACCGGCCGCTTTTTCCTGCAGGGTCAGCGCGCGCCATTTCGACATGTCGAAAATGGTCTGGGTTAATTGCAGCGAGCCACTGGTCGTGTTGGAATGGAGTCCGCTGTTATCACGATAACCGCTGTTGTAGGTGTAATCTGCACCCAGGCCGAGCTGTGGTAATAATGGGCTACGCGCTTCGTTGATTTTCTCAAAAGCAGAATCGCGATCGGCTGCGGCGCTGCGCAGATCCGGGTTGCTCAGACGTGCCTGCTGGTAAACCTGCAGCAGATCTTCGGCCTGGCCGGTAAAGCTGAAACCGCCCAGGCTCAGCCCAATAAAAAATGGGAGCAGTTTTTTCATTTGCATTCCTTTTGTTGCAGCAAATTGCAGTGCGTGCGCTGCCGGGTAAGCCAAAAATTATCGCCGATTCTAGCAGAGGGCAACTGTGAGATAAGTTGGCTGAACGTGCCTTCTCCCTCTAATTTACGTAAATAATTCAGAAAGAACACCCTACATGGAGCACGGTCAGAGGCTTTTTTCGCTCCACCCAATCTGCATAAGGAACCTGATGATGCCGGAAGAAAAAAAATCCCCCGTGACTTTCACAAAAAACGATGTAGAAATTATTACACGCGAAACCGTCTATGATGGTTTTTTTTCCGTTGTACGTTACCGCTTCCGCCACCGCCAGTTTAATGGCGAAATGAGCGGCGAAGTGCAGCGCGAAGTTTTTGAGCGCGGACATGCCGCCGTGCTGCTACCTTATGATCCCTTACGCGATGAAGTGGTGCTGATTGAACAGATCCGCATCCCGGCTTATGACAGCAGTGCCTCGCCCTGGCTGCTGGAGATGGTCGCCGGCATTATCGAGCCGGGGGAGTCTGTTGAGCAGGTCGTGCGTCGTGAAGCCGTGGAAGAAGCAGGATTAGAGGTCGGCCGGATTAAGCCTATGCTGAGCTATCTGGCCAGCCCTGGCGGCACCAGCGAACGACTGTCGGTGCTGATCGGGGAAGTGGATGCCAGCCTGGCAGAGGGATGCCATGGTCTGGAGGAAGAGAATGAGGATATTCTTGTCCATGTGGTGAGCCGCGAACAGGCTTATCGCTGGGTGGAAGAGGGGATTATCGATAATGCGGCGTCTGTCATCGCCCTGCAATGGCTGGCGTTGCACCATGAAAAACTACGTGAAGAGTGGATACAAAAATGAAACAGCGCTATACCCCTGATTTCCCCGAAATGATGCGGCTCTGCGAAACCAATTTCGCCCAGTTACGCCGCCTGCTGCCGCGCAGCGATGAGGCGGGTGCATCGGTGATCTATCAGGTGAGTGGCGCCCGTTATCAGCTGACCATCCAGGAGTCGACCCGCTACACCACGCTGGTGGAGATTCGCCAGGTCGCGCCTGCCGTGAGTTACTGGAGCCTGCCTTCGATGTCGGTACGGCTCTATCACGATGCGATGGTCGCTGAAGTGTGTTCAACTCAACAGATCTATCGCTTTAAAGCGCGCTATGATTATCCTAATAAAAAATTGCATCAGCGCGATGAAAAACATCAGATAAACCAGTTTCTCGCAGACTGGCTGCGCTACTGCCTGGCACATGGCGCAATGGCAGTTCCGGTCTGCTGATGCGTATAATGCAGTAAATGGCGTGGAGACGAAGGAAACGCTTTGGATAGCCTGCTAACTCTTCCTGTGGCGAACGGTTCCGAAATCAGGATTTTACAAATCACGGACACCCACCTGTTCGCTGGAAAACATGAGTCGCTACTTGGGGTGAATACCTGGTCGAGCTATGAAGCGGTCGTGGAGGCAATTACTGCGCAGCAGCGCGACTACGACCTGATCATTGCCACCGGCGATCTGGCTCAGGACCACTCAGTGGAGGCCTATCAGCATTTTGCTGAGGGTATCTCACGTTTGCCCCGCCCCTGCGTCTGGCTGCCGGGAAATCACGATTTCCAGCCTGCGATGGTCGATACGCTGGCAGCCGCCCACATCAATGCCCACAAGCAGGTGCTGCTGGGCGATCAGTGGCAGATCGTTCTGCTCGACAGCCAGGTGCCCGGTGTGCCGCACGGCATGCTGAGCGACTACCAGCTGGAGTGGCTCGATAACGCGCTGGCCCGCTTTCCACAACGACATACGCTGGTGCTGTTGCATCACCATCCGCTGGCCTCAGGCTGCACCTGGCTCGACCAGCACAGCCTGCGCAATTCCCATCAGCTTGACGCGGTGCTACAGCGCTATCCGCTGGCCCGGACGCTGGTATGTGGTCACATTCATCAGGAGCTGGATCTGCTGTGGCATGGCCGCCGGGTGCTGGCGACGCCATCGACCTGCGTGCAGTTCAAACCCCACTGCACCAGCTTTGCGATTGATACCGTCGCGCCAGGCTGGCGCTGGTTTACCCTGCATCCGGATGGCGGCGTAGAGACCGAGGTTAACCGGCTCGACACCGACGCTTTTCGTCCCGATTTAGACTCAGAAGGATACTGACGCGTGGCGGCACTGCTCTATCTGCACGGTTTTAACAGCTCGCCGCAGTCGGCGAAGGCGACGCAGTTCCGGCAATGGTTAGAGACGCATCATCCGTCGATTAAGATGATTGTGCCGCAGCTGCCAACCTTTCCGGCGGACGCAGCCGCTCTGCTGGAAGAGCTGGTCCTGAGCCACAGCGGTGAACCCTTGGGGCTGGTCGGCTCGTCGCTGGGGGGCTATTACGCCACCTGGCTGTCACAATGCTTTATGCTGCCGGCGGTTGTCGTCAACCCTGCGGTACGCCCCTTTGAGCTGCTGGCCGATTTCCTCGGCGACAATCAGAATCCCTACACCGGCCAGCAATATGTGTTAGAGTCACGCCACATTTACGATCTGAAAGTGATGCAGATCGAACCGCTGGAAGCGCCCGATTTACTCTGGCTGCTACAACAAACCGGCGATGAAGTTCTCGATTACCGTCAGGCGCTCGACTACTACAGCGCGTGTCGCCACACGGTAGAAGAGGGCGGAAATCATGCATTTACTGGATTCGAGCGCCATTTCCCGCAGATTCTGGACTTTCTTGGTCTGAATCACACCTGAGTAACGCGGAAATCGCACCCCATTTCACCCATCTGACAGACATTTACGATGAGTCAATCAAATTATAACGCGGATGCCATTGAGGTCCTGACTGGCCTTGAGCCTGTTCGCCGTCGCCCGGGGATGTACACCGATACGACGCGGCCCAACCATTTGGGTCAGGAAGTGATTGATAACAGCGTCGATGAGGCGCTGGGCGGCCACGCGAAGCGGGTTGAAGTGATTCTGCACGCCGATCAGTCGCTGGAAGTCATTGATGACGGGCGCGGCATGCCGGTGGATATTCACCCGGAAGAGGGCGTGCCAGCCGTCGAGCTGATCCTCTGCCGCCTGCATGCGGGCGGCAAGTTTTCCAACAAGAACTACCAGTTTTCGGGCGGCCTGCACGGCGTCGGGATCTCGGTCGTTAACGCCCTCTCTAAACGTGTCGAAGTCACGGTGCGCCGTAATGGCGAGATCTATGACATGGCGTTTGAGAATGGCGACAAAGTTCAGGATCTGACCGTGACCGGCACGGTGGCAAAACGCAACACCGGTACGCGCGTCCACTTCTGGCCCGATGAGAGCTTCTTCGACAGCCCGCGTTTCTCGGTTTCGCGCCTTTCACATCTGCTGAAAGCCAAAGCGGTGCTCTGTCCGGGCGTTGAGATAATTTTTAAAGACAAGCTCAACAACACCGAACAGCGCTGGTGCTATGAAGATGGCCTGACCGACTATCTGTGTGAAGCCGTGAACGGCCTGCCTACGCTGCCTGAAAAACCGTTTGTCGGCAGTTTTGCCGGTGATGTGGAGGCGGTGGACTGGGCGCTGTTGTGGCTGCCGGAAGGCGGTGAGCTGTTAACGGAGAGCTACGTCAACCTGATCCCGACCATGCAGGGGGGAACCCATGTTAACGGTCTGCGTCAGGGGCTGCTGGATGCGATGCGTGAGTTCTGCGAATACCGCAATATCCTGCCGCGTGGCGTGAAGCTCTCTGCGGAAGATATCTGGGATCGCTGCGCCTATGTGCTGTCGGTGAAGATGCAGGATCCGCAGTTTGCCGGTCAGACCAAAGAGCGCCTGTCATCACGTCAGTGTGCTGCCTTTGTGTCGGGCGTGGTGAAAGATGCCTTCAGTCTGTGGCTCAACCAGAACATCCAGACGGCAGAACTGCTGGCTGAACTGGCGATCTCCAGCGCCCAGCGGCGTATGCGGGCCGCCAAAAAGGTGGTGCGCAAGAAACTCACCAGCGGGCCGGCGCTGCCGGGCAAGCTGGCGGACTGCACCGCCCAGGATCTGAATAAGACAGAACTGTTCCTGGTCGAAGGGGACTCGGCAGGCGGATCGGCCAAGCAGGCCCGCGATCGTGAATATCAGGCGATCATGCCGCTGAAAGGCAAGATCCTGAACACCTGGGAAGTCTCGTCCGATGAGGTGCTGGCGTCGCAGGAAGTGCATGACATCTCGGTGGCGATCGGTATCGATCCCGACAGCGAAGATCTTTCTCAGCTGCGTTACGGCAAGATCTGCATCCTGGCGGATGCGGACTCGGATGGGTTGCACATCGCCACGCTGCTCTGTGCGCTGTTCGTGAAGCATTTCCGTTCCCTGGTCAAAGGCGGGCACGTCTACGTCGCCATGCCGCCGCTTTACCGTATCGACCTCGGCAAAGAGGTCTACTACGCGCTGGACGAAGATGAGAAAGAGGGCGTGCTGGAGCAGCTGAAACGCAAAAAGGGTAAACCTAACGTACAGCGCTTTAAAGGGCTGGGTGAGATGAACCCGCTGCAGCTGCGTGAAACCACGCTCGATCCCAATACCCGCCGTCTGGTGCAGCTGACCATCAGCGACGAGGATGCGGATCAGACCCTGCGCATGATGGATATGCTGCTGGCGAAAAAACGTTCCGAAGACCGGCGCAACTGGTTGCAGGAAAAAGGCGATATGGCCGACATCGAAGTGTAAAAAGCAGGACGCGAAAGCGTCCTGTTCTTTTATGCCCGACGCATCACCCGTGAACGGTGGCCGGAAAGCCAGTCCACTCAGCAGAGACAGTAACCCTTGTGAAAATTACCCTAGAAGAGCTACGCGCCTGGGTGGCGGTGGTGGACAGCGGCTCGATTACGGCGGCGGCCTCTCAGCTGGCGCAGACCAGTTCCGGTATCAGTCGGGCACTGTCGCGGCTGGAGAGTAAACTGCAGACCACGCTGCTGCATCGCACCACCCGACGGCTGGCACTGACCGAAGAGGGGCAGGTCTTTCTGGAGCATGCGCGCCAGATTCTGGCCTCGGTTGAACAGGCTGAAGAGCAGATTGCCCTGCGGCGTGAAATGCCGTCAGGAAGGCTGCGGGTCAACGCAGCGACGCCCTTTATGCTGCATGTGATCGTGCCGCTGGTGGAGGATTTCCGCGCCCGCTATCCGCTGATCCAGCTTGAGCTGAATACCGACGATATTCTGATCGATCTGCTGGAGCAGCAGACCGACGTGGCCATTCGCATTGGTGAACTGCGCGACTCCACGCTGCGCGCCCGAATGCTGGGCAGCAGCGCGATCCGGCTGATGGCCAGTCCGGCTTATCTGGCGAAGGCGGGCACACCGCAAAGCGTTGCCGATCTGGCGCAGCATCAGACCATTGGCTTCAGTCATCCTGAGATCCATAACCTCTGGCCGGTCTGGCAGGCGGAAGGGGAGTTTATGCGGGTTAAGCCGACGATCGCGGCTTCCAGCGGAGAGACCATCCGGCAGCTGGCGCTGGCAGGACAGGGAATTGCGCGCCTTTCCGACTTTGTCAGTCGGGAAGATTGCGCCGCCGGGCGACTGGTGCCGGTGCTGGCAGCGGAAACCCGCGAGCTGCGGCTGCCGGTGCATGCGGTCTACTACCGAAACACCACGCTCTCTTCGCGCATTGGCTGCTTCCTGGATTTTCTCCGCAGCGAGATCGACCGTCGAAAGCTGCTCTGAGCTGTCTGTCAGAAAGAAAAAACCCCTGTCGCGGGACAGGGGTTCTGATGAGAAATCTGGCCGGATTTGCTGTGATACCGTGCCTGCACAGGGAACAGGGTCAGATCGGAAAGACGCAAAAGCCGCCATCCCTGGCACGCTCGGCCCGCGCCATCCCTGGCGCGGGACGCTTTCCTCTTCTGACCCTGTTCCCTGCGTGTTGCGCTAATCTGTTGCTGCCAGAGGCTCTCTGGTTTACGTAGTCTGCGGTCTTTACAACATCTGACGACCCGGAGCAGAAAGATCAGCAACAATCAGGCGCTGGGTTCCAGCACCAGAATCTTCACATCCACCACGTCATCTTTGATCAGCGCGCGATGGGCATCCATGTGCGGCATCTGCTGATGCTGCTCCAGATGGCGCAGCGTTTCCCACTGTTCCAGCATGAAAATAGAGTCGGGGGAGTTCTGCTTCCACGGCACCTGAGCCTGATGATCCAGCAGCGCGTCATACTGATGGCAGCCATCTTCTGCCAGCACCTGCGGGATCAGCTTGTTCACGGCATCAAGCACGGCCTGACGGCGTCCGGGTTTGACACAAATTTCTGCTACAACAGTTAACATTCGCGAATTCCTCTTTCGTGGGAAAAGTGTAAGTCTTCACCCTCTATCTTAGGCAAAAACCTGGCTAAGATGGTTCCGATAAGCGGCGATGTCGCGTGGCACGTCCGGGGCTTTAATCACGTCGTTGCAGATAAAGGTCGGCAGCGCTTCCATTCCCAGGAACTGATTCGCTTTGTGGAAGTGCAGATAGAGACCATCCACGCCAACGCCTTCAAAGAACTGCTCCGGATCGGTAAAGGCCTGCAGCGGCGCGTTCCAGGTCAGTGACAGCATATATTTTTTGCCCTGCAGCAGGCCGCCGGAACCATACTTTTTCGCAGCATCGGAGCGGGTACGACCATCGCTGGCGTAGAGCGAGCCGTGGCCTTCGGTGAAGACTTCGTCGATGTAACGCTTCACGGTCCAGGGCTCACCCATCCACCAGCCCGGCATCTGATAAATCACCACATCGCTCTCAACGTACTTCTGTACTTCATCCGCTACCACGTAGTCGTTGTCCGCGACGGTGACAGAAACCTCATGTCCCATGTCACGCAACTGACTGGCCGCCACATCGGTCAGGGTGTGGTTCAGTTCGCCTTTAGAGTGGGCAAAGGTTTTGCCACCATCGATAATTAAAATTTTGCTCATCAACTGTTTACCTCATTGTCTGAATATGGGGCTCAGCTTACGCGCGCTGCGGCCGCAGAAAAATGGGACGTTGATCACAAGACTTTTGCTATGACAGCAATAATCGGCCCGTCTATGGCACGATGAGTGGGCAAACTCATCATGAAAAAAAACACCAATGAAAAAAATCGTCTTCGCTTTGCTGCTGGCCAGCGGTGCTGTCCAGGCTCAATCTCATCTCGACACAATCCTCAGTTCTAAAGTCCTGAAGGTCTGTACCACCGGCGACTACAAGCCTTACAGCTTCCTGCGTCCCGATGGTCAGTATGAGGGCCTGGATATCACGATGGCTGACGCGCTGGCGACCTCGCTGAACGCTAAGGTGCAGTGGGTGCCGACCACCTGGAAAACCCTGATGCCCGACTTTCTGGCGAAGCAGTGTGATATCGCCGTCGGGGGCATTTCGGTCACCCTGAAACGCCAGCAGACCGCCTGGTTCGCCCAGCCGCTGGATGTTGATGGCAAAATCCCGCTGGTGCGCTGCGCCGATAAAACGCGCTTTCAGACGATTGAGCAGCTCAACCGTCCCGATGTGCGCCTGATTGAACCGGCAGGCGGCACCAACGAAGCCTTTGTTCACAGCCATCTGCCCAACGCATCACTGACGCTGTTCCACGATAACGTCACCATCTTTCAGCAGCTGGTGGACAACAAGGCGGATGTCATGATCACTGACGCCTCCGAAGCGCGCTATCAGCAGCAGCACTATCCGACGCTCTGTGCCCTGAATGCTGACAAGCCGCTGCAGTATGGTGAGAAGGCGTACATGATTCCGCGTGACGACATCAGTTGGAAGCTCTATGTCGATCAGTGGCTGCACCTCAGCACCGCGACCGGGGAATACCGTGATATTGCCCGCCAGTGGATGGGTGCCGCGCGCTGACCGGCTCCTGCCTGACGACGCGAGGCGTGCCGGTCGCTGACTGGCACGCCTCGGGCGGCTGAAATCGCGCGGGTGCACGGCGCGCAGACCCGCGCTTCCCCTGTGACTAACACCAGCGAATAAGGTACTATCCTCGCCAAACCACCGCCGGGTGTCCCGCCGTTGTGGGCCACGATGTGAGGATGAGAAATTAATGAGTGAACTGACTCAGGATGGTGCAGAGCGTCTTGCCCTGCATACGTTTACCGAGAACGCGTACTTAAACTATTCGATGTACGTCATCATGGACCGCGCCCTGCCTTATATTGGTGACGGGTTAAAGCCGGTCCAGCGCCGTATTGTCTACGCCATGTCCGAACTGGGACTGAACGCCAGCGCAAAATTTAAAAAATCGGCGCGTACTGTCGGTGACGTGCTGGGTAAATACCATCCGCACGGCGACAGCGCCTGCTATGAAGCGATGGTGCTGATGGCGCAGCCTTTCTCCTACCGCTATCCGCTGGTTGATGGCCAGGGAAACTGGGGGGCGCCGGACGATCCCAAGTCGTTTGCCGCGATGCGTTACACCGAATCGCGCCTGTCAAAATATGCTGAAGTGCTGCTGAGCGAGCTGGGGCAGGGAACGGTCGATTATCAGCCGAACTTCGACGGTACGCTGCAGGAGCCGAAGATGCTGCCGGCGCGCCTGCCGAACATTCTGCTCAACGGCACCACCGGTATTGCAGTCGGTATGGCGACCGACATCCCGCCGCACAACCTGCGCGAAGTGGCGCAGGCGGCGATTGCCCTGATCGACTCGCCAAAAACCACGCTGGAACAGCTGCTCGATATTGTTCAGGGGCCTGATTATCCGACCGAGGCGGAGATCATCACGCCGCGTGACGAAATCCGCAAAATCTATCAGTCCGGGCGTGGCTCCATCCGCCAGCGCGCGGTCTGGAAAAAGGAAGAGGGCGAGGTGGTCATCACCGCGCTGCCGCATCAGGTTTCAGGCGCGCGCGTGCTGGAGCAAATCGCGAACCAGATGCGCAATAAAAAGCTGCCGATGGTCGAGGATCTGCGTGATGAGTCGGATCATGAGAACCCGACCCGGCTGGTGATCGTGCCGCGATCTAACCGCGTCGATCTCGATCAGGTCATGAACCATCTGTTCGCCACCACCGATCTGGAAAAAAGCTACCGCGTTAACCTCAACATGATCGGGCTGGATAACCGTCCGGCGGTGAAAAACCTGCATGAGATCCTGACTGAATGGCTGGTGTTCCGTCGCGAAACGGTAAAACGCCGTCTTAACTACCGTCTGGATCGCGTGCTGCGTCGCCTGCATATCCTGGAAGGGTTGCTGGTGGCGTTCCTCAACATCGATGAGGTGATTGAAATCATCCGGACGGAGGATGAGCCGAAGCCGGTGCTGATGTCGCGTTTTGGCATCAGTGAAACTCAGGCCGAATCGATTCTCGAACTGAAGTTACGCCACCTGGCAAAACTGGAAGAGATGAAGATCCGTGGCGAGCAGGCGGATCTGGAAAAAGAGCGCGATCAGCTGCAGGCCACGCTGGCCTCAGAGCGCAAGATGAACACCCTGCTGAAGAAAGAGCTGCAGGCTGACAGCGCCAGCTACGGCGATGAGCGCCGTTCGCCGCTGCGTGAGCGTGAAGAAGCTAAAGCCCTGAGTGAAACCGAGCTGGTGCCGTCTGAGCCGGTCACCATTGTGCTGTCGCAGATGGGCTGGGTACGCAGTGCTAAAGGGCACGATATCGATCCGGCGGGCCTGAGCTACAAAGCGGGTGACAGCTACCTGGCTGCCGCACGCGGCAAGAGCAATCAGCCGGTGGCCTTTATCGACTCCACCGGTCGCAGCTACACCCTGGACCCGACGTCGCTGCCTTCTGCACGCGGACAGGGCGAGCCGCTGACCGGCAAGCTGACGCCGCCGCCGGGCGCAGTAGTTGAACAGGTGCTGATGGAAGCTGATGACCAGCGTCTGCTGATGGCCTCGGATGCGGGTTACGGCTTTATCTGCACCTTCAGCGACCTGGTGTCGCGCAACCGCGCCGGTAAAGCGCTGCTGACGCTGCCGGACAACGCCCGTGTGATGACGCCGATGGCCGTGCATCATGAAGATGACATGCTGCTGGCGATCACGCAGGCGGGACGGATGCTGATGTTCCCGGTCGGAGAGCTGCCGCAGATGTCGAAAGGCAAGGGCAACAAAATCATCTCCATTCCTTCTGCGGAAGCGGCCGCCGGTCAGGACAAACTGGCCTGGCTGATGATCCTGCCACCGGGCAGCGCGATTACGCTGCACGTCGGCAAGCGTAAAATGTTGTTGCGCAGTGAAGAGCTTCAGAAATTCCGCGCCGATCGCGGACGTCGCGGCACGCTGTTACCGCGCGGCCTGCAAAAAATTGATCGTGTTGAACTGGATGCGCCTGCGCGTCCGGCGAGCCCGGATAGCGAAGCGTAAACAACCCGGCTGACCCCGCGTCAGCCGTGGCTCAATGAGGGAACTATGCTACTGATTCTGCGTACCATTATTGTCATCATCTATTCGATTTTGATCTGTGTGTTTGGCTCTGTCTGGTGTCTTTTTTCACCGCGCGATCCGCGTCACGTCGCCACCTTTGGCCATCTGTTTGGCCGCTTATCGACGGTGTTTGGCCTGAAAGTCGAACTGCGTAAACCGGAAGGGGCGGAGAACTACGGGAATGCGATCTACATCGCGAACCACCAGAACAACTACGACATGGTCACCGCCGCCAAAATTGTGCAGCCCTCGACGGTCACGGTCGGTAAAAAGAGCCTGTTGTGGGTGCCGTTTTTTGGCCCGCTCTACTGGCTGACCGGCAACCTGCTGATTGACCGTGACGACCGTGCTAAAGCGCGTGGCACCATTGGTGAGCTGGTGGATCAGTTCAACCGCAAGCGCATCTCCATCTGGATGTTCCCGGAAGGCACGCGCAGTCGGGGCCGTGGCCTGCTGCCGTTTAAAACCGGGGCATTCCACGCTGCTGTCGCGGCGGGCGTGCCGATCATTCCGATTGTGGTCTCCAACACCCATGACAAGATCAACCTTAACCGCCTGAAAAATGGCCTGGTTATCGTTGAGATGCTGCCACCGGTTGACGTAAAGGCGTTCGAATCGGTTTCGGTGCGTAAGCTGGCTACTCACTGTCGCGAACTGATGGCCGCGAAGCTGGAAGAGCTGAACGCCGAAGTGGCCGAGCGCGAAAAAAACGGAAAAATCTGACCGGCGAGCCGTTCGCCGAACTATCCTGCATGGATGCCACACGGCGTGGCAGTGACTGCCCGCCGTCGTGAACGCAGCACAGCAAAAACAGAGCAATAAAAACAGGGTCGGCGCGTTAGCGCCACGCGTAAAGGGTCAGAAGTTTTATGTCTTTCAGCAGACGTCAGTTCATCCAGCTTTCTGCCGGAGTGGCGCTTAGCGCCGGTATCATCCCTCATGCGGCCCGTGCCGCGTCTTCTGCCAGTGGCGACACACCGCTTCCGGTTCCGCCGTTGCTGGAGTCCCGTCGCGGCCAGCCGCTGTTCCTGACGATGCAGCGCAGCCACTGGTCGTTTAATGGCGACAACAACAAAGTACCGGTCTGGGGCATCAATGGCCTCTACATGGGGCCGACCGTCCGGGTTTACAGCGGCGATGACGTTAAGCTGATCTACAGCAACCGGCTGAATGAACCGGTCTCCATGACCGTCAGCGGTCTGCAGCTGCCAGGCGCCCTGATGGGCGGCGCGCCGCGCATGATGTCGGCCGGGGTTGACTGGGCACCGGTTCTGCCGATTCGTCAGGCCGCCTCGACCTGCTGGTATCATGCCAACACGCCAAACCGCATGGCGCCGCATATCTACAATGGACTGGCGGGCATGTGGCTGGTGGAGGATGACGTCAGCAAGCAACTGCCGTTGCCAAAGCACTACGGCGTGGATGACTTCCCGATTATTATTCAGGACAAGCGGCTCGATAACTTTGCTACGCCGGTCTACGACCCGCCGCAGGATGGCGGTTTTCTTGGCGACACGCTGCTGGTGAATGGCGTTCGCAATCCGTACGTCGAGGTGTCACGCGGCTGGGTGCGTCTGCGTCTGCTGAACGCCTCAAATGCGCGACGCTATGAGATGGTGCTCAGCGATAATCGTCCGTTTATGGTTATTGCCAGCGATCAGGGTTTTCTCTCTGCCCCGGTGGCGGTGCAGCGTCTCTCGCTGGCACCCGGTGAACGCCGGGAGGTGCTGATAGACATGTCGCAGGGCGATGAAGTGTCGATTACGGCGGGAACGGCGGCGGGCATCATGGATCGGCTGCGTGGCTTCTTCGAGCCCTCATCGATTCTGACCTCTACCCTGATCCTGACCCTGCGGCCCACCGGTTTACTGCCGCTGGTGACCGATAACCTGCCGATGCGGCTGCTGGCCGATCAGATTCTGGATGGGGCGTCGGTTCGCACCCGCGAATTCCGTATCGGCGACACGATGCCGGGCATCAACGGCGCGCTCTGGGATATGAACCGGATTGATACCACCGCGCAGCAGGGCACCTTTGAGCGCTGGATCCTGCACGCCGACCGGCCACAGGCGCTGCATATTCAGGGCGTCATGTTCCTGATTAAAAGTGTTAATGGCGCACAGCCGATGGGCGAAGATCGTGGCTGGAAAGATACGGTGTGGGTCGATGGCAGTGTGGAACTGATGGTCAGCTTCCCGCAGAGTTCGTCAGACCATTTCCCGTTCGTCTATTACAGCCAGACGCTGGAACTGGCCGATCGTGGCACGGCCGGTCAGCTGGTGGTACAGCCTTCTGCATAACGCACAGGGTCAGGCGGAGAGACCCGCCTGACCCACGCTTTCTGCTCTGCAGCCGCAGAGCGGTCAGTGAGTTACCGGGCTTAGTTAAAGGTTTCCGGGTCCGGCCCCAGACGATTGCCGCTGTCCAGCTTCGCAATATCACTCACTTCATGCTTATCCAGACGGAAGTCGAACACCTTAAAGTTCTCTTCGATACGGGCTGGGGTCACAGATTTCGGGATCACCACCAGGCCACTGTCCAGATGCCAGCGGATGACGATCTGGGCCGGGGTCTTGCCATACTTCTTCGCCAGCGACTTGATGATCTCCTGATCGAACACCCCTTTGCCGCCCTGCGCCAGCGGACTCCAGGATTCGGTCTGAATCTGGTGCATTGCGTTCCAGGCGTGAAGGGTGCGCTGCTGCAGCATCGGGTGCAGCTCAATCTGATTGACCACCGGGGTAACACCGGTTTCATCCATCAGTCGCTTCAGATGCACTTCATGGAAGTTGCAGACGCCGATACTTTTCGTCAGTCCCTGCTGCTGCAGCTCAATCATCTTCTTCCAGGCATCCACATAGTTATCTTTTTCCGGGCAGGGCCAGTGCATCAGGTAGAGATCGACCTGCTCCAGCTGCAGTTTCTGCAGGCTGGTTTCCATCGCCTGCTGAACGTTCTGCTGATCGTCATTCCACAGTTTGGTGGTGACAAAAATCTCTTCACGCGGCACGTCGGTTTCCTGCAGTGCCTGACCAATCGCCTCTTCATTTTTGTAGGCCGCGGCGGTGTCGATTGAGCGATAACCGACTTCCAGCGCTTTCAGCACCGCATGACGTGCATCTTCAATGCTGGCCTGCCACACGCCGAGTCCCAGTTGCGGCATCATATTGCCATCGCGCAGTTTAATAATGGGCTGGTCTGCCATAGTTGCTCCTTTCCGTTGCGGTTAACCCGTGAGATTTCACTGTGCTTAAGTCTAGCCAACAATTTTCAGCCTGCTCAGTGAAGCGCTCCGCCCGCGTTCTGAAGCCCTGCCTGATTCGGTAAAATTCTTGCCTGATTCTCCAGCCCGCTGGTGATTTGCACATCCGTGCGGCACACTGGATTTTTACCCGTAAAGGAGTCGCTATGGCGCACGATGCACTGTGTCACCGGCTGGCACAGCAGGTAGTTAACTTAATGACGCAGGGTCGCGACCGGCTCTGTCAGGTCGAAAATGTGTCGCTGATCTACGCAAATCAGTATCGTCCCCGGACGCCGATGATGTATCAGCCCGGCATTGTCATTTTGTTTCAGGGCAGCAAAACCGGCTACCTTGGCAGCACCGTCTTTCAGTATGACGCCAGCAAATATCTGATGCTCACCGTGCCGCTGCCGGCGGAGTGCGAAACCTGGGCGTCGCCGGAAACCCCGATTGCCGGACTGTGTCTCAATGTGGACACCGCCAGCCTGCAGGATCTGCTGATCGAAATCGGCGATGACGATCAGTTTCAGCCGCAGCCGCTGACCTCCGGTATCCACTCGGCGTGGCTGACGGAGCCGATGCTCTGTGCCGCAGAACGCCTGCTTGATGTGATGACTCAGCCGCGCGAAGCGCGGGTGCTGGGACCACACATTGTGCGGGAGATTATCTATTACGTGCTGACCGGCCCGATTGGCGGCGCGCTGCTCTCACTGGTGAGCCGGCAGACCCAGTTCAGCCAGATCGCGCGTGCGCTGCGCCGGATTGAGAATCACTATGCGGATAACCTCAGTGTCGATGCACTGGCGGCAGAAGTGAACATGAGCGTTTCCGCTTTTCACCATAACTTTAAAGCGGTCACCCAGACGTCGCCTTTGCAGTATCTCAAGCGCTATCGTCTGCATCAGGCGCGGCTGCTGATGTTGCACGATGGGCTGAAAGCGAGCGCGGCGGCGGTGCGGGTTGGCTATGAAAGCCCTTCACAGTTTTCGCGGGAGTTTAAGCGCTACTTTGGCGTAACGCCGGGAGAAGAGGTGAGTCGGGTCAGGCAGACGGTCGCGGATCCGTCCGCCTGAAAGGCGGCAGATCCCGGCACCGCGTGCTGCGATCAGGCCTGTTTCTGCCGACGCTTTTTCCAGATCACCAGAATGCTGCCAAACAGGCCGACCACCAGCAACACCATCGGCAGCACCATCAGGATCGCCATCACCTGATCTTCATGACGCTTGATAAACGGCACCTGGCTGATGCCATAGCCAAAGGCGACCACAATGCCGACCCACAGCACGCCGCTGAGCCAGTTAAAGAGCTGGAAGCGACTGTTCTGCAGGCCCGCAATTCCGGCCATGGTGGGCAGAATGGTGCGGATAAACGCGAGAAAGCGGCCGACCAGCAGCGCCATCAGGCCGTGACGGTTAAACATATTCCAGGCACGCTGATGATACTGCGCGGGCAGATGCATCAGCCAGCTCTTCACCAGACGGGTATTGCCCAGCCAGCGCCCCTGCAGATAACTCAGCCAGCAGCCGAGGCTGGCAGCGGTCGTGAGGATCACCATCGTGGGGACAAAATCCATGACCCCCTTGGCCACCATCGCACCCGCCAGTAACAGCAGGCTGTCGCCCGGCAGGAAGGAGGCAGGTAACAGACCATTTTCCAGAAACAGCGTCAGAAACATCACGCCATATACCACCCATACCACATCCGGATTTGCCAGCGCGGCAAAATCCTGATGCCAGAGCGCCTGGACAATCTCGTGTAAAACACCCATTAGCGATTCCATCACGTCACAAGGAACTATTCGTCTGCATTCCGCGCGCGCAGTGACTGCACTGACACGCTGAACGATACGGGATAAATGTTAACAACAAATCCGTCATAGCCCGGCAAACTCACTTGTCAGCCGCGACCCGGTTTATCTTCTGTTTACTTTTTTCTTTGCTCAGCGCGTCAGACGCGCAAAACCGGCCTCCAGATCGGCGATCAGGTCATCCACATGCTCCAGACCGATGTGCAGCCTCACCAGCGTACCGGTGAAATCCACGCCGCCCGCCGGACGAATCGCGGCCAGTTCTTCAGGCTGATTGGCCAGGATCAGCGATTCATAGCCGCCCCAGGAGTAAGCCATGCTGAAATGATGGAAGTGATCGAGATATTCCGCCAGCTGCGGGGCGCTCAATTTTTCCTGCAGAATGAATGAGAAGAGGCCGCTGCTGCCGTTAAAGTCGCGCTGCCAGAACGTATGGCCTTTGCTCTGCGCCAGCGCAGGATGGTTGACGCGGGCCACCTCTGGCCGTGCTGCCAGCCACTCCGCGACCTGCAGGGCGCTCTCTTCATGCTGACGCAGACGGGTGCCCAGAGTGCGCAGGCCGCGGCTCGCCATATAGGCGGTATCAGCATCGACCATCTGGCCCATCAGATAGGAGTTTTCGCGCAGCTGATCGATGCAGCGCGCATTGGCGACCGCCGTGCCGATCATCGCATCGCTGTGTCCAATCAGATATTTGGTGCCAGCCTGAATCGAGATATCGACGCCGTGCGCCAGCGCATTAAACAGAATACCGGCTGCCCAGGTGTTATCGAGCATGATGATCGCCTCTGGCGCGATGGCGCGCACCGCCGCCACAATCGCCGGAATATCCTGCACTTCCATGGTAATTGAGGCGGGGGACTCCAGAAACACGACGCGGGTGTTGGGCTGGACCAGCGCACCGATTTCGCTGCCGATGCTGTGATCGAACCAGCTGGTCGAGACATTCATCTTCGCCAGAATTCTGGTGCAGAAATCCTGCGTCGGTTCATAGACCGCGCCGCTCATCAGGAGATGATCGCCCGCTTCGACGAAGGCCAGAATCGCATTCGCCACCGCTGCCGCACCGCAGGGGTAGAGCACGCAGCCCGCGCCGCCTTCCAGCTCCGTCATCGCATCCTGCAGCGCGAAGTGCGTCAGGGTGCCACGACGGCCATAAAAGAGTTCACCTTTTGCCCGTCCTGCGGTCGCGCGTTTTTTCTCCGCGACCGTATCAAAAACCAGCGAGGAAGCGCGCTGAATCACGCTGTTCACCGAACCCTGGGTATAACGCTTGCTGCGTCCTGCACTGACGAGCGTGGTATCAATTTTTCTGGTGGTCATGAGTCGCCCTTGCCGCTTCTGACTAAGCTCTCACGTTACCACGAAACGGCCAGCAGGGTTGAGACTCAATGGCGATTATCAGAACAGAGAGCAGGATAAAAAGCGGGTTGAAAGCCGCGCGGGTTACGGCAAAGCGGGCGGTCAGAGTTTGTAAATAGTAATGAGAACTACTATCAATTCGCCATTATTTTGCTATTATTCGCGCTTGTCCCGCATCCCTGTATATGAAGTTGGAGAAGCAGCGTGGTAGCCAGTGATTTGATGCAAACGGATCTCTCCGTTTGGGGCATGTATCAGCATGCCGATATCGTGGTAAAGGTGGTCATGATTGGCCTGTTGTTGGCCTCCGTAGTGACCTGGGCGATATTCTTTGGCAAATATGCCGAACTCAGTGCCGCGAAGCGCCGCCTGAAGCGCGAGCAGCTGGCGCTGGGCGAAGCGCGCAGTCTGAATGACGCCGCCCGCATTGCCCAGTCGTTTACCGATCACAGTCACAGCGTCGTACTGCTGAACGATGCGCAGAATGAACTGACGCTGTCGGCGGGTGTGGAAGATACCAACGGCATTAAAGATCGCACCAGCTTCCGCCTGGAGCGCCGCGTTGCTGCGTTCAGCCGCCACGCCGGACGCGGAAATGGCTTCCTCGCGACCATCGGCTCTGTCGCGCCCTTTATCGGTCTGTTCGGTACCGTCTGGGGCATCATGAACAGCTTTATCGGTATCGCTAAAACCCAGACCACCAATCTGGCGGTGGTGGCACCGGGTATCGCCGAAGCGCTGCTGGCGACCGCGATTGGCCTGGTCGCGGCGATCCCGGCGGTGGTGATCTACAACGTCTTTGCCCGCATGATCGCCAACTACAAAGCCTCGCTGGGTGATGTCGCTGCGCAGGTGATGCTGCTGCAGAGCCGTGACATCGACCTGGGCACCGTGGCCACTGAGGTTCCGCGTCCTGCAGCGGCTCAGAAACTGCGCTTAGGGTAAGTTCTTATGGCAATGCGATTAAACGACGATCTGCAAACCGATGGTGAAATGCATGAGATCAACGTGACGCCGTTTATCGACGTCATGCTGGTGCTGCTGATCATCTTTATGGTGGCCGCGCCACTGGCCACGGTCGACGTGCGCGTCAATCTGCCCGCCTCTACCAGCGCGCCGCAGCCGCGTCCGGAAAAACCGGTTTACCTGTCGATTAAAGCGGATAAGCAGCTTTACGTCGGTAACGACGCGGTGACGCCGGACTCACTGGTGAATGTGCTGACCAGCCAGACTCAGGGCAATAAAGAGACCACCATTTTCTTCCAGGCCGACAAGTCGGTCGATTATGAAACGCTGATGAGCGTGATGGATAAGCTGCGCACGGCGGGCTACCTGAAAATTGGTCTGATGGGTATGGAAACCGTGAAGAAATAGCGGGTTATCCGGCACGATAAAGAGGCGACTGAGACAGTCGCCTTTTTTTATGGCCCTCTGCTGACCAGATGATATCTGGCTGATCCGCCGTGACACCGATCACTTATGCTGGCTGGTCTGTATTGTTAATTTGTTGTTACTTATGTACATAGAATTGTAAAGTGCAATGGTGAGCCAGGTCACATTATTCTCGCGGCAGGCAGGCTAAAACGGCTAAAAAACAACAGGAAGCCGTTATGAGTCACGCCCCGTCTTTACAAAAGCCCCCGAAAAGCGCCGCCCGAACCATCTTCAACGTCACCAGTGGTAACTTCCTGGAGATGTACGATTTCATGGTCTTTGGCTACTACGCCACGGCCATTGCTAAAACCTTCTTCCCCGGCGATGACCCGTTCGCTTCCCTGATGCTGACCCTGATGACCTTTGGCGCAGGCTTTCTGATGCGCCCGCTGGGGGCGATTATTCTGGGCGCGTACATCGACCATCATGGTCGCCGCAAAGGCCTGCTGCTGACGCTGGGCCTGATGGCGATTGGCACCCTGACTATCGCGCTGGTGCCGGGTTACGCCACGCTGGGCGCTGCGGCGCCGATTCTGATCCTGCTGGGACGTCTGCTGCAGGGCTTCTCCGCGGGCGTTGAGCTGGGGGGCGTGTCGGTCTACCTGGCCGAAGTGGCGCCGAAAGGGCGCAAAGGCTTTTTCGTCAGCTGGCAGTCGGGCAGTCAGCAGATTGCGGTGATCTTTGCCGCCCTGCTGGGTCTGATGCTGAACCATCTGCTGGCGAAAGAGGCGGTGACGGAGTGGGGCTGGCGTATCCCGTTTGTGGTGGGCTGTCTGATTGTGCCGTTCCTGTTTTATATCCGCCGCACGCTGGAAGAGACTGAAGCGTTCAGTAAACGCAAGCATCATCCGCGCATGACGGAGATCATGCGCTCGGTCGCCAGCAACTGGGCGCTGGTGCTGGCGGGGATGCTGATGGTGGTCACTACCACGGTGATGTTCTACATGATCACCGCCTTTACCCCGACCTTTGGCAAAACCGTGCTGATGATGAGTGATAAGCAGGCGTTCATGGTGACGCTCTGCGTCGGCGTCTCCAATCTCTTCTGGCTGCCGCTGATGGGGGCGCTGTCGGACCGCATCGGGCGTCGTCCGCTGCTGATCGCCTGTACCCTGCTGATGATTGTCACCACCTGGCCGGTGCTGCACTGGCTGGTCGGTTCAGCCAGCTTCGCCCATCTGCTGGAAGCAGAGCTGTGGCTGTCGTTTCTCTATGCCAGCTACAACGGGGCGATGGTGGTCTATCTGGCAGAGATCATGCCTGCTGAGGTGCGCGCGGCCGGTTTCTCCATGGCGTACAGCCTGGCGACGGCGCTGTTTGGCGGCTTTACCCCTGCCATCTCCAGCTACCTGATCCACGCCACCGGCGACAAGGCGATGCCGGGCGTCTGGCTGACCTTTGCGGCCATCTGCGGGCTGATCGGCACCCTGCTGATTGGCCGGATGGTGAAGCAGTATCAGCTGCGCCACAGCGGTACGCCGGTCAGCGCCTCGCTCTAAAAGGCTAAATCGACCACCACGCTGTCGCTGTAGTTTCCGGCGGGCGGCGTGGCCTGCGTCGTCAGGATGCGCGCGGTGTAGTTAAAGCCGCGCGTCAGCCCATCCGCAGAGACCGCAGTCGAGGTCGTGCTGCTCCAGCGCTCCGTCCCTGAGGCTCCCCAGCGATTGCTGGTCGTGCCTTTGTAGATCTCATAGCTCAGACGATTCGTTCCGCTCGCCATATTCCTCACGCTGCTCACCGGATAGCTGCCGTTACTCAGTCCGACCGTATAGGTGCTGCCCTTGCTGCACAGCACATTGATGGTCTGCGACACCGCAGAGAAGCTGCCGACCAGCGGCGCGCTGCCGAAGCTGATGTTGGGCGAGGTAATGGTGGTGCAGTCATTTGTGAGCGTAGCGGTCACGGTTATCGGGATCACGCCACTGCCGTTCTGTTCGCTTAAGCAGACGTTTCCCACGCTGACACTGGTACAGACACGATACGTCACGGCCATGTTCAGCGTCACCTGGTAGGTGCCGGCGGCCACCACCTGACCGGGAACGGTGCGCAGGTAAACCGGGATAGCGAAGTTGAGGCTGCCCAGTAACCCCGCCAGATTGACCAGCGTCTGTGACCCATAGACGTAGGCCGCGCCGCCAATCGTCAGTTCACTGGCGCAGGCGCTGTCGGTGCAGAGCCGCACCGGCACATTATCGCTGCCGGTGTCACCGCTGCGTTTCAGGGTGCCGCGCGTGCCGCTGACATTCGTCGCGCCGGTCAGCTGAAACGTAATCTGGTTATTACCCAGCAGCGAGAGCGCGCTGCCCGAGCCACAGTTGACGTTGGCGTTGGTGGTGGTGGCGTTCACGGTGGTATTCGCCACAAATGTCGTGAGGGAGCCGAAGCTGGCGGTGGAGGCGGGAAGGGTACAGGCAGCATAACCCAGCGACGGCAGACAGAGCAGCAGGCCCGCAGGGATCAGCCATTTCAGCAGAATTTTTATCATGGTCGCGCTCCGGAAGAGAAAGTATCAGCGGGCGTGGTGGCGCTGCCCGCGGCCGGTGCAGGCAGCGGACAGGTCAGCGGGCCATAGGTTTTCAGCGCCTGCGGCTGACCGTTGGCGATGTGCAGTTCGGTTTCACAGCGTCGGCCGTCGGGCGTGACCACCGCGATCGGATTGCTGACCGTCAGCGCCTCCATCCAGACAATCCCATCCCAGCCCACATACTCCGTGGGACGATCGGGCCGCACGACCTGGCTTGAGACCGGCAGTGGCTGACCCTGCGCATCGACCAGAATCACGCTGGCCGATCGCAGCTTCTCAACCGGGAAGTTGAGCAGATAGCCACTCTGACGCCGGACGGCAACGCGCTGCTCAACCTGCGGCGTGGTCATATCGGCGGGCAGATCCAGGGTGTCGATATCATATTTAGCCGGGTAGTAGCTGCTGATGGTGGGCACCAGCAGATAGCCCTGCTGGTTGGTTCGTCCCATCGACTGATTCTCGTAGCGGACGTTGACGTCCGGGTAGCGGGTTTTCACCAGCACAAAGGCGTCGTTGATGGCGTTGGCGGCAAAGACGCTGTTGTCCATCAGCACCAGCGCGCCGGAGAGATCGGCCCACTGCGTGAGGTTGTCGTCGTCGCCATAAAAGCCTCCCGAGGCGTCAACCTGGTTGTTGCGGTAGCGCAGGCTGCCCTGACGGTAATCGCCGCTGTCACCGCTCTGATTCGCCCAGGAGGCATCCCAGGCGAATCCGCCGTCGCTGGGCATGGCGCGTGAGGCGTAGACGCGCTGGCTGTTGCGGCCGCGCTGGTCGCGTTCGGTGCTGATCGCGGCGCTGCCCTGTTCGCCAAAGGGGATCACCAGTGAGATCGCGCCGGTCCAGCTCTTCTCCTGCTGATCGCGACTGGCGGAGACGTAGAGGCTGCTGTTGCCCCACAGGTTTTTACTCCAGGAGAGATTCCACAGGCGGGTGCGGTCGCCCTGACCGTCGGTAATATCGATAAAGGCGGCGCCGACGCTGCCAAAACGGTTCAGTGAGACGCTGGCGCTGTACTGCGCACTGCGGCGCGACAGCGCGTAGCGGCTATCTGCCTGACTTCCGGCACGGCTGCCGACCAGCGCCAGGTTGCCAAAGTCGCGGCTGCGCCGGGTCTGCTGCGTGCCGAAATTGAACCAGCGGTTGTTGTACTGATAGCCCCAGCTGTATTGCCCGCCGCGCTCGCCATCCAGCTGACTCTGCGCCACCGCGCCGTTTACCACCCCCCAGCTGCCGACGCGCAGCTGGCCGCCCAGCCCGCCCATTGCCAGGTTTTCGCTGCCCTCTGCCTGGCTCTCCAGCGTCAGCCAGTCGGTCATGCCATAACGATACGCGCCGCTGGCGGCGGCCTGTCCGTAATCGAAATTTTTAATGCCGTAGTTCTCGCGGATCGCCCCGGCGGAAAAGGCGTAATCCGACAGTCCCGCTTTCAGCAGGTTACTGGAGACGTAAAAGGGCATGGTCGTGGTGACGCGTCGGCCTGTTGCATCGGTGGTGGTGATCACCGCATCACCCGCGCCGTTGACGAACGGGACATTGGTCAGCGACCAGGGGCCAGGCTGCACGTTCGCCTGGCTGGAGCGATAGCCATTAATAAACAGATCCACGGTGGAGGGGACAGCGGCCTGGCCGGAAAAGGCGGGCAGCGGGTAGGTGACCAGATCGGGCCGGATGCTGAAGTCGCGACCGATGCGGATGCCGCCGAGCCGCACGCTGCTGCCCCAGGCGAGCGAGTCGCTGACCAGATCCCCGACCCGCCAGCTCACCGCCGCATTTTCATCTTCGTTGCTCCACCAGGTGTCGTAGCGGATGTAGCCATCATCCTGATAAGGGGGACTGCCTTCCAGCTGCTGCTGCCAGACGCCGTTGCTGGAGAGATGCCCGGCCTCCCCGAACAGCCGCAGCTCATTCCAGGCGGAGAGGCGGGTGCCGCTGTTGTCGGTGCGGCTGGCGTAAAGATCGTAGTTAAGCAGCGCGCCGCTGCTGGTCCGTCCCGGATAGCGCGGCCCGTTTTTCGCCTCGCCAATCACCTGGCCGGGAAGCCACTCTGGCGGCACGGTCAGCAGCAGCCGCTGCCGCGCAGCATCATAATCCACCCTGACCAGGGGCAGGCTGCTGACATCGACCTGCGGCTGCTGGCCCAGCTTTTCCCGCGGCAGACCGGCACGCTGCAGATCGCCGCTGCGCAGCCAGAAGTGACCGTCGCGCTGCTCTGCCGGTACGATATTGCCCTCTGCCTGCTGATTCACCACCAGCTCCAGCATATATTGCTGGCCGCTGTCGCGGGACTGCAGGCTCGGCGGCGGTGGCAGGGAGGAGTAAGTCTCCGCCAGCACGCTATCCGGCGAGCAGGCGTAGCAGAGGCTGGCAACCGCCAGCGCACAGGGATGAAGCGGGTAGCGTCTCATTCAGCACTTACTTCTGAGCCGCGCTGCGCCACGGGCGCTTGTTAACCTCAGCGCTCAGCTCGCCGCTGACCGGGGAGGTGAGCGGCCAGCGATGCATGCTGTCCGCCAGCACATAGCCATACAATCCTTCCCCCAGCCGGCGACCGCCAATCGTGACATTGCTCAGCCGGGCGTGGCCGCTGCCGCTGTTAGTCAGCTGAAGCCAGCGCTTGCCGCCGTCGCTGACCTGCTGCCAGCGCAGCACCGGCCGGGCGCTGTCGGTGTTCAGCCCGGTGCCATAGACAAATAACGGCACGGAATAGCGCATCTGAAACGTCAGCCCGGCCTGATTCTCACCGGGATTGCGCGGCGCCGGGATCTCATCCAGCACCACCCGATAGGCCAGCTCTTTACCGGCCGCAGGCGGCGTCTGTTTAATCAGCCTGACCAGCTGCTTCTGGCCCGGCTCCATCCGCACCATCGGCGGGCTGGCCACCACCTGCTGCTGAGTCTGATACTGCTCCTGGCCGCTGACCTGCTGCCAGCTGAAGACGCGGATCTGCATCAGCGTGGTGCTGTTACCGCGATTTTCCAGCCAGAGTTCGCTGGCTTTCTCGTCAGGATTAATGGCGGGATCGATGGGCCAGATCATCACCGAGTTAGCGGCGAAGGCCGGAGAGAGCAGGGTGGGGCTCAGCAGCAGCAGAGCGCACAGTGACTTCATGATCATATCCTTGTTTTTTATCGCCTCACCAGCTCAGGGTGACGGTCAGCGTGTCGGTATAAACGCCGGCGCGCGCGGTGCCGGGAAGTTGCAGCTGGCCATAAATCGGCAGCGTAATGTTACCGGCATTGCTGTAGCTCAGCGGCACGGCCTGGTTGACCGGGATCACCGTGGTGCGGCTGGCATTGCTAAAGAGCGTATAGGGAACGGTATTGCTGAAATTGGGCAGCTTCAGGTTGCGGGTGGTGGTGTAGTTATTGCCCTGATTGATGCTCATGCTCAGTGTGGTGCCGGGTGTGCAGGCGAGATTGATGGTCGTGCTCTGCACAAAGCTGGCGTTGACGGTCGCTGTCGCCACGCCAGACTGCGTGCCGAAATTGAGCGTGCCGAAAACGCCGGTATTGGTACCGGATATCACGCAGCCTGCCACGATCGATGCGGAGACCTGAAAGGTGCTGGTGGGCAGCCCCCAGGCGCTGACGCTCCCTGTCAGCAGAGGCAAAGCACGTGCGATCATCAGGCAGGATCGCCAGAGAACCACCCTCATTGACCTGCGGCTGCAGTTAATAATTCACGGCGACGTTAATGGTATCGGTGTAGGTTCCGGCCGGAATCAGCGGGTTAAAGCCGCCGCCGACCACCCGGCCATAGATGGCGTAGTTGGTGCCCAGCGTCGGATCGTTGGTGCCGCTGGCGGCAATCGGCGTATTGTTGGCGATCGCGGTAGTGAAGGAGGCATCGCTGTAGAGGGTATAGGCGATGCCCTGCGCATTGTCCGATCCCAGCAGCAAATAGCGCGGTGACGCAGAGGCGGTGCCATAGATGGTCGCTGGCGCCGCGTTGCTGCTGGTCACCACCACGTTATAGTCCTGACCGGTGGTGCAGCGCACGTAGATGCCGTTACCGGCGGCGCCCACCAGGGTGGCGTTCAGCGTATCAAAGGTGGCGGCGCTGCTACCAAAGTTCAGCGTACCGAAGTTAACGCCTGCCGTGGCGGACTGACCGTTGACCAGGCAACCGGTGGTCAGCGTGAGGGTGGCATTGATGGTCCCGGAGGTGGTTGCCGCCTGGGTTAAGGTCGGAAGTGACAGCGTTAATCCCGCAGCAGCACACAGAAAAAGCTTGAGTTTCATAATATTTCCTTACGGATTATCAGGAGTCAGTGCTTTTTCACCTGGTATTAATTAACGATTCGGCCCAAAAATAAGAAATAAATAAAGCAGTGCCCGCAACGGGGCTGTCTTAAGAAAAATCTTAGACTTAAGGGTGCTGATTTATATCATTTTTACTTACTATAGAACAGTTAACGCGTCTGGCGAAGTGCTCCTGATTATTTTTCACTAATCTAATGGTCACTTCAGCCGATAACCCAGTAATAGCAAGGTGTGTAAGCGTAACGGGAAAGCAGAAATCCCTGTTTTTTTCCTCGCGTACAGGCTTTCCGCTTCGGTAATATGTTGCTGTATCAATCAGACATAATAACGATTTACCGGCTCGCTTAGCGGATGCGGGAACAGGATGCTGCGCATCGTTCTCCAGCGCTGGCGGGCGGGTTTTGCCGGAAATAATTCCTGGCGAAATACCGGCATTAAATAACTTTCACCCCCGCGGGGGTTTTCAGATGACTTATCAGACTTTACACAGCACCCGTTCAGCACGGGTGGTGAGGAGTGGCACATGCTGCATATCACCTGGGATAACGTCCTGATCGGCATTTCGCTGATCGTGGCGTTTGTTGCCTCTTTTACAGCCCTGGATACCGCAGGACGGGTGGCGGTCTCCCAGGGCTGGCCTGCCCGATTCTGGCTGCTGGTCGGCGGCACCGCCATGGGAATTGGCATCTGGGCCATGCACTTTATCGGCATGCTGGCGATGATGATGCCGATGACGATGCGCTATGACGTGCACCTGACGGCAGGCTCGCTGCTGGTGGCGATTCTGGCCGCCATGCTGGCTTTCGGACAGACGGTGGGAGGCGTACATCTCACCCGTTTCCGGCTGCTGCGCGGCAGTCTGATCCTGGGCGCGGGGGTGGTGGTCATGCACTATCTCGGCATGTCTGCGCTGCTGATTGAACCGGGACCTGACTGGAATCCTCTGCTGGTCGCCCTCTCTGTGCTGATCGCCTTTGTGGCCTCTGCGCTGGCGTTGTGGCTGGCGTTTCATCTGCGCCAGGGGGAGCAGCATCTGCTGCTGATGCGCAGTCTGGCTTCCCTGGTGATGGGGATCGCCATCGCCGGTATGCACTACGTGGGCATGGCCGCCGCACGGTTCAGCCCGAGCAGCACCATGCAGCCGCATGGCCTCAGCAATCCGGGGCTGGCGGTATGGGTAACGCTGATTACCCTGCTTATTCTGAGCGTCACGCTGCTGAGTTCCATGCTGGATGCTCAGCTGCGCGCGGCACGGCTGGCGGCGCGGCTCAATCGTGCCAACCAGGAGCTGCGCCAGCTGGCGATGCACGACAACCTGACCGCGCTGCCGAACCGGGTCATGCTGGAGCAGCAGCTCGATCTGGCGATTAAGCAGGCGATGCTGCAGGAGAGCCGCTTTGCCGTGTTCTATATGGATCTGGATGGCTTCAAAGCGGTGAATGACACCTGGGGACATCACGTCGGTGACCGCCTGCTGGTCGCAGTCGCGGAGCGGCTGCGCAGCCAGCTCACGACCACGATGCTGCTGGTGCGTCTGGGCGGCGATGAGTTTGTGCTGATGGCAGAGGCGCTGGATATCACGCCAGCCCGTCAGCTGGCGCAAAAGCTGGTTAAGGTGATCAGCACCCCCTTTGAACTTGACCGCTATGTGCTGCACGTATCACTCAGCGCCGGCATTGCAATCTTTCCGCTGCACGGACGAAACCGGCATGAGCTGCTGTTTAATGCGGATGCGGCGATGTATCACACCAAACACAACGGGCGCAATGGCTGGTGCCTGTTTGAACCGGCGATGAGCGATGCGACTCAGCATCAGCTGGAGCTGGCGAACGATCTGTGGGAGGCGATAGAGCGCCAGCAGATGCGCCTGTTCTATCAGCCCAAATTCAGTTCCGGCGGCACCCTGTTACTGGGATTCGAGGCGCTGCTGCGCTGGCAGCATCCGCTGCGCGGGTTACTGACGCCGGAGCTGTTTCTGCCGCGCGCCGAAAAGACCGGCCAGATCGTCGCGCTTGGCAACTGGGTGATCGAGGAGACCTGCCGCCAGCTGAGAAGCTGGCACAATCAGGGCCACAGTGACTGGACGGTGTCGGTGAACCTCTCCGCCCTGCAGTTTCATCAGCGCGATCTGCTGACCACGCTGACCCGGACGCTGGCGCACTTCCAGCTGCCAGCCAGCGCGCTGATGCTGGAGATCACCGAAACGATAGCCATGCGTGACCCGCTGTTCAGCCAGCAGCGCATCCGCGAACTGCAGCAGGCGGGTATCAGCGTCGCCATTGATAATTTTGGCATCGGCTATGCCAACCTGCTGCATCTCAAAGATCTGGATGCCTGCGAACTCAAAATCGACCGCAGCTTTATCAACTGCCTGCGGCCCGGCAGTGAAGATGCAACGGTGGTCAGCGCCATGCTGACGCTGGCGCAGAGTCTCAACCTGCGGATGGTGGCGGAAGGGGTGGAAACCGAAGAGCAGCAGCATTTACTCACCAGCTTAGGCTTTGATGCCCTGCAGGGGTATCTGCTGGGTAAACCGACCCCGGCGGATCGGGTTGACGCGTTCCGTTTCGCCTCACGGCGACAGCCGGTGGCGTCACTTTCCGGCTGAACGTCACGATAGTTTTCAGCAATCAGAGTAAGTGGAAGCACGCAGCCTGCGCGGCTCATTAACCGCCGGGCGGTGCCGATAACAAAAAGAACACTCTCCTCTGTCTAACCACAAGCACGGCTTTTCGCGGGAATGCACTATGTTAGTGACCTCATACGACTCTTTTATTGTTATCGTCTCGATTCTGGTCGCGATGCTGGCTTCGTTTACCGCGCTGGATATGGCAGGACGGGTGGTGCATTCGACCGGCAAAGTCGCGCTGGTCTGGCTGTTCGGCGGCGGTTTTTCCATGGGGATCGGCATCTGGGCGATGCACTTTATCGGCATGCTGTCGATGAACATGGATATGGTGATGAGCTACAACGCCTCACTGACCGCGCTCTCTGCCGCCATCGCGGTGTGTGCGTCGATATTTGCGCTGTGGCTGGTCTGCCATAGCGATCTGCCCTGGCCGCGGCTGGCGGGCGGCGCGCTGATCCTCGGCAGCGGCGTGGTGGCGATGCACTACACCGGCATGGCGGCCCTGATGTTCTCGCCCGGTATCGTCTGGCAGTGGGGCTGGGTGGGGCTGTCGGTAATCATCGCCCTGGCGGCCTCTGGCGCGGCGCTGTGGCTCGCCTTTAACCTGCGCGAAGGGCAGACCAGCCGGGTCACGCTGCTGCGGATTGGCGCCGCAGTGGTGATGGGGTTTGCCATTGCGGGCATGCACTACACCGGCATGATGGCCGCCGAATTTCCCGCGCACAGTCATTCGGTGGGGCAGGGCGTCAACAGCAACTGGCTGGCGATTCTGGTCACCGTGGTCACCCTCTCTATCCTGGGGATTACCCTGCTGGTCTCCATGCTGGATGCGCGGATGCAGGCGCGCACCTCGATTCTCGCCAGCTCTCTGGCGGAGGCGAATCGCGAGCTGGCCCAGCTGGCGCTGCACGATAACCTGACGCGGCTGCCAAACCGCATCCTGCTGGAAGATCGGCTGGAGCAGGCGATCAACAAAGCGAACCGTGAACAGACGCAGTTCGCCCTGATGTTTATGGATCTGGATGGCTTCAAGGCGGTTAACGACGCCTTTGGTCACCATATTGGTGACAGTCTGCTGGTTGGCGTAACCGAGAGAATGAGTCAGCAGATGACCGGCTACTACACGCTGGCGCGGCTTGGCGGCGATGAGTTCGTGCTGCTGGTGGAGATTGACGATCCCAATGATGCCGCGGCCGTCGCCGATAAGCTGGTCAAAGCGGTGGATCGCCCGTTTGATATTTCCCGCTATGAACTGGTGGTTTCCCTGAGTCTCGGAATTGCCGTCTATCCCGGCGACGGAGTGGATGAGCGGGAGCTGATGTTCAATGCGGATGCGGCGATGTACCACACCAAAAATAATGGCCGCAACGGCTATACCTTCTTTCAGCCCTCCATGAATATTCAGGCACAGAGTCAGCTGCAGCTGAATAACGATCTCTGGCAGGCGCTGGATAATGATGAGCTGCGCCTGTTCTACCAGCCAAAATTCTGCGCCCCGCGTGGTCCGATCCTCGGTTTTGAGGCGCTGCTGCGCTGGCAGCATCCGCAGCACGGCCTGCTGTCGCCCGATAAATTCCTGCCGATGGCGGAAAAGACCGGGATGATTGTCAATATCGGCAACTGGGTGATTCAGGAAGCCTGCCGCCAGCTGCGCCAGTGGCATCTGCAGGGGCACCCGCACTGGTCGGTGGCGGTTAACCTCTCGGCGTTGCAGTTTGAGCAGTCGAATCTGGTGGAGACGGTGGTTGAGGCGCTGGCAAAACATCAGATTCCGGCCGAGCTGCTGACCCTGGAGGTGACAGAAACCACCGCGATGCGCGATCCCGATGAGAGCGTGCGTATCCTGACCGAGCTGACCCGGCTGGGCGTGAAAGCCTCGATTGATGATTTCGGCACCGGTTACTCGAGCCTGCTCTATCTGAAGCGATTACCGGCCAGCGAACTGAAGATCGACCGGGCCTTTGTGAACGAGCTGCAGCATCAGAAAGAGGATGCCACCATCGTGTCGGCCATCGTGGCGCTGGCGCAGTCGCTGCAACTCAAAGTGGTGGCTGAAGGGGTAGAAACCGCCGAACAGCAGGCGTTTCTGACCAGCCTGGGCTGCAATACGCTGCAGGGCTATCTGCTGGGTAAGCCGGTTCCGCCGGAGCGGGTGCCGGAGCTGACCGACTTTGTCGCGGCAGAAATTGAAGAAACGGTGGCCAGCACGGGCCTGATTGCGGATGTCGATCGGCCGCTGACGCCAGAGGTGGCAGCGGTCTGACGCGCGGCGCGTCGGTGCTGAAAAAGCGTCCCGTGCGCGTTGCGTCAGTGCAATGGGGCTGTATAAGCGGTTCATGCCGCCTGTCATTGGCCGCCGCGCGTGGTAAAGTCACGCGGTCAGACAAGGAGAGATGAGCCGTGGCGAAATACCAGCGATTGATGGATGAGATTCAGCAGCAGATAGAGGCCGGCATCTGGCTGCCGGGCACACGCTTACCCTCGTTGCGCCAGCAGGTGGCGCAGCAGGGCGTCAGCCTGATGACGGTGCTGCACGCCTATGAGCTGCTGGAGAGCCAGGGCTGGATCGTCTCCCGTCCCCAGTCGGGATACTACGTCGCGCCCCGCGCGCTGGCACCCGCGCCCATGAGCGTGGCGATCAGCGAGCAGGTGGATATCAACGACTTTGTGTTTGATGTGCTGCAGGCAACGCGCGATCCGGCGATAGTGCCGTTTGGCTCCGCCTTTCCCGACCCCGCGCTGTTTCCGCAGCGTCAGCTGATGCGCTCGCTGGCGAATGTCTCCCATCACCTCACGCCAACCGATGCGCTGCATAACCTGCCGCCCGGTAACGCCACGCTGCGACAGCTGCTGGCGCAGCGCTATGCGCGTCAGGGCATCACGCTGTCACCGGATGAAATTGTCATCACCAGCGGGGCGCTGGAGGCGCTGAACCTCAGCCTGCAATCCCTCACCGAGCCGGGCGATTACGTGGTGATTGAGCATCCCGGTTTTTATGGCGCGCTGCAGGCGATTGAGCGGCTCAAGCTGAAAGCGCTGGCGATCCCGGTGGATGCAAAACAGGGCATCGATCTCGTCCAGCTGGAGGAGGCGCTGCAGCGCTGGCCGGTTAAAGCCTGCTGGCTGATGACCACCCTGCAGAACCCGCTCAGCGTCACCCTGACCCCGGAACGCAAGCAGCAGCTGGTGGCGCTGCTGGCGCGCTATCAGGTGCCGATGATCGAGGATGATGTCTATGCCGAACTCTGGACAGGCGATGTCGCGCCGCTGCCGGCCAAAGCCTGGGATCGTCAGGGCAACGTGCTGCACTGTGGGTCATTTTCAAAATCGCTGGTGGCGGGATTTCGCGTTGGCTGGGTGGCGGCGGGACAGCATGCGCAGCGCATTCAGCGGCTGCAACTGATGAGCACGCTCTCGACCAGCGCGCCCATGCAGCTGGCGCTGGCGGATTTCCTGGCGACACGGCGTTATGACACCCACCTGAAGCGCCTGCGGCAGATCCTGGCGAAGCGGCAACAGATGGTGCGCCAGGCGCTCCTGAAGGTGCTGCCACCTCAGGCCACACTCAGTGAGGCGCTCGGCGGTTATTTTCTCTGGGTGACGCTGCCGGAGCGGATCAATACCACCCGGCTTTATCAGCGCGCGCTGGCGCAGGGGATCAGTATTGCACCGGGACAGTTATTTTCGGCAGGAGAGCAGTTCAGTCACTGCTTCAGGCTGAATACCGCCTGGCCGTGGGACAGCCGGGCCGAGGCGGCAATCGAAACGCTGGGTCGGTTAATGGCGGAAAGCGGGGCTGATTAAACCCGCGCTGCTTCCTGATGGCCCCAAGTCAGGTAGTAGACATCATAAAAATCGACTTCGCCTTTTTGCGACAGCAGACGCTGGATGCCGCTCTTCACCCGTTCCGGCGTCTCGGGCAGCGACAGAATCCGCGACACGGCCTGCTCGCGCACCGGCTGAACGTAATACCACTCGCCGTTGTAGCAGACGCGCAGATCGAGGGCGTCGATATCCTCAAAGCGATATTTCGGGTTGATGTCCATCAGCATCAGCAGGCTCATCACCAGGACAAAGATGGTCGCAAACCAGAAGGCGGGCCAGCCAAGCATCTCGGTCGTGAAAATCAGCGCAACGCACAGGCCATAGCACAGGTACATCACCGCCCAGAGGCCGGGATGGTTTTTCAGAAACGAGAGGCTGAAGCGCGGCAAATTGTCGCGACGTTCTTCGCGGTTAAGCGTGGCGATCTCGTCAATCAGGATTTGTTTAATAGCGTCCATTGGTTACCTCTCTGTGATCTGCTAGCGATTAGAACAGATAACAGTCAAGGATATCAGAAACAGATCTGTGCGATTTTTATATAACAGTTGAACCGTGACCGGCGTCCTGCTCCGGGCGGCCTGACATTTTGCAACATTTTACCGCAGTCAGAACCGCTTCCCGTGGTGGTGCAGGGCGGGTAACACCCTGTAGTTAACGCCGCATTTGGCTTTAGTCAGCAATATCAGTCAATTATCTCAATTCTGTCGCCTGGCGCACATTGCATTGTGGCGCAGGTTTGCCACACTGATAAAAAAAGCGGAGAACCTGCATGCGTACCCCATCCTCCAGTCTGTTATTGATGATGTCTTTTGCCGCTGGCACCTTTTCGGCCGGGGCGTCTGACAATCCTCAGCACCTGATGCTCGCCATTCCGTCGGGCGGCGTGCCGAATAACCCGTTACCTCTGATTATCTGGCCACGCGTGGTGCCGGAAGAGGAGGAGATCGCCGCATGGTTTGAGAAAACCTTCGAAGAAAACGGCTGGCCACCCGCCTGGCGCTATCCGATTTTCCCTTACACCCACTACCACCCCAACACCCATGAGCTGCTGGGTGTGGCTGAAGGCTGGGCGGAAGTGCTGTTTGGCGGTGACAGTGGCCGGATGGTGACGCTGCGCGCCGGCGATGCGGTGCTGATCCCGGCGGGCGTCGGCCACCGGCAGGTCAGCGCCAGTGAAGACTTTATGGTGGTCGGAGCCTATCCGCGTGGCATGTCGCCCGAGACACTGCGCGATGAGCCAGCGAAACTGAAAATGGCGCAGGAGCAGGTGAAAAAAGTGCCTCTGCCGACCCAGGATCCCTTCACCGGTAAAGAGGGCGCACTGACAGAAATCTGGCAGCCGATTGCCGCCATGCAGCCGCAGCCATAAGGGAAGGTGCATCAGACACGCTGCAGAATAACGATGCGCGAGCCCGTCTCGCGCTTTTCCCCCCTCTTCCCGGAATCCCGCTCTGCGCCTTAGGCGCGCGCGCTCGCCCCGATCGCGACACCATTGAACATTTGCTCACCGCTGCCGATAACTCCCCTGTTAAGATTAGTTATTCTTCTTAATACACTTGTCTTCACAGCCCATTTCCGCTGTAGTCTCCGCAGATGTATTAAGAACATTCCTAAGCCATGACCAGGCTACCGAGCAGCAGGCAAATAACAATGGATAATAACTCTGATGTCATCTATCGCATGCTGGTACAAAGCGTGATCGACTACGCGATCGCCATGCTCAAACCGGACGGAACCGTCGCCAGCTGGAATGAAGGCGGGCTGAACGTTCTGGGTTACAGGCCAGAAGAAATTATGGGTCAGCATGCCGCCGTGTTTTACAACGAAGAGGATCGTCGTCGCGGTCTGCCGCAGCGGGAACTCGATATTGCCGCCACCGTGGGACGTTATGATTACGAAGGCTGGCGCTGCCGTAAAGATGGCAGCACCTTCTGGGCGCATGTGGTGATCTATCCCATCCGCAATGATGTGGCGCAGCTGGTGGGCTTCGCTGTGGTCTGCCGCGACTGTACCCGGCAGCAGGAGCAGCAGCGCAAAGAGCGGGAACAGGAGGCGCGCTTCCGTCTGCTGGTGGAGGGCGTCACCGATTACGCCATCTATATGCTGGATATCGACGGCAACGTCGTGAACTGGAACGCCGGCGCCCAGCGCGCCAAAGGCTATGTAGCCGAAGAGATTGTCGGCCAGCATTTTTCCCGCTTCTACAGCGCGCAGGATCGTCTGAATCACGTTCCCAGCCAGAACCTGCAGATCGCCTATCGCACCGGCCGGTTTGAAGATGAGGGCTGGCGCTACCGCAAAGATGGCAGCGCCTTCTGGGCGCACGTGGTGATCGACACGATCCGTGACGATCAGGGTAAGCTGCTGGGTTACGCCAAGATCACCCGCGACTGTACCGAACAGCAGCGCGTACGCAATGAGCAGCGTGAGCAGGAGCGACGTTTCCGGCTGCTGGTGGAGGGCGTCACCGATTACGCCATCTATATGCTGGATATCGACGGCGTGGTGGTGAACTGGAACGCCGGTGCCGAGCGCGCCAAAGGTTACCGGGCGGAAGAGGTCGTGGGTCAGCACTTCTCGCTGTTTTACAGCGCTCAGGAGCGGCTGAACAGAACGCCGGAAGCCAACCTCGGCATTGCGCTGAAAACCGGCCGCTTCGAAGATGAGGGGTGGCGCTACCGCAAAGATGGCAGCGCCTTCTGGGCGCATGTGGTGATCGACGCGATCCACGACGATGACGGCAAGCTGATCGGCTTCGCCAAGATTACCCGCGACCGGACGGAACGTCGTGAGCAGGAGCAGCAGGTGCTGCGCGCCCGCGATCTGGCGGAAGCTCAGAGTACCCAGAAAACGGCGCTCTCCCGCTTTCTGGATAACATCATCGCCAACATCCCCTCCTGCGTGATTGTCGAAGATGCCATTACCCGCGAGATTCTGCTGGTCAACGACCGTACCCAGCAGCTGTTTGGCCTGTCGAAATCGCTGATCGTCAACAAACGGCCGCATGAATGCATGTCGCCTGAGTTAAGCGACTATTTCAACAATCTGGCGGATGTGGCGCTGCGCAGCGAGGGGATGCATGAGCGTGAACAGCTGATGATGACCGCCAGCGGTGAGCGCATCCTGCACACCCGCGCCACCGCGATTAATGGTCAGGATGCACGGCGAAACTATCTGATGCTGCTGGTGGAAGATGTGACCGACCAGCGCGCCGCAGATGCCCGCATTCACCACATGGCGCACCATGACAACCTCACCAGCCTGCCGAACCGTATCCTGTTCCGCCAGCGCCTGAGTGAAGCGCTGCGCAACGCCGGTCAGACGCCGCGTCAGACCGCCGCGCTCTGCCTCGATCTGGACAATTTCAAGAATGTGAACGATGCGCTGGGCCACCAGATAGGCGATGAGCTGCTGCGCAGTGTGGCGAAGCGTCTGCGCAACGTGCTGCGCGATCAGGATACCCTGGCGCGTATCGGCGGCGACGAGTTCGCCATCGTGCTGCCGTCGGTTGCCAGCGGTGACGAGGCGAGCGTGGTCGCACAGCGGCTGATCGAGGCCATTCGTCCGCCGGTCAACATCGAAGGTCATAACCTCTCGGTCGGGCTCAGCGTCGGTATTGCGCTCAGCACCACCATCACCAACACGCCGGAACAGCTGCTGCGCTGTGCCGACATGGCGCTGTATGAGGCCAAACGCAACGGCCGTAACCGCTTTGAGCACTTCACGCTGGAGATGGACGACGTGGCACGCAGCCGCCGCCTGATTGAAAATGACCTGCGCGATGCGATCAGCGGCGGGCATCTGCGGCTCTACTACCAGCCCATCACCAATGGCGACCACCACACCATCATTGGCTATGAAGCGCTGATGCGCTGGCATCATCCCATCCGTGGCCTGATCATGCCCAACGACTTCATTCCGATTGCGGAAGAGACCGGCCTGATTCATATGCTGGGCGCGTTTGCGCTCTATGAAGCCTGTCGTGAAGCGGCGAGCTGGGAAGGCAACCAGTCGGTGTCGGTTAACCTCTCACCGCTGCAGTTTAAAAACAGCTCGCTGGTGCCAGTGGTGGAGGGCGCACTGCAGGAGTCCGGGCTGGATCCGGCGCGGCTGGAGGTGGAGATCACCGAATCGGTGCTGCTGGATGATTCGCTGGGGAATATCCGTACCCTGCAGAATCTCAAGGCGCTGGGCGTGCAGATTGCGCTGGATGATTTTGGTACCGGCTATTCGTCGCTGAGCTATCTGCGATCCTTCCCGTTCGACAAAATCAAAATCGACAAATCCTTTATTAACGACATGGGGGACAGCCGTGAGGCGCTGGCGATTATCCGGGCCATTACCGGCATGAGTCGCAGTCTGGATATCCAGATCACCGCTGAGGGGGTGGAGAGCGATGAGCAGTTTATGAAGCTGCGCGATGAGGGCTGTACGCTGTTCCAGGGCTTCCTGTTCGGACGTCCTCAGCCGTCGGAACTGCGGCTGAAAACGCTGGGTCAGTCGTAAAGGCCATGCTGCTGAACCGGCGCATGGCTGAGGTTGTCGCGGATGCGGCGCACCGATTCGCGCACCACCAGCCGGCCATTCAGCAGCAGGGTGCCGGCCGGGGTGGCAGGATTAAGTCGCATCTCCTGCAGCACTTTCACGGCGGCGGCCCCCAGCTCATCACGCGGCACCTGCACTGAGGTCAGGGGAATATCGTGGATGGCGGCCAGGTTAAAGCCATCCATGCTCATGACCGAAATATCCTGCGGCACCCGCAGGCCCGCCTGCTCCAGCGCGCTGACCGCTCCTGCGGCAATGTAATCACCGCTGGCCAGAATGGCGGTCGGGCGCAGCACGTCCGGGCAGTGGCGCAGATATTCACCGAGCCGTTCCGCCGCTTCATTGCTGCTGAAGCTGTTCAGCGTCAGCAGATGCTGACGGCTGTCGAAGCGCAGATTCATCGCATGCCAGGCGTCACGCACGCCCTGCAGCCGCTGCTCCATGGTGTAGCGGCGCAGGCAGTGCAGCGACAGGATCTGCCGGTGCCCCTGCTCAAACAGGTAGCGGGCTGAAAACTCCCCAATCAGCTGATGATCCGGCGACACCGAAGGCAGCCGCATACGGCGATCGCGGGCGTTAATCAGCACGCAGGGTTTGTTCATCTCCGCCGCCAGCTGATGAATGTGCTCATCATCAATGCCGATCAGGATTGCCGCTTCGGTCTGCTGCATTTTGTCGATAAACAGCGCCGCGTCACTCTCCACCTCTTCCAGCGGAGAGTAGCGCAGCCGCACCTCGTGCGGCTCCACCGCCTGGCTGATCCCCTGAATCACTTTGTAGTAGAAGATGTCACTGCGCACGTCGAAGGCACGCGGTGGCGCGAAGACCATCAGATTATTCAGCAGCAGGCGACCGCTGTGCAGGTTATCCAGCACACCCTGCTGCTGCGCCACGGCCAGCACCTTGTCGCGGGTGGCGGGGCGGGTATTGGCTTTGCCCGCCAGTACCCGTGACACCGTGCTGATCGAAACGCCGCTCAGCGCCGCAATTTCGCTTACTTTCAGCCTTTGTTTCATTCTGTGATCGCCTTCAAATCTGCCAGTGAAAAATTTTTCATAACCTGCTGAATCGCGTCAGATGGGCGTTTCAGTGTCATTTCCTGCCGGTAATCAGCCTGCCATGAAAAGAGTTGCAAAAAAGAGGCTGTACCCACGTTTCGCACTTTTCTAAGTTCGCTAAAAGGACACGCGGTACGCCAGCAGGCGGTGTGATTTATCAATGGAAATCAGGAGTGGCACTATGAGCCTCGGATCGACAACCAAACCCGTCAGTGCTTCACGCACGGTGCGCGTGATTAAAAATTTACGCTGGTGGATGCTGGGGATGTTCCTGCTGGGTGTGACCGTTAACTACATCACCCGCAACTCACTCGGCATTCTGGCACCGGAACTCAAAACCAGCCTCAACATGAGTACCGAACAGTACTCCTGGGTGGTGGCGGCGTTCCAGCTGGCCTACACCCTGTTTCAGCCGGTCTGCGGCTGGCTGATCGATGTGATCGGCCTGAAAATGGGCTTCCTGATCTGTGCGCTGGTCTGGTCGGTCACCTGTCTGCTGCACGCCGGGGCCGGAAGCTGGCTGCATCTGGCGCTGCTGCGCTTTGTCATGGGGGCGTCTGAAGCGGCCGCCACGCCAGCCAACGCCAAAGCGATTGGTGACTGGTTCCCGAAAAAAGAGCGGCCGGTGGCAGCAGGCTGGGCGGGCGTCGGCTTCTCCATCGGGGCGATGCTGGCACCGCCCATCATCTACGTTTCCCACATCAACTTTGGCTGGCAGGGCGCCTTCCTGCTGACAGGCGGCCTGGGGCTGCTGTGGGTGCTCTTCTGGTGGTGGGGCTATCACGCTCCGCAGAGCCATCCGCGCCTTTCTGCTGAGGAGCGCGACTTTATCAATCAGGACAACGAAGCCATCGGCGAGAAGCTGCCGTTCTTCAAAGCGCTGAAAGTGATTGGTAAAGAGAAGAAGTTTTACGGTATTGCGATTCCGGCCTTTCTGGCTGAACCCGCCTGGGCGGTGCTGAGCTTCTGGGTGCCGCTCTACCTCGCCAATGAGCGCGGCATGGATCTGAAGCAGATCGTGATGTTTGCCTGGCTGCCGTTCCTCGCAGCTGACCTTGGCAGCGTCGCCAGCGGTTATCTCACCCGCATTTATGTGCGCTGGTTCGGTTTTACCCGCGTTAACTCGATTGTCGCCAGTTCGGTGACGGGCGCGCTGTTAATGGTTTCGCTGGCGCTGATGACGCTGGTGAAAGATCCCCTGCTGGCTATCGCGCTCATCTCCATCGGTGGCTTCGGGCATCAGGTCATCTCCTGCATGCTCAGTGCGCTGGTGGTGGAGCGTTTCGATCGCCGTCAGATGGCGACGGTCAACGGCATGCGCGGCTCCTGCGCCTGGATTGCCAGCTTTATCTTCTCGCTGATTATCGGCGTCACCGCCGACACCATCGGCTTTAATCCGCTGTTTGTGGCGATGGGCTTTTTTGACCTGATTGGTGCCGTTTTCCTGGTGATGCTGATCGCCGAACGCCGCCAGCGCCCGGCTAACCCATAAGGATATCGTGATGAAAACCCTGAAGAACTGGACGCTGCATCAGCAGGCCGACCACTTTGTTGAACTCAAGGTCGAAGAGCGGCATCACCTGCGGCTTTACGTGCTGGAGGAGAAGCTGATACGCGTTCTGCTGAAGCGCGATGGCGAGCTGGCGCTGGACCGCACCTGGAGCATTGCACCGGTCACGGATGTGCCCTGGCAGGGACGGGATCGTGAGGCGCTGGACGGCTTTACGCTGCCGCCCTTTCAGGTTGAGCACGATGCCCAGCAGCTGCGCCTCAGCACGTCACGGCTGCGGGTTACGGTGCATCAGCCGCTCTGCCTGAGCTGGGAGCAGTTTGATGGTGAGAGCTGGCAGCCGCTCACCGCCGACCGTCACACCGGCGCCTATCTGCTCAACGCGCACGGGGATGGGGTGGAGCACTATCAGCGTCGTCAGCCCCAGGATCGGGTTTACGGTCTGGGCGAGAAGAGCGGCGACCTGAACCGCGTCAACCGGCGCTTTGAGATGCGCAACCTCGACGCGATGGGCTACAACGCTGCCAGCACCGACCCGCTCTATAAACATATTCCCTTTACCCTGACGCAACGCGATGGCGTCAGCTTCGGTTTGTTTTATGACAACCTCAGCAGCAGCTGGCTGGATCTCGGTAACGAACTGGATAACTACCATCTGCCTTACCGCCGCTACCGCGCTGAGGCGGGCGACCTTGATTACTATATGATGCTGGGCCCGACGCTGCTCGACGTCACCAAAGCCTTTGTCCGCCTGACCGGACGGACACTGTTTCAGCCGAAATGGAGCCTGGGCTACAGCGGCTCGACCATGCACTACACCGACGCGCCGGATGCGCAGCAGCAGCTGCAATCCTTTATCCGCCTGTGTCACGAGCATGAGATCCCCTGCGACTCGTTCCAGCTCTCTTCCGGCTATACCTCGATCAATAACAAGCGCTACGTGTTCCACTGGAACTATGACAAAGTCCCGAATCCCGACGGCCTGAGCGCGGCGTTTCACGATGCCGGGATGAAGCTGGCGGCTAACATCAAGCCCTGTCTGTTGCAGGATCACCCGCGCTATCAGGAAGTGGCGGCCCGGGGGCTGTTTATTCGGGACTCTGAGCAGGATCGCCCTGAGCGCTCGGTGTTCTGGGATGATGAGGGCTCGCACCTCGATTTTACCCATCCGGAAGCGGTGCGCTGGTGGCAGGAGAACGTCACCCGGCAGCTGCTGGAAAAGGGTATCGACGCCACCTGGAACGACAATAACGAATATGAGGTGTGGGATGGCGAAGCACGCTGTCACGGCTTTGGTCAGCCGATCGCTATCAAGCATATCCGGCCGGTGATGCCGCTGCTGATGATGCGCGCCTCCATGGAAGCGCAGCAGCAGTTCGCCCCGAACAAGCGTCCCTATCTCATCTCGCGTTCCGGCTGCGCCGGGATGCAGCGTTACGTGCAGACCTGGAGCGGGGATAACCGCACCAGCTGGCAAACCCTGCGCTACAACATCCGCATGGGGCTGGGCATGAGCCTGTCGGGGCTGTTTAACGTCGGACACGATGTCGGCGGATTCTCGGGCGATAAACCCGATGCCGAGCTGTTTGTGCGCTGGGTTCAGAATGGCGTGATGCATCCGCGCTTTACCATTCACTCATGGAATGACGACCACACCGTGAACGAACCCTGGATGTACCCGGAGGTGACGCCGATGATCCGCGAGGCGATCCGGCTGCGCTATCGTCTGATGCCTTATCTCTACACGCTGGCCTGGCTGGCCAGTTCAGAAGATGAGCCGATGCTGCGTCCGACCTTCCTCGACCACGAGCAGGACCCGCGAACCTATGAGGAGTGTGATGATTTTATGCTGGGTCGCGATCTGCTGGTCGCCAGCGTGGTGGAGCAGGGCGCGCGCAGCCGTCAGGTCTATCTGCCCCGTCATGCCGGTGGCTGGTATGACTGGCACAGCGGCAGGGCGTTTGCGGGCGGCGAGACGATCACACTGGATGCGCCGCTCGATCGGCTGCCTTTGCTGGTGCGGGCCGGTGCGGTCATTCCGCTGGGTGAGTGTGAAAGCACGACCGATGCGCGGCGCGACACGGTGCGGCAGTGGCAGATATGGCCTGCACCTGAAGGGGTAACGACGCAGGGACAAACCTTTGACGATGATGGTGAGAGTCACGGCTGGCAGCAGGGGAACGCCCTGTGGCTCAGCTGGACGTTGTGCAGCAGCGCCACGCGCATCGATCTGACGGTGGAAAAACGCGGGGATTATCAGCCTGCCTGGCGGGAGATCGCGCTGTTACTGCCTGCGGGTGAAGATCGTGAGCTGTGGGTGAATGGCGAGAAAGCGGCGAGTTACCGGCTGCAGTAGCTGTGTTGAGGTGGCAAAGCCGAATCAATCAGTTTCCGGACAGCAACGCTTAAGTTCAGCTGGCAGGGAACAGGGTCAGAGGAGGAAAGCGTCCCGCGCCAGGGATGGCGCGGGCCGAGCGTGCCAGGGATGGCGGCTTTTGCGTCTTTCCGATCTGACCCTGTTCCCTGTGAAAGCACGATCTCACAGCGACCCGGTCTTCTGACTTCGTGGTCCCGACAGAGATTACTCTGCGTGGTTCTCGGTGCTCATGCGGCCCAGATCTTTGTCGACCAGGAAGAGACCGTTGCCGCTGTTGCTGACCAGCGCCAGTTTATCCAGCACGGTTTTAAACAGCTTCTCTTCTTCGTGCTGCTCGGCAACATACCACTGCAGAAAGTTGAAGGTGGAGTAATCCTGTGAGGTCATGGCGGCATGTGCCAGCTCATTGATTTTACGGGTGATAAGCTGCTCGTGCTCCAGCGCCTGCTCCAGAATCTCATTGAGTGAGTTAAAGGAAACCGGCGGTGCCGCGATGGTTCCCAGTACCGGCATTGCGCCGGTGTCGCTCAGGTAGTCAAACAGACGCTGCATGTGCTGCATCTCTTCACGTGAGTGCATTTTCAGGAAGGACGCGGCGCCTTCAAAGCCTTTGTCACAGCACCAGGCACTCATTTGCAGATAAAGATTGGCAGAGAAAAATTCCAGGTTCAGCTGGTCGTTTAAACGTCCAGTCATTTCAGCAGTCAGCATGGCCGAGTCCTTTTTACGAAGATGTTAATTAAACAGGCAGATGCGGCGAATTATGCATCAGACATGTTAGTAATGTGAAGCCTTTTTCGCAAAACAGGGCAATTCATCTGTTTGATTTAAATAGAATTATTCAGCAATTTGAATGCGACCAATTCTCATTTTGTATTACAGGTTATCGGCCTGAAAACAGAGGGGATGGCACCACGCTAGTGCACCTGTAGAGCATCCTGCTGGTGCAATCGCCCTGATGGCGGCATACGAGCGCGGCTACCGGATATGGCCAGCAGGCACGCATCCGCAGCGGACACAAAATAAATTTCCGTGCAGTCGCGCATATCGCGGGGATGGAGGAGCCGGAGAGGCGAAACAGGGCAGGAATAAAGGCTGACTGCGTCAGCACTGGCATAAATCCTGCTTAGAACTAAGTTCCATATATTGAAACTTGCCCCGACAGGGAACAGGGGCAGGTCAGGTGATCAGGAGAAAATCATGTCAGATGAAACCCGCGTTACACCGATGAAAATGACGGCGACCAGAGGCAGTTATGTCGCGTTAATTTTTGCCATTCTGTTTTTTTCCGGGCTCTTTTATAACGTCGACGGCCTGAAATGGCTTGGCGCGTTTGATTTCACCACGCTGGGCGGCAGTTTTGGCACCATGAAAGATCCCGCCAGTAACACCTTTCTCGGCGCAGGCGGGCTGAGTGCCAAAGCCGGCTTCCTGTTCGCCCTGTCGCTGACGCCTACCGTCATGCTGGCGCTGGGCGTGCTGGAGATCTTTACCCACTACGGTGCGATTCGGGCGGCGCATCGGCTGCTGACGCCCTTACTCAGACCTCTGATGGGTCTGCCGGGGCATTGCGGGCTGGCACTCATCACCGACCTGCAAAGCACCGACGCAGGTGCTGCGCTAACGAAAGAGATGGCCGATCAGAAGCAGATTGGTAAGAAAGAGGTGGTGGTCATGAGCGCCTGGCAATATTCCGGGGCCGGGTTAATCAATAACTACTTCGCCATCGGTTCCGCACTCTTTGCCTCAATGACGCTGCCGATCATCATTCCGCTGTTAGTCATGTTCGCGCTGAAATTTGTCGGTGCGGCCATCACGCGCGCTGTGCTAAACAGTGTTTATAAGAAGGATTTTATCGATGGAAAATAAAAGCGTTACTGCCAGCAGCAATCCGTTTGACGTATTTGTTACCGGCGCACGGAAAGGTTTTCATATCGCCATCCACAACCTGATGCCGAATGTGGTGATGGCCTATGTGCTGGCGGAGGTGCTGAATCTGCTGGGTATCATGCAGTTCCTTGGCCATGTTTTTGCGCCTGTGATGGGGCTGTTCGGCTTGCCGGGTGAAGCGATCACGGTGCTGCTGACGGCCTGGCTCTCGTCATCGGCGGGAACCGGCGTGGCGGTCAGCCTGCTGACCAAAGGGCTGCTGACCGGAGCAGATATCACCATCCTGGCGCCGGCGATTTTTCTGATGGGATCGCAACTGCAATATATGGGACGGCTGCTGGGTGTGGCCGATGTACCCAAAAAATACTGGCCGCTGCTGATGCTGGTCAGCATCATCAACGCGCTGATCGCCATGTCTGTTATGCGTCTGTTTATTCAGGAGTAACGTTTTGACTAAGGTACTGGAGCATTATCACACGCTGCATGAAATCCCGGAGCTCGGTTTTCAGGAGTTCAAAACCTCGGCCTATATCGCTGACCAGCTGGAGAAAGCGGGCCTGAAGGTGACGCGCAACATTAACAACACCACCGGTATCGTGGCGGAGATTGACAGCGGTGTCCCGGGGCCGGTGCTGGCGCTACGGGCGGATATGGATGCACTGGGACACGTGATCGACGGTGTCCCCTGTGCGCGGCACACCTGCGGTCACGATGGTCACTCGTCGGTGGTGCTGACGGCGGCCGCGGCTCTGCTGCAGGAGGGCACAGTGAAACGTGGCCGGCTGAAGATCCTGTTTCAGCCCGCCGAGGAGCTGGGCGCCGGTGCGCTGTCGATGATCGAGGGGGGCGCGCTGGATGATGTAGAGATGATTCTGGGCTTCCATCTGCGTCCGCTGGAGGAGTGTGTCGTGGGGCAGGCGGTGCCTGCGGTGCTTTACTCCGCCTGCAGCACGCTGGAAGCGACGATTAAAGGCCAGCCTGCCCACGCGGCGCGTCCGCATCTGGGCGTGAATGCGCTCGATGCCGCCGTTCAGGCGGTGCAGGCGGTCAACGCCCTGCATCTCTCTCCCGGCCTGACCTGGAGCGTTAAAGCGACCCGTTTCCTGTGTGACGCCGGGGTAACGAACTCGGTGCCGGATGAAGCCCGTGTGGTGTGGGATCTGCGCTCTCAGGAGAATGGACCGATGACCCAGCTGAAAGAGCAGGTGACGCGCGCCATTACCCACAGCGTGGCGGCGCTGGGGGCCAGCGCCGAGGTCCGCGTGCTGAAAGAGATGCCTGCGGCCGAGATCGATGATGAAGCCACGGCGGTGATCCGCGCCGCTATCGTTGAGGTACTGGGCGAAGCGGGTGCACTGCCAGCCCGCACAACGCCAGGCAGCGAGGACTTTTTCTACTATCCGGTGAAGCGTCCGGGAGTGAAAGCGGGGTTCTGGGGGCTGGGTACTAACCTGACGCCAGGACTGCACCATCCCGATATGCGATTTGACCTCAGCTCGCTGGAGATCGGCGTGCAGATCTTCAAAGCCTGCGTCAGAAAGGTGCTGGGATAACGAAAACAGGGCGGGCGCGGGTCAGCCCCGCCCTGAGCCACTCTTCACCGCGCTATCTCCGCTAAATCCCGCCGCTTCCCCTGTAGGCCGCGCGCGCAAAATATTGTATGCTATGCCGCCTTAAAGCTGACCAGGTAACCGGAATTCACGCCAATGTAACTTCGCGCTGACCCGCCAACGATAAAAGATCGTTCTGGCACCGTTTACCCGCCGGTAAGGTTCTGCCGGCCACCGTGATTTATCAGCAGCGCCTGTGACCCGCGCTGCTCCATTGAGAAGAATTCATGTCTAATCCCTTTTTAGAAGAGGTGGCACGCCGCCGCACCTTCGCGATTATTTCGCATCCGGATGCCGGTAAAACCACGATTACCGAAAAAGTGCTGCTGTTCGGACAGGCTATCCAGACCGCCGGTACGGTTAAAGGCCGCGGCTCTAACCAGCACGCTAAGTCGGACTGGATGGAGATGGAGAAACAGCGTGGTATCTCCATTACGACCTCGGTGATGCAGTTCCCTTACCGTGACAGCCTGGTGAACCTGCTGGATACCCCAGGTCACGAAGATTTCTCGGAAGACACCTACCGCACCCTGACCGCCGTGGACTGCTGTCTGATGGTGATCGATGCCGCGAAAGGCGTCGAGGATCGTACCCGTAAGCTGATGGAAGTCACCCGTCTGCGCGATACGCCGATCCTGACCTTTATGAACAAACTTGACCGTGACATCCGCGATCCGATGGAGCTGCTGGATGAGGTGGAAAGCGAGCTGAAAATCGCCTGCGCACCGATCACCTGGCCGATTGGCTGCGGCAAGCTGTTCAAAGGGGTTTATCACCTCTACAAAGATGAGACCTACCTCTACCAGTCCGGTAAAGGGCACACCATTCAGGACGTGCGCATCGTGAAGGGGCTGAATAACCCGGAACTTGACAGCGCCGTCGGTGAAGATCTGGCGACGCAGCTGCGTGAAGAGCTGGAGCTGGTGCAGGGTGCCTCGCACGAGTTTGAGCAGGAAGCGTTCCTGAGCGGCGAACTCTCGCCGGTCTTCTTCGGGACCGCGCTGGGTAACTTTGGCGTGGATCATATGCTGGATGGCCTGGTCTCCTGGGCGCCGCGTCCAATGCCACGTCAGACCGACACCCGCACTGTAGAAGCGCAGGAAGAGAAGTTCACCGGCTTTGTCTTTAAGATCCAGGCAAACATGGACCCGAAACACCGTGACCGCGTCGCCTTTATGCGCGTGGTTTCCGGGAAGTATGAAAAGGGGATGAAGCTGCGTCAGGTGCGCACCGGCAAAGATGTGATGATCTCCGATGCGCTGACCTTCATGGCGGGCGACCGTTCCCATGTGGAAGAAGCCTATCCTGGCGACATCATCGGCCTGCATAACCACGGCACCATTCAGATCGGCGACACCTTTACTCAGGGTGAAAATATGAAGTTCACCGGGATTCCGAACTTCGCGCCAGAACTGTTCCGCCGTATCCGTCTGCGCGATCCGCTGAAGCAGAAACAGCTGCTGAAAGGGCTGGTTCAGCTGTCGGAAGAGGGCGCCGTGCAGGTGTTCCGCCCGGTGCACAACAACGATCTGATCGTGGGTGCGGTCGGGGTGCTGCAGTTCGACGTGGTCGTCGCGCGCCTGAAGAGCGAATATAACGTCGAAGCGATCTACGAAGCGATCAACGTCTCTACGGCGCGCTGGGTTGAGTGCGACGACGTGAAAAAGTTTGATGACTTCCAGCGTAAAAACGAAGTTAACCTGGCGCTCGATGGCGGCGATAATCTGACCTATATCGCGCCTACCATGGTCAACCTCAATATTACCCAGGAACGTTATCCGGACGTTCGTTTCCGCAAAACGCGCGAGCACTGATCGCGCTGTTTCCGGGCCATTCCAGCAGGGAATGGCCCTGTTTTCCCCGCTACAGACTCCTCCTAAAAACCCTGTTTTTCTGCTGTTTTAACGTGCGATCAACCAGTTAGCCAGGCAAATCGCAAAATGCCGACTATGATTATTCTATCGGACGGCGAAAGAGACTTCTCTTGTCCTTACGTCCTGTAACGCAGCGGCACCTGTGCTGCTGTTTCGCCCACAGTTTTGGGTGAGTTAACTGATAGAAGGAAGATATCGATGAACAAGACTAAGATTGCTAAAACCCTGATGGCCGCCATGATTGGCTCAGCACTGATCAGCGGCAGCGCCCTGGCTGACGAATCACTTTCTCAGAAAGCGTCTCAGACTGCCGACAGCGCGGGTTCGAAAATCGATAGTTCTATGAAAAAAGTCGATGGTTATATGGATGACAGCGGCATCACCGCCAAAGCCAAAGCGGCACTGGTGGATGACGACGCCATTAAAAGCACGGATATCTCGGTAAAAACGCATCAGGGCGTCGTGACCTTAAGCGGTTTCGTCACCTCACAGGATCAGGCTGAAAAGGCTGTGGCTGTGGTGCAGAAAATCGAAGGTGTTAAATCCGTCAGCGACAAACTACACGTCAGAGACAGCAAAACCACTTCTGTGAAAGGTTATGCGGGCGATGCCGCAACGACCAGCGAAATTAAAGCTAAGCTATTAGCGGATGACATTGTTCCGTCGCGCAACGTTAAAGTTGAAACCACCGACGGCGTTGTTCAGCTTTCAGGGCACGTGGCGAGTAAGGCACAGTCAGACCGTGCTGAAAGCATCGCTAAAGCCATTGAAGGCGTGAAAAGCGTTAAGAATGACCTGACGGTTAAATCTTAATGGCTGCAGTGCGGTCACGGTTGTGGCCGCACGAATAAAAGAGACCCATCCGGGGATGAAATAAGCAGTTCGAATTTAAATAGGGTAAGGAGAGGCTTATGTTTCGTTGGGGCATTATTTTTCTGGTGATCGCACTGATTGCTGCAGCGTTAGGTTTTGGCGGTTTAGCGGGTACAGCAGCATGGGCAGCTAAAGTTGTCTTCGTTGTTGGTATTATCCTGTTCCTCATCAGCCTGTTTACCGGCCGTAAAAAGCTTTAGCCGATGAGTCCTGCAGTGTAATGCAACGCAAAGCATAGAGCGGAGACCAGTCATCGTCAGCGACAGACGTGAAGAGAGGGACACCTTCATATCGCGACGGTGGTAAGCCTGCCTGACAGGTTTACCGGTTAAAGGAGTAGAGGACTGGTTCTCCGGAATGCTGCCGCTGCAAGCGGATTGCTCCCCCAGCCTGCCCGGAGCCCTTCTGAGGTTCGCACAGTGGGTATACGCATTCCTGTCACGCTTGGTGCCATTGAACCTCTGGCACTGATCCCCTTTAAATCGCAGAAGATTGCCCTGGTGTGTGAAGGCGGCGGTCAGCGCGGTATTTTTACCGCCGGTGTCCTGGATGAGTTTCAGCGCGCCCGATTTAACCCGTTTCAGCTGATGCTTGGCACCTCTGCCGGTGCACAAAATCTCTCTGCCTATGTCTGTGGTCAGCCCGGCTATGCCCGGCGCGTCATTACCCGATATACCACCAGCAAACTCTTCTTCGATCCGCTGCGCTTTGTGCGCGGGGGAAACCTTATCGATCTCGACTGGCTGATTGAGATTACCCGCAGTGAATTTCCGCTGGCGATGAGCAGTGCAGAGCAGATGTTCTCCAGCGGCCGCGAATTTTATATGTGCGCCTGCCGCAGTGACGATTACACCCCTGGCTACTTCACGCCCACTGCCGACAACTGGCTGGATCTGATCAAAGCCTCCAGCGCCATCCCCGGCTTTTACCGGCTGGGGGTCAATCTGGAGGGGATCAGCTATCTCGACGGCGGCATCAGCGATGCCATTCCGGTGCGGGAGGCGGCCCGTCGCGGGGCTGACACCATCGTGGTGATCCGCACCGTGCCGTCGCAGATGTTCTACACGCCGAAATGGTTCAGGCGGATGGAGCGCTGGCTCAGCAACGGCGCGTTGCAGCCAATGGTGAATGTGGTCAACCGGCACGAGCAGAGCTATCGGGAAATTCAGCAGTTCATTGAGAATCCCCCCGATGATTTGCGTATCATCGAAATCTTTCCGCCGCATGCGCTGGCCAGCAGTGCGCTTGGCAGCCGCATCAGCTCACTGAATCAGGATTATCATCTGGGACGGCGCTGCGGCCGCTATTTTCTCGCGACGCTGGGGCAGTGGCTGAGCGATGCGGAACCGCTGACCTCGCCGCGCATCGTCACGCCCGCTGCCCCGGTGGCGAACGCGCCCGATACCCGCCAGATTATCACACCACCGCTGGCGGATAACGATGAGCATTACGACAAAGGATCGCTGGCATGAAGTTTATCGACACGCACTGCCACTTCGACTTTCCGCCGTTTGAGGGGGACATTCCCGCCAGCCTGGCGCGCGCCGCTGAGGCGGGCGTGGAGAAGATCATCGTTCCGGCGATTGATGCCAGCCGCTTTGAGCGGGTCTCTGCGCTGGCCGCGGCGCATCCGGCCTTATATGCCGCGCTGGGGCTGCATCCGATCGTGATTGAAGCGCATCAGGCCTCCCATCTCGACCAGCTTGAAACGCTGCTGCAACAGCGACCGCGTAAGCTGGTGGCGATCGGCGAGATCGGGCTGGATCTCTATCGCGACGATCCGCAGTTTGATAAGCAGCAGCGCTTTCTTGAGGCGCAGCTTAAGCTGGCGAAAACCTATCAGTTGCCGGTGATCCTGCATTCACGGCGCACGCATGACAAACTCGCGCAGATCCTGCGTCGTCACGATCTGCCGCGCCGTGGCGTGGTGCATGGCTTTGCTGGCAGCCTGCAGCAGGCGCAGGCTTTTATCCGGCTGGGCTATGCGATTGGCGTTGGCGGCACCATTACCTATGAGCGCGCCAGCAAAACCCGTCAGACCGTGGCGCAGCTGCCACTCTCTTCGCTGCTGCTGGAAACCGATGCCCCTGATATGCCGCTGCAGGGCTTTCAGGGCCAGCCCAATCGTCCTGAACGGGCGCGTCGGGTGTGGGAGGTGCTCTGCAGCCTGCGTGACGAGTCACCTGAAGAAATTGCCGATGCCTTGTGGCACAACAGCCAGCAGCTGTTCCGGCTCGATCCCGCCTTTCCGGCGCTGCGCCCTTAAATGTGATAATAGTAACATCGCATCGCGTGACGTATAATGGCCATTAATCCGCGTTATCTGCGATTTTTGTCACAGCCTGCGTGGTAATTTTGCACCAATTTCTTATTTCTATGTGACTGCTGGCACATATCAGGCCGCTTCAGAGTGTTATTATTATAACATTCCGCCGGCGAGCCGGTGGGTTGCACCCCGATTCTTTGGAGAGCCTCATGACCGATATCAAACACCTCGCCCTGCGCGCCCTGAAACTGATGGATTTGACTACCCTGAATGAGGACGACACCGATGCAAAAGTGATCGCCCTGTGCCATCAGGCCAAATCCCCGGCAGGCAACACCGCCGCAATCTGCATCTATCCGCGTTTTATTCCGATTGCGCGTAAAACGCTGCGCGAGCAGGGCACGCCGGAGATTCGTATCGCCACGGTGACGAACTTCCCGCACGGCAATGATGACATCGACATTGCGCTGGCCGAGACCCGTGCCGCAATCGCCTACGGTGCCGATGAAGTGGATGTGGTGTTCCCCTATCGCGCGCTGATCGCCGGGAACAGTCAGGTCGGCTTCGATCTGGTCAAAGCCTGTAAAACGGCCTGTGCGGAAGCGAATGTGCTGCTGAAAGTGATCATCGAAACCGGTGAGCTGAAGCAGGAAGCGCTGATTCGTCAGGCGTCAGAAATCGCCATCGACGCCGGTGCCGACTTTATCAAAACCTCTACCGGCAAAGTGCCGGTCAACGCGACGCCCGAAGTGGCGCAGATCATGATGAATGTGATCCGGGATAAAGGCGTCAGTGAGCAGGTTGGCTTCAAACCTGCGGGCGGCGTGCGCACCGCGGAAGATGCCGCACTCTATCTGCAAATGGCGGAAGAGACGCTGGGCGCCGACTGGGCCGATGCGCGCCATTTCCGCTTTGGTGCCTCCAGCCTGCTGGCGAGCCTGCTGAATACCCTGGGTCACGACAGCGACACCAGCAAAGCTGGTTACTGATCCTTCTGGCGGTCGCGGACCGCCTTTTCCCCACCGCATCTTTTCTGAACCAGGGGGCTTTCGTGTTCCTGCCACAAGAAATTATTCGTAAAAAACGTGACGGCCATGCGCTGACTGAAGAGGAGATTCGCTTCTTCATCAACGGCGTGCGCGATAACAGCGTTTCGGAAGGCCAGATTGCTGCGCTGGCGATGACCATCTATTTTCATGATATGACCCTGCCTGAGCGGGTGGCGCTGACGATGGCGATGCGCGACTCCGGTACGGTGCTCAACTGGCAATCACTCCATCTCAACGGCCCGGTGGTGGACAAGCACTCTACCGGCGGCGTTGGCGATGTGACGTCACTGATGTTAGGACCGATGGTGGCGGCGTGCGGCGGCTATGTGCCGATGATCTCCGGGCGCGGATTGGGCCACACCGGGGGCACGCTGGATAAGCTGGAGGCGATTCCGGGCTTCGACATCTTCCCCAGCGATGACCGTTTTCGCGAGATCATTAAGCAGGTGGGTGTGGCGATTATCGGCCAGACCAGCTCGCTGGCCCCGGCGGACAAGCGTTTCTACGCCACGCGTGACATCACCGCCACCGTTGATTCCATTCCACTGATTACCGCCTCGATTCTGGCGAAGAAGCTGGCCGAGGGACTGGATGCACTGGTGATGGATGTGAAAGTCGGCTCTGGCGCGTTTATGCCAACCTATGACGCCTCTGAGCAGCTGGCGCAGTCGATCGTGGGCGTCGCCAATGGCGCAGGCTGTCAGACCACAGCCCTGCTGACCGACATGAATCAGGTGCTTGCCTCCTCCGCAGGTAATGCGCTGGAAGTGCGTGAAGCGGTGCGTTTCCTTACCGGAGAGCAGCGCAATCCGCGCCTGCTGGAGGTGACGCTGGCGCTCTGCAGTGAAATGCTGATCTCCGGTAAACTGGCTGCCAGCGACGCCGAAGCGCGTCAGAAGCTGATGGCGGTGCTGGACAACGGCAGCGCGGCCGACTGCTTCGGGCGTATGGTTGCGGCTCAGCAGGGGCCGGCCGATTTTGTCGAACGCTACGACACCTATCTGCCACAGGCGATGCTGAGCAGACCGGTATATGCCGACCAGCCAGGCATCGTCAGCCGTATGGATACCCGTGCGCTGGGGCTGGCTGTGGTCGCGCTGGGCGGCGGACGTCAGCGTGCCAGCGACAGCATTGATTACAGCGTCGGCCTGAGCGACATGATCACCCTGGGCGAACGGGCCGACGCACAGCGTCCTCTGGCGATGATTCACGCCAGCAGCGAAGAGCAGTGGCTGCAGGCCGCCGCCGCGGTGAAAGCCGCGCTGGTGCTGGGTGACAGCGCCCCGGCTGAGACGCCGGTTGTCTATCGCCGTGTGAGCGATATCCGCTAACTGGCCCGTAACCCGTGCCAGCCGCGATGCATTCAGGTATACTGATCTGATCGCTTTTTTTTGACTTGTCACGCGCCAATGCGCAGGAGACTTGCATGAAACGTGCTTTTATTATGGTTCTCGATTCCTTTGGAATTGGCTCCAGTAAAGATGCCGATAAGTTCGGTGACGCAGGTTCAGATACCCTGGGTCACATCGCTGAAGCCTGTTTTAAAGGTGAAGCAGACAAGGGACGTAAAGGCCCTCTGCATCTGCCTAATCTTACCGCGCTGGGTCTGGGTAAAGCCGCGGAGCTGTCGACCGGTCGCTTCCCGGCCGGTCTGGACCCTGAGGCGACGATCACCGGCGCCTACGCCTACGCCAGTGAGCTGTCTTCGGGCAAAGATACGCCGTCAGGCCACTGGGAAATCGCCGGTGTGCCGGTACTGTTTGACTGGGGCTACTTCAGCGACAAAGAGAACAGCTTCCCGCAGGATTTGCTGGACAAGCTGGTGGAGCGCGCTGACCTGCCGGGCTACCTCGGAAACTGCCACTCATCAGGCACCGTGATCCTCGATCAGCTGGGCGAAGAGCATATGAAAACCGGCAAGCCGATTTTCTATACCTCGGCAGACTCGGTGTTCCAGATCGCCTGTCATGAAGAGACCTTTGGCCTCGACCGCCTCTATGCGCTGTGCGAAATCGCCCGTGAAGAGCTGACGGAAGGGGGCTATAACATCGGCCGCGTGATTGCCCGTCCGTTTGTGGGTGACAAAGCGGGGCAGTTTGAGCGCACCGGTAACCGTCACGACCTGGCGGTTGAGCCACCTTCAGCCACCATGCTGAAAAAGCTGGTGGATGAGAAAGGCGGGCATGTGATTTCAGTGGGCAAAATCGCCGATATCTATGCGGAGCAGGGCATTACCAAAAAGGTCAAAGCGACTGGTCTGGATGCGCTGTTTGACGCGACGATCCAGGAGATGAAAACGGCGCCGGATCAGGCGATTGTTTTCACCAACTTCGTGGATTTTGACTCCACCTGGGGGCATCGCCGCGATGTCGCCGGTTATGCTGGCGGCCTGGAGCTGTTTGACCGTCGCCTGCCTGAGCTGATGGAACTGGTCGGCGAAGATGACATTCTTATCCTCACCGCGGACCACGGCTGTGACCCGACCTGGCAAGGCACCGAGCATACGCGTGAGCACATTCCGATTCTGATCTACGGACCGAAGGTGGAGCCGGGCTCACTGGGCTACCGCGAGACGTTCGCCGATATTGGTCAGACAATTGCACACTACTTTGGCCTGTCCGACATGGACTATGGCAAGAACATGCTGTAAATCAGCACTTTAATAAGGATTTAAACCATGGCTACTCCTCACATCAATGCTGAAATGGGCGATTTTGCCGATGTTGTTCTGATGCCCGGCGATCCGCTGCGTGCAAAGCACATCGCAGAAACCTTCCTGGAAAACCCGGTTGAAGTGAACAATGTGCGTGGCATGCTGGGCTACACCGGCACTTACAAAGGCCGCAAAGTCTCTGTCATGGGTCACGGAATGGGTATCCCTTCCTGCTCCATCTACACCAAAGAGCTGATCACTGATTTCGGCGTGAAGAAGATCATCCGTGTTGGCTCCTGTGGTGCCGTGCGTCCTGACGTCAAACTGCGTGACATCGTGATTGGTATGGGTGCCTGCACCGATTCCAAAGTGAACCGTATGCGTTTCAAAGATCACGACTTCGCGGCGATTGCTGACTTCGACATGGTGCGCAACGCGGTGGATGCGGCGAAAAACCTGGGTGTTGAAGCACGCGTCGGTAATATCTTCTCTGCCGACCTTTTCTACACCCCGGATCCGCAGATGTTCGACGTGATGGAAAAATATGGCATCCTCGGCGTCGAGATGGAAGCGGCAGGCATCTACGGTGTGGCCGCTGAGTTTGGCGCTAAAGCGCTGACCATCTGCACGGTATCAGACCATATCCGCACGCATGAGCAGACCACAGCGGCTGAGCGTCAGACGACGTTCAACGACATGATTAAGATCGCACTGGAATCTGTCCTGCTGGGTGATTAATCCCTCTGGCGGGCGCTGTCGTCCGCCATCTGTTCAGATCCTCTTTAACCGGAGGATCTGCCTCACTCCCCCGCGCTGTCCCGTAACATTCACATCAAATGACACACTTTTGCTGAGGCTTGTGCATCTTCGTGCTGGCACCGCCGCGAACGCGCTTTATTATGGTGCGCAACAACAGATAATAATTAATCGCCTGATAATGCCCCCTGATGAATTTTCGTAACTTCGAAGCTGAAGAGAAGCTCTTTGCCCGCCGTGCTGCAGTTGCCTTTGCTCTGGTCTGTCTCTGTTTCACTATTCTTGGCGTAAACCTTTTCCGTCTGCAGGTGCGCGATCACGGCTATTACCAGACGCGCTCCAATCAGAACGACATCAAGATGATCCCCATCGCGCCGACGCGCGGGCTGATCTATGACCGCAACGGCATTCCGCTGGTGCGTAACGTCAGCTGGTACGCCATCACGCTGACGCCGTATAAAATCAGCGATATGGAAGCGACGCTGCGCGAGCTGACGCCGCTCGTGGATCTGACGCCCGATGAGATCGACACCTTCCGCCATGCGCTGAAGCAGACCAGCCGCTACAAGCCGGTGGTGCTGAAAGAGGAGCTGACCGAAGAGGAGGTCGCCCGCTTTGCGGTGAATCAGTTTCGCTTCACTGGTGCCAGTCTTGAGACCTATCAGGATCGGGAATATCCCTACGGGGCCGATCTGGCACATGTGGTCGGTTATGTTTCGAAAATCAACGACAGCGACTACAAGCGCCTGAATGAAGAGGGGATCGCCGAAAACTATGCGGCGGACCACAATATCGGCAAGCAGGGCATTGAGGGCTATTACGAAGCGCTGCTGCACGGCAAGCCGGGCTATCAGGAAGTGGAAGTGGATAACCACGGCCGCATTGTCCGGGTACTGAAAGAGGTGCCGCCGGTGGCAGGGAAGAACCTGACGCTGACGCTGGATCTCCATCTGCAGCAGTATGTGGAAAGCCGCCTGGCGGGGCAGCGTGCGGCGCTGCTGATTGAAGATCCGCACGACGGTTCGGTGCTGGCGATGGTCTCCAGCCCCAGCTATGACCCTAATCCGTTTGTCAAAGGCATCAGCTATCAGGCCTACAAAAAGCTGCTGCAGGATAAAAACCTGCCGCTGATTAACCGCGTCACGCAGGGACTCTATCCGCCCGCCTCGACGGTGAAACCTTACATGGCGATGTCGGCACTGCTGACCCATGTGATTACGCCGCAGACGCAGTTCTTTGGCGCGCCGACCTGGACGCTGCCGGGCACCGACCGGCGCTATCGCGACTGGAAAAAGACGGGCCACGGTATGCTGGATGTGACCCGCGCCATTGAAGAGTCTGCCGACACCTTTTTCTATCAGGTGGCGTTTATGATGGGCATCGATCGCATTCACACCATGCTCAGCCAGTTCGGCTATGGCAAATCGACCGGTATCGATCTGAATGAGGAGTATAACGGCCTGCTGCCGAGCCGCGAGTGGAAACAGAAGGTGCATAAAAAGCCGTGGTATCAGGGCGATACGGTCTCCGTCGGCATTGGCCAGGGCTACTGGATCGCGACGCCGATTCAGATGGTGAAAGCGATGGTGGCGCTGATCAACAACGGCAGGGTGATTGCGCCGCATCTGCTGGAGAAAACCCAGCGCGGCACCCTGGTAGAGAACTACCATCCACCGCTGCGCGAAACGCAGATTGGCGATCCCCATTCTCCCTACTGGGCGCTGGTGCGCCGTGCGATGTTTGGCATGGCGAACTCACCTAACGGCACCGGCTATAAATATTTCCACACGGCGCCTTATGGCATCGCCGCGAAAAGCGGCACCTCGCAGGTTTTCAGCCTGCGCCAGAACCAGACCTATAACGCGAAGATGATCCCGGTCCGGTTGCGTGACCATATCTTCTACACCGCCTTTGCCCCCTTTAACGACCCGAAGGTCGCGGTGGCCCTGATTCTGGAGAATGGCGGCGGGGAAGGGGTGACGGCTGCGCCGGTGATGCGGGATATTCTGGACCATATCTTTATCCCGCCCGCGCCAGAGGCGACGGCGTCCGCCACCCAGACCGCGCAGACCGCGCAGTAAAAGGGGGCCACAGCCCCCGCAGCCACTCAGGCCTTAAGCGTTCTGGCGACCTGGCCGATGGCACGCACCACATCGGTTGCGCCTTCGCGGATTTCAGCGATGACGCCGCCCGCCTCCTGAGCCAGCTGCACGCCCTGATCCGCGCGCTTCAGGTTCGATTCGATCCCCTTCAGCGCGCGGCTCGCCAGCACGTGGTTTTGCTGTATCCGGTTTTCGATGTCGGTAGTCGCGCGGTTGATGTTCGCCGCCAGCGTGCGCACTTCGTTTGCTACGACCGCAAAGCTGCGGCCATGGCTGCCCGCTCTTGCGGCCTCAATGGCGGCATTCAGTGCCAGCAGGTTGGTCTGATCGGCAATGCGCCGGATCCCTTCGACAATCGCGCCGATACGATCTGATGACTCGCTCAGGCCGGTAATATCGCCGGAGATGCCCTGCAGTTCCCCTGCCAGCGCATTCATGGTCTGAACGCTGCTGGCAATCACATCGGCACCCAGCCGTGTACTCTCATCCGTCTGCAGCGCGGTGTGATAAGCCTGCTGCGCCGCGTCATGCTCCTGCTGATTCTTTTCTACCTGAGCGGTGACATCCGTCGCGAATTTGACGATTTTGTAGAGCCGGCCCTGTTCGTCAAACACCGGGTTGTAGGTTGCGCGCAGCCAGATAGTCTCACCGGCTTTGTTGACGCGGGGAAACTGACCGGAGACAAATTCACCCCGGTTGAGCTGCTGCCAGAATTCGCTGTATTCCCGGCTGTCGCGCAGCGCCTGCGAGCAGAAGTGGCTGTGATGGATACCTTCGATCTCCTCCCGCCGGTAGCCCATAGTTTTCAGAAAGTTATCATTGGCTTTGAGCACCTCGCCCTTGAGGTTAAAGGCGATCACTGCCATAGAGCGCTCAATGGCGGTCGTGATGGCGCGCTGCTCCTGGGCGTCGTTGATATGGCCGGTAATGTCGGTGGCCAGCTTAACGATTTTGATCACCCGGCCATGTCGGTTCTGCACCGGGACATAGTTGGCTTCGAGCCACACAGGGCGGCTGTTTTTGGCTACGCGCAGAAACTTGTCGCTGAAGCTCTCTCCCCGGTTCAGTCGCAGCCAGAAATCCTGATAATCTTTCGACTGTAACTGCTCTGCGGTGCAGAACAGGCTGTGGTGCTGGCCTTCTATCTCTGCCAGCGTGTAGCCCATCCGCGCCAGAAACAGCGAGTTGGCGCTGAGAATGGTGCCGTCAGGCGAAAATTCGATCATGGCGATAGATCCGTTAAGCGAGCTCAGCGTGGCTGCTGAGTGTGCGCGTTTCTGCCAGCTGTGACGTGCAGCGATTCCTGATGTAATGGTGGAAAACATAGCGATCCTTATTATTAGTGTGGGATTCGCCTTATTTATCGGCATCCGTGCGGCACAATGGAGTCTTTACCGCTCCGCTGATGAAAATTTATCCTGACGTCCGTCACGTTTTTGGTCTCAGAACAGCCACAGCGGGCGGGTTGATGGAAAAGCGGGCAGTCGATCTGATTTTGGCGAAAAGCGTTTGACGCTGCCGGGCCGCTTTGGTTTAATGCGCCCCGTTGCCCGAATAGCTCAGTCGGTAGAGCAGGGGATTGAAAATCCCCGTGTCCCTGGTTCGATTCCGGGTTCGGGCACCATATTTAAAGAACCCGCCTCTGGCGGGTTTTTGCTTTTTAGCGCCACATCCCACCTCATAACCCTCCACTGATTTGCCCGCGTTCCCTCACTCATCCGGTCACCCGCCAGAAAGATTTCACGGCGAAATCAATTTACCGTCTCGCCTCTGTGCTGTGTTGCCAGACTGCCACCGCCTGATATGCTGCTCAGCCTGCAATTGGCCGCGACTAATCGTGTTTTATACGCCTCTCTTTACAGAATCACTCTGACAGGCACAATACCCCTTTCTCAATCCTGTCTTACGGTCATGTCAGAAGAAGCGCTGCGTCTGCAGATACAGAACCTGAAAAAGCATAATGCGCGGCTGAAGCGTATAGCGCATGACGCCCGGACAAAACTCAATGCGGCGCTGGATGGCACCGGGCTGTTTCTGTGGCAACTGGACATTCCCAGCGGCAAGCTGGTGATCTTCAACCGGCGCTGGGGGGCCATGCTGGGCTTCCAGCCGAAAGAGACTGACGCCACGTTTGAATCCTGGAAAGAGAGCCTGCATCCCGATGATGCCGCCGAGGTTTTACGCGCGTTTTACGACCACATTACCGGGAAAGCGCCCTACTACGAGGCCCTGCATCGCATGATCGCCAAAAATGGCAGTATCGCCTGGGTACTGGATCGTGGCCGGGTCAGCGAGTGGAATGAAGCGGGGCAGCCGGTCAAAGTAATCGGCACGCATATCGACATGACCAAAGAGAAGCAATATGAAGAGCAGCTCGCGCTGCTGGCGCTGCACGATCCCCTGACATTACTCAACAATCGTCATGCACTGCAAAGCGCCTTCTGCGACCTCAAAGCGCAGGGGCCGCTCTGTGTCGTCTTTATCGACCTGGATAACTTCAAGCACGTCAATGATACGCTGGGTCACCGCAGCGGTGACGAAGTACTCATTGAGCTGAGTCAGCGGCTGACGCAAAGCGTCCCGGAAGCGGTCATCACGGGCCGGCTCGGTGGGGATGAGTTTGTCCTGTTGCTGCCCTTTGCCATCATTCATCCGCAGGTCAGAGCGCTGGCCCATGCCTGCCTGGATGCCGTTCTGACTCCGTTTGAGATGGCAAACGGGCATGCCATGATCGGGGCTTCTGTGGGCGTATCCCAGGTGCAGGCCAGCGATGACTTCGACACCGCGCTGGCGCGCGCGGATGAAGCGATGTACCGCATCAAGAAAAACGGCAAACGCGGTGTGGCTTTTGATCCTGACATTACCCGATTACTGTGACCTGATATACCCGGCTGTGCGCGCTCTCCATCAGGCGTAACGGCACACCCCACCTGATCTTCTCTTTTCACACTTCATCACACTCCTGCCTGTGTCGCAGAGCGGCAGGGTTGATGCCAGCCTCCGCATAAAACACTTTTTAGTACTATTCCGAAAGCCTCACCTTCACTGTCCACATGCTTAAATTATACCGCTTCGCTTAGTCATTAATTTCAGGGCCGGAAATGGCCTATGATTTTAATTAAAATTCTCGTTAAACCATGATAATTGATCATTTATTGATCAAATTCACCATTTTAAACCTGATGCTCATAATGCCGTGCGCTTCGCTTAATTCTGATCCTGAAAAGACGCGGCCTGGATTTATTTCGCGCTTCGCTTAGGGAAATTGATCGTTTGTTGATCATCTTCACCACCTGATATTGAAGAAGTTATGTTGCAGCCGCTTCGCTTACGATTTTTTCAATTGGACATTTTTCGAAAAAGATCGATTAATAGGGCGCGGCGAATTTGGTTATAAAGTTTTGACACGCCGTTGCGCTTTTTTGAATAGGAAAAGGCGATAGTTGAAATGCGTTATCAATCCGGATGAGGGCAGAGCCACCAATAAACCAGAGCGATGACGGATTTTTATTTGGCTCGCTTGATCGGTCCGATTTTCTGTCTACATTTAGATTGCTGAATCGGCCTGATGAAGCATTAACTGTGCAAATTCTGATTTTTAATTCAAAGAGGAACACAGAATGACTCAATATCGTGGTGGGGCCGGAAACTTTGCGGCTGACAAAGAGCGTGCGGCTGAAGCCGGGCGCAAAGGCGGCCAGAAAAGCGGCGGGAACTTTAAGAATGACCCCGAGCGGGCTATTGAGGCAGGGCGCAAAGGAGGTAAGGTCAGTCGCCGCAGCTAAACCCTTAAGCGCTGTCATCACAGCAGGTTAACAGGTTAAGCGGGCCACAGAGATTCTCTTTAATTTTCCTTAAAGATAATTACCCCCTGAATTATGTCGCTGCTTAATGACTGGCAGCAACAGATATCCTTAATTAAACCGGATGGGTTTACCTGTCCGGTTTTTTTATTTCCGTTTCGTTAAAGCTATACGGTTTAATAAAAGTTTGTACAGATGAAGTTTTGCCTGGTGCATTTTTTATGCGCCGGATTCCGGAAATGTATACAGTGATTTATAACCTTGTACAAATTCCGATGTCGCGAGCGAAGCCGTAACGTGGAAAATGCTTTTCAGCTAACATGCTGCTGCAAAAAGGAAAATGCATTTTACATGCCACTTTTGTCTCAAATTCATACTACCGAAGCGTGCGATATTAAGAATCTCCACTAGACTTTCCATGTGTCAACGATATGACTGGCGTTGCGTTATTACCGACGCAGCTTTTTAATCAATGAGGCTATCTTATGACAGTGAAAACGTTAAACGATCTGTTCATCCATGACTTATCCGATGTATACAGCGCTGAGAAACAGATAACCCGTGCATTGCCTAAAATGGCGCGTGCTGCCAGTGACGAAACGCTTGTTGCTGCGTTTAATCAACACCTGGAAGAGACCCGGGTGCAGATTGAACGCCTCGACGAACTGGTAGAGGTAACACCTGAAGTTAAAATTAAACGTATGAAATGCCATGCGCTTGAAGGTCTGGTTGAGGAAGCGCAGGAGATCATCGACTCGGTCGAGAAGGGAGAAGTCCGCGATCAGGGGCTGATCGGGGCAGCGCAGAAAGTTGAGCACTATGAGATTGCGACTTACGGCACCCTGCATGCGCTGGCGTTAAAGCTGGGCTACACCAAAGCCGCCGAGCTGCTGGAAGCGACACTGAATGAAGAAAAACAAACGGATGAAAAGCTGACCTCGGTCGCTGAGTCGATTACCGTCTCTTAAGGAGTGACACATGACTGCAATTGAGCATTATCATGACTGGCTGCGCGATGCGCATGCCATGGAAAAACAAGCGGAAAGCATGCTGAGCAAAATGTCGGGCCGTCTTGAACATTATCCGGCGCTGGAACAGCGCCTGGCCCAGCATCTGGACGAGACAAAACATCAGCTGACATTGCTGGAACAGCTGCTCGACAGCCACGGTATCGATCATTCCGTGATGAAAGATGCGATGGGCAAAATGGCCGCCACCGGCCAGGCCGTGGGCGGCATGTTCAACTCTGATGAAGTGGTGAAAGGCGCCATCAGCGGCTATGTGTTTGAGAATGCCGAGATCGCCAGCTACACCAGCCTGATTGCGGCGGCAGAACAGGTAGGGGATACCCAGGGTGTACGGATCCTTAGCGAAATCCGTGACCAGGAAGTGGCAATGGCGGAGTGGCTGTTGCAGCATCTGCCTGAAGTGACGCAGCAGTTCCTGCAGCGGGCGTCACAGCCAGGCACGGAAGCGAAGAAATAGCGCAGAAACAGTCTGCATAAAAAAGCCGGGATGCCCCGGCTTTTTTGCGTCAATGCTGTTCTGTGTGTCAGTCTGCCATCAGATGACCATACATCGTCATCAACTTGCGGGTTACCCCGTTGGTCCAGCCAAAGCCATCCTGTAGCGGATATTCACCGCCGCCACCCGGACGGGCGCGATCGCCGCTGATGTCATATTTCTCAACCAGCTTATGGTGCAGCTGATAAAAGTTGTTGACCGTGTTGAGCCAGTTAACCGCCACTTCACTCGCCAGCGTCTCTTCGCCATAGTTATTCAGGCCAACCACGGCCATCCACTGCATCGGCGCCCAGCCGTTTGGACGGTCCCACTGCTCGCCGCTTTCAACCATAGAGGTCAGCAGACCGCCGTTGCTCAGCAGCAGATGGCGCAGCGAGATCGCCTGCAGATGTGCCTGATGCGGTGTAGCCAGCCCGACAAACAGTGGCACGACTGACGCCACCGTAAAGGCCCCGAAACGCTCACGCCGCCAGTCATAGTCGCGGAAAACGCCTGCGGTGCTGTCCCACAGGTAGCGGGTGATGGCGCGTTTACGCGCTTCCGCTTTTTTCTGCCACGCCAGCGCCGTCAGCTCTTCGCCTTTGGCATGCGAAAGCGTGGCGATCATCAGTTCCAGCTTGTAGAGAAACGCGTTGAGATCGATCGGGATGAACTGCGTCGTCCGGATGCTCGACAGCCGTTTCGGGTTACGCAGCCAGCGCGAGGAGTAATCCCAGCCCGATTCCGCCCCGGCGCGCAGGTCGCGATAGACCTCGCTGGCCGGACGTTTAGATTCACGCGCGGTTTCCACGTCTTCGCTCCAGGATTCGTCACGCGGCGTATCGCGGTCATCCCAGTAGCGGTTGAGCAGTGAGCCGTTTGGCATGCGCACCACATGACGATAGGCCTGGTTCGGCATCAGTGAACCGGCGCCGTCCATCCAGAACTGATACTCCTTCATCAGCTGTTCCTGATAGCGTTTGGCACCGCGCACGCCATCTTCTTCAAACAGCTCGACCATCAGGGCAAATACCGGCGGCTGAGAGCGGCTCAGGTAATAGGTGCGGTTGCCGTTAGGCACATGACCGTAGTTATCGATCAGCCACGCAAAGTTGTCCGCCATATGACGCAGCAGGTCATCGCGGCCCGATTCTGCCAGACCGAGCATCGTAAAGTAGGAGTCCCAGTAGTAGGTTTCACCAAAGCGTCCGCCGGGGACCACATAGGGTTTAGGCAGCGGCAGCAGTGATGAGTGCGGCATATGCTGCTGCGGCATTTTAGTCAGAACCGGCCACAGGTCATCGATATGCTCGTTGAGCGTTTTATCCGGGTTGGAGACATAGAAGCTTTCATTTACGCCAGGCAGATAAAAGTGATCGGCGACAAAACGCGACAGGTCGAAGTCACTGCTGCGTTTCTGCCGACGATAGCGCATCAGCACATCCAGCGGATCGTACTTTGGCGAACAGTCGGGGAAGGTTTTGCTGTCCTCGAAAATTCGCGACATCTGGACATGTTCAAACAGTTCCAGATAACGATCGGCAGGCGTCAGCGCATCCGGCGCCGGCAGGCCTTCGATCAGCTCCGGTTCCGGTTCAGAATCCTGCATGCGATCCAGTTTCAGTTCATGGGGATCGTATTGATACTCAACTTCCGCCCCGGCACGAACCTCTTCAAGTGCATTTTGTTGCTGGCGATAAGTATTAATAGCGGCCTCCTGAGCGGTCATGGTTGCACAAAGGACAAATTATAGACCTCTCAATCTGCGGAACAACAATGCAGATTGCCTATGAACGTAATAAAAATTGTCTATTAATTGAGGTTTTTGAATAAATTCCAGACAATTCAACCAAATATGCTGCTGTTCACAAAAAACGCATTTCAGATGAATCTCTTAGGTAACTAAAGAAAAAAATTTAAGCTGAAGAAAACAGGTGTCTGTTTACATTTTGTAAAGAAACCAGAGGCTCTGGCAGGGTGCAAAAAGTGGCATACCCAACGGAAGGAGGACGGAAACGGGCAGGGAGCGGACCGGGCTGTCCGCTCCCTGCCATCAACATCACTGTTTCGCCAGCGTCGCGGCAATCACCGCCTGCCAGGTGGTCGTCGGGCGACCGATTAGCTGACTCAGCTGGCGGGAATCATCAAACAGGCCGCCTTTCTCTGCGCCGGCGTCGGAATCCGCCAGCATCTCCGCCAGGCCGTCTGGCAGACCGGCGTTTTTCAGCGCTGCGGCGAAGTCACTCTGTGAGAGATTAACGTAATCGACCTTCTCGCCGCTCTGGGCGGCAATCTCCGCAGCGAACTGCGCCAGGGTGTAGCTCTCATCACCGGCCAGTTCGTATACCTTACCGGCCTGATCGTCACGGCTCATGACTTCTGCCGCCGCTTCCGCATAATCCTGACGGGCTGCCGAGGCGATACGGCCTTCGCCTGCCGCACCGATAAAAGCGTGGTGCGCCAGCGACGGAGGAATGCTGGCTGCATAGTTCTCGCTGTACCAGCCGTTGCGCAGCAGCGCAAAGGGGATGCCAGAGGCCTGCAGCAGCGCCTCGGTCGCGCGGTGCTCAATCGCTAACCCCAGCGGTGAGCTGTCGGCATGTAACAGACTGGTGTAAGCGATAAAACCCACACCCGCCGCCTGCGCCGCCTCAATAACGGCTTTGTGCTGCGCTTCACGCTGGCCCACTTCACTGCCGGAGATCAGCAGCAGCTTATCCACGCCCGAAAACGCGGCCCTGAGGGTCTCTGGCTTACTGTAGTCAGCCTCACGGACAGTGACACCCTGCGCCGCAAGATCCGCCGCTCTGGCGGGCGTACGCACCGCAGCGATGATCTCTTCGGCCGGGACTTTTTTCAGTAAGGCATCGATCACGAACCGGCCCAACTGGCCGGTAGCTCCTGTTACGGCAATCATGTTTTCTCTCCTGTGACGGTTGGTAAAAATCAGACTACGGGATAAACTAATTTTTAGTAAGTACTTACAGAATTGTTAGTTTGAACGGAGCGAAGTAAATGTCTGAAAAACTGAGTGAAAGATTTAGCCGGGGTGAGCTGCTTAACGTCAACTGCCCGTCCCGTGACGTGCTGAAGCGCGTGACCAGCCGCTGGAGTGTGCTGATCCTGTTAGCGCTGCAGGGCCAGACGCTGCGCTTCAGTGCGCTGCGCCGGACGGTGGGGGGCGTCAGTGAGCGGATGCTGGCGCAGAACCTGCGCTATCTGGAAGAGGATGGCTTCGTGCAGCGTATCGCCTATGACGTGGTGCCGCCGCATGTGGAATATTGCCTGACTCCGCTGGGTCGCGAAGTCGGTGAGCAGGTTGTCGGGCTGGCTGACTGGCTGGAGCTGAACGTGAGCCGGATTCTGGCGCAGCGCGAAAAATCCGCCGCAGAGTAGTTCCCCTCTGTTTTCCGGCCTCCGTCTCCACGCGACGACTCACTCTTCAGGCGTTCGCGCAGTTCTCCGGCTGCATCCGCTGTGACAGATTCTCTTCTGTGACAAAACGGCAGAGCGCAACGGCGGCACAAATAACCCCAGCGGCCCAATGCCGCTTATTAAACCGTTTTTTCTCGCGCGGGTCCGGAATAATCGTCGGCCTGCGTGTGACGTTTAATTCAGCTCTGCTTTTTGACTCATTTTATTAACATTTACAGCTGCGCTTAAATCGCTTTCCTGCCGGTTTTTCTATGCGGTTTTAATGGCGGTATTAGCAGGGTTATGCGAAAAAGCAAACAAAGCGGCAGAGATAAAAGCTTGCGGTTTTAACCTGTTAAAAAACCAAGCGATTTAATTTTCCCTCTCTCATTTTTGACCTTTCCCTGACTGAGGTTTTTAACAAAATAGTGTCTGAAAACAGGCTGTTGAAGACCTTTTTCATGCAGGCCTGACTCAGGCCAGTCTCTCTTTTTGAGGGGGGTGTTACCGTAACATTAGCGACACATAAGTGCGCTTAAATTAACCTTTAAGCCTTATTTTTAAATAAGTAATTCCTGCTAAAAACAATGATCAGAATCAACAAATACTGTTATAGTTTTCATTCATCCCACTGTTTCTGTTTCCGCGTCGCAAATAGTTTTAAATTTGCGGCGGGAATTTCAATAAGCGCAGAGAAACCCGCGCATCAGGCTTAAGTTGTTAATTATAAGTAAATACATGGTGTTCTATGTGGCAAAGAGGTAAGCAATGTTCGGATTAGATGCCTTTCATCTGGCCAGGATTCAGTTCGCATTTACTGTGTCCTTCCATATTATCTTTCCCGCCATCACCATCGGTCTCGCCAGTTTCCTGGCCGTACTCGAAGGTATGTGGCTCAAAACCCGCGATCAGTCTTATCGCGATCTCTACCATTTCTGGTCCAAAATCTTTGCCGTTAACTTCGGTATGGGTGTGGTCTCAGGGCTGGTTATGGCGTATCAGTTCGGGACTAACTGGAGTGGCTTCTCGGCTTTTGCCGGGAGTATCACCGGCCCGCTGCTGACCTATGAGGTGCTGACGGCGTTCTTCCTGGAAGCGGGTTTCCTGGGCGTGATGCTGTTTGGCTGGAATCGCGTGGGGCCGGGTCTGCACTTCTTTGCCACCTGTATGGTTGCCCTCGGAACACTGATTTCAACCTTCTGGATCCTCGCCTCTAACAGCTGGATGCATACGCCACAGGGCTACATCATTCAGAATGGCATCGTGGTTCCGCAGGACTGGTTCAAAATCGTCTTTAACCCATCTTTCCCTTACCGACTGTTCCATATGTCGGTGGCGGCATTCCTCGCGAGCGCGTTTTTCGTGGGATCGTCGGCGGCCTGGCATCTGCTGAAGGGCAACAATAATCCGGCTATCCGCCGTATGTTCTCGATGGCGCTGTGGATGGCACTGATTGTCGCGCCCATTCAGGCGATGATCGGTGATGCGCACGGCCTGAACACGCTGGAACACCAGCCTGCCAAAATTGCAGCGATTGAAGGGCACTGGGAAAACCCGCCGGGTGAAGCCACACCGCTGATCCTGTTCGGTATTCCCGATATGGAGCAGGAGCGGACGAAGTATGCGCTGGAGGTGCCGTACCTCGGCAGTCTGATCCTGACGCACAGCCTGGACAAGCAGGTTCCGGCGCTGAAGTCGTTCCCGAAAGAGGACCGTCCCAACTCAACCGTCATTTTCTGGTCCTTCCGCGTAATGGTGGCGCTGGGCCTGCTGATGATTACGCTGGGCGTGGTCAGCCTCTGGCTGCGTTTCAAAGGACGTCTCTATGAGTCGCGTCCTTTCCTGTGGTTTGCGCTGCTGATGGGGCCATCGGGTCTGATTGCGATCCTGGCTGGCTGGTTCACCACCGAAATTGGTCGTCAGCCGTGGGTGGTTTATGGCGTGCAGCGCACCATCGATGCGGTGTCGGCGCATGGTGACATTCACATGAGCATCAGTCTGCTGGCCTTTATTCTGGTCTACAGCTCGGTGTTCGGGGTGGGCTACCACTACATGATGCGTCTGATTAAGCAGGGACCGGTTACTGGCGAAGGTCATATCACCGAAGAGGGTGGACCTGGTCAGAAGAAAACGCCGGCGCGTCCGCTTTCGGCTGCCACCTTTAAGGATGGAGACCACTAAGATGATCGATTTTTCTATTATCTGGTTTGTGATTATCGTCTTCGCAACCCTGATGTATATCGTGATGGATGGCTTTGACCTGGGTATCGGTCTGCTCTTCCCGTTCAATAAAGATGCCGGTGAGCGTGACATGATGGTGAATACCGTCGCGCCGGTCTGGGATGGTAATGAAACCTGGCTGGTGCTGGGCGGGGCAGGCCTCTACGGCGCGTTCCCGCTGGCCTACGCGGTGATTGCCGATGCGCTGACCATCCCGCTGACCGCCATGCTGATTGGTCTGATATTCCGCGGCGTCGCCTTTGAATTCCGCTTCAAGGCGGTCGAAGGTCATCGCGCCTTCTGGGACAAATCATTTATTGCCGGTTCGATCATCGCTACCTTCAGTCAGGGTGTGGCCGTGGGCGCGTTGCTGGATGGCATTCCGGTTGAGGGACGCCGTTTCGCCGGTTCCGCCATGGACTGGCTGGCACCGTTCCCGCTGTTCTGCGGCGTCGGTCTGGTGGTGGCCTACGCGCTGCTGGGCTGCACCTGGCTCATCATGAAGACCGAAAATGAGCTGCACCGCAAAATGTCCGCGCTGGCGACACCGCTGGTCATCGCCCTGTTAGTGGTTATCGGGATTGTCAGCCTGTGGACGCCGTTTGCCCATGGCGACATCGCGCATCGCTGGTTCAGTACGCCAAACCTCTTCCTGTTCCTGCCGGTTCCGGTGCTGGTGCTGCTCTGCTCGTGGGGCATTGTGCGCGCCATCAAACGTGAAGCGCACTATTCGCCGTTCCTGCTGACGCTGGCGCTGATCTTCCTGGGCTTCTCCGGGCTGGGCATCAGCATCTGGCCAAATATTATTCCACCGTCAGTGACCATCTGGGCCGCCGCGGCACCGCCACAGAGTCAGGCCTTTATGCTGGTGGGTAGCCTGCTGATCATCCCGATGATCCTGGGCTACACCTTCTGGAGCTACTACGTGTTCCGTGGAAAAATCAAAGCAGACGCAGGATATCATTGATATGAAAAGTCTCAGCAGCATGAAAAACCACAACGAAACGAAAGCTGGCAATGACGCGAAAGCGCCCTGGTGGAAGCGCGTCATGTGGCTGGTGTTTATCTATGCCGCCAGCGTACTGGCGCTGGGTGTTGTTGCCTCTCTGTTCCGGATGATGATGACGGCGGCGGGGATGCGCAGCCATTAATTGTCCCGGTAACGGCGGTGGGTGCTGCTAACGCGCAGGCTCAGTGCGGCGCAGATTTTTTTTAATCATCAGGAGGCTGGCGCGAGCCAGCCTTTTTTAGTTAGTAACCTAAGCAATTAATGCGAAATCGCCCTGCACGGGCGTGTTCGCCTTACCCTTTCCTTACACCGATTCGCGATTTTTGTTATTCTTTTGTAACGAAATTCTCAGTCTTAACCCGCGTCGTAAATCGCCATCATGCTCAGCCAGGCCATCAAAAAACAGCACATTCACGACTTAGTCGAATGGATAGAAGCCAATCTTACCGACGACCTCAATATCGATCAGATCACCCTGAAATCGGGCTACTCCAAATGGCACATGCAGCGCATGTTCAAGGAGATGACCGGACAGACGCTGGCGGCCTATACCCGCAAACGGCGTCTGACAATGGCCGCCATGGCGCTCCGGCTGACGCGCATGACGCTCATTGATATCGCCGTTCGCTTTGGCTTTGATAACCAGCAAAACTTCACCCGCGTATTCAAAGGGCACTTCTCGCTGACGCCCGGCGCATTTCGCCGTTTTCCTCATCTGCCGGTTAAAAACTTTCACGGCCGTATACTGGCGCGTTCGCTGGATGAGCGCGCGACGCTGGTGGAGCGCGAGGAAGCACTGCCTCTCTGCGGCGAGACGCTGGAGTGGGAGTGTCAGTTCGGTAATTACATCGCCGACCGCGAACACCGGGTAGCCGACCAGGCGCGGCAGCTGGTGGCGCTGGCGGGCAGTCATGTGAAGCAGGGGTGGTTAGGCTTTCAGTACGGACCCGGCCACAGCTCGGCTGACCAGCAGAATATCAGCCTGTTTCAGGCGCTGGAGCCGCAGCATGCGGCGCTGCTGGGCGAGCATACCGTCAGCTGGCGCGAAGAGCGGGGCCTCTATGCGCGTATCCGCTGGAGCGGCAGGCCGGAGCAGCTGACGCGTTTTATTGAAGATATCTACTATCAGCATCTGCCCGGACTGGGCGTGTCACGCCGTCAGGGCAAAGATCTGCTGAGTCTCGATTTTACGCAATGTCAGCCCGACTGGCTGAGCGGCGTTTTTTCCATTCCGGTCACCCGGGCGTAGTCAGTGGAGCAGGGCACACTGCCAGCGGCGTGCCGGATGCATCTTTCGTGCGGTGAACCGTGATAAACCGCACGATTTTATAAAATAACTCTCCGTTCTGGCGTAAAATTCTCCTCCGAAACCCTGCCGTACTTTAATCATCGTGCATCTGTAGCAGGGCTGGAATAATCATCTGCATTTCAGGCCGTTCACGGCCAGAACACAAACGAAGACACCTATGCGACGCTTAATAATCTCACTGATTCTGGCATTGCCCGTTATGGCAATGGCACAACAGGCTGAACCCTTCTCACCGCCAGCCGGACTGCATCCGCACTCTCAGAGCGCCGGTCATGAAATTGTGGGTGATGGTGAGCTGCCGGAACAGAACAGCAGTAATCACTGCTTCTCCGGATTCGGCGATACCCTGTAACTGTGAATGCGCGGCCAGCCCCGGCGGCGCAGACGTTGCCCGGCTCATCAGGAGCCGGACAGCCTGACCCCTCTCTGTTCACACCCGCTCTTCTCTGATTTGCCGCTGCCGCGTCTGAGGCTTCGTTTTTGGGCCGTCTCTGCTGCGTGTCCGGCAAGGCCTGCTCTGCGGCTGACCTTTGTTCTTAACGCCTTCCTGCTCTCTGTTAAATCCAGGGCCTGCACTCTTCGCGTCGGTATAAAATATATCTTAAACCGTCGGATCGCATTTTTCGTCATTGTGCTCAAGATATATCATCGCTTATCTTCTGGCTTCAGATGAGAATGATTGTTATTAACCAATCATCGCCAACCCTTTGAATAACGGGTATCTGTCCCGTTCCAGGAGAGACATTTTGCCAGCATCAACGAATCCGCGCGTGCCGCAGCGCGTCCGAAACGAACTGCGTTTCCGTCATATTCAGGTCGAAAGTAAAACTCAGATTGCCGGGCACTTCTGGCGCATCCGCTTCAGTGGCAGCGATCTGGCGGGCTTTACCTCACCTGGCTTCGATGACCATATCAAGGTTTTCTTCCCGACGGCAGAAGGGGCCGAACTGGCGCTGCCGCAGATCACCGATGGAGCGATTGTCTGGCCCGAGGGCGAGCGTCCACCGGCCCGCGACTACACGCCGCTGGAATTTGATGGCGAGTCGTCACTGACGCTCGACTTCTATATTCATCAGCAGGGTGTCGCCAGTGACTGGGCAACCCAGGCGAAGCCGGGCGACCGCTTAGTGATCGGCGGGCCACGCGGTTCGCTGGTGGTGCCGACCGATTACGCCTTCCAGCTCTATGTCTGCGACGAAACCGGGCTGCCCGCCTTTTCACGTCGTCAGCGCGACGCCCGGGCGCAGGCCCTGCATCTTTACGCCTTTACCGATGAGGCAACGGGCCGTGACTACCTGCCGGACACCACCGGCGTGACGCTGAACTGGCTCGGTAGCGGTCAGATGCAGACCGCGCAGCTCAGCCAGCTGATTGCCCGGCTGGATCAGGTGACATTCCCGGCGGAGGATTACTTTATCTGGCTGACCGGTGAAGGTGAGTTTGTGAAGGCGCTCTGCGACTACTTCACGATGCAGCGCGGCATCAACAGTGACTTCGTGCGGGCGGTGGCCTACTGGCACCAGAAGTAACCGGCGCTGACAATTGAGTTTTGCCTGGCGGCAGACTACCATCAGGCTCCTTTTTTCGCAGGCCAGACTATGAAACAGCACCCCACGCCCTTTTCCGCTGACGACCCGAGTGCCCGCACAGGCGGTTGTGGCGGGCGGCGAAAACGCCGTGAAAAAATGCTGGAAGCGAGTGAGATTCGTCTGCTGATGCTGCATTTTCTGTCGCAGCATGCGGCACACGGATATGAGCTGATTAAGTCGGTTGAGGAGCTGTCAAAAGGGGAGTACACCCCCAGCCCGGGGATCATCTATCCCAACCTGACGCTGCTGGAGGAGATGGAGGCGATTGAGGTACTGGATGCTCAGGCCACGCGCAAAGCGTATCGCCTGACGGCGGCCGGTGAGGCGCTGCTGGCAGATAACCGCGAAACGGTCTCCCGCCTGATCACGCGTCTCTCCACGCTGGCGATTCTGGTCAACAATCGCAGCATTCCCGCCGTCGAGCAGGCGATTTACGGACTGAAAGTCGCCCTGAACCAGCGGCTGGCGCAGGAAGATATTTCTGATGCCGCGTTGCAGACGCTGATTGCGGCCCTGCACGACGCGGCAGAGAAAATCACTCACAGCTGAGCCGGTTAGCTTAGCCGATCTCCGTTTTGTTTTTATCAATGTGACCCAGCGTGCGATCCGGGAAACAGATGTCGCGCACCCGCTGTTTCAGCGTGGTCGCATCAGGAAAGCCGCCATCCCGCTTACGTTCCCACAGCAGATGCTCATCCAGCATGATCTCAAATACACCGCCGGTGCCGGGTTTCAGCGTCACCTCCGCCAGATCTTCAGCAAAGGTATGCAGAAGTTCCTGTGCCATCCACGCTGACCGCATCAGCCAGTTGCATTGCATACAGTAGTGAATAACTACCACAGGTTTTTGCGCCATAACTCTCTTCCTTACGTATTGATAAATGCCAGTGCATTCAGGTTAAAAAAGTGTGCGCTGTGGTTGTTTATGAGCTCATAAAGCTATTTAAAACAGTATCTTAATTCCACCTGCTCGGGTCAGAGTCTCGCTCAGTGTGCTGTTCTGCTTTTTTGCGGCTTTTATACAGCGCCGTCTTTGTCATGTCAGCAAGCAAGTGAATACTAACAAGTAATCAAAGGATTCGCTGCTCTGTTACCTCATTTTTGGCGAGGGGGTATAACGACGCAGGCGTAGCAGGTGCTCATCCGGGCCGCTATTTATCGCGGCTCGGAGAGACATCACGACAGGAATAAACACCGATTTATGAAGGCTGGCGGACTACTCTCATCCTGTTTCGCAGAAGGACGCTTTGATCAACTGAACGCCTGTTTTGCTGCCGGGCAATCTGACCGTTTCGCTTTAAAAACATTGCCTTGCGTCTATTTGTTCACGGATTTTGCGCTATACCTGGAGTTCCGGACTGACGATTAAGGAAACCATAATGGCAAAATCATTAGCGCAAACGGCTGAACAACTGGGCACACTTTTACTCTCTTCCGGACTGCATCTGGCGACCGCCGAATCCTGTACCGCCGGACTCATCAGCATGACGCTGGCGGCGGTGGAAAGCAGCGGTGACTTCTACACCAGCGGATTCGTGACCTACAGCGATAACGCCAAAATCCGTCTGCTGGGTGTGCATCCCGCCACGCTGAAACAGCACACGGCGGTGAGCGAACAGACGGCGCGTGAGATGGTTCAGGGGGCCTGCGCACGCTCGGGTGAGCCGGTGGGATTGTCGATTACCGGCTATGCCGGGCCGGATGGCGGTGAAGATGGCACCCCGGCAGGCACCATCTGGTTTGGCTGGGTCCTGCCCGACGGCCGGGATGAGGCGGAGTGCCACCAGTTTAGTGGCGATCCGAAATCGGTGATGGAGCAGGGCACGCAGTTCGCGCTGGAGGGGCTTATCAGACGGTTGCAGCAAAGCACGCTCTGAAGGCGCGAAGCGCGCCTTCAGAAGCCGTCAGCGGCAGTCGACAATCAGCCGGCCCTGCACTTTTCCGTCCAGCAGATCCTGCGCACCCTGTTTCGCCTCACTCAGCGGGATAACCCGGCTCAGCCGGCTGAGCCGTTCGCCATCCAGCAGCTCACCCAGCCGCTGCCACGCCTGCTGGCGAAGCGGTGTCGGGCAGAGCACGCTGTCCACACCGGCAAGCGTGACGCCGCGCAGAATAAAGGGGGCGACGCTGGCAGGCAGGTCGAGACCCTGCGCCATACCGCAGGCAGCTACCGCGCCGTCCCGCCGGGTGGCGGCCAGCACGTTCGCCAGGGTGTGGCTGCCCACGCTGTCTATCGCGGCAGCCCAGCGCTCTTTTGCCAGCGGCTTGCCTGGCTGCGACAGCTCATCACGATCGATGACTGAGGCCGCCCCCAGGGTGTCGATCAGGTAGGCATGGTCGCTGGCGCGTCCGCTGGAGGCGATAACCTCATATCCCAGCCGCGCCAGCAGGCTGACGCTGTAGCTGCCGACGCCGCCGCTGGCACCCGTCACCAGCACCGGCCCGTGGTCAGGCGTGATGCCCTGTTTCTCCAGCGCCATCACACAGAGCATCGCGGTCAGTCCCGCGGTGCCCATTGCCATCGTCTGTAGCGGAGTGAGAGAGGCGGGAACGCGCACCAGCCAGTCGCCGCTGACGCTGGCTTTCTGTGCCAGGCCGCCCCACTGTTTTTCGCCCACCCCCCAGCCTGTCAGCAGGGCCATATCTCCCTCTTTCCAGTCGGGATGGCGGCTGGCGGTGACCCGGCCCACAAAGTCGATACCCGGCACCATCGGGAACTGGCGCACAATCGGGCCTTTGTTGCAGATAGCCAGGGCATCTTTGTAGTTCAGCGATGAGTAGCTGACGTCGAGCGTGACATCGTGGTCGGGCAGTTGCGATTCGGGGAGATCTTTGAGCAGGGCGCGGTAACCCTGCTCGTCATTTTCAATGATCAGTGCCTTGAACATGCATCCTCCAGGAGTGTGACAGTGAGGATGAGTGTACGCCCGGCAGAGGCAATGCGGTAGGGCAAGGGTCAGGCCAGGGGGCAGTGAATCCCGCTCACGCGCATCGTCAGCCGTCGATCGCTCTGTGCATAAATCTGCATATATTTCATATAATTAGTCGTACTGTTAATTTTAAACTGTAAATTATTCATTAAAAACAGTGTGTTATCTTTTTTGTGGTCTGCCGGATAATTGCCTGGCTCGGGTTGTCCACGTAAAAAAAAGATGACATCATGACCGCCACTTTTTGGCCCTGTTTATACATCACAGAGGATGTCGCCATGTCCGGTTCACCGCGCACCCGCCCGGATTACCGTTCGCTCTTTCCGGCGCGCACCGGTTTTTCCTCTTTCCTGAACACGCTGCGGTTCTCCATGCGGTGAGGTCAGCCTGGCAGCGGCCGGTTATCTGCTCTTCAACGGCTGCACAATGCCTTCTGACGGTTTTCACTGACATTCTTCGCCGGGGCGCTGTCCCCATGATTGTGCCACGGGCACCTCCTCCCTGCCGTTAGGGACGCTTTATGACTCCACTGAAAATTGCTGCCAGCGCCGCTGTGGCGCCCAGTCTGACTCTGAACACCGCGCGCGACGTGGTGACGCTGGATAACACCGACTTTACCGATGTCGCGGCGGTTGTCGTCTCGCTGGCGGATACCCGCAGCGGCATACTGACACTGCTGCGTCATACCGGGTTCGACCTGCCGGTATTTGTCGCCAACGCCTTTGAAGAGGAGGTGATGCACCTGCCCGGCGTCAGCGGGGAGCTGAATGGCGATCCGCAGGAGTGGATTGCGCTGGAGGCGGCCGCGCAGGCCTATGAAGCGGCGCTGCTGCCGCCCTTTTTTGAGACGCTCTCCCGCTATGTTGATATGCAGAACAGTACCTTTGCCTGCCCCGGTCATCAGGGCGGCGCGTTCTTCAGGAAACATCCGGCGGGTAAACAGTTCTATGACTTCTATGGCGAAAATGTTTTCCGCTCGGATATGTGCAATGCCGACGTTAAACTGGGCGATCTGCTGATCCACGAAGGATCGGCTAAAGATGCACAAAAGTATGCGGCAAAGGTATTTAACGCCGACAAAACCTACTTTGTGCTCAACGGCACCTCAAGCGCCAATAAAGTGGTGACCAATGCGCTGCTGACCCGGGGCGATCTGGTGCTGTTTGATCGCAACAACCATAAGTCGAACCACCATGGCGCGCTGATCCAGGCGGGGGCCACGCCGGTTTATCTGGAGGCGGCACGCAATCCTTTCGGCTTTATTGGCGGAATTGATGCGCACTGCTTTGATGAGGCCTATCTGCGCGAGCAGATCGCGGCGGTTGCTCCGCAGCGCGCAGAAGAGGCGCGGCCTTTCCGTCTGGCGATCATCCAGCTGGGCACCTACGACGGCACGGTCTACAACGCGCGTCAGGTGGTGGATCGCATCGGTCATCTGTGTGATTACATCCTGTTTGATTCCGCATGGCTCGGCTATGAGCAGTTTATCCCGCTGATGGAAGGCTGCTCGCCGCTGACGTTAGAACTGAACGAGAACGATCCCGGCATTTTTGTCACGCAGTCGGTGCACAAGCAGCTGGCGGGTTTTTCACAGACCTCGCAGATCCACAAAAAAGATAATCACATTCGCGGACAGCGCCGCTTCTGTCCGCACAAACGGCTGAATAACGCCTTTATGCTGCACGCCTCAACCAGTCCGTTTTATCCGCTGTTTGCCGCGCTGGATATTAACGCCCGGATGCATCAGGGCGAGGCGGGGCGTCGCCTGTGGGATGAGTGCGTCACGCTGGGGATCGATGCGCGTAAAGCGATCCTGGAGCGTTGCGAAATGATCCTGCCATTTGTGCCGGAGCGCGTGGCCGGGCAGCGCTGGCAGGATGCGCCCACGGAGACGATCGCCCGCGATCTGCGCTACTTCAGCTTCGAACCACAGGAAAAGTGGCACGGTTTTGCCGGTTATGCGCGCGATCAGTATCGGGTCGATCCCTGCAAGCTGCTGCTGACCACGCCGGGGATCGATGCCGCCAGCGGGGAGTACAGTGATTTCGGGATCCCGGCCACGATTCTGGCGAACTATCTGCGCGAAAACGGCATTGTGCCGGAGAAGTGCGACCTCAACTCGATCCTGTTCCTGCTGACGCCAGCAGAGAGCCCGGAGAAGATGGCGAATCTGGTGGCGATGCTGGCGCAGTTCGAGCAGCACGTCAGGGATGATGCGCCGCTGGCCGAAGTGCTGCCGACGATCTACCGTAAAAATGCGCAACGCTATGCCGGTTACACTCTGCGTCGCCTCTGTCAGGAGATGCACGATCTTTACGTCAGTCACAATGTGAAGGATCTGCAGCGTCTGATGTTCCGCGCCGCGGAGTTCCCGCCGGTCAGGGTGAATCCGCAGGATGCCCATCAGGCGTATATTCGCGGTGAGGTCGAGCTGGTGCCGATAGCCGAGGCCGCAGGACGGATTGCCGCCGAGGGCGCGCTGCCTTATCCGCCGGGTGTGCTCTGCGTGGTGCCGGGAGAGATCTGGGGCGGCGCAGTGCAGCGCTACTTCCTGGCCCTGGAAGAGGGGCTGAACCTGCTGCCAGGCTTCTCGCCAGAGCTGCAGGGCGTTTACACCGAAGAGGATGAGCAGGGACGTAAATATCTGGTGGCCAATATGATGGTGAGGGGATAGTTTCGCTGCGCGAAGGGGCGATGAGATTCTTTCGCCTGCCAGGCGGTGGGCTGGCTCTGAGAAGGTTTCGCCCGCCAGGCGTGAGGGAGTTATCACCTGGCGGTGAGCTGCTCTGAGAGGGTTTCGCCCGCCAGGCGTGAGGGAGTTAGTACCTGGCGGTGGGCTGGCTCTGAGAAGGTTTCGCCCGCCAGGCGTGAGGGAGTTTCAGCCTGCCCGTGCAGGCGGACGCGTCAAGGGGCGGACGCCCGCCCCTTAACAATCCCGGCGTCCGGCAGCCTCCGCGCCCCGCGTTGCGGGGTGCCTTCGTCACGCCCTGCGGCCAACGGACCGTCCGGACTCGCCATCCCTGGCTCGTGCCGTCCTCTCGCCGACGTCCTGTCGGCTCATCCTGGCCTCCGGTTGCTCCTCAGCGCGCCGGATGCCTCTCCCACACCCCCGCCTTTGATATCTTCGTTTCTCCTGAATGGAGCGTTGTCTGTTTGCACCGAAGCCAAAGACATTCTTTAAAACTCACCGCAGTGAAGTCCTTAACAGTAAAAGAAGAGATAACAGCGGGGAGGGAGGCCGTCTGAGCCGCTGAGCGGATGAGGGATTTCAGGACGAGCGACAGGGATGTCGCGAAGAGGCGGGTTCGCGCCAGGGATGGCGCGTCCTGCCGGTCCGTGAGAAATCCGGAAGAAGCGAGGGGACCGCGGAGCGGCGGTGAGGCAGGCCGGAGCCCGGGGTCAAGGGGGCGCGGCGACTGGCGCCCCCTTGTCGGTCGCCTGCAGAGGCGAAACTGAAACTGCCCAACCCGTTGGGCGAACGAAACCTGCTCAGCGCCCCTTCGCGCAGCGAACACTCCCGCTTCAGCGGCTCCGATCAGAACCCCCGATAACTCCGCTGTGCGGTACTCACCTTATACAGATAACGGCGCGACTCCGCCGACGGATGCTGGCTGGTCAGGATCTGATAGACCCTGTTCGGCGGCAGGTCGTTAATCATCGCGAATGCCCGATCTTTATCGCTGGAGAAGACGCGCAGAACGCTGCCTGCACCACCGTTGTAGGCGGTGATCACCGCATAGCGGCGGGACAGCGGATCCTGAATGCCGCCCAGATAGCTGCGCTGCAACAGCGACAGATAGGCGGTGCCCGCATCGATATTGTTCTCCGGGTCCAGCAGATAGCTGCGGCTTGGCTTGCCCCATTTCCCCTTCATGCGGAACACGTCAACACCGGCGGTGTGCTGCACCACCTGCATCAGGCCCAGTGCATCGGAGTGGCTCACGGCGTAGGGGTTAAAGCTCGATTCGGTCTGCATAATCGCCAGAATCAGTGACGCATCCACACCATACTGTTCGGCGGCTTTGCGCACCATCGGCAGGTATTTGTGGGCACGTTTATCCAGGTGGTTCGGCACCATCGGAATTGTAATGGTGTAAATCACATGCAGACCCGACGTGCGGCGCTGCAGTTTGTGCTGGATCAGATAGTCAGCAAAGGCTTCAGCGCGGCCCTGCCAGCGGATCGGCTGCCCGGTGTTATCCAGCACCTGACCATAGAGCAGTGGCTCTTTACTGATCACGATATCGTTTGCATCGGAGTAGAGATCGACATTCCCCGGATCGTCGCCAATCAGCAGGGTGGTTACGATCGCCTGACGCAGGCTGGCCATGGGATCAGTGCCCGAAATCGTCTCGATAGTCAGCTTACCGCTTTCAAAGTTGATGTGGCTGCGGGTGTAATAGTTGTCGCTGTATTTGACGTAATCTTTGGGTCCGGCGATCAGGACCTCATTGATACCCCAGATATTCTCAATATTGTGAGCAAACTGCCCCATCAGAATATCAAAGCCGTTAGTGTCTTTTACCCACTCTTCGTGGAACTGCTGTTTTTTCGACCCGGAACAGGAAACCAAAAGTGGTGCTATCACCAGCAGGGCGATTAATTTTTTATTCATTGGGAATGCAAGCCTGACCTGGATAACCGGCCCCAGCGATGAGGCCCGAAAATTTACGCTTCTGGCGGTGTATAGCCTTCGATGTGAACGTCTTTGCCTTCGAACAGGAAGTTGACCATCTCCTTCTCCAGGACTTTACGATCCTCAGGATTCATCATGTTGAGCTTCTTCTCGTTGATCAACATGGTCTGCTTCGCCATCCACTTCTGCCAGGCTTCTTTCGAAATCTCGTTGTAAATGCGCTTACCCAAATCGCCCGGATAGAGCTGAAAATCCTGTCCTTCCGCGTCGCGCTGTAAAAACGTACAAAAGATGGTGCGGCTCATTCTTCTTCCTCATTAATCTCACAACTGTCCAAAGCCAGTTGTCGGGGATGGCGCAGCTCGTGCAGCAGGCGCTCAACGGGTGCAGCTAATCCCACAGATGGTGGCAGCGCTAAGTTATACCAGAGACCGCCTGCTTCATCCATCGCCGCCCCGACAGAAGGCCATGCCAGCCACATTGGCACAATATCGAGATGGAAATGGCTGAAGGTGTGACGAAAGGCCGTCATCTGCTGCGGTCTGGCGTGGATGCCGCGTGCCGCCAGCCAGTCGTTCAGCGCCGCTTCGGTGGTGAATTGCGGGAAGCAGAACAGCCCTCCCCATAAGCCCACGGGGGGACGCTGCTCCAGCCAGACATCATCGCCATCCTGAATCATCAGGAACCAGCCGCTGCGCTCCGGCAGTACCTGTTTAGGCTTCTTACCGGGATAGCTGGCCCAGCTGCTGCTGGCATAGGCTTCACAGCCGCTGTTCAGCGGGCAGATTTCACACTTCGGTTTCGAGCGGGTGCAGACCAGCGCGCCCAGATCCATCATCGCCTGGTTAAACTGGCTGACACCCTCAGCGGGGGTGACCTCTTCGCTGATCTGCCAGAGCCGCTTCTCGACCTCTTTTTTACCCGGCCAGCCGCTGACGGCATAACAGCGGGCCAGCACGCGCTTGACGTTGCCATCCAGAATCGGGAAGTGCTGTCCCAGTGACAGCGACAGGATCGCCCCCGCCGTCGAGCGGCCTACGCCGGGCAGGGCAGAGACATCATCGAAATTCACAGGGAACTCGCCCTGATGAACATCGACAATCTGTTTTGCCGCCTTATGCAGGTTACGCGCACGGGCGTAGTAGCCGAGGCCGGTCCAGAGATGCAGAACCTCATCCAGCGGTGCCGCCGCCAGATCGCTGACCGTGGGGAAGCGCGCCATAAAGCGTTCGAAGTAGGGAATAACCGTGGCAACCTGGGTTTGCTGTAACATCACTTCAGACAGCCACACCTTGTAAGGCGTTTTCTCCAGCTGCCAGGGCAGGGTTTTGCGGCCAAAGCGCTGATACCAGTCCAGCACCTGTTGCGCGAACTGCGGCGCTTGCATCATAAGAAGGAAAATTTCCGTGTTTACTCTACACTCAGGCAGGAATTCCAGCACATGCGCACCTGGGTGTAAACCGGAAGATTGCAAAGGCTTGCTTCTGCTTATGAACTTTGCATAATGCCCGTTTCCCGGAACAGGCTAACCAGCAGGCTTTTACATGATTAATGACGTCATCACCCCAGAATTTGATGAGAACGGGCGGCCATTGCGCCGGATCCGCAGCTTTGTGCGCCGCCAGGGTCGCTTAACCAAAGGCCAGCAGCAGGCGCTGGACACCCTGTGGCCGGTCATGGGGGTGGAATATCAGCCGGAGCCGATCGATTTAGTCGCGCTGTTTGGCCGCGAGGCACCGGTGACGCTGGAGATTGGCTTTGGTATGGGCGCGTCGCTGGTCACCATGGCGCAGAACACGCCGCATCAGAACTTCCTGGGTATTGAAGTGCATGCGCCAGGCGTGGGAGCCTGTCTGGCCGCCGCGAAAGAGGCGGATGTACAGAACCTGCGGGTGATGTGTCATGACGCGGTGGAAGTGCTGGAGAAGATGATCCCGGATAACTCGCTGCGCATGGTTCAGCTCTTTTTCCCCGATCCGTGGCACAAAGCGCGTCATAACAAACGCCGTATCGTCCAGGTGCCTTTCGCCGAACTGGTAATGCGTAAACTGAAGCTGGGCGGCGTTTTCCACATGGCGACCGACTGGGAAGCCTACGCGGAGCATATGCTGGAAGTGATGAACAGCATTGATGGTTACCGCAACCAGTCAGAACAACAGAATTATGTGCCGCGTCCTGAGACGCGTCCACTGACCAAGTTTGAGCAGCGCGGGCAGCGTTTAGGCCACGGCGTATGGGATTTAATGTTTGAGAGGGTGAAATAATGGCCACACAACGCAGCCGCCGTTTACGCAAAAAACTGCACATTGATGAGTTTCAGGAACTGGGGTTCTCGGTTGCCTGGCGCTTCCCGGAAGGCACCAGCGAAAGTGAAATTGATGAGACGCTCAACCAGTTCATCAACGAAGCGATCGATCCTAACGGTCTGGCTTTTGATGGCAGCGGTTACCTGGTGTGGGAAGGTCTGGTCTGCCTGCAGAAAACCGGCAAATGCACCGAGGAGCATCGCGCTCTGGTCCGCAAATGGCTGGAAGATCACAAGCTGCAGGATGTGCAGATGACGGAACTCTTCGACGTCTGGTGGGACTAAAGGTCAGGTCGGTCAGGCTGCTGGTCTGCCATCCCGGATGGGGCAGAACGCCAGGCCGCCGGCCCGGTTTTAAGAAACACGGTGTCGGGCTGAGGCCCGATCGCTGAACGGTTCCGCACCAGATGTTAGGGAGTAGATATGATGCGTAAAGCGCTTCTTGCTGTGCTGCTGGCAGCAGCGACCCAGGCTCAGGCAGCCTATGAATGCAGCGTTAAGCCGCAGGATGATGTGGTGATTAAGCCGCAGAGCGTGCAGGTGGTCGGTGCCAACGGCAATCTTGAGATCTCGCCGCAGGGCGACGTGCAGTTCAACGGGCAGAAGGTGTCGCTGAGCACAGCGGAACGCCAGAAAGCGATCGATTACCAGAACGCGCTGCGTCGCGATCTGCCGTGGATCGACAGCGGGGCGACCTCACGTCTGGAGAAAGGACGTGCGGCACTGGATCGGGTGATCGTGGAGAAACTGGGCACCGACAGCAACGTCCGCAATCGCCTGAGCACGCTGAATGGCCAGCTGAAACAGCAGATGAACCGCATCATCGAGCACCGTGACGACGGGCTGACGTTCCACCATCAGGCGATCGATAAGGTGCGCGCGGAAGGGGAGCGGCTGGTTCAGTCGACGCTGGGCGGCGTCATGCAGGATAGCCTGAATGAGATGGGCAGTAAGCAGGGCAGTGGCGGCAGCAATCCGCTGCAGGCGATTATGGGAAATCTTGGCGGTCTGCAGCAGTCGATTCAGGCTGAGTGGAGCAAGCAGGAGCAGGATTTCCAGAACTTCGGTCACGAGGTCTGTAATCGCGTCATTTCGCTGGAAGATCAGCGTAAGCAGCTTACGGGCGCCCTGAAAAAATAGTATCACGCCTCAGCCTGCCGGGCTGAGGCGCCTTTGTTACTCTTCCGCCAGAAACAGCTCCAGCAGCGAATTCAGAAACAGTTTTCCTTTCTCTGTAATCTGCCACTGATCCGCCGTTTCCGTCACATAACCTGCGGCGATCGCGGCATCCATCTGCGGACGGATCGCCTGCTCTGACAGACCGGTGTAGCGGCTGAACTCGTCGCGCGGTGCTGCTTCCAACAGGCGAAAGCGGTTCATGAAATATTCAAACGGCTTGTCGCTGTCGGCCACCTCATACTGCTTCTCGCGGTAATTTCCCTGCATGAATCCACGCGGATGACGGGTTTTCACCGTGCGTACAATGCGCCCATCCGGTTGCGTCAGCTTGCCGTGTGCGCCACAGCCGATCCCCAGATAGTCGCCGAAACGCCAGTAGTTAAGGTTGTGCTCACAGCGATAACCCGGCTTCGCGTAGGCGGAGGTTTCATACTGCTGATAACCGGCCTCCCGCAGCAGCTGATCGCCCTGTTCGAAAATATCCCACAGCGCATCATCATCCGGCAGCACCGGCGGACGGGAACCAAACAGGGTGTTGGGTTCGATGGTCAGCTGATACCAGGAGAGGTGAGGCGGATTGAGTGCAATCGCCTGACGCAAATCGTCGAGCGCCTCTTCCAGCGACTGGTCCGGCAGGCCGTGCATCAGGTCGAGGTTGAAGCTGCGCAGTGACAGCGACTGTGCCAGCCGGGCGGCACGGGTCGCCTCGTCAGGCCCGTGAATGCGGCCAAGGCGCTGCAGCTTCTGCGGACTGAAACTCTGAACCCCAATCGAAATACGGTTAATGCCGGCGCGCTGATAGGCGCTGAAGCGATCGGCTTCCACGGTGCCCGGGTTGGCCTCCATGGTCACCTCCGCATCGGGAGCCAGCGTCAGACGCGCCCGCACCCCATCCATCAGCATCTGCATCGCGCTGCTGCTCAGCAGGCTGGGGGTGCCGCCACCAATAAAGATGGTGCGCACTTCGCGGCCATGAATCAGCGGTAGATCGATCTCCAGATCGCGCAGCAGGTGCTGCACGTATTCAACGTGCGGCACCTCATCCTTCAGCGCATGGGAGTTAAAATCGCAGTAGGGACACTTCTGAACGCACCACGGAATATGGATATAGAGACTTAACGGCGGCAGATTAGGCATTACGCATCGCTTCCAGCAGCAGCGTCAATGCTTTACCCCGGTGAGAAACAGCACCTTTTTCCGCTTTGCTCAGTTCAGCGGCCGTTTTACCCAGCGCCGGAACAGAGAAAATCGGGTCATATCCAAAGCCACCGGCACCCGTAGCGGAACGGGTAATTTCACCCTCCCAGCTGCCGTGGAACACCAGCGGCGTAGGATCGTCCGCATGACGCAGATAGACCAGCACGCAGTGGAACTGCGCCTGACGCTGACCGTCCGGCACGTTTTCCAGCGCCTGCAGCAGCTTCTCCAGATTCTGCTGATCGCTGGCATCTTCTCCGGCGTAACGCGCCGAATAGATACCAGGCGCGCCACCCAGCGCATCCACGGCCAGGCCGGAGTCGTCGGCAATCGCCGGCAGTCCGGTGATCTGCGCCGCGTGACGCGCTTTGAGAATGGCATTCTCGATAAAGGTCAGGCCGGTCTCTTCCGCCGACTCAACCCCCAGGTCACTCTGAGCGACGATATCCAGACCAAAGGCGGAGAGCAGCTCCGCCAGTTCACGCACTTTGCCGGGATTACCGGTGGCGAGCACAACTTTTTGCATAACAGTTCCAGTTTGATTCATTTACAGCAGGTACCAGAGACCCGGGAACAGGTCCATGCCGAGAAAGTTCAGGGCATACAGCACCAGAATGACGATCATCGCGGAGAAATCGATACCGCCCATGGCAGGCAGAATACGGCGAATCGGTGCCATCATCGGTTCGGTCAGCTGCACCAGCAGGTAGTCGACCGGGCCGCGACCCTGGCTGATCCAGCTCATCAGTGAGCGAATGATGATCACCCAGAAGACCAGATAACCGGCCGATTTAATCAGCGACAGCAGGCCGACCAGCAGGTTGGTCGGATCAACCGAGAACACGCCCACCTGAATCAGCAGTAAAATCGGGTATTTCAGCGTGGTCAGGACAAAGGCCAGCAGCAGCGAGGCGGTATCAATCGGCCCCAGTGCCGGAATGATGCGGCGCAGCGGCTTAACAATCGGCTGCGTGACTTTGACGACGAACTGCGCCACGGGATTATAAAAATCGCAGCGTGACCACTGCATCCAGATGCGCAGCAGCAGCACCATGACGTAGAGATCGATCAGCGTTTTTACTAAAAACGTCAGTGTTAACATGAAGTTCCTCTGTTATTGTTGTGAGTTGTGCGCATAATCGCGTGCGCCAAAAATGGCGGTGCCGATGCGCACCATCGTACTGCCTGCGGCGATGGCCGCCTCCATGTCATCGCTCATTCCCAGCGAAAGCGTATCAATATGCGGATAGTGCTGCTGCAGCTGACGGAATGCTTCCGCCATCTGCTGACACACCGCCAGCTGCTTCGTGTAGTCACTTTCCGCCGCCGGAATCGCCATTAATCCCCGCAGTCGCAGCTGCGGCAGGGCCGCTATCGCCTCTGCCAGCCCGGAAACGGCCTCCAGCATGATGCCAGATTTACTCGTCTCGTCACTGATATTTACCTGAATTAACACATTCAGCGGTGGCAGTGAGGCGGGACGCTGATCGTTGAGCCGCTGGGCAATGCGCAAACGGTCAAGGGTGTGGCACCAGGCAAAATTTTCCGCCACCAGTCGGCTCTTATTTGACTGCAACGGACCGATGAAGTGCCACTCCAGTTCCGGATGTGCGGCCAGCGCCTGAACCTTTTCAACCCCTTCCTGCACGTAATTTTCGCCAAAGGCAATCTGACCCGCGGTAAAGGCTTCTTCGACTGCGCTCGCAGGTTTGGTTTTACTGACGGCAAGCAGGGTAATTTCTTCTGGTGCGCGGCCGCAACGCGCGGCAGCGGCCGCAATGCGCTGCCGGACTTGCTGTAGGTTGTGCTGGATTGAGGTCATAGTCAGGAGACATTATGAATCTGGATGAAATGGTGGCGCTTAGTGTAAAGCATAATGCGGCCGATCTGCACCTTTGCAGCGGACATTTGCCCTACTGGCGGCGGCAGGGGAGGCTGGAGGCGATTCCGCAGCAGAGCCCGCTCTCGGCCGCCTGGATGACGGAGTTTATGGCCCGCTGGCTCAGTGAAGCCCAGCGCCAGCAGCTGGCGCGTGACGGGCAGATCGATTTCGCCCTGAGCCTCGCCGACGGTCAGCGTCTGCGCGCCAGTCTGTTTATGCAGCGCAATGGCCTGTCGCTGGCGCTGCGCCTTATCTTTGCGGTCTGTCCCACGCTGGAGAGCCTGCAGCTTCCCGCCGTGGTGCCGACGCTGCTGGAGCAGCAGGATGGATTGATTCTGGTCACCGGGGCGACCGGAAGCGGCAAATCCACCACGCTGGCGGCGCTGGTGGATGCGCTGAATCGCCAGCATGCCCGTCATATCATCACGCTGGAAGATCCCATTGAATTTATCCACCACAGCCAGCAGTCGCTGATACAGCAGCGTGAAATCGGCCTGCACTGCCCCTCTTTCTCACTGGGCATCACAGCGGCGCTGCGGGAAGATCCCGATGTGATTCTGCTGGGCGAGCTGCGCGACAGCGACACCATCCGTCAGGCGCTGACGGCGGCGGAAACGGGGCATCTGGTGCTGGCAACCCTGCACACCCGTGGCGCGGCGCAGGCGGTGGACAGGCTGGTGGATGTCTTTCCGGCGGAGGAGAAACCGCTGGTGCGAACGCAGCTGGCGGGCAGCCTGAAAGCGGTCATTGCGCAGCGGCTGGTGCCTGCCGTTGCCGGATCGCGCATCGGGCTGTTCGAGATCCTGGTTGCGACACCGGGCATCACTCATCTGATTCGGGAGGGCAAGATGCACCAGATCCCTGCTCTGTTGCAGACCGGCGCACAGGCCGGTATGCAAACCTTTGAGCAGAGCAGGCTGGCACGTGAAGCTGCCGGACTGATCGCGTCAGGTCAGTAGTGGTTCTCGAACCAGTCCTGCAAAATGATGGCGGCCGACTGTGAATCCACCGACCCTTTACTGAGCGCACGGTAACCGCCACGTTCGAAGAGACCCGCACGCGCTTCAACGGTGCTGAGGCGCTCATCCTGCAGCTCGACCCGGATGCCAAACCGACCGTGCAGGCGATTGGCAAATTTTCGCGCCCGGGCCGTTAACGGCTGTTCAGTGCCATCCATATTGAGGGGTAAACCCACCACCACGAAATCGGGCTGCCACTCTTTCAGCAGCTTTTCAATGAGCAGCCAGTCTGGCGTGCCATCCTGGGCTTTCAGCGCCGCCAGGGGGCGGGCGCTGCCGGTGAGTTGCTGACCGACGGCGACACCAATGCTTTTGGTGCCGAAGTCGAAACCTAACAGTGTTTGCGTTGACATCAGGCGTGTCCGGCGTCGCTGGCCATGTTGTGAATATCGACGCCGATGCTGCGCGCCGCTTCGCGCCAGCGCTCTGCGATAGGCGTCTGGAACAGGATATTGCTGTTGGCTGGGGTCGTGAGCCAGGCATTTTCCATCAGCTCATTCTCCAGCTGATCTTTTTCCCAGGCGCAGTACCCCAGCGCCACCAGCACATTTGTGGGCTGAGAGGCGGTGCCAATCGACTCCAGCACGTCACGGGATGTGGTGATGACGGTGTTGTCGGAGACACGAATGCTGGAGGTAAAAGTCCTTTGCGCTGAGTGCAGAATAAAGCCGCGATCTTCCGCCAGCGGGCCACCGGTGAAGACCGGCTTATCCAGCCTGATGGCCGGGTCGCGATCGTCAGCAGAGATTTTCAGCTTCTTCAGAATGCCTTCAACCGTCAGGTTTTCCATGGGTTTATTGATGATCAGTCCCATTGCACCTTCTTCGTTATGTTCGCAGAGATAGACCACGGAACGCTTGAAGAAAGGGTCCTGCAATGAAGGCATGGCAATCAAAAAGTGATGTTGTAAATTCATTCTCACACGATGTACCAAAAAAATAACCGGCACGCGACGGCCGCACCGGTATTGGGTTGATCACGGAGCCTCGCCCCGGCGTCTTGCTCAGCCCAGGCGTTTCTCAATGGCATCCATCAACATGCCGGTGATGGAGATCGGGAACGCAGCCTCAATTTCACGAATGCAGGTCGGGCTGGTCACGTTAACTTCAGTCAGTTTATCACCGATGATGTCGAGACCGACAAAAATCAGTCCTTTTGCTTTCAGCGTCGGGCCAACACGGCGCGCAATTTCCCAGTCGCTTTCGCTCAGTGGACGGGCTTCACCGCGCCCACCGGCGGCGAGATTGCCGCGCGTTTCACCGCCCTGCGGGATACGCGCCAGGCAGTAAGGAACCGGCTCGCCATCCACGACCAGCACACGCTTGTCACCCTCTTTGATAGCCGGGATATAGTTCTGCGCCATGCAGAAGCGGCTTTCGTGCTCGGTCAGGGTTTCCGTGATGACGCCAAAGTTAGGATCGTCCTGCTTCACGCGGAAGATAGAGGCGCCGCCCATGCCATCCAGCGGTTTCATGATGATGTCGCCATGCTCCTGCCAGAACGCGCGCAGCTGCTCTTTGCGGCGGGTCACGAGGGTCTCAGGCGTGAACTCCGCAAACCAGGCGGTGTAGAGCTTTTCGTTACAGTCACGCAGGCTCTGCGGTTTATTCACGATCAGCGTTCCCAGCTCTTCTGCGCGCTCCAGAATGTAGGTCGCATAGATGAACTCGGTGTCGAAAGGGGGATCTTTACGCATCAGGATCACATTCAGGTCAGCCAGCGGGATCTCCTGCTCGCTGCCGAACTGATACCAGCTATCCGCATTCTGCTCAACGCTCAGCAGGCGGGTGCGGGCAGAGGCGACGCCACCGCGCATCGAGAGATCGTGCATCTCCATGTAGTGAATTTCATAACCACGGCGCTGTGCTTCCAGCAACATGGCGAAGCTGGAGTCTTTTTTAATATTGATGGACGAAATAGGGTCCATCACGATGCCAAGCTTAATCATTATTATCTCCTCGGTAAGGCGTTGATCGCCTCGTTCGGTTCGGTCTGCAGTGGGCCGAACAGTCAGGACACTATGCCTGCTCTCTCACCGCCGAAAGTATCGCTTAACCCAGGTCGCCAAACCTCACCTGAAGTGCCGTAATGGCGGTCAGCGCGGTGGTTTCGGTTCGCAGAACCCGTGGGCCAAGCAGGATGTCCGTAAAATCGTGCTGCGCCGTCATCGCAATCTCGTCCGCTGACAGGCCGCCTTCCGGGCCAATCAGCAGCCGGACCCGCTCCACAGGCTGTGGCAGCGTGTTAATACTCTGGCTGGCACGCGGATGCAGGTTGAGCTTCAGACCGCTGTCCGCTTCCGCACACCAGGCTTCCAGCGTCATCGCTTCACGAATTTCCGGCACGCGATTGCGGCCACACTGCTCGCAGGCGGCAATCGCAATTTTCTGCCACTGCTGGATCTTCTTCGCCAGACGCTCAGCATCAAGCTTTACGCCACAGCGCTCGGAAAACAAGGGTGTAATGACGTTCACGCCCAGTTCAATTGATTTCTGGATAGTGAATTCCATTTTTTCACCGCGCGACATCACCTGACCTAAATGCAGATGCAGGGGTGACTCGCGATCGTCCGGCTGGCTCTCTGTGACCGATACTTTTACACGCTTTTTATCAACATGCGTGATCTCTGCTGCAAAAGTCAGATTAGTGCCATCAAAGAGTTCCAGACGCTGGCCTGCTGTCATCCGCAGGACCCGGCCCACATGGTTGGATGCATCTTCATCCAGAGTAATTTCACTGCCGATGTTCAGAGGCGCGGCGTGATAGATGCGAGGTATGCGCATAAGGTTCCTGAGACCGGACGCCGCGCTGCAGCGGCGTCATGGGAAAAGAGCTAGTGTAGGGCAGGGATTTTAGCGCTGGCAAGCCTGCTGCACATAAGGATTGTGATTGCCCTGCACCCTGGCAATCCGCTGGTCGCGTTCGCACTCCCACGGCGTGACAGGATAGAGCTTATCCCAGGCGGTAAACAGCTGCGTCTGCTGGCGCGAAATGCGCAGATGGTACTGGTCGCGCATATAGAAATAAGTGCGGGCAATCGCGCCCCGCGCCCGCGCAGGCGGCTCCGCCTGCTTCAGTTTAAAGTCTATCTTCATCTCACACTGACCATACTGCTTCTCGCTGCCGTTCCACTGACTGTAAGCGAAGTTGCCGCGGTCGCCATTCACTTCACCCACCGCAGGCTGCAGGTTGTGCAGATCGGTTTCGATGCGGCGATAGTCGGGGTCTTTGTTGCAGTTTTTGCGGCCACCGTCCTGCCAGCACTGGCGCTGATGTCCAAACTCCCACGCAGGCATCACATGTTCCCACTCAATGCGTGCGGCGCGATTCGCATTTTTGCGCACCTGATAGCCACAGCTGTTGAGATCGGGAATGCCCTTTTTTCCCTGCCATGTAATTTTACAGCCACAGTAAAAGGAGCCCGGTGCATCGGCGTTAATCGCCGCAGCAAAGGTTTTAGCCTGCTGAAAGTTATTCTGATGATAGTTATTCAGGTTGATAGCGTCAGCGGCAGGGGCAAACAGCAACGCCACCGCCAGACTTAAAATGCGAGACATATTCCAGCTTCTGTTCAGTACAAAAAAGGGCGGCAGGTTAACAGAATGTCCAATAGGGCGGAATGGGGATTAGTCTCAGGCTGGCACAAACTCGCCCGCGGTCAGCAGGCTTCCGCAGTGCACGCAGCGATACTCACTCTCTTTGCGCACCACCCGATTGTGGCGCCGCACCGTAAGCTGGTGCTGCTGGCACTGACAGCGATAGGCAAAGGTCTTGCTGCGCACGGAAGCGATCTCAAACTGATGGGTGCGCCGCGCCGGCACGCCCAGCACCTGCTCCATCATCCACTTCCACTCTTTGCCGTGCGGCGCAACGCGACCAAACTGTTTCCAGACCAGCAGATGCGCCAGCTCATGCGGCACCACTTCATCAATAAACGCCTGCTGATTTTCCAGCAGCAGCACCGGATTAATGCGGATTTCCCAGGCGGCCAGCCAGGCCGTGCCCGCCGCCGTGCCGCGCTGCTGGTAGAGCAGGGCAGGTTCCGGGTAGTCCGTTTTCAGGGCCTGATTGGCACGCGCAAGCGACTGGCGCAGCGAGCGCATCACCGCCTGCTGCAGGGCAATAGGGAGACGAGGTGTTTTCATGGCGTTCAGGATAATCATCGCTGTCCGGGAACTCAACATAACCCGCGAAAATGGCAGCAGCGTGGCTATAATCTGCCGCCCCGTTTCCGGCACGGCAGGCGGCGGCCACAGGGTGGTCAGACGAGGCGCGGCAGCGGCGGAAATTTCCGGATTCAATATGGTTATCGGCGTTTTTAGAATATCCTATTGATAAGGTTCACTGCAGCGTGAACCGATGAGATGCGACAGGCACAGTGTACGGACAACGCAATGAAAAATAATAACATCAGGAAGCAGCGCATTGTGCTGGTGACCGATTTGATGGCAGGTCGCGGCGGTATGGAGAATGTGACCGGTCAGCTGATTACCGCGCTGAATGCAGAGGCCGGAACGGAAGCGGGGCTGTTTATTATCAACAGCGGCGAAGAGAGCCACTCCCGTGCCTGGACCGCCAACGCTGTTTTAGCCGAGAGCGTCTGCACGCTGCGCAACAAAAAGATAAAAAATCTGATTCATACGCTGCGAATGGCCGCCTTTTTTCGCCGCTATCAGCCCGATCATGTCCTGACCCTGAATACGATTCCCTGCCTGATGACGCGCCGCGCCATCAGCCTCTCCGGCCGTAAAATCATGCTGTCGAGCTGGATGCATCTGCCCCCGCGTGAACGTTACCGTCCTCACTATCTGCTGCGGGCCGATCACCATTTCGCCATCAGCCAGCAGATTAAACAGCAGCTGGTGGATCTGGGCGCGCGCGATACAGACGTTGATGTGATCTATAACCCGGTAAAGCGCACTGAGGTGGTCATTGGCCGCCCTCAGGGGCTGAAGTTTCTCTATATCGGGCGCATCCACTTCCAGCGGCAGAAACAGCTGAAAGATCTGTTTGATGCCCTGCAGCAGGTCAGCGTCCCCTGGACGCTGGAGATGGTGGGAGATGGCGAGGATCTGGCGCAGTGCCAGCACTACGCGGCGCAGCTTGGGATTGCGGATCGCATCACCTGGCATGGCTGGCAGGAGAACGCCTGGGAGTATGTCCTCCACCACATCAGACAGGTCAGCTGTCTGCTCATGACCTCCAACTTTGAGGGGTTCCCGCTGATCCTGCTGGAGGCGATGTCGCGCGGCGTCTACTGCGTCTCATCCGACTGCATCAGCGGTCCGGCGGAAATTATTCAGAACGGTCACAATGGTCAGCTCTACCCTGTCAATGACAGCATGGCGCTGGCCGCTATTCTCAACGCCATGAGCGGGGATTTCCGTTTCCCTGACCATCAGGTTATTAAAGCGAGCATCACCGGTTTTTATGAGGAAAATTATATGAAGCACCTGATGACCGTGCTTAATCGCCTTACTGAGGTTAAGCATGACGAATAAAACCGAACGCAATGGATTAACGTTACTGGTTAATTTCTCCGTGATTGCGCTCTGCCTGGCACTCTCACTGAATATGTTTGTTACCGGTCTGCCGCAAAAAATATTCTACTTCGTCTCCTATCTCTCCGTTGCCTCCATACTCTATGGCCTGGTGCGCAGACGGAGCGACTTCAGGGGAGCGGGTTTTTATATTGCGCTGTTCGCTGTTCTGGTTGTCTTTGCCCTGATCCGTCTGTTCTGGGCCCTTCACGTTAAGGGGATTGAAACTGCCCCCTCAACCGATGCGATAACCAATATCGGCAACTACCTGCTGGGCGCGAAGCGGCTGTTGCTGGGCGCGTTTATTCTCCTCAGCCTGGCTATTTATGGCGATCGGGTTTCCCTGACCACGCTGCGTATCGGGAAAGTGCTCATTCTGATCGGACTGCTGATTACGCTGGGCTTCGGTATTCATGAGCATCTCTACACCGCGAACATCCGCATCAAACTCACGACTGAAGCGGCGTCGATGTCCTCCTACATGATTCTGTTTATCTACTGCGCCTGGCTGTGGCTGAGTCGTTTTGAGACGCATCGCTACTGGAAGGTTGCCGATGTGGTGGTGCTGGCTGTCACCTTCGCGCTGCTCTACCTGTGTGCGACCCGCGTGACCCTGATTGCGCTGATCGCCACAGGCCTGCTGTTTGTGGTGCAGAGTTACCGGCTGTCGCTGCTCACTAACTGGCGCGTCGGCACGCTGGCGGTAGGCGTCGTGGCGCTGCTGATCCTGATGACCAGTAACCGCTGGGTGGAAGGGGTGCAGGATATTGAGAACTTTGGCTCCAACAGCTCGACCTCGCTGGGTGCGCGCGTCGCGATCTGGGGCGGAGCGATGAACTTTATTGAGCATCATGGCGGCTTCGCGACGCCGGATGCGCGCACCACGGAGGCGCGTCAGTTCATCATCAAACACTATCCGCTCAATGTGGAAGGCTACACCAACGTCAAATACAACATGCACAACGAGTTTCTCGAAGTGACGACGTTACAGGGATGGCTGGGGACGCTGTCGCTGGCGCTGCTCTATCTGACGATGCTGGCGGGCTGGCTGAAGAAGTGCGATCTGCGCGGGGCGGCGCTGCCGATGCTGGCGCTGTTTATCACCGGGCTGACCGATTCGGTGCTGCCCTATAACCAGACTGCCACCATCTTTATCATGGCGCTGGCGCTCTGCTGCCTGCCGCGGCCTCGGCCGGACGTGCGGGTCACCCCGGTATGATAAGGGGCTGAACCAATAAAAAGGGCGGGGTTTCCTGAGAAACCCCGCCCTTTTTTTAGTGCTTAACGGTTAGTCGCGTGCACCGATGTCGCGCAGTTTTTTACCGGCCATCAGGTTACGTTCGATGTGTTCCAGCGAGACGTTTTTGGTCTCCGGAATCAGCATCAGCGTCAGCAGAATGAAGAACAGGTTAAGCAGCGCGTAGACCCAGAAGGTGTTGGCGTTGCCCAGGGTATTCAGCATCGTCAGGAAGGTCGCACCCACGATCATGTTGGCGATCCAGTTGGTGGTGGTCGAGACGGTGATACCGAAATCGCGGCCTTTCAGCGGCTGAATTTCAGAACAGAGTACCCAGATCAGCGGACCGGCTGACATCGCGAAGCCAACGATGAACATCAGCAGCATGCCTACCGCGAAGTACTGTGCGCCCGGCGAGGTAATGCCAAAGTGCAGCATCGTTCCCAGCACGCCCATACCGGCAGCCATCACCATAAAGCCCAGAATCAGGGTCGGTTTACGGCCCCAGCGATCCACCAGGCCAATGGCAATAAAGGTCGCCAGCACGTTGACCAGACCGACGATGACCGTACCCCACATCTGCTGCGTGGTGTTGGCGAAGCCGGCAATTTCAAAGATTTTAGGTGCGTAGTACATGATGACGTTCATACCGGTAAACTGCTGCATAACCTGCAACAGAATGCCGAGGTAGACGGCACGACGGAAGTGGCTGCTGCTGGTGAACAGACCCCAGCCAGACTGCTTGATCTTCAGGCTTTCACGAATCTCATCCAGCTCACGTTTTGCCTGCTCACTGGTGTCGCGCAGACGGTCCAGTACGCGTTGCGCATCGCGGAAGTTGCCACGCGCCGCCAGCCAGCGTGGGCTGTTTGGCAGGAAGAAGACACCGATCAGCAGCAGCAGGGCAGGGATGGTGATGACGCCCAGCATCCAGCGCCAGTTGCCGGTAAAGCTGAAGGCGGTATCAGACAGGTAAGCACCCAGAATCCCGATGGTGATCATCAGCTGATAGAGCGAAATCATACTGCCGCGAATTTTTTCTGGAGCGATTTCAGAAAGATAAAGCGGGGCGGTATAAGAGGCGACACCGACTGCCAGACCCAGCAATACGCGGGCGCTGATCAGCATTTCCGGGTTTGGCGCCATCGCCGACCAGAGAGAACCGATGACGAACAGAATCGCACCGGCCATCAGGCTCTTTTTACGGCCCAGGCGGGAGGACATCCAGCCGCTGCCGATAGCCCCCACCGCAGCACCAAACATCATGGAACTGACGATCCACTCCTGCTGATGAGCGGTAACGTTGAAGTCCTTTGCGATAAATGGCAGGGCACCGGCAATCACGCCGATATCCAGACCGAACAGCAGACCCGCAAGGGCTGCCAGAAAGCAGACAAATAAGGTCATCGCCTTATTTGAAGTTCTGCTTTTGTGTGTATTGCCAGGCATTTTAGCCTCCAGGTTTATCCATCATTGTTTTTATCAATGTTAAAAAACCTTTTACGGGAAAAAAGTGAGTCTGATCACATCAGTGTAATCGCTTACACACGCTGAAACCCTGAAATTCAGCATATTTTACCCGTAAAGATTAATTAACCAGTGAGGTATAGCACTCATTAAGTTTCTGACAATGCTCTATTTATTGGCTATCAGACGACGCTGAAAATAACGCATTTTGAACAGAATAACCACGTGCGTTAAATCTTAAATGTCAGATAAACAAAGCATTTCAATTTGTAATCGTTAACATTTTGTTGTCAGAAAAAGCGCAATGAAGTGTAGCTGAGATTAGGAAACCTGCTGAGGGGCGGCGAGAAGGTCGGGCAGAAGCGTTTTATCCGGTCAGAAGGGGGCAGGCCGGGAATGCAAAACAGAGCGCAATCTGCCCGTGCTGCACGAAGGCAAAGCCACTGAAAAAGCAATAAAAAACCCTGCCGGCGTGGCAGGGTTTCATGATCAGCCGGAAAACTTACAGGCCAGCCGCTTCACGCAGCAGGGCGGCTTTATCGGTTTTTTCCCATGGGAAATGTTCGCGACCAAAGTGACCGTAAGCGGCGGTCTCTTTGTAGATAGGGTGCAGCAGATCCAGCATCTGAATCAGACCATATGGACGCAGGTCGAAGAATTCACGCACCAGCAGCGTCAGCTGTTCGGTCGCAATTTTCTCGGTGCCAAAGGTTTCCACCATGATGGAGGTCGGTTCAGCAACGCCGATCGCATAAGAGACCTGAATTTCACAACGGTCAGCCAGACCGGCTGCGACGATGTTTTTCGCGACATAACGCGCTGCATAGGCCGCAGAGCGGTCAACTTTTGACGGATCTTTACCGGAAAACGCACCGCCACCGTGACGCGCCATGCCGCCGTAGGTGTCGACGATGATTTTACGACCGGTCAGACCGCAATCGCCCATCGGGCCGCCGATCACAAAGCGGCCGGTCGGGTTGATGTGATATTTGGTTGAGGCATTCAGCCACTCGGCAGGCAGAACCGGCTTGATGATCTCTTCCATCACCGCTTCCTGCAGATCTTTCTGGCTGATGGACTCCGCGTGCTGCGTTGACAGCACGACCGCGTCGATGCCGACAATTTTGCCATCGTCATACTGGAAAGTGACCTGGCTCTTGGCATCCGGACGCAGCCACGGCAGGGCGCCGTTTTTACGCACTTCTGCCTGACGCTGAACCAGACGGTGTGCATAGGTCACCGGTGCAGGCATCAGAACGTCGGTTTCGTTGGTCGCATAACCGAACATCAGGCCCTGGTCGCCCGCGCCCTGTTCCAGCGGATCGGTGCGGTCAACACCCTGATTGATATCCTGAGACTGTTTGCCAATCGCGCTCAATACGGCGCAGGAGTTGGCATCAAAGCCCATATCGGAATGAACATAGCCGATTTCGCGAACGGTGTTACGGGTGATCTCTTCGATATCGACCCAGGCGCTGGTGGTGATTTCACCACCAACCAGTACCATACCGGTTTTAACGTAGGTTTCGCAGGCCACACGCGCTTTTGGATCCTGTTCCAGGATCGCATCCAGCACGGCATCGGAAATCTGGTCGGCGATTTTATCGGGATGTCCTTCTGATACGGACTCGGACGTAAAAAGGTGTTTAGCCATTCTGTTCTTTACCTTAAATATGGTTTGAATTCGACTGCATAGCGCCAGTGAGGTTATCTGACCTGACGCCCCTTCAGGCAAAGCCGCGAGCAGTGAGGTTGTGTCAGCACAGCAGGCCAACACCGCCTGGATATTAACCTGTTTAGATGGAAAACCATCTGGACGGCTATTTTAGGATAGAGGATAAACCAATTACCAGCCCTTTTTCTGTTTCGGCATTTTACCTGTCAGCTTTATCGGCATAATTTGCTGACACTCCACGGAATTACCCGATAATCTTTTTGCTTTTTAGCGCCGTAAACGGTATAAAACGCCGCTGCTTCGCTAGCCGCAGCAAGGATGACGCCACTGTGTGCGTCGCGCCCGTCAGACACCGGTCTGGCTTTCACCCTGGTTGTTCTCCATGTGCCCCCGGCATATGCGGAGGTGATACAAGTAATGAACCACGCTTTTTCTTCTCCCGGTTCTCTGCGCTCTGGCGCAACACTGGCGCGCTCCTGCCTCCCCTCTGTTTCTCTTTCCAGCCGACAATATCTGCGATGCGGTAATTTTACCGACACGAGCGCTGGCTAATCTTTACCTCTGTTCTCAGGGCTTTGTCTCTTCTCTGCGTCCACGCAGTGGAACGAGACCGGTTATCTATGGTCAATAAAGATCGGGTAAATGTTCTCTGTTTAAACGGATCTGGCCAGGGTGTTTTACACTTAACTCATATGCGTGAAGCGCGCTGACGGCAACGTCAGGTGAACAGGACATGACGTTTAATGGGGTATCTGCGTTTCAGATTAGCGGCCATAAAGCCGGTTAACAGTTTCATCTTTCAACGGAAAATTGAGGTTCGCGATGTCTGACGACATGAAGAATATCAAAGGTTCGTCAGCTGGCGAACAGGGTGCACTCCGCTCCATGCAGGAGGTTGCAATGAACGATCAGGACGCGAGCAAAATGTTGCGGACGTACAACATCGCCTGGTGGGGCAACAACTATTACGACGTCAACGAACTGGGCCACATCAGTGTCTGCCCGGATCCGGATCGCCCGGATGTGCGCGTCGATTTAGCCCGGCTGGTGAAAGAGCGCGAAGCACAGGGTCAGCGTCTGCCCGCGCTGTTCTGCTTCCCGCAGATCCTGCAACATCGTCTGCGCTCTATTAATGGCGCGTTCAAACGTGCGCGTGAATCCTACGGCTATACCGGTGACTACTTCCTGGTTTACCCGATTAAAGTCAACCAGCATAAACGCGTCATTGAATCCCTGACCCAGTGCGGTGAACCGCTGGGCCTGGAGGCTGGCTCGAAAGCGGAGCTGATGGCGGTGCTGGCACATGCGGGTCAGACCCGCACGGTGATCGTCTGTAACGGTTATAAAGACCGGGAATATATTCGTCTGGCGCTGATTGGCGAGAAGATGGGCCACAAGGTCTATCTGGTGCTGGAAAAAATGACCGAGGTGCGGCTGGTGCTGGAAGAGGCGGAGCGTCTGAACGTGGTGCCGCGTCTGGGTATCCGTGCTCGCCTGGCGTCACAGGGCTCCGGCAAGTGGCAGTCGAGCGGCGGCGAAAAGTCGAAGTTTGGCCTGTCAGCGACGCAGGTGCTGAAGCTGGTTGAGATTATGCGCGAAGCGGGCCGCATCGACAGCCTGCAGCTGCTGCATTTCCATCTTGGTTCACAGATGTCCAATATCCGCGATATCGCCACCGGTGTGCGTGAGTCGGCGCGTTTCTATGTCGAACTGGCGAAGCTGGGCGTAAACATCAAATGTTTCGACGTCGGCGGCGGTCTGGGTGTCGATTATGAAGGCACGCGCTCGCAGTCTGACTGTTCGGTCAACTATGGCCTCAACGAGTACGCTAACAACGTGATCTGGGGCATCGGGGCCGCCTGTGATGAGCACGGCCTGGAGCACCCGACGGTGATCACCGAGTCCGGTCGCGCCGTGACCGCACACCATACGGTGCTGGTTTCTAACATCATCGGCGTGGAGCGCAACGAGTTCAGCGAACCTGAAACGCCGGATGCCGATGCGCCGCGCCCGATTCTCAGCATGTGGGAAACCTGGCAGGAGATGCACGAGCCGGATACCCGCCGTTCGCTGCGTGAGTGGCTGCACGACAGCCAGATGGACCTGTTCGATATCCACACCGGCTACTCCTCCGGCACTTACGATCTTAAGCAGCGTTCATGGGCTGAGCAGCTCTATCTGAGCATCTGTCACTATATTCAGCAGCATCTCGATCCGAGCAACCGTGCGCATCGTCCGATCATCGACGAACTGCAGGAGCGAATGGCGGATAAGATCTACGTTAACTTCTCGCTGTTCCAGTCGATGCCGGATGCATGGGGTATCGATCAGCTCTTCCCGGTTCTGCCGCTGGAAGGGCTGAATAAGAAGCCGGAACGCCGCGCTGTGCTGCTCGACATCACCTGTGACTCTGACGGTACCATCGATCACTATGTGGATGGCGACGGTATCGCCACCACCATGCCGATGCCGGAATATGACCTGGATAACCCGCCGATGCTGGGCTTCTTCATGGTCGGGGCTTATCAGGAAATTCTGGGCAACATGCACAACCTGTTCGGTGACACCGAGGCGGTGGATGTCTACGCACGCGAAAATGGCGAAGTGGAAGTGCAGCTGTCGGATGAGGGTGACACCGTGGCAGACATGCTGCGTTATGTGCAGCTTGATCCTAACCAGCTGATGTCGCTGTTCCGCAATCAGGTGCAGGCGTCCGATCTCGACGAAGAGCTTCGTGCCCAGTTCCTGGAAGAGTTTGAGAGCGGCCTCTACGGATACACCTATTTAGAAGATGAGTAATCGCATCGTTCAGCCCGCAATCGTATATTGCAGTTGCCGCTGACTATGCCGATAATCTGACCCACTCAATCCCTTCCTCGTCGGGCCTAACGACGCGGAGGGGATTTTTTTTATCTCAACCTTAACGGCTTGCGGGCCTGGCCCGACTTACGCATAGAGAGAGCAATTATGTATAACACGCTTGGCAATCAGTACGACAACTCCCTGGTCTCTAACGCCTTCGGCTTCATGCGCTTTCCGCTGAACTTCCAGCCTTATGACAGCGACGCGGAGTGGGTGATTACCGGTGTACCGTTTGATGCTGCCACCTCTGGTCGTCCGGGCAGCCGCCTGGGGCCGGGCGCCATCCGCCAGATCTCCACCAACCTGGCCTGGGAAGGCTGCCGCTGGCCGTGGGATTTCGATCTGCGTCAGCGTCTGAACGTTGTCGACTGCGGCGATCTGGTTTACGCCTTCGGTGACTCACAGGATCTCTCCGATAAATTACAGGCGCACGCCGAAAAACTGCTGGCCAGTGGCAAGCGCATGATGACTTTTGGCGGCGACCACTACGTGACGCTGCCGCTGCTGCGCGCGCATGCGAAACATTTCGGCAAGATGGCGCTGGTGCACTTTGATGCCCACACCGACACCTACTCCAACGGCCCGACCTTTGACCACGGCACCATGTTCTTTACCGCGCCGAAAGAGGGGCTGATCGATCCTCAGCACTCGGTGCAGATTGGTATCCGTACTGAATTTGACCGGAGCCTGGGCTTCAACGTGCTGGATGCGGCGCAGGTCAATGACCGCAGCGTTGACGATATCCTTGCTGAAGTAAAACGCACCGTCGGCGATCTGCCGGTCTATCTCACCTTCGACATCGACTGTCTGGACCCGGCTCATGCACCTGGCACCGGCACGCCGGTCATTGGCGGCCTGACCACCGATAAAGCGACCAAACTGATCCGTGGCCTGCAGGGCATGAACATCGTGGGTATGGATCTGGTGGAAGTGGCACCGGGCTATGACCATGCAGATTTAACTGCGCTGGCCGCGGCGACGCTGGCCCTGGATATGCTGCATGTTCAGGCGGCCAACAAGGGCTGATTTGCCGCACCCCTCTGATAAGTCTGCCGGTATAATCCGGCAGGCTTTGCTGCCGTCTCCCGCCATTCCCCCTCTGCGTTTTCCCCACGAATACCCTGTCTGACCGGCTGCTGGCCTCGGCCATGCGGTTCAGGCGCAACTGCACATCAGCAACTAAACTTAGTGACATCAATTTTCGACGTGGAGGCAATCATGGGCTTTCTTGATGAACTGGCGGGCTCACTGCAGGGCAGTCAGAGTGACGGGCACCTGCCCGGCCAGCTGCAGGCGGTGTGGCACTGGGTACAGGAGCAGGGCGGCATTGAAGTGCTGCTGCAAAAATTTCAGCAGGGCGGGCTGGGTGAAGTCTTTAGCTCGTGGATTGGCACCGGCAGCAATCAGCCGGTCGCGCACAGCGATATCCACTCGGCGTTTGGTCAGGCGGAACTGCAGTCACTGGCGGATAAGCTGGGAACCGACGTTAAGGGCGCAGCAGGCACGCTGGCGGTGATTCTGCCGCAGCTGATCGACAGGATGTCACCGCAGGGGCGAATGGATGAGGCGTCACTGCATGAGAATAAACTCGATTTAGGCTCAATGGTGGATCAGATATTTAAGCGCTGAATCAGCCAGAGCCGGAAGGTATCAGGCGCATCGCCCTGAAGGATGATGCGCCTGATTGTCTCTTATTTCGCGTCGGCAGCAATGCGATCGCGGATATGCTGAGCGCGCGCTTCTGAAGCCGGGTGGGAGTCAAACATTGAACTCTGACGGCCCTGTTCCAGCTTCGCCAGTTTCTCAAAGCTGGTGACCAGCCCCATCGGGTTAATGTTGCGTTTCTTCATCAGGTCATAGGAGTAGTCATCCGCCTGTGACTCCTGCGACTGGGAGAACTGCGCGTTGACCAGTTTCTCACCCAGTTCGCCCAGCTGCGACTGCGACAGCGAACCGATCACCCCGCCAACCGACGCGGCAGCCGTGCGGGCCGCAGTGGTGGCATACGCCAGCTGCATCGCTTTACGGGTGTGGCCCAGCGCAACGTGCCCCATCTCATGGCCCAGTACCCCTTCGACTTCATTGTCGGTCATCATATCCATCAGTCCGCTGTAGACACGGATACAGCCGTTTGCCATTGCCCAGGCGTTGACATCTTTCGTCTGGTAAACCTTGTAGTTAGCCGGGACGCCATTGATGTTATCGCCCAGCGCGGCGGCAATCTTGTTCAGACGCTGCTGATATTGGCTGTCAGCCGGCGCGATCTGATTCTCTTTGTCCATCTGCTCACAGGACTTATCGCTCAGCTGCTTAACCTGATCGTCGCTCAGCGTGTAAGCCTGATAAGCCTGTGCGCCTGACTGCATCAGCGCGTTATTGTCCAGCCCCTGACAGCCGCTCAGCAGCGTCGCCAGTCCAAGCGCTAATACCGTTTTCTGGATTTTCATGCTCTATCCCATTCATAACAAGGTAAGAAAAACAAACACCTGAAACCGTGCCAGGTGAATAAACGTTTTGGTTATAGCCTGCCAGTCTGCACTTTGCTAGCAGAGTTGGCCGGAAAAGCCATACGAAGCGGTGACATTTAGCGTTTTACAGCATGTACTTTTGCCCCGATTTTCATGTACATTGATGGGCAACTTTTTCCTTGTTTTGCCCGGTAACTCATTAATAACAATAAGTTAAGGCGCGAAGCATTAATCCGACCTGGAGTAGAAAATGCCCTCTCGTAAAGAGCTTGCCAACGCCATTCGTGCGTTAAGTATGGATGCAGTACAGAAAGCGAAATCGGGACATCCGGGTGCCCCAATGGGTATGGCGGACATCGCTGAAGTACTCTGGCGCGGTTACCTGAACCACAACCCGACCAACCCGCAGTGGGCTGACCGCGACCGTTTCGTGCTTTCCAACGGTCACGGCTCCATGCTGATCTATAGCCTGCTGCACCTCACCGGCTACGATCTGCCGATGAGCGAACTGGAAAACTTCCGCCAGCTGCACTCAAAAACTCCAGGTCACCCGGAATATGGCTACACCGCCGGCGTTGAAACCACCACCGGTCCGCTGGGGCAGGGCATCGCTAATGCGGTCGGTTTCGCTATCGCTGAGCGCACCCTGGCCGCGCAGTTCAACCGTCCGGGTCATGACATCGTAGACCACAATACCTATGTCTTCATGGGTGATGGCTGCATGATGGAAGGCATCTCGCACGAAGTCTGCTCACTGGCGGGTACGCTGAAGCTGGGCAAACTGGTGGCCTTCTATGATGACAACGGTATCTCTATCGACGGTCACATTGATGGCTGGTTCACCGATGACACCGCTAAGCGCTTTGAAGCTTACGGCTGGCACGTTGTGCGCGGCGTTGATGGTCACGATGCGGATGCGATTGCTAAAGCGATCGACGAAGCGAAAAGCGTCAGCGACAAGCCATCATTGCTGATGTGCAAAACCGTCATCGGCTTCGGTTCGCCGAACAAAGCGGGCACCCATGATTCACACGGCGCACCGCTGGGTGATGACGAAGTGGCGCTGACCCGTAAACAGCTGGGCTGGAACCACGCACCGTTCGTTATCCCGTCAGAGATCTACGCTGAGTGGGACGCGAAAGAAGCGGGTCAGGCGAAAGAGTCCGCCTGGGATGAGAAATTCGCGGCTTACGCGCAGGCTCACCCGGAACTGGCCGCTGAGTTTAAGCGTCGCATCAGCAATGAGCTGCCTGCTAACTGGCAGGAAGAGTCTCAGAAATTTGTTGAGCAGCTGCAGGCGAACCCGGCGAAGATCGCCAGCCGTAAAGCCTCACAGAATGCGATTGAAGCCTTCGGTAAAATTCTGCCGGAATACCTGGGCGGTTCAGCTGACCTGGCGCCGAGCAACCTGACTGTCTGGTCGGGCTCTAAGCCGATCAATGAAGATGCGGCAGGTAACTACATCCATTACGGCGTGCGTGAATTCGGTATGACCGCTATCGCTAATGGACTGGCGCTGCACGGCGGCTTCCTGCCTTACACGGCCACCTTCCTGATGTTCGTTGAGTATGCGCGTAACGCTGCGCGTATGGCGGCACTGATGAAGATCCGTCAGATCATGGTCTACACCCACGACTCCATCGGTCTGGGCGAAGATGGCCCGACGCACCAGCCGGTTGAGCAGATGGCCAGCCTGCGCACCACGCCAAACATGAGCCTGTGGCGTCCGTGTGACCAGGTTGAATCTGCCGTGGCGTGGAAATACGCGATTGAACGTCAGGATGGCCCGACGGCACTGATCTTCTCCCGTCAGAACCTCGCGCAGCAGTCGCGTGACGCTGAGCAGCTGGCTAACGTGGCGCGCGGCGGCTATGTGCTGAAAGATTGCGACGGCACGCCTGAGCTGATCCTGATCGCCACCGGTTCAGAAGTTGAACTGGCTGTCGGTGCGTGGGACAAACTCACCAGCGAAGGTCGTAAGGTGCGTGTCGTCTCTATGCCTTCAACGGATGCCTTCGACAAGCAGAGCGATGCGTATCGCGAAGCCGTTCTGCCAAAAGCGGTCAGCGCGCGCGTGGCTATCGAAGCGGGCATCGCAGATTACTGGTTCAAATACACCGGTCTGAATGGGGCTATCGTCGGCATGACCAGCTTCGGCGAATCAGCGCCTGCGGATCAGCTGTTTGAACTGTTTGGCTTTACCGTCGACAATGTTGTGGCGAAAGCCAAAGCGCTGCTGGCGTAAAAAACCGGTCAGGCGGGCCTGAACCCGCCTGGCGCTAAACTCAGAGGGACGACTTTTTCGTCCCTCTCGCTCTTTTATTCCTGCAGTAATAACCTGTTTTCGCCTCAATTTGTGACGCAGATCTAAATATAAGCAGTCAGATTGATCACAGTCATTCCCGTTATTCCTTCCTTCTATTATTGTAGCTGAACCGTTTCAGTCGCCAGGCATCTTGCCCTGGTTTCGGACAATGCCGGGTAAGAATCTCCTGTACAAAATGCAGTGAAACGCTCAGGCTAACGGCACGTTTTTTTCAGTCTGACGTGGCAGGAGAGAAATGACGGTACGGGTAGCAATAAATGGTTTTGGCCGGATTGGACGCAACGTTCTGCGCGCGTTATATGAAACGGGCCGGCGGGCGGAGATTACGGTGGTGGCGATCAACGAGCTGGCGGAAGCCACCGGGATGGCGCACCTGCTGAAATATGACACCAGCCATGGCCGTTTTGCTTTTGATGTGCGGCAGGAGCGCGATGTGATGTGGGTGGGGGGCGATACCCTGCGCATTCTGCACCGTGCAGAGATTGCCGATCTGCCGTGGCGTGAACTCGATGTTGATGTGGTACTGGACTGCACCGGCGTTTACGGTTCGCGCGCGGATGGCGAAGCGCATCTTCAGGCGGGTGCCAAAAAAGTGCTGTTCTCTCATCCCGGCGGAAACGATCTCGACGCGACCGTGGTGTATGGCGTTAATCAGCAGGATCTGAGCGCCAGCGACCGCATCGTCTCCAATGCCTCCTGTACCACCAACTGCATTATTCCGGTAATTAAACTGCTGGATGATGCGTTTGGCATCGAATCCGGCACCGTCACCACGATTCACTCGGCGATGCACGATCAGCAGGTGATCGACGCTTATCACAGCGATCTGCGCCGCACCCGAGCAGCCAGCCAGTCGATCATTCCGGTCGACACCCGGCTGGCGGCGGGCATCACCCGCATTTTTCCGAAATTCAACGATCGCTTTGAGGCGATAGCGGTTCGCGTCCCGACGATCAACGTGACGGCTATTGATCTCAGCGTTTCTGTTCGTCAGGCAGTGAAGGCGTGCGAGGTTAACACCCTGTTGCAAAGCGCGGCAGAGGGGGCATTTCGTGGTATAGTTGACTATACGGAATTACCGTTAGTCTCAGTAGATTTTAACCATGATCCGCACAGCGCCATTGTGGACGGAACGCAAACGCGGGTCAGCGGTCAACACCTTATCAAGACCCTGGTCTGGTGTGACAACGAATGGGGCTTTGCTAACCGAATGCTCGACACGACGTTAGCCATGGCCGCAAGCGGTTTCAGGTAAGACGCGGTTTGCGTCTGGCAAAACTTATGAGAATCAACGAGAGGGTTCACCATGTCTGTAATTAAGATGACCGATCTGGATCTGGCTGGCAAACGCGTGCTGATCCGTGCCGATCTCAACGTACCGGTTAAAGAAGGTAAAGTGACGTCTGATGCACGTATCCGTGCTTCTCTGCCCACCATTGAAGCGGCGTTGAAACAGGGCGCGAAAGTAATGGTTACCTCTCACCTGGGTCGTCCGACCGAAGGTGAATACAACGAAGAGTTCTCGCTGCTGCCGGTCGTGAACTACCTGAAAGAGAAGCTGAGCGGCACCAATGTGACCCTGGCAAAAGATTACCTCGACGGCGTGGAAGTGGGCGCTGGCGAACTGGTGGTGCTGGAAAACGTTCGCTTTAACAAAGGCGAGAAGAAAGATGACGAAGCGCTGTCTAAAAAATATGCTGCCCTGTGCGACGTTTTCGTGATGGACGCGTTTGGTACTGCACACCGCGCGCAGGCCTCTACTCACGGCGTCGGCAAATTTGCGCCTGTTGCCTGTGCCGGTCCGCTGCTCTCCGCTGAACTGGAAGCGCTGGGCAAGGTGATGACCAACCCTGAGCGTCCGCTGGTCGCTGTCGTGGGCGGTTCTAAAGTCTCAACCAAATTTGATGTGCTGCAGTCGCTGGTCAAAATCGCGGACACCGTGATTGTCGGCGGCGGCATCGCGAACACCTTCGTGGCTATCGACAATAAAGTCGGTAAATCCCTGTATGAGCCAGACTTCGTTGAAGCAGCGAAAGGCCTGCGCGATCAGCACGGTATTCCGGTGCCGACTGACTCACGTATCGGCACGGAATTCTCCGAAACTGCACCAGCAACCGTGAAAAAGGTTTCGGAAGTGGCGGATAACGAAGAGATTATGGACTTCGGTGACGAAACCGCACAGGCGATGGCTGCCATCCTGAAGGATGCGAAAACCATCCTGTGGAACGGTCCGGTGGGCGTATTCGAGTTCCCTAACTTCCGTAAAGGCACCGAAATCGTGGCAAACGCCATTGCAGACAGTGAGGCGTTCTCTGTGGCTGGCGGCGGCGACACCTTAGCGGCGATCGACCTGTTCGGTATCGAAGACAAAATTTCCTACATCTCTACCGGTGGCGGCGCGTTCCTTGAGTTCGTGGAAGGCAAGAAACTGCCTGCCGTCGCCATGCTGGAAGAGCGTGCGAAGCAGTAAACCTTTGGGGGTGATGCCCTGCGGCATCGCCTGAAGTCTTGCCCGTCTGGGCGTTTAAATCGACGTTCCTTAAGGGGAACAACGGTCACGAAACAGGACACAATCATGTCTAAAATTTTTGATTTCGTAAAACCCGGCGTTGTCACTGGTGATGACGTACAGAAGATCTTCAAAGTCGCGAAAGAGAACAAATTCGCACTGCCAGCCGTGAACTGCGTCGGCACCGACTCTATCAATGCCGCACTGGAAGCTGCTGCGAAAGTTAAAGCGCCAATCATCATTCAGTTCTCTAACGGTGGTGCGGCTTTCATCGCGGGTAAAGGTTTCAAGACTGACAAACCACAGGGCGCCGCTATTTTCGGTGCAATCTCGGGTGCACACCATGTTCATCTGATGGCTGAGCAGTATGGCGTGCCGGTAATTCTGCACACTGACCACTGTGCCAAGAAACTGCTGCCGTGGATCGACGGTCTGCTGGACGCGGGTGAAGAGTACTACCAGAAAAACGGTAAACCTCTGTTCTCTTCTCACATGATTGACCTGTCAGAAGAGTCTCTGGAAGAGAACATCGAAATCAGCAGCAAATACCTGGCGCGCATGGCGAAACTCGACATGACCCTGGAGATTGAACTGGGCTGCACCGGCGGTGAAGAAGATGGCGTTGATAACAGCCACATGGACGCATCTGCACTCTACACCCAGCCAGAAGATGTGAACTACGCGTACGAAAAACTGCATGCGATCAGCCCGCGCTTCACCATTGCGGCGTCATTCGGTAACGTTCACGGCGTGTACAAGCCAGGCAACGTGAAACTGACCCCGACCATTCTGCGTGATTCGCAGAAGTTTGTGTGTGAAAAACATGGCCTGCCGCACAACGCGCTGGACTTCGTTTTCCACGGCGGTTCAGGTTCTTCAGCAGCAGAGATCGAAGAGTCTATCAGCTACGGCGTGATCAAGATGAACATCGATACCGATACCCAGTGGGCAACCTGGGACGGCATTCTGCAGTACTACAAAAAGAACGAAGGCTATCTGCAGTCGCAGCTGGGTAACCCGGAAGGCGACGACAAGCCAAACAAAAAATATTACGACCCACGCGTCTGGCTGCGTTCTGCCCAGGCGTCTATGGTGGTCCGTCTGGAGCAGGCTTTCAAAGAGCTTAACGCTGTCGACGTACTGTAACACCCTGGTGGTTACCGTATAAAAAAGGCCCGAAAGGGCCTTTTTTTTGCCTTTTTTTCAGCAGATTTATGTCAAAGGTCATGCAGGTTTGGCACACCGGCATTTATTGTTTACCCTTTTGTCAGGGATTGTCAGAGCGGTTCTGACAATGTGGTCTCATTCCCTTTGGGATTTAATTACAGGATGGTTACATGCAGGATACGGGCATGATCGATGAAATCAACAACGCGGGAAACTGGATTATACGAAATCAGGAACTCCTGATTAGCTATGCGGTAAACATTGTCGCCGCGATTGCGATTATCGTGGTAGGGCTGATGATTGCGCGCATCATCGCCAATGCGGTCAATCGTCTGCTGCGTGCGCGTCACATTGATACCACGGTCGCTGACTTCCTGTCTGCGCTGGTACGCTATGGCATTATCGCGTTCACGCTTATCGCCGCACTGGGGCGTATCGGCGTCCAGACCACCTCGGTCATTGCTATTCTGGGTGCAGCCGGTCTGGCTGTGGGCCTGGCATTAAAAGATTCCCTGTCAAACCTGGCGGCGGGTGTGCTGCTGGTGATTTTCCGCCACTTCCGGGCCGGTGAGTTTGTCGATCTGGGCGGCATCATGGGTACGGTCATGAACGTACAGATCTTCTCCACGACCCTCAAATCGGCTGACGGCAAGCTGGTGGTCGTGCCTAACGGTAAAATCATCACCGGTAACATCGTTAACTTCTCGCGCGAGCCGGTACGCCGCAATGAATTTATCATTGGTGTCTCTTACGATGCGGATGTTGATCAGGTGCTGACGCTGCTGCGCGAAGTAGTTGATGCTGATAGCCGTGTTCTGCAGGAGAAAGGCGTGCAGGTGGGTCTGAATGAGCTGGCGGCCTCCTCAATGAACTTTGTGGTGCGCTGCTGGAGCAACAGCGGAGACCTGCAGGATGTTTACTGGGATCTGCTGAAGAACTTTAAGCGTGCGCTGGATGGAAAAGGGATTGGCATTCCTTATCCTCAGATGGATGTGCATCTGCACCGTGTTAAAAAGCCGGAGACCGCCGCGCCAGAGACAATCGCGCCACAGGCCCAGCAGGAGTAATCGTTTTATGGGCGACCCCGGTCGCCCATTCATTTTGCTAATCGCAGATTAATTCTTTCAATTTCCGCTAATCATCGCCCCCTCTTATACTGCTTCACATCTGACGATGTGAGGACATAATTCTGTGATATCTCTCTACTTTCAGGGGCTTGCCCTGGGTGCCGCACTGATTCTGCCGCTGGGTCCGCAGAACGCCTTTGTCATGAATCAGGGGGTAAAGCGGCAGTATCACCTGATGACAGCGGCGCTCTGCTCGCTGAGCGATATTCTGCTGATTTGCGGCGGTATTTTCGGCGGAAGTGCACTCCTCAGTCACTCTCCGCTGCTGCTGGGGGCAATCACCTGGGCGGGCGTAGCCTTTCTGCTCTGGTACGGCTGGGGCGCGCTGCGTCACGCCTTTCGCGGCGATGTCGATCTGGCAGAGGGGACGTCGCGCAGGCAGAGCAGGGGACGCATCGTGGCGACGCTGCTGGCGGTGACCTGGCTCAACCCGCACGTCTATCTTGATACCTTTGTGGTGCTGGGCAGCCTTGGCGGTCAGTTGCCGACCACCGCGGCGCGTCAGTGGTTCGCGCTGGGAACCATCAGCGCCTCTGTCCTGTGGTTTTTCGGCCTGGCCCTGCTGGCCGCGTGGCTCTCGCCGCGTCTGCGCACTGCGACGGCACAGCGGATCATTAACCTGCTGGTCGGCGCAGTGATGTGGTTTATTGCCCTGCAACTGGCGCGCCAGGGTATCGCCGCTTTCTGAACAGAACGCGAACAGCCTGCGGTTATTGCCGCACCGCTGGCGAACTTTTGCCATAATGACCACTCAAAGCATGGCGCATCCCGATGCGCTGCTGGGCTTCGCCGGTTAGAAGCCGTCATAGTGACCTTTTCAAGGAGGACTTTCATGAAACTGAAAGCATTGGCTCTGGCCGCAATCATGAGCGCCGGAGCACTGGCTGGCGTACACGCTGATGAGTTACCAAATGGGCCGCACGTGGTGACCTCAGGCAAGGCAACAGTCGATGCCCGTCCCGATATCGCCACGCTCTCTATCGTGGTGAATGTCTCATCCAAAGATGCCGCCGATGCGAAAAAGCAGGCGGACAGCCGGGTTGAACAATATTTCGATTTTCTGCAGAAAAACGGCATTGAGAAGAAAGATATCGATGCGGCTAACCTGAGTACCCAGCCAGAGTACGATTACACCAAAGAGGGTAAATCTGTCCTGAAAGGCTATCGCGCGGTGCGTCAGGTTCAGGTCACTCTGCGTCAGCTGGACAAGCTGAACGATCTGCTGGATGGCGCACTGAAATCGGGTCTGAACGAGGTGCGCAGCGTCGAGTTAGGCGTAGCAAACCCGGAGAGCTACAAAGAGCAGGCACGTAAAGCGGCAATTAAGAATGCGACTCAGCAGGCCTCACAGCTGGCTGAAGGCTTTAACGCGAAGCTGGGCCCGATCTACAGCATCCGCTATCAGGTCGCTAACTATCAGCCGATGCCGATGAACCGCATGTATAAAGCGGCGGCAGCAGCCGATACCTCAGCCCAGGAAACCTACGATCAGCAGAGCATTAACTTTGACGATCAGGTCGATGTGGTGTTTGAACTCAAGCCCAACGCGCCATAATGCAAAACGGGGCTGATGTCCCGTTTGAAATTGTTGACAAAACCTGGCCCGGTTCGCTGTGAGACGGTGCCTGCACAGGAAACAGGGTCAGATCGGAAAGTCGCTAAGGCCAATCCCTGGCCGCTCGGCCCGCACCATCCCTGGCGTGGGACGCTTTCCTCTTCTGACCCTGCTCCCTGCGCGTTTAACTTTTCTGTTGTTGTAAGAGTCTTCTTTATCCCGATTTGTCAGCAACAAAAACGGGGCTTTCGCCCCGTTTTTGTTTTCAGGCTGCCACGTCGTCCTGACGCAGCACCCGATGTCCATGCGCTATCAGCGCGTCGGTGACCCGACGCATCAGACGGCTCTCCGGCGCAAAACGATGCCAGTAGAGCATCCGGCGCTGATACAGGCCAGGCGTCAAATCGATTAACTCCCCGCTTGCCAGCTCGCGCTCAATCTGCAGATGCGGAATCATACAGCAGGTCGACCCCTGTCGCGCCATCTGCACAAAGGCTTCCGATGAGTTGACGATGTGGCAGGGCACGCTCCCGGGTGAGAGGTCGAAATTCTGCTGCAGAAAGGCCTGATGCATATCATCAAGGTGGTCGAACGCGACCGCAGGCGCCTTCAGCAGGGCAGAGCGGGTCACCCCGTTGGGGAAGAAGCGATCGGCAAAGTCGCGCGACGCCACAAACAGATAGTCGAGCGCGCCGAGCTGGTCCACCAGGCAGCTGGGCAGCGGCTGCGGCTGAATACTGACCGCGCCCACCACCTCACCGCGGCGCAGACGCTCCTGGGTGCGGGTTTCATCTTCCACCTGCAGATTCAGGCGCACGGGCGAGTCGGCCAGCACATCTTTCAGGGCGGGCAGCAGCCAGGTCGCCAGACTGTCGGCGTTGACCGCCAGCGACAGCAGCAGCGGCGTGGTTCCACTGTTCTCATCACCCAGCCACTCCTCTTCCAGCAGCTCGACCTGATGCAGTAACGCCAGTAGTTTCTGGCCCTGTTCGGTCGGACGCGGCGGCACGGTGCGCACCAGCAGCGGCTGACCAAACAGGTTCTCCAGCTGCTTGATACGCTGAGACACCGCCGACTGGGTGATGCAGAGTTTCTGTGCGGCTCGCTCAAATCCGCGTTCGCGGATCACTGAATCCAGCGCCTGAAGCGTTCGATAATCCGGGCGTTTCATTATTCTTCTCTCTCCTTCAGGGTGGACGTCACTATGCCACAAAAGTGCCGCCTGTGATGGCTCACCTGTTTTTTGTGGGCTGGCTTCCAAAGCGTTAAATCCACGTCGGTCAGCCGAGCATTTTCAGCCAGCCTTGTTTTATACTACGCGCACTTCGTTGTCGCACAGGTTTTAAACATACCATGACCCAGGATGAACTGAAAAAAGCCGTTGGCTGGGCTGCACTTGAGTACGTGCAGCCCGGGACGGTTGTTGGCGTAGGCACCGGATCCACCGCTGCCCACTTTATCGATGCGCTTGCCACAGTCAGGCATCAGATCGAAGGTGCCGTCTCCAGCTCGGATGCCTCGACTCTGAAACTGAAAAGCCTGGGCATTCCGGTGTTTGACCTGAACGAGATCGATCTGCTGTCGGTTTACGTCGATGGTGCGGATGAGATCAACCCGCAGATGCAGATGATCAAAGGCGGTGGCGCGGCGCTGACGCGTGAAAAGATCGTAGCCGCGGTGGCGCAGACCTTTATCTGTATCGCCGACGCCTCTAAAGAGGTCGATGTGCTGGGCCGCTTCCCGCTGCCGATCGAGGTGATCCCGATGGCGCGCAGTTACGTTGCGCGTGAGCTGGTTAAAATGGGCGGCCTGCCGGAGTATCGCCAGAATGTCATCACCGATAACGGCAACATCATTCTCGACGTGCATAATCTGACTATTCTCGATCCGATTGCGCTGGAAAAGAGCATCAACGCTTTGCCTGGCGTGGTCACCGTGGGCCTGTTTGCCGCACGCGGCGCCGATATTGCGCTGATTGGCGGTCCGGATGGCGTGAAAACCATCAAAAAATGATCTGTCCGGCGTCGATACGGCGCCGCTTATTTCTGCCTGCAAATCATCTTTTCTCGCCCGGGTGAAATTTGGTGACTTATGTCACATAACCGTTATCCGCAACGGTTTCATTCTCTCTTCAACCCTGACCCCGTGATTTTGTCTGGCATTGTGGTGCTGCCAGCCGTTGCCGTGCTGGCTCCCGGGCAATCGTTTGTATTGCCCGACGCGATTTTTTTGATATTTTGACAGAAGGCTGGCTTATGGTACTCCTCATTGAATGCTGAATAGGATCGGGAAATGGCAAAGGTATCACTGGATAAAGATAAGATTAAGTTCCTGCTGGTGGAGGGTGTGCATCAGAGCGCGCTGGACAACCTGCGGGCTGCAGGCTACACCAACATCGAATTTCACAAGGGCGCGCTGGACGCTGACGCATTAAAAGCCTCCATCCGTGATGCGCACTTCATTGGTATCCGTTCCCGCTCCCAGCTTACTGAAGAGATTTTTGCGGCAGCTGAAAAGCTGGTCGCTGTCGGTTGTTTCTGTATCGGTACCAACCAGGTTGACCTGCAGGCCGCCGCCAGCCGCGGGATTCCGGTCTTCAATGCGCCATTCTCCAATACCCGCTCGGTCGCTGAACTGGTGATTGGTGAAATGCTGCTGATGCTGCGTGGCATCCCGGAAGCGAATGCCAAAGCGCACCGTGGTATCTGGAACAAGAATGCCAAAGGCTCATTCGAAGCGCGTGGGAAAAAACTCGGCATCATCGGTTACGGCCATATCGGGATGCAGCTGGGCGTGCTGGCAGAGAGCCTGGGCATGCACGTTTTCTTCTACGACATTGAAAACAAGCTGCCGCTGGGTAATGCCACTCAGGTTCGCCATCTGGCGGAACTGCTCAACATGAGCGACGTTGTGAGCCTGCACGTACCGGAAACCGTGTCGACACAGGATATGATCGGGGCGGAGCAGCTGGCGCAGATGAAGCCTGGCGCGCTGCTGATTAACGCCTCTCGCGGTACAGTTGTGGATATCCCGGCGCTGTGCGAGGCACTGGCCAGCAAGCATGTGGGAGGCGCGGCCATCGACGTCTTCCCGGTCGAGCCAGCCACCAACAGCGATCCCTTTATCTCTCCGCTGAGTGAGTTCGACAACGTGATCCTGACGCCGCACATTGGCGGTTCGACAGAAGAAGCGCAGGAGAACATCGGTATTGAAGTTGCGGGCAAGCTGGCGAAATACTCCGATAACGGCTCCACCCTGTCGGCGGTCAACTTCCCGGAAGTCTCACTGCCGATCCACGGCATCAGCGCCAGCCGTCTGCTGCACATCCACGAGAACCGTCCGGGCGTGCTGACGGCGATCAACCAGATTTTCGCCGAGCAGGGCATTAACATCGCCGCTCAGTATCTGCAGACGTCGCCATTTATGGGCTATGTGGTCATCGATATCGATGCTGAGCCGGAAGTGGCGGAGAAAGCTCTGCAGCTGATGAAGGCTATTCCGGGGACTATCCGCGCGCGTTTACTTTACTAAGCGCTACCCGCCTGGAGAGGCGCTTAATCGCGTCTCTTCAGGTTTCATTGCAGCCAGGTGCGCCCGGACAGGGGATTAAGCCATCTGAAAGTGTCGTAAGATCACTTCCTCTACTCCCACTGCCACAGCTTTGACGGCGTCATTACGGCCGGTAAAGGCACATCCCATTCTGCCACCGGCAGGCTGTCAACCTGCTGACAATCGTGGGCCAGACCCACGGGCAAAAAGCCGTGCTGCCGCCAGTTCTGCAGCGTGCGATCGTAGAAGCCTCCGCCCATCCCCAGACGCTGACCGGCGTGATCAAACGCCACCAGCGGCACCATCATCAGATCCAGCTGATCCAGGGTGATTAACTGCCGGATATCCAGCGGCGGTTCGGGAATACGCAGCTTATTGGTCTGCAAAGGGGTGTCGGGCGAATAGCGCAGAAACAGTAAATTACCGGGAGAGAAGGGGTGCAAAACCGGCAGACAGACCGTTTTTTTCAGATGCCACAACCGGGCAATCAGCGGACGGGTGTTGAGCTCCCCATCCACCGACAGAAACAGGGCAATGTTTTGTGCGGTAGTAAGCGGGGCGTAGTTCAGGGCCAGCTCCGCAAGCTGTTCGGCCGCCTGGGCCTGCTGCTCGTCCGTCAGCGCCCGGCGCAGATGACGCACCTGCTGGCGAATTTCCTGACGCTGTAACATGGAAGGTGCAGAGATGGAAGGTTCAGACATGATTTCCCCGCCGGATAAGTCGCTGTTCAGCGACTATAACATGTCGGTCGGGGGAAAAAAGCAGAAGTGCTGAAAGGGAGATCTCCGAGATGCCGCCGTAGGCTGTAACCCTTGAACCCTTGGTTCAAGGTGAACATGCCGTCGTAACCATCAGGCTTCTCGGACGGACCGAGCATGCACACAGGTTACAGAGCGTCACATTCTGTTTTTTCGAAATATCGGCTCAGGGGACTGGCCCACTTGCAAACATCTCAGAGAAAATTTACCTCACCGTTACTGTAGCACAGCAACCATGAAGTTTTATTCGAACTTCGCATCCTGGCGGTCGGTTATGCGACCCTGCTCAACTAACGCCTGCTCAATCGTCTGCTGCAGCATACGGATACGCTGTTCCATATTAGCAGCATAATCGCGCGTTTTCACTTTCTCTTGCGCCAGTTCATGGCAGACGTTTAACGCGGCGATGAACACCAGTTGCTCTGTATTTGTGACTCTAGTGCGAACTTTTAAATCTTGCAACCGCTGATTGAGATCGTCAGCCGCACTATTGAGCGCATCTTGCTGCTCTGGCGGACAATTCACTCTTAACGAACGACCAAAAATTTGTAAATCTACCGGTTGTGCAGACATGCCACCTTCCTGACTGATTACTTCGCTCGCAACTCCCTTAGCAGTCAATGGCTTGGGAGGCGGGCAACTATATAGACCCACGAAATAAGATACAACCCCTTTTCTGGAAACCTTGAGGCAGCTAGTGGTAGCATAACACGAACTTATTCTGCCAACGACGATGAAAACTTATGTCCTTACAGAACGCAACCCCCGATTACAACGCGCTTGCGGCGGTGCTCTCACAGCAGGGTGTTGGAATGACGCCCGCAGAAATGCACGGCCTGCTGAGTGGGATCCTCTGCGGCGGTAACCAGGACACCAGCTGGAAGACGCTGGTCCACGATCTGGCTAACGAAGGCATGGCGTTTTCTCACTCTCTCGCAGTGCCACTGACAGAACTGCACGCGCACACGGCGACCACGCTGGAAGATGAAGGCTTTCTGTTTCAGCTGCTGCTGCCCGCTGATGATGACATCACCGTCTTTGACCGTGCCGATGCGCTGGCGGGCTGGGTGAACCATTTTCTGCTCGGCCTGGGCGTAACACAGCCTAAACTGGATAAGGTCACCGGGGAAACCGGCGAAGCCATTGATGACCTGCGCACCATCGCTCAGCTCGGTTATGAAGAGGATGAAGACCAGGAAGAGCTGGAGCAGTCGCTGGAAGAGGTGATTGAGTATGTGCGCGTGGCAGCCCTGCTGTGTCATGACACCTTTACCCGCCCACAGCCCACTGCGCCAGAAGTGCAAAAGCCGACGCTGCATTAAGTCAGGCGTTTCAGGTCAACGAGTTTAACCGGTCAGTTTACAGGGAGTGCAGAGATGATTTCACTGGAACGATTCCTGCAGCGCCGTCAGGCGCTGTTAGCGAAGATGGCGCCAGGCAGCGCCGCGTTAATTTTTGCTGCGCCTGAAGTGACGCGCAGTAATGACACCGAGTATCCGTTTCGTCAGAGCAGCGATTTCAGCTATTTCACCGGTTTTAACGAGCCACAGGCGCTGCTGGTCCTGATCAAAAGCGATGAGAATCACAACCACAGCGTGCTGTTTAACCGCGTGCGTGACCTCACGGCAGAGATCTGGTCTGGCCGTCGGCTGGGTCAGGAGGCGGCTCCTGCGAAACTGGGCGTGGATCGCGCGTTGCCCTGGGACGACATTGGCGAACAGCTGCACCTGCTGCTCAACGGCCTGGATGTGATCTACCACGCACAGGGTGACTACAGCCATGCCGATGCCCTGGTGTTCAGCGCTCTGGAAAAACTGCGTCGTGGGTTCCGCCAGAACCTCAGCGCGCCTGCCACCCTGACCGACTGGCGTCCCTGGGTGCATGAGATGCGCCTGTTCAAGGATGCGGATGAAATCGAGCTGATGCGCCGCGCCGGGAAGATCAGTGCTCTGGCCCATACCCGTGCCATGCTGGCCTGCCAGCCAGGCATGTTTGAGTATCAGCTGGAGGGAGAGATTCATCACGAATTTGCCCGTCATGGCGCGCGCTTCCCGGCCTACAACACCATTGTCGGTGCCGGAGAAAACGGCTGCATTCTGCACTACACCGAAAATGAAAGTGAAATGCGCGACGGCGATCTGGTGCTGATCGATGCCGGCTGCGAGTTCCACGGCTATGCCGGTGATATCACCCGCACCTTCCCGGTTAACGGCAAATTCAGCCCGGCGCAGCGCGCGATTTATGACATCGTTCTGGCTTCACTGAACCGGGCGCTGGAGATGTTCCGGCCTGGCATCAGCATTCGCGAAGTCAACGATGAAGTCGTACGCATTATGATCACCGGTCTGGTTGAGCTGGGCATTCTCGACGGTGACGTCGATACGCTGATTGCCGAAGAGGCGCATCGTCAGTTCTACATGCATGGTCTGGGCCACTGGCTGGGGCTGGATGTTCACGATGTTGGCCACTACGGCACGCCGAGCCGCGACCGGATACTGGAACCGGGCATGGTGTTAACGGTTGAACCGGGCCTCTACATCGCGCCGGATGCGGATGTTCCTGTGGCGTATCGCGGCATCGGTATCCGTATCGAAGATGACATCGTGATCACCGAAGAGGGCATTGAAAATCTCACCGACAGCGTCGTGAAAGAGGCCGATGAGATTGAGGCGCTGATGGCGGCGGCTAAACAGGCATGACGATTCTGATTGCCGGTGGCGGCATGACCGGGGCGACGCTGGCGCTGGCGATCTCCCATCTCACTCAGGGCAAACTGCCGGTGACGCTGATCGAGCGCAGCGAGCCTGCCAGCCGGGCGCACCCCGGTTTTGATGGCCGGGCGATTGCGCTCTCAGCCGGCACCTGCCAGCAGCTGGCGGCGATTAACCTCTGGCAGCGCATCGCCAGCTGTGCCACGCCGATTACTGATATCCATGTCTCCGACCGCGGCCACGCAGGCTTTGTCTCGATGGCGGCGGCTGACTATGAGATTCCGGCGCTGGGGCAGGTTGTCGAGCTGTTTGACGTCGGTCAGCGGCTGTTTGCTGAACTGAAAAAAGCGCCGGGCGTGACGTTGCGCTGTCCGGCTCGTGTGACCCAGGCAATCCGCAGTGATGAGCAGGTTGAGGTGACGCTGGACAACGGCGAGCAACTCAGCGGAAAAGTGCTGGTGGCGGCAGACGGCACACGCTCTGCACTGGCGGCATCCTGTGGCATCCAGTGGCAGACTGAGGCGTATCAGCAGCTGGCGGTTATCGCCAACGTCTCCACCGCGCTGCCTCATCAGGGCCGGGCATTTGAACGTTTCACCGAGCATGGCCCGCTGGCGCTGTTGCCGATGTCCGGGAACCGTCTGTCGCTGGTCTGGTGCCATCCGGCGTCGCAGCGCGAAAAAATAGTGCAGTGGAGTGATGCTGAATTCCTCAGCGAGTTGCAGCGCGCCTTTGGCTGGCGGCTGGGGAGATTCACCCACACCGGTCAGCGCGAATGCTACCCGCTGGCGCTGCACCAGGCGGTGCAGACGGTAACGCATCGCGTGGCGGTGGTAGGCAATGCGGCACAGACGCTGCATCCGATTGCCGGGCAGGGCTTTAACCTGGGCCTGCGCGACGTGATGTCGCTGGCGGAAACGCTGGCCGCTGCCCATCGGCAACAGCAGGACCCTGGCAGCTATGCGGTCCTGAATCACTATCAGCAACGCCGGCAGTCGGACCGTGCCGCCACCATTGGCATCACAGACGGGCTGGTTCGCGTCTTTGCCAATCGTTACGCCCCGATGGTGGCGGGACGTAACCTGGGCCTGCTGGCGATGGACCATCTGCCGTGGCTACGAAATCAACTGGCTGAGCGCACGCTTGGCTGGGTTAAGCGTTAATAAAGAGGCTCAGATGCAAACTTTTGATGTGGTGATTGCCGGTGGCGGAATGGTGGGGCTGGCTGTTGCCTGCGGCTTGCAGGGCAGTGGACTGCGCATCGCCGTACTGGAAAAATCGCCGGAGCCGCCCCTGGCGCTGAGTGCGTCACCCTCCGTCCGTGTTTCGGCAATTAATGCCGCCAGTGAGCGTCTGCTGCAGAAGCTGGATGTCTGGTCGACAATCCTTTCCCTGCGCGCCAGTCCCTATCACGGTATGGAAGTGTGGGAGAAGGACAGTTTTGGAGCCATCGCGTTTGATGATGAGCAGCAGGGCCTGTCGCATCTTGGCCACATCATCGAGAATCCGGTGATCCAGAGCGCGCTCTGGCAACGTGCCAGCACCTGCAGTGACGTCACGCTGATGGCGCCCTCGCAGTTGCAGCAGGTGGCATTTGGTGACAACGAAGCCTTTATCACGTTGCAGGATGGCAGCATGCTAAGCGCGCGCTTAATGATTGCTGCTGATGGCGCAAACTCCTGGCTGCGCAACAAAGCGGATATTCCACTGACCTTCTGGGATTACGACCACCACGCGTTAGTGGCTAACGTTCGCACCGAACAACCTCACGACGCGGTGGCGCGTCAGGTTTTCCACGGCGACGGCATACTGGCGTTCCTGCCGATGCAGGACCCACACCTCAGCTCTATCGTCTGGTCGCTGTCGCCTCAGGAAGCCAGCCGCCTGGAAACCATGCCGGACGCGCTGTTCAACCAGCAGCTCTCCGTGGCGTTTGATATGCGCCTCGGCCTCTGCCAGCTGGAAAGCGAGCGCAAAACGTTTCCGCTGGTGGCGCGCTACGCCCGCAACTTCGCGGCGCACCGTCTGGCGCTGGTCGGGGATGCGGCTCACACCATCCATCCGCTGGCAGGACAGGGGGTTAACCTGGGCTTCATGGACGCCGCAGAGCTGATCGGAGAGATCCGGCGTCTCCATCAGCAGGGCAAAGATATCGGTCAGCACCTCTATCTGCGCCGCTATGAGCGCAGCCGTAAACACAGCGCCGCCATGATGCTGGCGGGCATGCAGGGCTTCCGCGAAATGTTTGCAGGCAACAACCCGGCGAAAAAACTGCTGCGTGATGTCGGTCTGAAGCTGGCGGACCGTTTACCGGGCGTCAAACCGATGATGCTGAAACAGGCGATGGGCCTGACCGATTTGCCCGCCTGGCTTCGCTGAATCTGCCGCTCTGCTAAGCCAGCTTCTGCTGGCTTTTTTTATTTCTCAAACCCCTCTGCACCACAAAAAGGCAACGCTGCACCAGCAGGGTTCCTCGTTTGATTTATTCTAATTTTGCGTGAGATTTCGCATTACTTTTTTTTATCCGGAAGCGCGCGGAAGGCGGGATCTTTTTAACAACCTGGACGCCGTGCCGCATAAATTTGCTGCGTATATTTAAATAGCCTGCATTTATTGCGCGATTAATCACAAAAATGCAGTTTATTATCCTGTCGCCTCCGATTCCTGGTTAGTCTGTGCCTCTGCTTTCGACCCCGATTTGCTTATGGTTAATCGCCAGATTCGGTGGTAACGTCAGCCTCAGGAGAACGTTTGCGTCGGCACAGTATGACGGCGCGCTTTTGTACTCATTCGCTTCTGCACAGGATGGTTATGACTCAGCAAACACCTCTGTTTGAACAGCATCAGGCCTGCGGTGCCCGCATGGTGGACTTTCATGGCTGGATGATGCCTTTACACTACGGCTCCCAGATGGATGAACATCATGTCGTGCGCAGTGACGCCGGCATGTTTGATGTCTCCCACATGACCATTGTCGATCTGACCGGTCCGCGTACCCGCGAGTTTCTGCGCTACCTGCTGGCGAACGATGTGGCAAAACTGACCCAGCCCGGCAAGGCGCTCTACACCGGGATGCTCAATGCCTCGGGTGGCGTCATTGACGATTTAATTGTTTACTTTATGAGCGAGACGTTCTTCCGCCTGGTCGTGAACTCCGCGACCCGTGAGAAAGATCTCGCCTGGATAGCGCAGCACGCGCAGAACTACGGCATTACGCTGACCGAACGCGATGATCTGGCGCTGATTGCCGTGCAGGGTCCGCAGGCACAGCAGAAAGCGCAGACGCTGTTCAGCGAAGAGCAGCGTCAGGCCGTCGCAGGCATGAAGCCCTTTTTCGGCGTACAGGCGGGCGATCTGTTTATCGCTACAACGGGTTACACCGGCGAAGCGGGATATGAGATTGCGCTGCCCGCAGGCGAGGCGGCGGGGTTCTGGCAGCGCCTGCTGGCTGCAGGGGTGAAACCGGCCGGACTGGGCGCGCGCGACACCCTGCGTCTGGAAGCGGGGATGAACCTCTATGGTCAGGAGATGGATGAAGGTGTCTCACCGCTGGCCGCCAACATGGGCTGGACCGTCTGCTGGGAGCCAGCAGACCGCGATTTCATCGGCCGGGAAGCCCTGGAGCTTCAGCGTGAACGCGGAACGGAAAAGCTGGTGGGACTGATCATGACGGAAAAAGGGGTGCTGCGTCACGGGCAGCCGGTGCGTTTCACGGATGAGCAGGGACAGCAGCAGGAAGGGATCATTACCAGCGGTTCTTTCTCACCGACCCTGGGTTACAGCATCGCCCTGGCGCGCGTCCCCGCTTCCGTCGGCAGCGCAGCCATCGTTGAGATCCGTAACCGCCAGATGCCGGTACAGGTCACCCGTCCCATTTTTGTCCGCGCCGGTAAGCCGGTCGCTCAGTAAATTTTATTCAGGAGAAATGGCCAATGAGCAATGTGCCGAATACGTTGAAATACCGCGACAGCCACGAATGGGTGCGCAAAGAAGAGGATGGCAGCTACACCGTGGGGATTACTGAACATGCGCAGGAGTTACTGGGCGACATGGTGTTTGTCGATCTGCCGGAAGTGGGCGCGACGTTCGCAGCCGGTGAAGAGTGTGCGGTAGCGGAATCCGTTAAAGCGGCTTCAGATATTTATGCGCCCCTCAGCGGTGAAATTGTGGCGGTCAACGACGCGCTGACCGACTCACCGGAGCAGGTTAACAGCGAGCCTTATGCCGGCGGCTGGTTATTCAAAATGAAAGCCAGCGACGCGTCCGAACTTGACTCGCTGCTGGATGCGGATGCCTATAAAGCTTCCATCGACGAGTAATCGTCAGGCGGCCTCCTGCAGAGGCCGCTGACTTCTGTTTGATCCCCGGTTCCCCAGCCCGATTCAGGATTTACTGCTAATGACTCAGACTCTCAGCCAGCTTGAACACAACGGTGCCTTTATTGAGCGCCATATCGGTCCTTCACCTGAGCAGCAGGCGCAGATGCTTGACGCGATTGGTGCCCGTTCGCTGGACGCGTTAATCGGCACCATTGTGCCTGCCGACATTCAACTGCCAGGCCCGCCTGCGGTAGGCGAAGCCGCCACTGAACAGCAGGCGCTGGCGGAACTGAAAGCCATCGCCAGCCAGAATCTGCGTTACAAATCCTGGATCGGCATGGGATACAGTGCGGTGATCACCCCGCCGGTGATCCTGCGTAACATGCTGGAGAATCCCGGCTGGTACACCGCTTACACCCCTTATCAGCCTGAGGTGTCGCAGGGCCGTCTGGAAGCACTGCTGAACTTCCAGCAGCTGACGCTGGATCTCACCGGCATGGATATCGCCTCCGCCTCACTGCTGGATGAAGCGACCGCCGCCGCCGAAGCGATGGCGATGGCAAAACGCGTCAGCAAGCTCAAAAACGCGAATAAATTTTTCATTGCCGATGATATTCATCCGCAGACGCTGGATGTGGTGCGAACCCGTGCAGAAACGTTCGGCTTTGAACTGATTATCGACCGTGCAGAGAAAGCGCCTGAGCATGACGATCTGTTTGGCGTGCTGCTGCAACAGGTGGGCACCACCGGTGAAGCGCACGACTACCGCGCTCTGATTGCCGCACTTAAAGCGCGCAAAGTGGTCGTCAGCGTGGCCGCCGACTTTATGTCGTTAGTCCTGCTGGAAGCGCCTGGTAAGCAGGGCGCGGACATCGTGTTTGGTTCGGCTCAGCGCTTCGGCGTACCCATGGGTTACGGCGGGCCTCACGCGGCGTTCTTCGCCAGCCGTGACGAGCATAAACGCTCTATGCCGGGCCGCATCATTGGTGTCTCGCGCGATGCCGCAGGCAACACGGCGCTGCGCATGGCGATGCAGACCCGCGAGCAGCATATCCGCCGCGAAAAGGCCAACTCCAACATCTGTACTTCACAGGTGCTGCTGGCCAACATTGCCGGTCTCTACGCGGTGTTCCACGGCCCGGCCGGACTTAAACGTATCGCCTCACGCATTCACCGCTTCACCACGATTCTGGCAGCCGGCCTGCAGCAGGGCGGCCTGACGCTGCGCTATCAGCACTGGTTCGATACGCTGACGGTCGAGGTGGCGGATAAAGCCGCCGTGCTGAACCGCGCCCTGAGCTTTGGCGTTAACCTGCGCAGCGATATTCACAACGCGGTCGGCATCACGCTGGATGAAACCACCTGCCGCGAAGATATTCTGACGCTGTTCGCTATTCTGCTGGGTGACGATCAGCGTCCGGACCTGGACAAACTCGACAGCGAAGTCGCCAGCGAAGGCCACGCTATTCCAGCCGGTCTGCTGCGCCAGAGCGACATTCTGACTCATCCGGTCTTCAACCGTCATCACAGCGAAACTGAGATGATGCGCTACATGCACAGCCTGGAGAAAAAAGATCTGGCGCTGAACCAGGCGATGATCCCGCTCGGCTCCTGCACGATGAAGCTCAATGCCGCGGCGGAGATGATCCCGATCACCTGGCCGGAGTTTGCTGAGCTGCATCCTTTCTGCCCGGCTGAACAGGCCGCCGGTTATCTGCAGATGATCGGTCAGCTTTCACAGTGGCTGGTGCAACTCACCGGCTATGATGCGCTCTGTATGCAGCCTAACTCCGGGGCGCAGGGGGAGTACGCCGGACTGCTGGCGATCCGCCGCTATCATGAAAGTCGCGGCGAGGGGGATCGCCATCTCTGCCTGATCCCCAGCTCGGCCCACGGCACTAACCCGGCCTCTGCTCAGATGGCGGGTATGGATGTGGTGGTGGTGGCCTGTGATAAACAGGGCAACATCGATCTGGGTGACCTGCGCGAAAAAGCCGCTCAGGCAGGTGATAAACTCTCCTGCATCATGGTGACTTATCCCTCTACCCATGGCGTCTACGAAGAGACCATCCGCGAAGTGTGCCAGATTGTTCATCAGTATGGTGGTCAGGTCTACCTGGATGGCGCAAACATGAATGCGCAGGTCGGCATCACCACGCCGGGATATATCGGCGCGGATGTGTCGCATCTCAATCTGCACAAAACCTTCTGCATCCCGCACGGCGGTGGCGGTCCGGGTATGGGACCGATTGGCGTCAAGGCGCATCTGGCTCCGTTTGTGCCGGGTCACAGCGTGGTGCAGATTGACGGTGTGCTGACGCAGCAGGGCGCGGTTTCCGCTGCACCGTTTGGCAGCGCCTCCATCCTGCCTATCAGCTGGATGTACATTCGCATGATGGGAGCCGAGGGACTGAAACAGGCCAGCTCGGTCGCTATCCTCAATGCTAACTACATCGCCAGCCGCCTGCAGTCCGCCTATCCGGTGCTCTATACCGGCCGCGACGGCCGCGTGGCGCACGAATGTATTCTCGACATTCGTCCGCTGAAAGAGCAGACCGGCATCAGCGAGCTGGATATTGCCAAGCGCCTGATCGATTACGGCTTCCACGCGCCGACCATGTCCTTCCCGGTCGCGGGCACCCTGATGGTGGAGCCAACCGAGTCGGAGAGTAAAATCGAACTGGATCGCTTTATTGATGCGATGCTGGCGATCCGCATCGAGATTGACCGGGTGGCGGCCGGTGAATGGCCGCTGGACGATAACCCGCTGGTGAATGCACCGCACACCCAGCTGGAAATTGTCGGTGAGTGGTCTCACCCTTACAGCCGTGAACTGGCGGTCTTTCCGGCGGGCAGCCACAACAAGTACTGGCCGACGGTTAAGCGTCTTGACGATGTCTTTGGCGACCGCAATCTGTTCTGCTCCTGCGTACCGATCAGCGACTATCAGTAAATCGCGGCAGCAGAATCTCATCCCCAGGGGCCGGTTTCCGGCCCTTTTTTATGGAGAAACAGTATGAAACTGGCACTGGTTACGGGAGGCAGCCGCGGCATCGGACGGGCAACGTCGCGACTGCTGGCCGCTCGCGGTTATCGGGTCGCGGTGAACTATCGCCAGCGCGAGGCAGAAGCGCAGGAGGTGGTCAGCCAAATCCGGCAGCAGGGCGGGGAAGCCTTTGCGATTCAGGCTGATATTGCGGATGAAGAGGCGGTGAAGGCGATGTTTGCGCAGCTCGATCAGCAGGCGGAACCGCTGGTGCTGCTGGTGAACAACGCCGGTATTCTGTTTCAGCAGTGCCGCACCGAACAGCTGGATGCGGCGCGTCTGCAAAAAGTGTTTGCCACCAATGTTATCGGCACCTTTCTCTGCTGCCGGGAGGCGGTTAAGCGGATGGGTACCCATCATGGCGGCCAGGGCGGGGCGATCGTGAACGTTTCATCGGCGGCGTCCCGCACCGGTGCACCGGGTGAATATGTCGATTACGCCGCTTCAAAAGGGGCGATGGATACCCTGACCAGAGGATTGTCGCTGGAAGTGGCGCAGCAGGGCATCCGGGTAAACTGTGTCCGGCCGGGCTTCATCTATACAGAGATGCATGCTGACGGCGGCGAGCCGGGCAGAGTAGACCGGCTTGCCAGTGCGATTCCGATGGGACGTGGCGGAGAAGCGGAGGAGGTTGCGGAAGCGATCGTCTGGCTGGCCAGTGAAGCGGCCTCATACGTGACCGGCAGCATCATTGACGCTGCCGGTGGGCGCTGAGGCGTTTCGCCTCCGCGGCGGCGGGGCGCGTCAGAGGTTTTCGCCGTTGCTGGCGATAACCTGCTGATACCAGCCGAAGCTCTTCTTCTTCGCACGGGAAAAGTCGCCGCTGCCATCATCGTTTTTATTCACATGAATAAAGCCGTAACGCTTGTCGTACTGTCCGGTGGTGAACGAGACGCAGTCCAGGCAGCCCCACGGGGTGTAGCCCATTAACTCGACGCCATCATAGCTGACGGCTTTCTTCATCTCTTCGATGTGCGCGCGCAGATAGTCGATGCGGTAATCATCGTTAATCATCCCGTCGGCACCCGGCTTATCGATCGCGCCAAACCCATTTTCCACAATAAACAGCGGCTTCTGATAACGTTCATAAAGGTCGTTCAGGGCATAGCGCAGGCCAACCGGATCGATCTGCCAGCCCCAGTCGGAGGCTTTCACATGCGGGTTTTTCACTACGCCTTCAAAGCCGGTAATCGGATCGTCAACGCCGCTGGCATCGGTCTTCACGGCGTTGCTCATATAGTAGCTGAAGCCAACGTAGTCTGCGCAGCCCTGACGCAGCGTTTCGGCATCGTCAGCGTCCATCTGAATGTCATACCCTTTGCGTGCCCACTCTTTCAGGGTATAGGCCGGATAGTATCCGCGCATCTGCACATCACTGAACACGTAGCGCTGATGCATCGCTTCCTGCGCCAGGGCCACATCATCCGGATGGCAGGAGAACGGGTAGACCGGCACCATGGCGATCATGCAGCCAATCTGAAAGTCCGGATTGATGTCGTGCCCGAGTTTCACCACTTTTGCGCTGGCAACAAACTGATGATGCATCACCTGATACATCGCCTCTTCAGGCTTCTCATGTTCAGTGAAGATCACCCCTGAGCAGCAGTATCCAAACAGCGGATAACGCCAGTTGCGCTGGTTGTTGATCTCGTTGAAGGTCATCCAGTATTTCACTTTGTTTTTATAGCGCTTCAGCACCACTTCACTGAAGCGCACAAAGAAGTCGACCACTTTACGGTTATGCCAGCCGCCATACTCTTTAACCAGGTGATAAGGCATTTCGAAGTGAGAGAGGGTGATGACGGGTTCAATGCCATACTTCAGCAGTTCATCAAACAGGTCGTCATAGAATTGCAGGCCCGCTTCGTTGGGCTGCTGCTCATCCCCGTTCGGGAAGATGCGGGTCCAGGCAATGGAGGTGCGGAAACATCTGAAGCCCATCTCGGCAAACAGCGCGACATCCTCTTTATAGTGAGAGTAGAACTCCACGCCCTGATGGTTCGGATAGAAATGGCCGGGCTGCACGCCATCGGTGATGACCCGATCAACACCATGTGAGCCGCCGGTCAGCACGTCTGCAATGCTGACTCCTTTGCCGCCCTGATCCCAGCCACCTTCAACCTGATGCGCTGCCACCGCGCCACCCCAGAGAAAGTCTTTGGGTAACTGCAATTCTGCACTCATGTTTCACTCCGTTCCGGATAAAGAAATTGCGATGAGTGTAGCAAGGCAATAATCAAAGTCACGATATAACACCGCGCGAGAAATGGCGTTTGTTACCTGTGAAAAACAGGCTGTTTTATTTTCGCAGCTGGCGGCCGATCGCCTCAATAATATAGGTTACCGGTACCTGTGTCGTAATATCCGTATTGTCAGCCAGACGAATAATCGGCACATGGTAGCAGAGGGTAAAATCGCCGATTTTCGCCAGCGAGCTGCTCTCCGTATTCGTTATCGCAATGATTCTGCACTTGTTCAGGCTGAACTGGCTGGCAATACGCAGGATCTCTTCGGTTTCACCGGAGACGGATAAAATAATCGCAATCGCGTTCTGATAGAGGTCGGGACTGATCGGATAATAGGGATCATCAATTGCGTGGCTGAATTTACCGAGGTTAGAGAAAAAGCGGGCGCCATATTTCGCCAGGCTGCCTGATGTGCCGACGCCAATAAAGAAAACCTGCTCAGCCTGAGCAATTTTCTGTGCGGCCTGAGCGATGAGCTGTTCAAACGCCGGATTGTTAATGCTGTTAAAGAAACTCAGCATCTCGCTCACCCCGGCGGTATTCAGCTGAGGCGTATGCTGCTGTTCGGCTAAGCGCAGACGAATGCGAAATTCTGACCAGCCTTCACAGTGCATCTTACGGCAGAAGCGCAGCACGGTGGTTGTGGAGACCCCCGCCTGCTCAGCCAGTTCGCGGATGGTCATATAACTGACGCCTTCACGATGTTTAATGATGAACTGATAGACCTGCATTTCCAGATCGTTAAGACGGGCGAGATCGCGGTGCGAAAACATGGATGACTCGTTGAACGGTTGACCTGGGGTCAGTTTATCAGATTCAGCAGCCGGTTTAACGGTTACAGAATTTCATAAGATAATTTTAGCGTACAGGTGTACACTGAAATCGTTATCAACCCGGCTGGAGAATATTATCACTGCGATTACGCTGTTCAGGACACACTTATGACCCCCACACTTTCTCACAAACCACGACCCGCAACGGACGACTGGTTCGGCGAAGAAATTGCCAACAGTATCAGTCATGGTCTGGGCTGTCTGTCAGGCATCGCTGGCCTGGTGCTGATGCTTCATCAGGCCATCGAACGCCAGGCGGATACCCTGACCTTTGTCAGCTACAGCCTTTATGGCGGCAGTATGATCCTGCTGTTTCTGGCCTCGACGCTCTATCACGCCATTCCCGATGGCCCGGTCCGGCCCTGGCTGAAAACGTTTGACCACTGCGCGATCTATCTGCTGATCGCCGGAACCTATACGCCGTTTCTGCTGGTGGGACTCAGGACGCCGCTGGCGTATGGATTAATGGCGGTAATCTGGGGGCTGGCGCTGGCCGGTATTCTGTTTAAGCTTACCATTGCCCATCGCTTTAAAGTGCTGTCGCTGGTGACCTATCTCTGTATGGGGTGGCTGTCGCTGATCGTGGTTTATCAGCTGGCCATGATTATGCCGCCAGCCTGTATCTGGCTGCTGGCTGCAGGCGGGATAATCTACTCGCTGGGGGTGATTTTCTATGTGGCACGCCGCATTCCCTACAATCATGCCATCTGGCATGGATTCGTACTGGGCGGCTCACTCTGTCATTTCTGCGCCATCTACTTCTATGTACGCTGACGCTTCGCGAATCTGGCCCTGACGTGACGTCAGGGCCAGAGGATGACTCAGCTCTCATCCAGCGAATAGGGCAGGGGCTGCACCGTCAGATGGCCACCTTCATCGCCTTCAACCCGCAGCACGCTGTCCGGCTCCAGATCGTTGTTCAGCACCACCTGAATCCAGCTGGTGCCATCATCCAGCTGCACAGCCGCCAGCACGCTGCCGGTACGACGCCAGCGCTCACCCATCTGCAGCTCCAGCGGCGCGTTGGCTTCAGGCAGATGGCTTGCCTTACCCGCCAGCCAGTAAAGGGCGCGTTTGTTAGCACCGCGATATTTCGCCCGGGCCACCATCTCCTGTCCGGCATAGCACCCTTTTTTAAAGCTGATGGCATCCAGCGCCTGCAGGTTGGTGGCCTGCGGAATAAACTGCACGCTGGTGGCGGGAACGATCACCGGAATACCGGCTTCGATATCCAGCGCCAGCCACTGCTGGCTGTCGTTGAACTGTGCATCCTCGCTGAGTTTCTGCTTCAGCACGTCGGCCTGGGCCGGTGATGTCACAATCAGAAAACGTTCGGCCGGATGCGCAAACCACAGCAGGGTAGTTTCACCCTGATGCACCACCGGCTTCTCGCTGTCAGGCAACGCCTCAAACAGGTTAGCCAGGGCAGCACGCGCCTGGAAACCAGCCACACCCAGCAGAAGTGCTTCATCGTCGGGCGTCATGGTGACTTTTGAAAACACCGCATATTTCTTCAGCTCGGCCAGCTGGGTGTCGCGCAGCTCGCGCCGGATCAGGTAGGCATACCCTTCACCGCGATGAAACAGACGCAGATTGCTCCACATTTTGCCTTTGGCGTCGCAGTGCGCGGCGGGGGAGTGATGATCGGCATCCAGCGCCGCGACATCCAGCGTTAACTGACCCTGCAGGTAGGCAGTGCTGTCCGCACCGGTAATCGAAACCAGTGCCCAGCTGTCCAGTGACATCAGGGTTAACGGCAGACGGGACGACGCGGCAGGCTGGCGCGGCGGTAAAGTAAAAGTGGGCATGGAGATATCCTGTGTAAGAAGGTTCATCCGGAACAATGTCTTCAATGTTAAAAGAGCCGCCTGGCAATGCAACCTGTTTACGGAAAACGGCGCACAAAAGGCGTGATAACCCTGCAAAGAGGCCGCCTGAAATGTGGCAGGTTGCACAGCATGCGACGCAGCGCCTGCGAGCCGTAGTAAACCAGGTTACACTAGGCGCCACGTTGTGAACTGTGGAAACTGATGCATGGATATTAATGATAAATCACGTATTCAGTGGGCCTGCCGTCGCGGCATGCTGGAACTGGATGTGGCGATTATGCCGTTCTTCAAATTTGAGTATGACACGCTGAGCGACACCGATAAGCAGGTCTTTGTCGCGCTGCTGAAGAGTGACGATCCCGATCTGTTCAACTGGCTGATGAATCACGGCGAGCCAAAGGATCCTGAGCTTAAGCGGATGGTCAATCTCATCCAGCAGCGCAACCATGAGCGCGGCCCGGTGGCAATGTAAGCTGCGGCCCTCCCGGCTGGCGTGCGGGGTGCTGTGCGTCTGGCTGGTGGCTGCCGTCTCGGGCGTGCTGCTGATGGCGCTGCCCGTGGGTGGAGGGCTGATGCGGGGCGGAATGATCCTGCTGTTGCTGGCGGAGGGCGGTCGTGTCTGCCGGCGGCTGAGGCTGCGGCGCGGGACGCTGGAGCGGGAAAGTGTCCATTGCTGGATCTGGCAGGGAAAACGCTGGCGTCCCACTCAGCCACTGCGCTGGTTACCAGCGGGCGTGCTGCTGGTGGCGAAGAGCGAAGAGGGTGACAGGCTGCGCTGGTGGCTGATGCAGGACGCTATGCAGCCTGACGAATGGCGGGCGTTGCGCGCCTGCTGCTTCAGCAGGGCGCGACATTAACGGCGAAGAGGCATAAGCGCGCATGTCGACTGACCCGCGGCCGGTCAGGTTCTGCCGGGCATTCCGCGCCGTCTCCGTATGTGGCTGGCGGCCGCAACGGCTGAAGAGGGTTACAGCAGTCCGGCAGTCTCGGTTAACACCTGCTCGCACCACTGCTCAACGCGCTCATCCGTCACCTCAAACTGATTCACGTCATCCAGCGCCAGACCGACAAACTGTGTGCCATCGGCAGTGAGCGGTCGGGGACTGGTGAACTCATAGCCCTCCAGCGGCCAGTAGCCTACGAAACGTACCCCCATCGGCTGCAGCAAATCGTGCAGCATGCCGAGCGCATCCAGAAACCATTCACCGTAGCCAATCTGATCGCCCATACCATACAGCGCCACAATCTTATTCTGCAGATTCAGCGCGGGCAGCTGCGTCCAGATCGCCTCCCAGTCCTCCTGCAACTCACCAAAATCCCAGGTGGGGATGCCCATGATCAGCAAATCGTACTGCTCCATCAGGCGCGGGTCATCATCCTTAACGTTATGCAGCGTGACCAGCTCGTCGCCGATGAAATCGCGAATTTTCTCCGCCACGATTTCGGTGTAACAGGTACTGGAACCGTAAAACAGACCGATTTTCATGCAGATAACACTCTGTAAATACTGACTTTGGCGCAATTGTACCAGAAGCGCTGCTGAATCAGGCATAATGAGCATGATTTTACACCAGACGGCGGAGATAACGTGCAGGACAGCGAACTGACAGAACAGTTTCTTGATGCGCTCTGGATTGAGCGCAATCTGGCGCAGAACACGCTCTCCTCCTATCGCCAGGATCTCCAGACGCTGACCGGCTGGCTGGCGCATCACCAGCTGACGCTGCTCAGCGTAACGCCAGCCGATCTGCAGCAGTTTCTGGCTGAACGGCTGGAAGGAGGCTACAAGGCGACCAGCTCAGCGCGGCTGCTCAGCGCCATGCGTCGCCTGTTCCAGTATCTGTACCGTGAAAAAGTGCGCCCCGACGATCCCAGTGCGCTGCTCTCGGCACCCAAACTGCCACAGCGACTGCCGAAAGATCTCACTGAGGCGCAGGTCGAGCGGCTGTTGCAGGCACCCAATACCGATATCCCACTGGAGCTGCGCGATAAGGCGATGCTGGAGCTGCTCTATGCCACCGGCCTGCGCGTCTCCGAACTGACGGGGCTGACGCTCAGCGACATCAGCCTGCGTCAGGGCGTCGTCCGGGTAATCGGTAAAGGCGATAAAGAGCGGCTGGTGCCATTAGGTGAAGAAGCGGTTTACTGGCTGGAGCAATATATGGAACATGGTCGCCCGTGGCTGCTTAATGGTCAGACGCTGGACGTAATGTTTCCCAGTAATCGGGCGCAGCAGATGACGCGCCAGACCTTCTGGCATCGTATTAAGCATTACGCCACGCTGGCGGGCATCGACGCCGAAAAGTTATCACCCCATGTGATGCGCCATGCCTTTGCCACGCATCTGCTGAACCACGGCGCTGATTTGCGTGTCGTACAGATGTTGCTGGGGCACAGCGATCTCTCCACTACGCAAATTTATACGCATGTCGCCACCGAGCGCCTGCGTCAGTTGCATCAACAACACCATCCGCGAGCCTGAACCGCGGCCATAAGGACAACGATGAACAAGCATTTTGCCATGCTGGCCCTGTTAGCCAGCGCTTTTTCCGGTCTTGCTCAGGCCGATGACAGCGCTATCCAGCAATCCCTGAAAAAGCTCGGGCTGAATCAGACAGAGATCAGCCCGTCCCCGCTGCCAGGGTTCAAAACCGTGCTGTCAGAGAGCGGCGTGCTCTACGTGACCGACGACGGTAAACATATGATTCAGGGTCCGCTGTATGACGTCAGCGGCACTCAGCCGGTTAACGTCACCAATAAGCTGCTCGACAAAAAGGTCGAGGCGCTGGTGCCGGAGATGATCGTCTACAAAGCGCCTAAAGAGCAGCATGTCGTGACCGTCTTTACCGACATTACCTGCGGCTACTGTCACAAGCTGCACGAGCAGATGGCGGACTACAACGCACTGGGTATCACCGTGCGCTACCTGGCGTTTCCGCGGGAAGGGCTGAATGGTCAGATCGCACCGGCGATGAAAGCGATCTGGTGCAGCGCCGACCGCAACAAAGCCTTTGACGAGGCTATGAAAGGCAATGCGCCGAAGATGGCTGCGCCCGACAGCTGCAAAATTGATATTGCTCAGCACTACAAACTGGGCGTGCTGTTCGGCATTCAGGGCACCCCGGCCATGCTCACCGACAGCGGCATGATGATCCCCGGTTATCAGACGCCGCAGGAGCTGAAGCAGGTGCTGGACAATCAGAAGCGTGGTGGTTAATCGGTGGTAAAACAGGATGTGGAACTCCGTCGCCGTGAGGTGACGGTAGACGATGCGCTGCCGGCGACCCTGCCGCCGCTGCTGAAGCGACTCTATCTGCACCGCGGTGTGCGCGATGCCGCAGAGCTGGAGCGCGGTGCAAAAAATCTGCTGCCGTTTCAGTCCTTAAGCGGGATTGAGAGCGCCGTTGCGCTGCTGCATCAGGCGCTGCTGGATGGCCGTCGTATCATGGTGGTCGGCGACTTTGATGCCGATGGCGCGACCAGTACCGCGCTGACGGTGATGGCGCTGCGCAGTATGGGCGGCAATAACGTGCAGTATCTGGTGCCGAATCGCTTTGAAGATGGGTATGGCCTCAGCCCGGAAGTGGTAGAGCAGGCGCGTGCACGGGGCGCCGCCATGATCCTGACGGTCGATAACGGCATCTCCTCCCACGCCGGGGTGGAGTACGCGCATCAGCACGGCATTCCGGTGCTGATCACCGACCATCACCTGCCGGGCGAGACCTTACCGGCCGCTGAGGCGATCGTGAATCCTAACCTGCCCGATTGCGACTTTCCTTCACGGGCGCTGGCGGGCGTTGGCGTTGCGTTCTATCTGATGCTGGCGCTGCGCGCCCATCTGCGCACCCAGGGCTGGTTCGGCGTTACCCGCGCTGAGCCAAATCTGGCCGGGATGCTGGACCTGGTGGCGCTCGGCACGGTCGCCGATGTGGTGCCGCTCGACGTTAACAACCGTATTCTGGTATGGCAGGGGCTGAGCCGTATCCGGGCCGGAAAATGCCGGCCAGGCATCCGGGCGCTGCTGGAGATTGCGAATCGCGATGCGCGTCAGCTGGCGGCCAGCGATCTCGGTTTTGCGCTGGGGCCACGGCTTAATGCCGCGGGGCGGCTCGACGACATGTCGGTGGGCGTGGCGCTGCTGATGACTGATGACCTGAGTCAGGCGCGGATGTTAGCCAGTGAGCTGGACGCACTCAACCAGACGCGAAAAGAGATCGAGCAGGGCATGCAGAGCGAGGCGCTGGCGCTGTGTCAGGCGCTGGAGCGTGAGCAGCGCGATCTGCCGCTGGGACTGGCCTTCTATCATCCCGAGTGGCATCAGGGCGTCGTCGGCATTCTGGCCTCACGACTGAAAGAGCGTTTTCATCGTCCGGTCATTGCCTTCGCCCCCGCGGGCGATGGCACGCTGAAAGGCTCGGGACGTTCGATTGCCGGTCTGCATCTGCGTGATGCGCTGGAGCGGCTGGATACCCTGAACCCCGGCCTGATGCTGAAGTTTGGTGGCCACGCGATGGCGGCAGGCTTATCGCTGGAAACGGACCGCTACGAGGAGTTTCGTCAGCGCTTTGCCTACCTGGTCGGTGAGTGGCTGGACGGCGAATCGCTGCAGGGCATCATCTGGTCTGACGGTGCGCTGCAACCGCAGGATTTTTCGCTGCAGACGGCTGAGATGCTGCGTGAGGCGGGCCCCTGGGGCCAGGCGTTCCCGGAACCGGCCTTCGACGGCCGGTTTAAGCTGCTGCAACAGCGGCTGGTGGGCGAGCGGCATCTGAAAGTAATGGTCGAACCGCTCGACGGCGGTCCGCTGATCGACGGTATCGCCTTTAATGTCGATACCACACTGTGGCCCGACAGCAGCGTGCGTCAGGTCGAACTGGCTTATAAGCTGGATATCAACGAGTATCGCGGTAACCGCTCGGTACAGCTGATCATCGACCATCTCTGGCCGCTGAACTAGGTTCTGTCAGGTTTGCGCCTCTGCGATGATGGCAGGCGCGCATGCCTGACTGCCTCCCGTCGTCTCCTCTGACGGGGCTGCAGCGCCATCAGCCGGGAAGAAAATGCGGCGCGTCACGCCGTTCCCGCATCCCCCCTGTCTCAACGCTACAAACTGCCGCCAGTTTCGGGTAAACTTGTGCGTTAAATTTCCTGTCCCATCGAACATAAGAAAGACGCTAAAGCCATGTTTGAAATCAACCCGGTCAAAAACCGTATTCAGGACCTCAGTGAGCGCAGCGACGTTCTTCGGGGGTATCTTTGACTACGATGCCAAGAAAGAACGCCTCGAAGAAGTAAACGCCGAGCTGGAACAGCCCGATGTCTGGAACGAACCTGAGCGTGCTCAGGCGCTGGGCAAAGAGCGCGCCTCGCTGGAAGCGATCGTGCAGACGCTGGATCAGATGGCGCAGGGCCTTGAGGATGTGCAGGGTCTGCTGGAGCTGGCCGTCGAAGCGGAAGACGAAGAGACTTTCAACGAAGCGGTTGCCGAGCTGGACGTGCTTGAGGGCAAGCTGGGCGAACTGGAGTTCCGCCGCATGTTCTCCGGCGAGTATGACAGCGCTGACTGCTACATCGATCTGCAGGCCGGTTCCGGCGGCACCGAAGCGCAGGACTGGGCCAGCATGCTGATGCGTATGTATCTGCGTTGGGCCGAAGCAAAAGGCTTCAAAACCGAAATTATCGAAGAGTCTGAAGGTGAAGTCGCGGGCATCAAATCCGTGACCATTCGCGTGTCAGGCGACTACGCCTTCGGCTGGCTGCGCACGGAAACCGGTGTCCATCGCCTGGTGCGTAAGAGCCCGTTCGACTCCGGCGGCCGTCGTCACACCTCATTCAGCTCCGCCTTTATTTACCCGGAAGTGGATGACGATATTGATATCGACATCAACCCGGCGGATCTGCGTATTGACGTCTATCGCGCATCGGGCGCGGGCGGTCAGCACGTTAACCGGACGGAATCTGCGGTGCGTATTACCCACATTCCGACCGGAACGGTGACTCAGTGTCAGAACGACCGTTCTCAGCACAAGAACAAAGATCAGGCGATGAAGCAGATGAAGGCGAAGCTGTACGAGCTTGAGATGCAGAAGAAAAATGCTGAGAAACAGGCGCTGGAAGACAACAAGTCTGACATCGGCTGGGGAAGTCAGATCCGTTCTTACGTGCTTGATGATGCCCGCATCAAAGATCTGCGCACCGGCGTAGAGACGCGTAACACCCAGGCGGTACTGGACGGCGATCTGGATCGATTCATTGAAGCTAGTTTAAAAGCAGGGTTATAAGGAACCGACATGTCTGAACAACAACCGCAGAGCGCTGACGCCGCCGTTGAGTTAAATAACGAACTGAAAACGCGTCGCGAAAAGCTGAGCGTGCTGCGTGCAAATGGCGTGGCGTTTCCTAACGATTTCCGTCGTGACAGCCTCTCTGACCAGCTGCACGCCAGCTATGGCGAGAAGAGCAACGAAGAGCTTGAAGATCTCGGCATCGAAGTGAGTGTTGCGGGTCGTATGATGACCCGTCGCATCATGGGTAAAGCCTCTTTCGTGACCCTGCAGGATGTGGGTGGCCGCATTCAGCTGTACGTTTCGCGTGATGACCTGGCGGAAGGGATCTACAACGAGCAGTTCAAAAAGTGGGATCTCGGCGATATCCTCGGCGCGCGCGGCAAGCTGTTTAAAACCAAAACCGGCGAACTGTCGATTCACTGTTCTGAACTGCGCCTGCTGACCAAAGCCCTGCGTCCATTGCCGGACAAGTTCCACGGCCTGGCCGACCAGGAAACCCGTTACCGTCAGCGCTATCTCGACCTCATCGCCAACGATGAGTCGCGCAATACCTTCCGCATTCGTTCGCAGATCATGGCCGGCATTCGTCAGTTCATGGTGAGCCGCGACTTTATGGAAGTAGAAACGCCGATGATGCAGGTGATCCCGGGCGGCGCGTCTGCGCGTCCTTTCATCACCCATCACAATGCGCTGGATATCGACATGTATCTGCGTATTGCCCCGGAGCTTTACCTGAAGCGTCTGGTAGTGGGCGGGTTCGATCGCGTGTTCGAGATCAACCGTAACTTCCGTAACGAAGGGATTTCGCCACGTCATAACCCAGAGTTCACCATGATGGAACTCTATATGGCCTACGCGGATTACAAAGATCTGATCGAGCTGACCGAGAGCCTGTTCCGCACGCTGGCGCAGGATGTGCTGGGCAGCACGGTGGTGCCTTACGGTGAGCAGGAGTTTGATTTCGGTAAGCCGTTTGAAAAACTGACCATGCGCGAAGCGATCAAAAAGTATCGTCCGGAAACCGATCTGGCCGATCTGGAAGACTTTGATAAAGCGGTGGCGATTGCGCAATCACTGCACATCAAAGTTGAGAAGAGCTGGGGTCTGGGCCGCGTCGTAACGGAGATTTTCGAAGAGACGGCAGAGGCGAATCTGATTCAGCCAACCTTCATCACCGAATACCCGGCAGAAGTGTCGCCGCTGGCCCGTCGTAACGACGAGAACCCGGAAATCACGGATCGCTTTGAGTTCTTCATTGGTGGTCGTGAAATCGGTAACGGCTTCTCGGAGCTGAACGATGCGGAAGATCAGGCTGAGCGTTTCCTGCAGCAGGTGAATGCCAAAGATGCCGGTGACGACGAAGCGATGTTCTATGACGAAGACTACGTTACCGCACTGGAACATGGTCTGCCGCCAACCGCCGGTCTGGGTATCGGTATCGACCGTATGGTGATGCTGTTTACCAACAGCCACACCATCCGTGACGTCATCCTGTTCCCGGCACTGCGTCCAGGCAGCAAGTAAGTCTGACTGTTAACAGAAAAGGCCGGGATATCCCGGCCTTTTTTATACCTATGCCAGAATCAGACACTGCTGTTCGCCTCGCGATGCTTGAGCCGTGCTGCTCCCTATGCCAGGCTGAATACCTTAACCAGGAGCAAACATGATGCAACGTCCCGACTGCATTCGCCACTGGCAAGCGCTGGAAGGTGAAGATAACGAACATTATGCCGACAGCGATGAGCGCATGTCGATTGGTGCTCCACTGGGTAGGTTGCTGGGATTAACCCGCCTTGGCATTCATCATGAAAGGCTGTTGCCCGGACGTCGCATGTCTTATCCCCACGCAGAAAGCGCAGAAGAAGAGTTCATTTTTGTGCTTGAAGGTCATCCTGATGCCTGGATCAACGGTGAGCTTTACCCGTTGTCGCCAGGTGATGCCGTGGCTTTTCCGGCGGGCACTGGTATTTGCCACACCTTTATAAACAACAGTGAGCATGAGGCACGCTTTTTAGTGGTGGGGGAGACCAGTAAGCCTGAAAATCGTATTGCTTACCCTCTTAACCCGGACTACGAAGCAACCCGTGAAGACAGATGGCTCAATCCGCCCGAACATCCTATGGGCAACCATCCTGGTTTGCCCGACAAAAAATCTTAGGATTTAATCGCCTGATCCAGCCAGGTCTGAAAGCGGGAATAGGGCACATAGAGCGCAACGTTCTTGTAGAGCGTCTTACCGGTGACATTGTCATCGATGTTATTGCTGTAGCCCACAATCACCCCCGCCAGCGTATCGTCAGAGGCGTTATAAACCGCACCGCCTGACATGCCTTTTACCACTCCTGCATTCGCCGCTACCACGACGCAGTCTGGCTTGTTCCAGCTGTTCGCCAGCGTGGTATTGATCAGGTTCTGCCCGCTGGAACTGACCGGCATCGCCGAAATAAAGCTGTAGCCGTAGAGGTTCACCTTGTCGCCGATATGGCTGTTGCGGAAACTGGGAGGCAGGTTTGCTTCGCTGTTTTTGTGGTAGACCACCGCCAGGTCGCATTGCGGATGCCAGGCTTTGACCCGATAAAGCGAAAACTTCGCCACATGGGCGGCGGTCAGGCTGTACTCCGGCGTCAGCGGGATGGTGGTGCCGAGCGTGCCGATACCCAGTATGGTCGGAATGCCGGTCACGGTCATATCAACCCGCTTTTCAGCTTCTTTACTGTACTCATAATGACCAACCGAGCAGCCGGTCAGAGCAAAGACCATCAAGGCTATGAGTCGTTGCATTCTCTCTCCCTGCGTCAGAAGTTGATAACTACACCTGGCAATTGATTAGGGATATATCGGCAACGTTGCGGAATAATTAATGAATCACATATAAAAAAGGTAACCGGTTAACGGGAAATGGCAACCTGACGCGATGCAGACAGGGCATCCGCTGCCCCTCAGATAGCGAGAGAGAGCATCAGGAGGCGAGGATTATTGCGGCAACGGCAATAATCCTTTGCGCTACGCAGGCTATGTCGCTTATCCGGGCTGTGCTGTAATACTCACTGTGACGCAGATCAAATTTTAATAAGCGTCGAGGGGCTACGTGTCCGCGTGGTTCACCTGCAAATAAGACTGGGAGAGTGTTATGCCTGTTGCATTACTGGCGCTGGCGTTGAGTGCGTTCGCCATCGGAACCACCGAATTTGTCATCATGGGATTGCTGCCTGACGTGGCGCGCGACCTTCAGGTTTCTATTCCGTCGGCGGGCTGGCTGATCAGCGGCTATGCGCTGGGCGTGGCGATCGGTGCGCCGATTATGGCGCTGCTCACCGCCAGACTGCCGCGTAAAAAAACGCTGATTCTGCTGATGGTGATCTTCATTGTCGGCAACCTGCTCTGCGCGCTGGCGTACAACTACAACCTGCTGATGCTGGCACGTATCGTCACCGCGCTCTGTCACGGGGCCTTCTTCGGTATCGGTGCGGTCGTCGCCGCCAGTCTGGTGCCAGCCGGACGTCAGGCCTCCGCTGTCGCCCTGATGTTTACCGGACTGACCCTGGCTAACGTGCTGGGCGTGCCGCTGGGCACCAGCTTCGGTCAGATGTTTGGCTGGCGGGCCACGTTCTGGGGTGTGGCGGTGATCGGTGTGCTGGCCTTTATCGCCCTGATTGTCAGCCTGCCGACAAACAAGCAGGAGAAGCCGGTTCATCTGGCGAGTGAAATTGGCGCGCTGGCTAACGGAAAACTGTGGCTCTCTCTGCTGATGACGGTCTGCTTCGCGGCGGCGATGTTTGCGCTGTTCAGCTACATCGCGCCTCTGCTGTTAGAGATCACCGGGATCAGCGACCGCGGCGTCAGCTGGACGCTGTTCCTGATTGGTGCGGGCCTGACGGTGGGGAATATCCTTGGCGGCAAACTGGCCGACTGGAAAGTCTCATTCAGCCTGATCCTCAGTTTTTCGCTGATCGCCATCTTCTCTCTGCTCTTCAGCTGGACCAGCCACGCGCTGTGGCTGGCGGAGATTACCCTGTTCCTCTGGGCGATGGCCACCTTCGCCACGGTACCGGGCCTGCAGATCAACGTGGTCCGTCACGGTAAAGAGGCTCCTAATCTGGTCTCCACCCTGAACATTGCGGCCTTTAACGTGGGCAATGCGCTGGGTGCCTGGGTCGGCGGTGCGGTCATCGGTCGCGGTTATGGCCTGACGGCGGTGCCGGTCGCGGCGGCTGCGCTGGCGCTCATCGGCCTGCTGGTCTGCCTGATGACCTTCCGCAAACCAGGCCGCCCGGCTGCCAGCGTCCGCGCCTAAGCCAGGCGGGCGGCGATACGTGCCGGAAAGGCGGTCACCTGCTCCTGCAGATGGCTGACAAAGGCATCGACCAGCGCTGAGGCGGGTCGGTGCTGCGGCCTGACCAGGCTGACGGTAAACGGCACTGCCACGCTGAACTTACGCATCACCAATCCGCTGTCGGCGTAATCCAGCGCCGTCAGCGGATTAACAATCGAAATGCCTGTACCCGCCCTGACCATGGCGCACACCGAGGCTGCGCTGTGCGTCTCTATCACCAGCCGCCGTTCAACCCCCTGCTCCTGAAACAGCGCATCCAGCAGCTGACGATAGCTGTCGCTGCGCGAGAGGCTGACATACCGCTCGCCAGCGAAATCATACGGCGTCAGTACGGCACGCTGACTCAGGGGATGGTGCTGTGGCAGAACGCACACTTCATCACAGGTCAGCAGGGCGAGACGATCGGTACCGGCCGGGGCGTGCTGGGTTTCGGTTAAACCGATATCGTAGCGCTGTGCTGAGAGCCACTCCTCCAGCAGCGGCGACTCCTGCGGGATCACATTGAGGCTCACGTCGGGGTAACGTGCTAAAAAGGGCTGGCACAGCGGCGGCAGCAGCGACTGAGAAAAAACCGGCAGGCAGGCAATCGACAGCTCGCCCTGACGAAACTGGCGAAGCCCCTCTGCGGCTTCCCGGATGCGATCCAGACCGTACCAGGAGCGCTGCACCTCTTCAAACAGGCGCAATCCCTGCACCGTCGGCTGCAGCCGGCCGCGTACCCGTTCAAACAGCTGTAGTCCCAGCTGCTGCTCCAGCCGCGCCAGCTCCCGGCTCACCGTCGGCTGAGAGGTGTGCAGCAGCGTGGCGGCCTGAGTCAGATTGCCACTGGTCATCACCGCATGAAAAATTTCAATATGCCGCCAGTTGATGTTCGCCATGTCGCCACCCTATATCCATTCTGCATAGATGCTATTAAAACAGATATTTTTCGCTATGGCATGATTCTGGCTTAATGGAACTATCGCCACAGGAGAATTGTCATGCCACGTTCCTTACAGAGTACCGAAACCGCCCTCAACGCCGCTCATCTGCTGCCGCTGGCCCGCCGTTACGCCGGGCCTTTCTGGGCCTATGACGCGCAGATTATTCAGGCGCGCATTGCGCAGCTGCAGGCGTTTGACGTCATACGTTTTGCGCAGAAAGCCTGCTCAAATATTCATATCCTGCGCCTGATGCGAGCGGCGGGGGTCAAAGTGGATTCGGTTTCGCTGGGTGAAATCGAACGTGCGCTGGCGGCGGGCTACCAGCCGGGTGGCGATGAGATTGTTTTTACCGCCGATCTGTTTGACCAGCCGACGCTGGAGCGGGTTGCGGCGCTGAAGGTTCCGGTGAACGCGGGTTCAATCGATATGCTGCATCAGCTTGGCGCAGTGTCACCCGGTCACGCAGTGTGGCTGCGGGTCAATCCTGGCTTTGGTCATGGTCACAGCCAGAAAACCAATACCGGCGGCGAAAACAGCAAGCACGGTATCTGGCACGGTGATTTAGCCGCGGCGCTGGCCGCCATTGAGCAGCACGGCCTGCAGCTGGTGGGCATCCATATGCATATCGGTTCGGGCGTCGATTATGCGCACCTGCAGCAGGTCTGCGATGCGATGGTCGGACTGGTTATGGCGTCCGGTCAGGATTTGACGGCAATCTCTGCGGGCGGCGGCCTCTCTATCCCTTATCGCTTTGGCGAAGAGGCGATCGACACCGATCACTATTTCGGCCTGTGGGATGCGGCCCGGCAGCGGATTGCTCAGCATCTGGGGCACGCGGTCAAGCTGGAGATTGAACCGGGCCGTTTCCTGGTGGCTGAGTCAGGTGTGCTGGTCTCTCAGGTGAGGGCGGTCAAGTCGATGGGCAGCCGTCACTTTGTGCTGGTCGATGCCGGTTTCAGTGACCTGATGCGTCCTTCCATGTATGGCAGCTATCACCACATCTCGCTGATGGCGGGTGATGATCGCGCGATTGATGATCGGCAGACGATCAACACGGTCGTCGCGGGGCCGCTGTGTGAGTCGGGCGATGTCTTTACCCAGCTGGAAGGCGGTATGGTAGAACCGCGTGCGATCCCGGCGGCCAGCGTCGGCGACTACCTCGTGTTTCACGACACGGGCGCTTATGGTGCCTCGATGTCCTCAAACTACAACAGCCGTCCGTTAATCCCGGAAGTGCTGTTTGAACAGGGCCAGCCGCGCGAAATCCGCCGTGCGCAGACCATTCAGTCGTTGCTGGCACTGGAGATTGGCGAATAAGCGATACAGTACGACCGGACGGCCTGTACGCGGGCTTACCGCATCAGCGTTTTTCAGAGGAGAGCGGGAGATGGAGATTGTCTTGCTCAGCGACGCGCCCCACTTTGCCGATCAGGTTACTGACTGGCAGTGGCGGGCATTCGGTGAGGCCAGCAGCCGGGCGTTCTTCGCCAGCGTGGTTAACAGCAGCCTGACGGGGGCAGAGTTTCCCATCACCTTTGTGGCCGTGGAAGCGGGCAGGGCGATCGGTACAGTGGGATTCTGGCGCTGCGATCTGATCAGTCGTCAGGATCTCTTCCCCTGGCTGGCGGCGCTCTATGTGGATGAATCGGCGCGCGGTAGAGGAGTCAGCGAGGCGCTGCAGCAGCACGTTATCGGCTATGCAAAGGCGCGGGGCTTTCCACGCTTGTGGCTCTGGTCGGCGTTCAGAGGGTATTACGAACGGTTTGGCTGGCAGGCGGCGGGGGAGGCGCTGGAGTATCCTGACAAGCCTGTCTCGCTCTACTGCCGCGCGCTGTGAGAGAAGCCAGCCGCCTCTGCGGCAGCTGGCAGTCGCACTCAGGGAGCCGGGTAGGTAAAACGACGGTGAATCGCCTCAATCCCTTCCAGAATCTCGGCATTCAGGGTCAGATTGAAGCTGTCGATATTTGTCTGCAGCTGCTCAAGGGTGGTGGCACCCAGCAGCGTGCTGGCGACAAACGGCTGCTGACGCACATAGGCGAGGGCCATCTGCGACGGGTCAATCTGATGCTGTCGGGCCAGCGCCACATACTCAGCAATCGCCTGCTGTGACTGCTCACCGCTGTAGCGGGTGAAGCGGCTGAACAGGGTGTTGCGTGCGCCCGCAGGCTGCGCGCCATTCAGATATTTACCGCTCAGCGTACCAAACGCCAGGCTCGAATAGGCGAGCAGTTCAACGCCCTCATGCTGGCTGATTTCGGCCAGACCCACTTCAAAACTGCGGTTCAGCAGACTGTAGGGGTTCTGAATGCTGACGATGCGCGGCAGCTCATGCTTCTCCGCCAGTTGCAGATAGCGCATCACCCCCCACGCCGTTTCGTTCGAGACCCCGATATAGCGAATCTTTCCTGCCCGCACCTGTTCGGTCAGCGCCTCCAGCGTCTCCAGCAGGGTTACCTGCGCGGTGGTTTCGCTGTACTGATAGCCGAGCTTGCCAAAAAAGTTAGTCTGGCGCTGCGGCCAGTGCAGCTGGTAGAGATCCAGATAGTCGGTGTTCAGCCGTTTCAGGCTGGCGTCGAGGGCGGCACGGATGTTTTTACGGTCCAGCGCCATGTCCGGACGGATTGAGGCGTCGTTGCCACGGGAAGGGCCAGCGACTTTACTGGCCAGAATGATTTTGTCGCGGCTGCCGCGCTGTTTAAGCCAGCTGCCAATATATTGTTCGGTCAGACCCTGGGTTTCCGGGCGCGGTGGCACCGGATACATCTCGGCAGTATCAATAAAGTTGATGCCGGAACGGATAGCCAAATCCAGTTGAGCATGCGCGTCAGCTTCGCTGTTCTGTTCGCCGAACGTCATGGTGCCCAACCCCAGCTGACTCACTTCCAGCGTGCTGTGGGGAATACGATGATAGTGCATTGCCAGCTTCCTTTTCTTTATCGGGAATAGAGCGAATGGAATGTTGTGTCCTGAGGGACTATAGCGCGAGCCATGGCGAGGAAGGAAGGGGGAAAAATCGGGGAAATCATCTGCCAGCGCAGAATGGGTGGCAGATGATTAAATCAGGCACTTAACGTTCAATGATCGTTGAAACCTCATCGCTGTTAATCTGCACTGCGTGACCTGACTGATCGGTGTATTCCACCAGGCCGGTCTCTTTATCAATGCTCGGCTTGCCTTCGGTCATAATCATGCGGCCATCTTTGGTCGCCATCACATAATCTGAACTGCATCCGCTTAATAACGCTGCGGTTATCACTACCGCTGCTAATCCTGCCAGCCCTTTCATCACGCCTTCCCCTCACAAATCGTCAAGTGCAAAAAGTGTAGTAATAAATGGTTTTGCCGGCAGGATTAATCGCAGAATTCTGAAAATATCCGGGCGAGCAGGCTCGCCCTTGACTTTATCAGGCGGGCTTTTTCTTACTGCGCATCAGGTTAAGGCACTCAACCGCCATTGAGAAGAACATGGCGAAATAGATGTAACCTTTTGGTACGTGGACCGCAAAACTCTCCAGAATCAGGGTAAAACCGACCAGAATCAGGAAAGAGAGGGCCAGCATTTTCACTGACGGATGGCGATCGACAAATTCACCGATAACCCGCGCCGCGAACATCATCAGCAGCACCGCAATCACGACTGCCGCCATCATAATGAAGAGATGATCGGAGAGGCCGATGGCGGTGATAACAGAGTCCAGGCTGAAAATAATGTCGAGCATCATGATCTGCACAATCGCGCCAAGGAAGGAGTGAACGCGGGTATTGTGTTCCCCTTCGCCGCCTTCAATCGTTTCATGGATCTCCATGCTCGATTTCCACAGCAGGAAAAGGCCACCGAACAGCAGGATCAGATCGCGCGCCGAGAAGGGGTGATCCAGCAGCGTAAACAGCGGATTAGTCAGACGGGCAACCCACGCGATTGAGGCCAGTAAGGCCAGACGCATCAGCATTGCGCCCATCAGGCCAATGCGACGGGCGCTGGCCTGCTGGTGCTTAGGCAGTTTCGCGACCACCAGTGACAGGAAAATGATGTTATCAATACCCAGCACCACCTCAAGGATGGTCAGGGTGCCCAGCGCCAGCCAGGCGTTGGGATCGGAAATCCACTCAAACATACCGACATTCAATCCTAAACGAAAAGTAAACGGCGATTATACGCAATGGCTGCACCGATCACCCACAAAATTGCGACATTTCCGCCAGGGCGGGGAAGTTCAGAGAGGAAAATGACGCGCCAGCAGGGGGCCGGTGAAACTTTTCTTCAGATAGAAACCGCGCGGCAGGGTCATGATCGGCTGGCCCTGATCGCCAATGCCCTCCGTCAGCGCTTTACTGTTGGCGGCCTTGGGTCGAATCTGCAGCCAGGCGCCATGCCGGGCGGTGATCTGCTCAACGCGACCCAGCACGATCATATCCATCAGCTCCTCCCAGTCCTGACGCAGCATCTCCTCCTCTTCTGCATCCGGGCTCCACAACAGCGGCGCGCCGACACGGCGATGCCGCAGTGGAATCTCACGCTCGCCTTCCACCGGGATCCATAACACCCGCGCCAGCTTGTGCCGCACGTGGCTGTTCGACCAGGTCACGCCGCTGTTACCGGTCAGGGGGGCGACGCAGACAAAGGTGGTTTCCAGCGGTTTGCCCTGTGCATCAATCGGAATGGTTTTCAGTTCGATACCCAGATGGGCAAAGTCCTGCTCCGCTTTGCTGCCTGCGCTGGCGCCCAGATGCCACTCCAGCAGCATCCCGACCCAGCCTTTATCGCGTTTAAGATCGGCAGGCATAGGCAGCCCGGCGCGAGCGGCCAGCGTTTCCAGTGTTAATCCGGCTAACTCCTGCGCCCGGGCCAGCAGGCTGGCTTCATTTTCAGGCGGGCCTGGTGGGTGACTCATGTTGATAACTCTTGCTGGTTAAAATGTGAACAATAAAAAGAGGGTAACCTGTGCGGCTGAAATAAACCCTATCGGGCTTCGATAATAACATGATAGATCGTGCTTTTTTTAGTGGATTCGCAGGATGTCACCCTCAGGCTGCCAGGGTTATCCCGGCTTACCCGCAACAATGAACAGGATCTCCAGCCCGGTTATCCACAGAAAAATGGGATAACCCCCTTACCGATGCGGTACTGGTTCCATTTACAGCCTTGACTTTTCACGATCTGACCATAATTTCGTCGCTCTGGCCTAACCCTGAGCGATTCTCTGTGGATAAAAAGCGGTGTGGTGATATTTTAACCGATTGTCAGCGGGCGTGAATTTATCCGCCTGCCAGGAAACGCATTAACGTGGCGAAATTAAAGTTATTATGTTTTAAATCAACGACATAAAATGCGGCCTCTTTTCAGCGGTTCAGAGTGCGCTGAAAAGGTTATTCAGTTAACTCCCGTGTTCTGCACAAAGCTATCCACAGAAAAGGTGAATAAGATCGATCATTTTTCTGATTACTGTTCATAACTTTACCATTTTCTGTGAGTTATCCCGACAGAGACGGCGCAACCCCCCATGAATCCAGTGGTTTACCGCCTGTAAGGAGTGTGAAACAATCAGCTTATTCAAATTTTGCTTTGAGGTAGTCCGGTGATCGATGATGATGGCTACCGCCCGAATGTTGGTATCGTAATCTGTAACCGGCAGGGACAAGTGTTATGGGCCAGGCGCTTTGGACAGCACTCCTGGCAATTTCCTCAGGGAGGCATCAATCCCGGTGAAACCGCAGAACAGGCGATGTATCGCGAACTGTTTGAAGAGGTCGGATTGCACCGGAAAGATGTCCGAATACTTGCCTCTACCCGTAACTGGCTGCGTTACAAGTTGCCAAAACGTTTGGTGCGTTGGGACACAAAGCCGGTATGTATCGGCCAGAAACAAAAGTGGTTTCTTCTGCAGTTAATGTGTAATGACGCGGATATCAATGTGCAGCACAGCAGCACGCCGGAGTTCGATGGCTGGCGCTGGGTCAGTTTCTGGTATCCGGTGCGTCAGGTTGTCTCCTTTAAACGCGACGTCTACCGCCGGGTGATGAAGGAATTCGCTGGCGTGGTGATGTCTATGCAGGAGAGTGCGGGGCAGCGAAACAATCCTGCCCATCGACGTAAGAGAGGATAGGCCACGCCCTTTATGCTCACTCAGTTGCGCGAAATTGTAGAAAAAGTGGCGAGTGCGCCGCGTCTCAATGAAGCACTCGACATTCTGGTCAATGAGATCTGTCTGGCGATGGAAACGGAAGTCTGTTCCGTTTACCTCGCCGACCACGATCGTCGCTGCTATTACCTGATGGCGACGCGCGGACTCAAAAAACCGCGTGGCCGCACTGTGACGCTGGCGTTTGACGAGGGGATCGTCGGTTTAGTGGGCCGTCTGGCCGAGCCGATTAACCTTGCAGACGCCCAGAGCCACCCCAGCTTCAAATATATCCCCGCAGTGAAAGAGGAGCGCTATCGCTCCTTCCTCGGCGTGCCCATTATCAGCCGCCGTCAGCTTCTGGGCGTGCTGGTGGTGCAGCAGCGCGAACACCGTCAGTTTGATGAAAGCGAAGAGTCGTTTCTGGTCACCCTGGCGACCCAGATGGCGGCGTTGCTGTCGCAGTCTCAGATGGGCCAGCTGTTTGGTCAGTTCCGGCAGACGCGGGTGCGCGCGATTGCGGCCGCGCCTGGCGTGGCGGTGGCACCTGGCTGGGTCGATGAGACGCAGCCGCTGCTCGATCAGGTTTCCGCCGCCTCCACGCTGGATGTGCAGCGTGAGCGCGAGCGACTGTCGATCGCCATGACCGAAGCCGCGAGTGAATTTCGCCGCTTCAGTAAACGGTTCAGCGCCAGCGCACAGAAAGAGAGCGCGGCCATTTTCGACCTCTACTCCCACCTGCTGACCGATGCCCGGCTGAAGAAAGATCTGTTCGATGAGATCGAACGCGGATCGGTCGCCGAGTGGGCGGTCAGACAGGTGATCGAGAAGTTTGCTAAGCAGTTCGCCAGCCTGACGGATAACTATCTGCGTGAACGCGCAGGCGATCTGCGGGTGCTGGGCCAGCGTCTGCTGTTTCACCTTGATGACTCGCTGGTCGGGACTAACGCCTGGCCGGAACGCTTCGTACTGGTGGCCGATGAGCTGACCGCAACGACCCTGGCTGAGCTGCCGCAGGAGCGGCTGGCAGGCGTGGTGGTGCGGGATGGTGCAGCCAACTCCCATGCGGCGATCCTGACCCGGGCGATGGGGATCCCGACCGTGATGGGCGCGGATATCCAGCCGCATCAGCTCAACAAACGTCTGCTGATTGTCGATGGCTATCGCGGTGAGCTGCTGATCGATCCGGAGCCGGTGCTGGTGCAGGAGTATCAGCGCCTGATCAGCGAAGAGAATGCGCTGAGCAGGATGGCGGAAGGGGTCGTCGATCAGCCGGGCGAACTGAAAAGTGGCGAGCGGGTGCAGGTGATGCTCAATGCCGGATTAAGCCCGGAGCATGAGCAGGCGCTCGGCAGCTGGGTGGATGGCATCGGGCTCTATCGCACCGAAATTCCGTTTATGCTGCAGAACGGTTTCCCGTCGGAAGAGGAGCAGGTGGCGCAGTATCAGGGCATGCTGCAGCTGTTTCACAACAAGCCGGTCACGCTGCGAACGCTGGACGTCGGGGCGGATAAGCAGCTGCCCTATATGCCGATCAGTGAAGAGAACCCCTGCCTGGGCTGGCGCGGCATCCGCCTGACGCTCGATCAGCCAGAAATTTTTCTGGTGCAGGTGCGTGCCATGCTCCGCGCCAATGCGGCATCCGGCAATCTCAGCATTCTGCTGCCGATGATCAGTCACATCGACGAGATCGACGACGCGAAACGGCTGATCGATCGCGCCGGTCGCGAAGTGGAGGAGATGCTGGGCTATCCGATCCCCGCGCCGCGCATTGGGGTGATGATCGAAGTGCCTTCCATGCTGTTTATGATCCCGCATCTGGCGTCGCGGATCGATTTTATCTCGGTCGGCACCAACGACCTGACGCAGTATCTGCTGGCGGTAGACCGCAACAATACCCGCGTCGCGAACCTGTACGACTCGCTGCATCCGGCGATGCTGCGCGCGCTGAATGCCATCGCGCAGGAAGCCCGTCTCGCGAATATTGAACTGTGTTTGTGTGGTGAAATGGCCGGTGATCCGATGTGCGTGGCGCTGCTGGTCGGGCTGGGGTATCGCCATCTCAGCATGAACGGAAAAAATGTCCCGCGGGTGAAATATCTGCTGCGTCATCTGGATCACGAAGAAACGCAGAAGCTCAGCGAGCAGGGAATGAATGCGCATACCGCCACCGAAGTGCGCCATCTGGTGTCGGCCTTTATGGAGCGGCGCGGCCTGGGTGGCCTGATTCGCGGCGGGCGCTAAGCGCCATCCTGACAGACTGAATTTTCGTCCTGTCCCGGACGGGTGCTCACGATCTTCACGTTCTGCCTCTGCGCGTTATTCGTGTTTACATTTGCACGACAATTCAAAAAACCGGCTGTGCTATGATGCGCAGCCTTAATTTATGTGCCTGACAACGCCCCTTTTCAGGGTAGAAAAATAGACGGTGAAAGATGAATAACGGCTATATTGCATTTCCGCAGTTCGATCCGGTGATCTTCTCGATTGGACCGGTTTCGCTTCACTGGTACGGTCTGATGTATCTGGTGGGCTTTGTTTTCGCCATGTGGCTGGCGGTACGCCGTGCTAACAAACCTGGCAGCGGCTGGAAAAAAGAGGAAGTTGAGAACCTGCTTTACGCGGGTTTCCTGGGCGTCTTCCTGGGTGGACGCATCGGATATGTGCTGTTCTACAACCTGCCGCTTTTCCTGGAAAATCCCCTCTATCTGTTCAAAGTCTGGGATGGCGGCATGTCATTCCACGGTGGCCTGATCGGGGTGATTGTGGTGATGCTGATTTTTGCCCGCCGGACTAAACGTAATTTCTTCCAGGTTTCCGACTTTATTGCACCGCTGATCCCGTTTGGTCTGGGTGCCGGGCGTCTCGGTAACTTCATCAACGGCGAACTCTGGGGTCGTGTCGATCCGAACTTCCGCTATGCGATGCTGTTCCCCGGCTCCCGCAGCGAAGATGTGGCGCTGGCCGCCACCAATCCGCAATATCAGGCGCTGCTCAACACCTACGGCGTGCTGCCACGTCATGCGTCGCAGCTGTATGAGCTGGCGCTGGAAGGCGTAGTGCTGTTCATCATCCTGAACCTGTTTATCCGTAAACCCCGTCCGATGGGCAGCGTGTCTGGCCTGTTCCTGATCGGCTATGGCGCATTCCGCATTATCGTTGAGTTCTTCCGCCAGCCGGATGCTCAGCTGGGCCTGTTTGAAGGCGGTATCAGTATGGGACAGATCCTCTCTGTGCCGATGATTATTGCCGGTATAATTATGATGATCTGGGCGTATCGTCGTCGCCCGCAGCCACAATTTCGCGAGGAAAAATGAAACAGTATCTGGATTTGATGCAGCATGTGCTGAACGAAGGCACGCCAAAAGCTGACCGTACCGGCACCGGTACGCTTTCAATTTTTGGTCACCAGATGCGTTTCAATCTGCAGGATGGTTTTCCGCTGGTCACCACCAAGAAATGCCACATCCGCTCGATCATTCATGAGCTGCTGTGGTTCCTGAAAGGGGACACCAACATCGGTTATCTGAAAGATAACAAGGTCTCCATCTGGGATGAGTGGGCCGATGAGCAGGGCGATCTCGGCCCGGTGTATGGCAAACAGTGGCGCAGCTGGGGAACGGCCAGCGGTCAGGAAATTGACCAGTTAAGCCAGGTGATGGAGCAGCTGAAGCGCGATCCCGACTCACGCCGGATCATCGTTTCAGCCTGGAACGTCGGCGAACTGAGCCAGATGGCGCTGGCACCCTGCCATGCTTTCTTCCAGTTCTATGTGGCGAACGGCAAGCTCTCCTGCCAGCTCTATCAGCGCTCGTGCGACATCTTCCTGGGCCTGCCGTTTAATATCGCCAGCTATGCGCTGCTGGTGCATATGGTGGCGCAGCAGTGCGATCTGGAGGTCGGCGACTTCGTCTGGACCGGCGGTGACACGCACCTCTACAGCAATCATCTGGAGCAGGCGCGTCTGCAACTGACCCGTGAACCGCGCCCCCTGCCGAAGCTTGTTATCAAACGCAAACCGGCGTCACTGTTTGACTATCAGTTCGACGATTTTGAGATTGAAGGCTACGATCCGCATCCTGCGATCAAAGCCCCCGTCGCCATCTGACCCGCGATAAACATCAAGCCCTGGCGCACTCCGCCGGGGCTTTTTTTTGCCTGTTGTCCGGAACATCTGCGGCATCGCGCGCACGCTTCCTGAGATTGCCTGTCTGTCACGCCGGTTCTCTGCGACAGCCTCTCCAGCCCGTGACGCTGCGGCTTGTCTCACCCGCTCATTCCCGCCAGTCTGATGCCATGAAAAGTGCAAACGTTCGGGGTTTTACCCTGCCGGAGCTGCTGCTGGTGATAGTGATTGCCGGCATGCTGAGCCTTGCCGCACTGCATGGCTGGCAGCGCTGGCAACAGCGGCAGCAACTGCGCGACAGCGCACAGCAACTGCAGGGCTTCCTGTTGCGGCTGCGTGCGCAGGCCAACCGGCAAAACCGTGACCTGATCCTGTGGTCGCAGCCGGGCATCCCCTGGTGTATCGGGGCAGGCCGCCTGCCTGCGGCCGGTTGTGAAGGGGGAAAACGGCTCCATTTCATCGCTCCCCATGCCGGGGTTACGCTGTATGGGCTGCGCGGTGAACCGGGCTTCTATGGTCGTCGTAATGTCGCCAGGGCGGGCAGCATAGAGCTGGGCAATGCTGCCGGGCGCATCTGGCTGATTATCTCCGCCAGAGCCCGTATTCGTCTTTGCCTGAACGATGAGGAGAACTGCCGTTGAAAGTCGCCGGATTCAGCCTGCCGGAGATGCTGGTCGCACTGGCCATCAGCGCGGTCGTGATGCTGAGTGCCGGGCGGCTTCTGCCGCGGCTGCTGACAGAGAACGCCGCAATGCTGCAGCGGGCACAACTGCGTCAGGAGTTACAGCAGATGATGGCTACCCTGGAAAAGGCGGTGCGGCGTGCCGGTTACTGTCACGGCGAGTGCGGCAGTGGCGCACTCACTCTGCAGGAGAACTGCCTGCTGCTGCGCTGGGATGAAAACAGCAATGGAAAGTGGGAAGGGGTCGGCCATGCCGAAAGTGACTATTACGGCTATCGCCTGCGACAGCAGCAGCTGGAGATGCAGCGGGGTGTGGACCAGTATCACTCTGCGGGCTGGGAGCGGCTCTCCGACCCGGCGTTTATGCGCGTGGAGCAGTTCAGCGTCAGCCGGCAGGGCGAACAGATCAGGATCACGCTGCAGGGGCGGGCCGGACGCTGGCACGAAATGACAGAGCGCTGGGTAGAAGGAGAGAACCTGTGAAGCAGCGAGGCAGCAGCGCGCTGGGCATGGTTCTGATGATCATGGTGATGGGCAGCGTGGCGCTGCACGCCAGCCGCAGGGTGTCAGAGCAGGGTATGCGCGTGCTGGCGGATGAACAGCAGTTTATCCAGGATTTCTGGCGGGCGCAGTCTGCGCTGCAATGGGGCTTAACGCTGAGCTGGTCAGCGCATGCGGAGTCAGGCTGTCAGCAGGAGGTGCGTCAGGGCTGGGTCAGCTGTCTGCAACGGAGTGAAAAAGATGAAGGTCTGCTTAAAGGAGAAGCCAGCGGCAGTGGCATGGCGGTCTGGCAGTGGGTCCGGTTACGGGACAATCAGATCCGCGCGTTACCGCACGGCTGGATTGACTACTGCCCGCTCACACCTCCCGCCGCCTGTCTGTAAAGGCGCAGGCTTCTCCCTGCCAGAGGTGTTATTTGCTCTGTTGTTAATGGCATTAAGCAGCAGCACGCTGTTGCACTATCATCGCGCTCTGGCGCGGGGATTCAGTCAGCAGTGGGCGCAGCAGGAGGCCTGGTACGTCGCTGAACAGCGCCTGGCGGGGCATGAGGTTGCGGGCTGGCAATCCACGCTGCAACAGCAGCCGGGGCCCGCGGGCTGCATGCTGGAACGGGCCGACGTCAGCGGTCCCTTCGGGCGTCATGCCTCCCTGAGCCGACTGCGATGTTAACGCCTGCGGGACGCCCTTTTGATGGGTTTCAACAGCGATACGCGGTAAAGTGACAGGGCCGCAATACCGCAGTCATGTTCTGAGTTACCACAGGAGTTGTCATGTTTCACGTCTATCACTCAAATCAGCTCGATGTGCTGAAGATTCTCGCGGCTGCGGTGATTAAACATGATCCTCTTGATGACCCTTTCGCGTCAGAAATGATACTGGTGCAGAGTCCGGGTATGGCGCAGTGGCTGCAGATGGAGCTGGCGCAGACCTTTGGCATTGCAGCCAACATCGAATTTCCGCTGCCCGCCAGTTTTATCTGGGAGATGTTCGTGCGCGTGCTGCCCGACATCCCGGTAGAGAGTGCCTTCAGTAAGGCCAGCATGAGCTGGAAGCTGATGCACCGGCTGCCGGTGATGCTGGAGCAGGAGGAGTTTACCTCCTTACGTCACTATCTCCATGACGACGGCGACAAGCGCAAACTGTTTCAGCTCAGCTCCCGTGTGGCGGATCTGTTTGACCAGTATCTGGTCTATCGCGCTGACTGGCTCAACAGCTGGGAGCGCGGCGAAAGTATCGACGGGCTGGGCGAAGCGCAGCGCTGGCAGGCCGCCCTGTGGCGCGATCTGGTGAGCTACACCCGCACGCTGCGACAGCCGGAATGGCACCGCGCGAATCTCTATGCGCGATTCATCCGCACGCTGGAGCAGGCGAAGAGCACGCCGGAAAACCTGCCCAGGCGGGTCTTTATCTGTGGTATCTCCGCACTGCCACCGATCTATCTGCAGGCGCTGCAGGCGCTGGGACGTCACATCGACATCCACCTGCTGTTTACCAATCCCTGCCGCGACTACTGGGGCGACATTCAGGACTATGCCTTCCTGGCGAAGCTGCAAAGCCGTCAGCGCCGCCGCCATGACGCTGAGGCGGCGCGTGGGCTGTTCCGGGACGCAGAACAGGCGCCGCAGCTGTTTAACGCGGCCGGTGAACAGCAACTGACGAATCCGCTGCTGGCCTCCTGGGGCAAACTGGGGCGTGACAACCTCTTTCTGCTCAGCCAGATGGATGCCAGCGACGACATCGATGCCTTTGTGGATGTAGAGCCGGACAACCTGCTGCACTGCATGCAGTACGATCTTCTCAATCTGCAGGACAGTGCCATCATCGGGCTGAACGCGGCGGAACTGGCGCACAGCGATCGCAAGCGCCTCCTCGATCCGGCGGATCGTTCGATCGTGGTGCAGGTCTGCCACAGTGCGCAGCGCGAAGTTGAGGTGCTGCAGGATCATCTGCTGGCGATGATGGAGGCTGATCCGACGCTGAAAGCACGCGACATTATTGTGATGGTGGCCGACATCGACGCTTATGCACCGTTCATTCAGGCCGTGTTCGCCAATGCGCCCGCCGATCGCTATCTGCCTTTTGCGATTTCAGACCGGCGGGCCAGTCAGGCGCATCCGGCCATCGTGGCGTTTCTGCATCTGCTGGCGCTGCCGGACAGCCGTTTTGTCTCAGAAGATGTGCTGGCGCTGCTGGATGTGCCGGCGCTGGCGTCCCACTTCGCCATTGATGAAAGCGGCCTGCGTTTGCTGCGGCGCTGGGTCAGCGAGTCAGGCGTGCGCTGGGGGCTGGATGATGCCAGCGTTGAAGCCCTCTCACTGCCGATTACTGGCCAGCACACCTGGCGCTTTGGCCTGCAGCGTATGCTGCTGGGTTATGCGATGGAGAGCCACAACGGCGACTGGGAGGGGATTCTGCCTTATGACGAGTCGAGTGGCCTGGTGGGGGAACTGGCGGGCCATCTGGCTGAGCTGCTTGCGCGGCTGAATCACTGGCGTGAGCGGCTGGCGGAACCCCGCCCGCTGGCGGATTGGCTGCCGATGTGCCGGGAACTGCTGAACGCCTTCTTCACGCCTGATGCGGAAACCGAGGCCGCTTTACTGCTGGTGGAAGAGCAGTGGCAGCAACTGATTCAGTACGGAATGGATGCGCGGTTTGAGGAGGCGATCCCGGTGGCGCTGCTGCGCGACGACCTGCGCAGCCGGCTCGATCAGCAGCGCATCAGCCAGCGCTTTCTGGCCGGGCAGATCAACTTTTGTACCCTGATGCCGATGCGTTCAATACCGTTTCAGCTGGTCTGTCTGCTGGGGATGAACGACGGCGTCTATCCGCGCACGCTTGCGCCGTTAGGCTTTGATCTGATGCAGCAGCAGTCCCGTAAAGGTGACCGCAGCCGCCGTGATGATGACCGTTACCTGTTTCTTGAGGCGATGCTCTCCGCTCAGCAGCAGCTCTACATCAGCTATATCGGCCGGGCGATTCAGGATAATACGGAACGCTATCCCTCGGTGCTGGTCACAGAACTGCTGGATTACATCGGACAGAGTTTTTACCTGGAGGGGGATGGTCATCTGGAGCTGGATGAGAGTGCCGGACGGGTGCGGGCGCATCTGCAGCACCTCAACAGCAGGATGCCGTTTGCCGCTGAGAACTTCCAGCCTGCCGCCAGACTGCAGAGCTTCGCCCGCGAGTGGCTGCCTGCCGCCCAGGGGGCGGGGCAGCCGCAACCCGAATTTGTCCAGCCGCTGACGGCCCCGGACATTGATGCGCTCACCTTAGAGGCCTTTCTGCGCTTCTGGCGGCACCCGGTTCGCGCCTGGTTCCACCAGCGTCTCGGCGTGAGCTTCTGGCTGGAGGAGGATGAGCTGCCCGACAGCGAACCTTTTGCGCTCGACAACCTGGAGCGTTATCAGATCAATGCCCAGTTGCTGAATGCCCTGGTCGAAGGTGAGGATACCCAGCGGCTCTATGCGCACCATCGTGCCGCCGGTAATCTGCCCTACGGCGCATTTGGCGAACTTTTCTGGCAGGCGCAGCGTGATGAGATGCAGGAAGTGGCGGCGGAAGTGGTGAACCAGCGCAGCGACGGCGAGAGCTGGGAAGTGAATCTGCAACTGGAGCAGGTCAGCTTAACCGGCTGGCTGACGCAGGTGCAGAGCGACGGGCTCCTGCGCTGGCGGCCTGGCGTCCTCAACATGAACGATGGCCTGCTGCTCTGGCTGGAGCATCTGATTTACTGCGCGCTGGGCGGCACCGGCAGCAGCCGTATGTATGGCCGCCAGCAGAGCCGCTGGTGTTTTCCTGCCGTGCCGCAGTCAGAGGCGATGGCCGCCCTGAATGACTATATCGCCGGTTACCTCGACGGGTTGCGTCAGCCGCTGATGCTGCTCAGTAAAAGTGGCGGTGCGTGGCTGACCGCCAGCTACGACAAAAAGAGCCAGCAGTTACTCACGGATGAGGCCACGCAGCTGAAGGCGCGCAATCGCCTGCTGACGGCCTGGTCTGGCAGCTACCAGGTGGAGGGAGAGGGCAGCGACCCCTATCTGCAGCGGCTCTGCCGCGTGCTGGATGAGGCGCAACTGCAGCAGATCACTGAGGCGGCGCAGCGCTGGTATTTGCCGGTGCTGGCCGCACATCAGGATGATGAATAGCAGGTCAGATCGCATTTTGCAGACTGACTACACACACAGAAATTTTTGCCTGGCTTTGAGCCGCCGCGTCAGTAATTGGCGGCTTATCGGGAAACAAGAGGGGTTTACATGCGGCTACACGCACGCTGGATAGCGGCACTACTGTTGAGCCTGGTGGCTTGCACCGCCCTGGCGCAGACATCTGCAGGCTGGCAGCCAGTTAACGACACCATTCGCAAAAGTGACCAGGACCCCCGAAACTATCAGGCCATCCGTCTCGATAACGGACTGACGGTATTGCTGGTATCCGATCCGGTGGCACCGAAATCGCTGGCGGCGCTGACGCTGCCGATTGGATCGCTGGACGATCCCGATCAGCAGGCGGGACTGGCTCACTACCTCGAACATATGGTGCTGATGGGCTCAAAGCGCTACCCGCAGCCGGACAACCTGGCCGAATTCCTGAAAAAGCATGGCGGCAGTCACAATGCCAGCACCGCCTCTTATCGCACCGCCTTTTATCTGGAAGTGGAAAATGCGGCGCTGGAACCGGCGGTCGACCGCCTGGCGGATGCCGTGGCGGCACCGCTGCTGGATCCGGTCAACGCTGACCGCGAGCGTCACGCCGTCAATGCCGAGCTGACCATGGCGCGCGCGCGTGACGGCCTGCGCATGGCTCAGGTCGGCGCCGAAACCCTGAACCCGGCACACCCGGCGTCGCGTTTTTCTGGCGGTAATTTAGAGACCCTGAAAGATAAGCCGGGCAGTAAACTGCACCAGGCGCTGCTGGACTTCTACCACACGCATTACTCCGCCAACCTGATGAAGGCGGTCATCTACAGCAACAAACCGCTGCCGGAGATGGCGTCGATTGCGGCCAGAACCTTTGGCCGCATCAAAAATCACCATGCCAGCGTGCCGGAGATTAAAGTACCGGTGGTCACCGATGCGCAGCAGGGCATCATCATTCACTATGTGCCCGCCCAGCCGCGCAAGCAGCTCAAAATTGAATTTCGCATCGGGAACAACAGCGATCGTTTTCGCAGTAAAACGGACACGCTGATCAGCTACTTAATCAGTAACCGCAGCAAAAATACGCTGACCGACTGGCTGCAGAAGCAGGGGCTGGCGGACGGTGTCAATGCCGGCGCCGACCCGATGACCGAACGTAACAGCGGCGTGTTTGCCATTACGGTCTCCCTGACGGATAAAGGCCTGGCGCAGCGTGATGAAGTGGTGGCGGCGGTATTCAGCTACATCAATCTGCTGCGTCAGCAGGGCGACGATAAGCGCTATTTCGATGAGGTTTCTCACGTCCTGGCGCTCGACTTCCGCTATCCCTCCATCACCCGCGATATGGATTACATTGAGTGGCTGGCCGACACCATGCTGCGGGTGCCGGTGGAACATACGCTGGATGCGCCTTACCTGGCCGATCAGTACGATGCCGCCGCGATCGCTGCCCGGCTGCAGGAGATGACGCCGCAACGTGCGCGTATCTGGTACATCAGCCCGCAGGAGCCGCACAACAAAAAAGCCTACTTTGTGGACGCGCCTTATCAGGCAGAGAAAATCACGCCGCAGACCTTTGCTGACTGGCAGCAGCGCGCCAGTCAGATCGCGCTGGCAATGCCTGCGCTGAACCCCTATATTCCGGACGACTTCACGCTGCTGCCCGCTGACGGTAAAACCTGGCAGCATCCGGTCAGACTGGCTAACGACGACGGCATGCGCATTTACTGGATGCCCAGCCGCTATTATGCCCGCGAGCCAAAGGCGGCGATCACCCTGGCCTTACGCAACAGGCACGCTATCAGCGATGCGCGTCAGCAGGTGCTGTTCGGCCTTAATGACTACCTCTCCAGCCTGGCGCTGGACGAGCTTAATTCGCAGGCTTCGGTGGGCGGCATCAGCTTTTCAACCGGTGAAGATGAAGGTCTGGTGTTCAATGCCAGCGGCTTCACGCAGCGCCTGCCGGTGCTGCTGAAGAAACTGGTCGAAGGGTATGCCCACTTCCAGCCGACAGAGCAGCAACTGGCGCAGGCAAAATCCTGGTATCTGGAGCGGCTGGAGGCGGCGGAAAAGGGCAAGGCGTTTGAACAGGCGATTCAGCCGATGCAGATGCTCTCTCAGCTGCCTTATACCCAGCGCGAGACGCGCCGCAGACTGGTCAGCACGATCACGCTTGATGAGGTGACGGCTTACCGCGACGCACTGTTCCGCGATGCGACGCCAGAGATGCTGGTGGTCGGCAACCTCAGTGCAGACAGCGTAACGCAGCTGGGACATGAACTTAAACAGCAGATGCAGAGTCACGCGACCCGCGACTGGCAGAGTCAGTATGTCTCGTTCGATAAACCGCTGAAGGCCAATCTGCAGCAGCCGGGCAGCAGTACCGACTCGGCGCTTGCCGCGCTCTATATTCCGCTGGGTTACAGCGAATATCAGAGCATGGCCAACAGCTCCATGCTGAGCCAGATCGTGCAGCCGTGGTTCTACAACCAGCTGCGCACAAAAGAGCAGCTCGGCTATGCGGTGTTTGCCTTCCAGATGCCGGTCGGCCGACAGTGGGGCGTTGGCTTCCTGCTGCAGAGTAACAGCCGGCAACCTGACTGGCTGCTGCAGCGTTACCAGGCGTTCTATCCCGAGGCGGAAAAACGTCTGCGCAACATGAGCCAGGCCGATTTTGCGCAGTATCAGCAGGCGATGATCAATGACCTGCAGCAGCGTCCCCAGACGCTGGATGAAGAAGCCGATCGTTACAGCCGGGACTTCGATCGTCAGAATGAGACGTTTGATACCCGGCAGAAAGTGATAGAGCAGGTGCAGCTGCTCACCCCGGCCAGCGTGGCAGACTTTTTCCGCAAGGCGGTTATCGAACATAATGGCATGGTCATGACCTCGCAGATTGCGGGCAGTAACAATGGCAAAATTGACTATGCCCGGCAGCCTGGCTGGAAAACCTGGGATGAAGTGGCGCAGTTGCAGCAGTCGCTGCCGGTAAAGAGTGAGACCCAATGACGCAGTTACCCCCCGTATCGCTGAATCCTTTAACGCTGCCGCTCAGGGGTGAGCGGCTGATTGAGGCGTCTGCGGGCACCGGAAAAACCTTTACCATTGGCCTGCTCTATCTGCGCCTGCTGCTGGGGCTGGGTGAAGAAAACGCCTACAGCCGGCCGCTCTCGGTTGAAGAGATTCTGGTGGTGACCTTTACCGAGGCCGCCACCGCCGAGCTGCGCGGCCGTATCCGCGAGAACATCCACCAGCTGCGTCTGGCCTGTATCCGGGGCAAAAGCAGCAATCCGATGCATCAGCAATTACTGGAGCAGATGCCGGATCTGAGTCAGGCCGCGGCGCAGCTACTGGCCGCCGAAAGGCAGATGGATGAAGCCGCCATCTTTACCATCCACGGCTTCTGTCAGCGGATGCTCAATCTGAATGCGTTTGAGTCGGGCATGCTGTTTGAGCAGGAGCTGATCGAAGATGAGCAGGCGCTGCTGAAGCAGTCCGCCGCCGACTTCTGGCGTCGCCAGTGCTATCCGCTGTCGCTGGATGTGGCGCGGATTATCGCCGCGGAGTGGAGCGGGCCGGACAGCCTGCTGGCCACGCTGCGTCCCTGGCTTCAGGGCGAAACGCCAGGACTGAAACGACCGCCCGCGGCCGATGAGACGCTGGCCTCCCGCCATGCCCGCAATCTGGCGCGCATCAACGCCATCAAACAGCAGTGGCAGGCGCTGAGTCGCGACGTTGAAGGCATCATCAGCGCCTCAGGCGTGGATAAGCGCAGCTACAGCAGTAAACATCTGCCCAACTGGGTCGCCAGAGTCACCCAGTGGGCCAGCAGTGAGACGCTGGATTATCAGCTGCCGAAAGAGCTGGAGCGGTTTGGCCAGCAGGTGCTGGAGGAGAAAACCAAAAAGGGTGAAGCACCACGTCACGCCCTGTTTGAGGCGATCGACCAGTTTCTGGCAGAGCCGCTGTCGCTGCGGGATGTGATCATTGCTCAGGCGCTGATCGATGTACGCGCCACGGTTCAGCGCGAGAAGCGGTTGCGGGCTCTGTTAGGTTTTGACGACCTGCTCAGTAAGCTGGATGAGGCGCTGCAACAGCCTGGCGGGGTTCTGCTCGCGGAAACCATCCGGGCGCGTTTCCCGGTCGCCCTGATTGACGAATTCCAGGATACCGACCCGCAGCAATATCGTATTTTCCGCACGCTCTATGTGAATCAGCCGGAGCAGGCGCTGTTTCTGATCGGTGACCCGAAACAGGCGATCTACGCCTTTCGCGGCGCGGATATCTTTACCTATCTGCGGGCCAGAAACGAAGTCAGTGCTCACTACACGCTGGATACGAACTGGCGCTCTTCGCCGGAAATGGTCGAAAGCGTTAACCGCCTCTTCTCGCAGCTTGAGTCACCGTTCCTGTTCTCGGCAATCCCTTTTCAGCCGGTGCAGCCTGCGGCACCCAATCAGTCACTGAAACTGATTTATGATGGGCAGCCGCAACCGGCGTTACGCTTCTGGCTGCAACCCGGTGAGGGCGTCGGCAGCAGTGATTATCAGCAGTTTATGGCGCAGCAGTGTGCCGCCGACATCAGCCGCTGGCTGGTGGCCGGACAGCAGGGGCGCGCCTTTGCAGGAAAAGGTGAGGCGCTGCAGCCGGTGCGGGCTTCCGAAATCACGGTGCTGGTGCGCAGCCGCAATGAAGCCACCTTAATCCGCGATGCGCTGAATGCGCTGGCGATCCCCTCGGTCTACCTCTCCAGCCGCGACAGCGTCTATACCACGCCGGAAGCGCGTGAATTACTCTGGCTGCTGCAGGCGATTCAGGCCCCGGAGCAGGAGCGCTTACTGCGCAGCGCACTGGCGACCTCTATCTTTGGCATTGATGCGGCGACGCTGGAAACGCTGAGCCAGAATGAACGCGACTGGGATGCGCTGGTCGAGCAGTTTGCCGTCTGGCAGCAGCTGTGGCACCAGCGCGGCGTGTTACCGATGCTGCGCGACGCGATGATCAAACGGCAGCTGGCGGAGAATATGCTGGCGTCGGAGAACGGAGAACGGCGCCTGACCGATCTGATGCATCTGGGGGAACTGTTGCAGGAAGCCTCAGTGCAGCTGGAGAGCCCGCACGCGCTGGTGCGTTTTCTGGCGCAGCAGATTGCCCGCCCGAACAGCCAGGCCGCCAGCCAGCAGCTGCGTCTGGAGAGCGACCGCCACCTGGTGCAGATTATCACCATCCACAAATCGAAAGGGCTGCAATACCCGCTGGTCTGGCTGCCGTTTGCTGCCGGATTCCGCGAAGCGGCCAGTGCGCTTTACCACGACCGCGAAAGTTTTGCGGCCCTGCTGGACGTTCAGGGCGATGCACAAAGCCTGGCGCTGGCAGAAGAGGAGCGTCTGGCAGAGGATCTGCGCCTGCTCTACGTGGCGCTGACCCGCTCGGTGTATCACTGCAGCGTCGGGATTGCGCCGCTGATCAAAGGCACGCGCAAAAAAGAGGGCGAAAGCGACCTGCACAAGAGCGCGCTCGGCTATCTGATTCAGAAAGGCGAGGCGGCCGATGCGCAGCAGCTCAGCCGTTCTCTGCAGGCGTTAACCGGGACGGGCATTGCGCTGGTCGAGGCAGATCTGCTGCCCGGCGAACGATGGCAGGATGCGCAGCCGGGCGACGACGTCCTGAGCAGCCGCGTCGTGACTCAGGCGCGAACGGATGTCTGGCGGATCACCAGTTATTCCGGCCTGCAGCAGCACCACAGTTCGCCGCTGCTGGATGCATTGCCCAGCTTCGATATTGACGCGGCGGGCGAAGAGGAGAGCGGAGAAGAGACGGCACTGACGCCGCACCATTTTCCGCGCGGTGCGGCACCCGGTACGTTTCTGCACGGCCTGTTTGAGTCTATCGACTTTACTGAACCGCCGGACCGCATCTGGCTGGAAGATCAGCTGCAGCATAATGGCTACCCGCTGAGCTGGTTGCCCGTGCTGGAGACGTGGATCGCGCGGGTGTTAGAGACCCCGCTCAACGCGGAGGGGCTGACGCTGTCGGCGATCAAAAGCAGCGAACGGCTGATCGAGATGGCGTTCTATCTGCCGATCGATAATCTGCTGACGGCAGCCGGGCTGGATGCGCTGCTGCGGCGGCACGACAGCCTCTCTCAGCAGGCTGCCTCGCTGGATTTTCGTCAGGTGCGGGGCATGCTGAAGGGCTTTATCGATCTGGTCTTCCGCTGGCAGGGAAAATATTATCTGCTCGACTACAAGTCGAACTGGCTGGGGGAAAGCCACAGCGCTTACACCCAGGAGGCGATGGCGCAGGCGATGATCGGGCACCGCTACGATCTGCAGTATCAGCTCTATACGCTGGCGCTGCATCGCTATCTGACCCATCGCCTGCCGGATTACCGCTACGATCGCGATTTTGGCGGCGTCTTTTATCTGTTTTTGCGCGGGATGGATGGCAGCTCGCCCGACAACGGCATTTTTGCTACCCGCCCCTCCGCAGAGTGTGTGGAGGAGATGGATGCACTGTTTGGTAAGAACGGAGAGAGAGGATGAGTGACATGCTGAGTCTGCTGCTGCAGGCAGTCGACAAACGTCTCCTGCGTCCGCTGGATATTCAGTTTGCCCGCCTTGTGGCCGCTGAATCACAGCCTGCGCTGCTGCTCGCGGCGGCCTGCGTCAGCGCCGAGGCGGGCGAGGGGCACGTCTGTTTACCGCTGAGCAACCTCTGTGAAGCCCGGCTGTTTGCCGGCCGGCAGCCTGCACTGGCTCAGGCGATCTGGCAGGCTGCTGGTGCGCCCGATAACTGGTCAGCTCGTCTTGCTGACTGGTCGGCGGTCAGCGACGGCAGTCGGGTGACGCCCCTGGTGCTGAGCAATCAGCGTCTCTACCTGCATCGTCTGTGGCACAGCGAAGGCCGGGTTGCCGACTTTTTTGCCGCTCAGGAGATGACCTCCGCGCTGGATATGCGTGCCGCCGGTGAGGTGCTCAACAGCCTGTTTGGTGACCAGCCGGAAAACTGGCAGAAGATTGCAGCAGCGGTGGCGCTGACCCGCAAGACGGCGGTGATCTCCGGCGGCCCCGGCACCGGGAAAACCACCACCGTGGCGAAACTGCTCGCGGCGCTGATTCGTCTGCATCCCGGCGCGCTGCGGATCCAGCTGGCGGCCCCGACCGGTAAAGCTGCCGCGCGGCTGACCGAATCTCTGGGCAGGGCACTGCAGGATCTGGCCGTGAGTGACGAAGAGCGTCAGCGTTTTCCTGCTGAAGCCACGACCCTGCATCGCCTGCTGGGCGCGCAACCTGATACCCAGCGCCTGCGCTATCATGCCGGTAACCGGCTGCATCTTGATGTGCTGGTGGTGGATGAAGCCTCGATGGTCGATTTGCCGATGATGGCCAAACTGATTGCCGCGCTGCCGCCGCATGCCCGCGTGGTGTTTCTGGGCGATCGCGACCAGCTGGCCTCGGTTGAGGCGGGGGCGGTACTGGGCGACATCTGCCGCTGTACCGAAAGTGGCTACAGCCAGGCGCGGGCAGAACAGCTTGCCCTGCTGACCGGCTGCACCCTGCAGGGCAGTGACGATCTGCAGGCGCCGACGGTGCGCGACAGCATCTGCCTGCTGCAGAAAAGTTACCGTTTTGACGCCTCATCCGGCATCGGTCTGCTGGCAAAAGCCATCAATCGTGGTGACGCGGAGGAGGTCAGGGCGGTGTTTGCTGAGGCCTATGAGGATGTCAGCTATCAGCCGCTGGACAGTGCGGAAGCCTATCAGGCGATGCTGGATGAAGTCGCCGCTGGTTATCAGCCCTTCCTGCAGCTGATCAGGGAGCAGGCCTCACCCGCAGAGGTGATTGCGGCGTTTGGCCGTTATCAGCTGCTCTGTGCACTGCGAGACGGCCCCTTTGGCGTGCAGGGGCTGAATCAGCGCATCGAACAGCGGCTGATGCAGCTGCAGCGCCTCCGTCGTCCTGGCATCGGCAGCCGCTGGTATGCCGGGCGGCCGGTGATGATCACCCGCAATGACAGCGCGCTCGGCCTGTTTAACGGCGACATTGGCATTGCGCTGCGTGATGATGAGGGCAACCTCCGGGTCTTTTTCCCGCTGCCGGATGGCACGATCAAAGCGATTCAGCCGAGCCGTTTACCCTCACATGAAACCGCCTGGGTCATGACGGTGCATAAATCACAGGGGTCGGAGTTTGACCACACTGCGCTGGTCATGCCAACTCAGTCTCTGCCGGTACTGACCCGCGAACTGGTTTACACCGCCATTACGCGCGCGCGGCGTCAGCTGACCATCTACAGCGAACCGGGTGTGTTTCAGCGCGCCGTGCAGCTGCAGACGCAGCGACGCAGTGGTCTGGTCGATCGCCTGAGCGCAGCAGGATAGAAGAGAGGGGAGAGTTCACATCCATGATCGCTCTCCCCCGAAGGGGTAAAATCAGGTGAGGTCGGCCATCAGCACTTTTGAGCGCCGCTGATAGTTATACATCTCTTTTTTACTTTCCGGCAGTGACTCGATATCTACCGGCGTAAAGCCGCGCTCCTGGAACCAATGGATGCTGCGGGTGGTTAACACGAACAGTTTTTCCAGCCCCATCTGGCGCGCCTGAAGCGCCACACGCTGCAACAGCATCTCACCGCGTGAAGAGCTGCGATAGTCCGGATGCACCGCCACACAGGCCATTTCGCCAATCTTCTCATCCATAAAGGGATAGAGTGCCGCACAGGCGATGGTCAGGTTATCGCGCTGAATGATGGTGAATTTATCAATCTCCATCTCCAGCTGCTCGCGTGAGCGGCGAACCAGAATGCCCTGCTGCTCAAGCGGCCGGATCAGTTCGAGGATGCCGCCAATGTCGTTGATGTTGGCGCGGCGGATCTGTTCTGCCGACTCCATCACGATCTGCGTACCGATACCGTCGCGAGAAAAGAGCTCCTGCAACAGCGCGCCATCTTCCTGATAGCTGATCAGGTGGCTGCGGCGGACTCCGCTGCGGCAGGCTTTCACCGCCCCCCTCAGGAAACGCACCGTGCCGGAAAGGTAGTCACCCTCCTTTTCAATCTCGTCGATGCGGGCCTGCGCATCGTTCGGGAAGAGTTCGGAAATGATCTCGCCGTCGCTGTTCAGCACGCCCTGCTCAGAGCAGAAGCCGATCATTTTTTCCGCTTTAAGTTTGATCGCCAGCTGGGTGGCGACCTCTTCGGAGGTCAGGTTAAAGCTCTCGCCGGTCACGGAAACCGCCACCGGGCCAAGCAGCACAATGGCGTCGTTGTCCAGCTGACGATGAATCGCTGCCTCATCAATACGACGGATGCGGCCGCTGTGGCAGTAATCCACGCCATCATCCACGCCCAGCGGCTGTGAAATGATGAAGTTGCCGCTCACCACATTGATATGCGCACCCTGCAGCGGCGTGTTGTTCAGACTCATCGAGAGGCGGGCCGTAATATCTAACTGCAGCCGGCCGGCTGCCTGTTTCACCAGCTCCAGGGATTGCGCGTCGGTCACCCGGGTAAACTTATGATAAACCGGCTCCAGCTGCTGCTGCGCCAGACTGGCATCAATCTGCGGGCGGGCGCCATAGACCACCACCAGGCGGATACCCAGGCTATGAAGCAGGCCGATATCATTGACGATGCCGGAGAAGTTCTCATGCTCAATCGCCTCGCCACCCAGCATGATGACAAAGGTTTTACCCCGGTGGGCATTGATATAGGGAACGGTATGGCGAAACCCCTGAACCAGCTCGGTACTACGTTCCTTCACGGCCAACCCTCAATGAATGTTTATTCGTATTTTTTGTATTTTTATGCTTTTGCGTGCCATTTTGCAAGCCTTAACCCTGACGAAAATTTACGTTTTTATGAGTGTCAAAGCCGCTAACAGCCTGCATTATTTAGGTTTTCCGGGGTGACATCATTCCGGGGATTGGATAAAGTTTTCGCCGCCATTTTATTAACTGGCGCTTTTTTAGACATTACTCAGCAGCTGGAGCGGCATGTCAGACGTTAATTCCCATTTTTCACGCAGACGATTTTTACAGGGGACAGGCGCCTTACTGCTGTTAAGCGTCAGCCGCACCGGGCTGGCGGCAAAAAATCACATTGTGGCCGTGCGCATCTGGCCCTCATCGACCTATTCACGGATGACGCTGGAGTCCAGCGTTGAGCTGAAATATAAGCAGTTTGCGCTGAGCAATCCTGAACGCCTGGTCATAGATATTCAGGGCCTGCACCTTAATCCGGTCCTGAAAGGGGTCAATAAACTGGTGCGGGTCGATGATCCCTTTATTAAACATGCCCGGGTCGGCCAGTTCGACAGCGACACGGTTCGCGTCGTTCTCGAACTAAAGCGCAACGTTTCGCCGAAGATCTTTAATCTGGCCCCGGTCGCCGGAATCAATCACCGGCTGGTGGTGGATCTCTATCCGACCCAGAACCAGGCGGAAGACGATCCGCTGCTGGCCCTGCTGAAAGATTATAATCAGGGCGCGCTGGAGAAAGACGCCGGGGTTCAGGCCCCTCTGCCGGGCAGGGCGGGACGCGATCGACCAATTGTCATCATGATCGATCCGGGGCACGGCGGGGAAGATCCGGGCGCACACGGCAAATATAAGACCCGTGAAAAGGATATCGTGCTGAAGATCGGACGGCGGCTTAAAGCGCTGATCGACAAAGAGTCCAACATGAAGGCGTACATGACGCGCAATGAGGATGTCTTTATTCCGCTGCGCGTCAGGGTTGCTAAAGCCCGCAAACAGCGCGCCGATCTCTTTGTTTCCATCCATGCAGATGCCTTCACCAGCCGGGCGGCACGCGGTTCGTCAGTCTTTGCCTTATCCACCAGCGGGGCAACCTCCGCCGCGGCCCGTTTTCTGGCTCAGACGCAGAATGAATCCGATCTGATTGGCGGCGTCAGCAAAAGCGGTGACCGCTATCTCGATCACACCATGTTCGACATGGTGCAGCGTCAGACGATCCATGACAGCCTGAAGTTCGGTAAAGAGGTGCTGCATCGCATGGGCCGCATCAACCATCTGCACAAGCGCACTGTCGATCAGGCGGGATTTGCCGTGCTGAAAGCCCCGGATATCCCCTCTATTCTGGTGGAAACGGCGTTTATCAGTAACGTGGAGGAGGAGCGGAAGTTACGCACCACCCGCTATCAGCATCAGGTTGCGGAGGCGATTCTGAACGGCATCAAAGCCTATGTGGAGAGCGGAGCCGCGCTGGCGCATCGCTAATTAACGTGCGGGTAGCCCCGGTTATCCGCAGACTTTTCGCCATGGAAGAGAGAAAACAGAAGAGAAGGGGAACGGCAGAAACAAAAAAACACCCTTTCAGGTGTTTAAATAGTGGTTGCGGGGGCCGGATTTGAACCGACGACCTTCGGGTTATGAGCCCGACGAGCTACCAGGCTGCTCCACCCCGCGTCCGTCATGCGCTTTGCGACTTTTTATTTTCTGACATCTGTGAAACCGCTGCAAAAGTGTGGTTGCGGGGGCCGGATTTGAACCGACGACCTTCGGGTTATGAGCCCGACGAGCTACCAGGCTGCTCCACCCCGCGTCCGTCTTGCGCTTTGCGACTTTTCACATTGTCACTTCTGCCAGAGTGCTACAGAAGTATTGGTTGCGGGGGCCGGATTTGAACCGACGACCTTCGGGTTATGAGCCCGACGAGCTACCAGGCTGCTCCACCCCGCGTCCGTGGAAGCGCACTATACTCTCCGCGCTGATTGATGCAACCCCTTTTTGCAGATAAAAGCCAAATTAACAGCCAGTTGCTGAAGGATTCCCCCATCTGGCTAATTATTGAACTGTTCCGCACGAGGTCAAAGCGGATGCATTTCATTCTGCCGGGGGCTTTGCTATCGTCGCGTGGCGAACAGTTATAAAAAGAGAAGAGAATGAAATTACATTGGGTGAAGTATGCACTCACTGGCGCGTTGATTACGCTGCTGGCGGCCTGTAGCTCTAAACCGACCGATCGCGGTCAGCAATATAAAGATGGCAAACTGGAACAGCCGCTGGCGCTGGTGAATCAGCCCAATGCCAAAGGCGCGCCGGTCAATGGCCGGGACTTTGGCGAGCAGGTTCGCCAGATCCAGTCCGCCTCGTCTGCGCTCTATGGTCGCCAGAACGGCACCTACAGCGCGATTGAGAGCTGGCTGATGGCGGGCGCCGACACCCGGCAGCTTCGTCAGTACGGGCTGAACGCCTGGCAGATGGAGGGCACGGATAACTACGGTAACGTGCAGTTTACCGGTTACTATACGCCGGTGGTGCAGGCACGCTACACCCGTCAGGGTGAATTCCAGTATCCGATTTACCGCATGCCGCCGCGCAAACGTGGTGCAAAACTCCCGAGCCGCGCCTCTATCTATAGTGGCGCACTCGATGACCGCTACATCATCGCCTACAGCAACTCGCTGATTGATAACTTCATGATGGATGTGCAGGGCAGTGGCTACGTCGACTTTGGCGATGGTCGCCCGATGAGCTTCTTTGGTTACGCCGGTAAAAATGGCTGGGGTTATCACAGCATCGGTAAGGAGCTGATCGATCGCGGTGAAGTGAAGCGCGAAGATATGTCGATGCAGGCGATTCGCCAGTGGGCGCAGGAGCACTCGCCGCAGGAAGTGCGTGCGCTGCTGGAGACAAACCCCTCTTTCGTCTTCTTTAAGGCGGAACCTTTCACGCCGGTGCGCGGTGCCAGTGCGGTGCCGCTGGTGGCGAAAGCCTCTGTGGCTTCTGACCGCTCCATCATTCCGGCAGGCACGGTGCTGCTGGCTGAAGTGCCACAGCTGAATGAGAAGGGCAAATTCAACGGTAAGTATGAGATGCGCCTGATGGTGGCCCTCGACGTGGGCGGTGCGATTAAAGGGCAGCACTTTGATATCTATCAGGGTATCGGCCCGGACGCGGCGCATCTGGCGGGCTTCTATAATCACTACGGACGCGTCTGGGTGCTCAAAGCCGCGCCGGGGGCCGGTCAGCCGCTGTTCTCCAGCCCGCAAAACGGCAACAGTGGTTCACTGCTTCTGGGCGCTAACTGATTTCTTCTCTGCGGGCCTGCGGGCCCGCACGACGTAACAGGTTCAACTATGAAAGTGTTAAACGACGCCTGGCATCAGCGCTTTGGCGGCACGGCGCGTCTCTATGGTCAGGATGCGCTGCAACGGTTTGCTGACGCTCACTTCTGCGTGATCGGTATCGGTGGCGTCGGCTCCTGGGCCGCAGAGGCGCTGGTGCGCACCGGCATTGGCAAAATTACCCTGATTGATATGGATGATGTCTGCATCACCAATACCAACCGACAGCTTCATGCGCTGCAGGGCAACGTCGGTAAGGCGAAAACAGAGGTGATGGCTGAGCGTCTGCGCGCCATCAATCCTGACTGTGACGTGATCTGCATTGATGACTTTATTACGCCTGATAACACCGCGGAACTGATGGCAGCCGGTTTCGACTACGTGATTGACGCGATCGACAGCGTGCGGCCTAAAGCGGCGCTGATCGCCTGGTGTCGCCGCAATAAGATCCCGCTGATCACCACCGGTGGCGCAGGCGGGCAGATTGATCCTACCCAGATCCAGGTCGCCGATCTGGCGAAGACCATCCAGGATCCGCTGGCGGCAAAGCTGCGTGAGCGACTGAAAGGTCTGGGCGTGGTGAAAAACAGCAAAGGAAAACTGGGCATCGACTGCGTTTTTTCCACCGAGGCGCTGGTCTATCCGCAGGCGGATGGCAGCGTCTGTGCGTCACGCGCCACGGCAGAAGGGCCAAAGAGAATGGACTGTTCGTCTGGCTTTGGTGCGGCCACCATGGTGACCGCCAGCTTTGGCTTTGTCGCCGTTTCGCACGCGCTGAAGAAATTTCTGGCGCGCGCAGCCCGTCAGGATGCCGTCAGCGCCTGACGGGCGGCCTGCCGGACCGCGTCGGCCAGCGCCTGCAGGCCGCTGCTGCGTGAAGCACTGAGCTGAGCGCGCAGTCCCAGCGTATCAAACAGCGTCAGGGGATCGTCTGCCAGCAGCTGGTCAGGCATCCGGCCCTCAACAGCGGTCAGCAGTACCGCCAGCAGGCCACGTACGATGCGTCCTTCGCTGTCACCGTAGAAATGCAGCGCGCCATCCTCACGCAGCTGGCTGCCCAGCCAGACCCGGTTTTCACAGCCGCTCAGCTCAATGTCCGCGGTTTTCAGCGCTTCCGGCAGAGCCGGCAACTGACGACTCAGCTGAATCAGCTGACGATAGCGATCTTCCCACTGATGAAAGTGGCTGAAACGCTCTGTCAGGCTGGCAACGGTAATCTGCTCGCCAAACGGGTGTGGCGCTAACAGCGATGAACACATAATCAAAACTCCGATAACAGCGCGACGGCGCTCTTCATGGCGCGCACCAGCGCATCAACATCCTGCAGGTTATTATAGGGGGCAAAAGAAGCCCGCAGCGTGCCGCTGACGCCCAGCGCCGCCAGCAGCGGCTGCGCACAGTGCTGACCGGCCCGCAGCGCGATGCCCTGTTCGGCCAGCAGCGTCACCAGATCGCTGTGATGCTGATCGGCAAAATCAAAGGCCAGCAGGCTGGCACTGCCACAGCGGAAGCTGCGGAAACCCGGCAGCTCCGCCAGCTGCTCCTCGGCCAGCGTTGCCAGTTGCTGGCTCCAGCGCTCCATCTGCGTCAGGTCGTACTGCGACAGCCAGCTCAGCGCGGCACTTAAACCCACCACGCCCGCCACATTCGGTGTCCCTGCCTCGAAGCGCCACGGCACCGGCTGCGGCGTAAAGCCCGTGAAATCGACATCGGTAATCATCTTGCCGCCGCCCTGCCAGGGTTCCATCACCTCCAGCAGTTCAGCTTTACCATAGAGCGCACCGATGCCCATCGGCGCGTAAATTTTATGGCCGGAAAAGGCGTAAAAGTCGATATCCAGCGCCTGCAGATCGGGCGGGCAGTGCACCACCCCCTGCGCGCCATCGACCATCACCCTGGCACCCACATCGTGCGCCAGCTGAATCGCCCGGGCGAGATCGGGACAACCGCCAGTGACGTTCGACATCTGGCCGACTGCCAGCAGGCGGGTGCGGCGGTTCAGCAGGGCGGGCAACAGGCCGATATCGGGCAGCCGGTCCGGCCCTAAGGGCCATTTCACCACGCGGGCACCGCAGGCCTGGGCGGCCATCAGCCAGGGCACCAGGTTTGCGTGATGCTCTGCTTCGCTGACCACAATCTCGTCGCCGGGCTGTAAGCGCGGACGCAGCCAGCTGTTTGCCACCAGATTGATCGCTTCGGTGGTGCCGCGTGTCCAGACGATCTCACGATCGTCCGCGGCGTTAAGCCAGCGGGCAACCTGCGATCGCGCCTGCTCATAGCGCTGGGTCAGGGCCTGCGCGGCGGCAAACTGACTGCGGTGCACCGTGCCCGCACTCAGGCTGTAAAACTGCTGCGTACTCTCAATAACAGCCTGGGGTTTCAGCGTGGTCGCTGCGCTGTCGAGATAGACACCGGCGTCGGCGAGTGCGGGAAACTGCTGGCGAAATGCGGTGGGATTAAATGCGGTCATGCCTGGCCCATAGTGTGAATAATCAGGACCACACTGAAAGCGTGGTCGGCGTCTGGCAAAGCTGGAAAAGCGCGTTATGCTGAATATTGCAAGGTTTGAACCAAACCCGCATAACGATCGGACGTTCACTGGTCGATCTCACTTATCGGCTGCCTCTGGTTAGCGTAACGCGGGTGGTTTGATGCAATCAATCTACAAGGAGATAGCAGATGAATAAACTTACCGCAGTGCTGGCCGTGTGTACTCTGGCTTTTACCCTGGCGGGCTGTTCAAGCAATTACGTGATGCATACCAATGATGGACGCACCATTGTTGCTGATGGCAAGCCTAAGGTTGATGATGATACCGGTATGATCAGCTATAAAGATGCGAATGGCAACGAGCAGCAGATTAACCGTACTGACGTCAAAGAGATGGTTGAGATGGGCCAGTAAGCAGCAAAAAAAAGCACCGCAATTTGCGGTGCTATTTAAAATCACTATGGACAGACAGGGTAAATCTACAGGAATTAAGAGTTCGATCCGCAATCGTCGGATCAAAAAATTGCAAACACAACATCACGACCACAAGCCAAAAGCTTTCAGAAAATCTGCGAACTCACTCACAAATCTAAAAACTTTTCGTTCCGGCTCAGGAAGTGCGGCAACTATAGGTATTTGCTGGTGGTTCCTCAACGGACAAATTATAATGCCTCGGATTAAAAATTCTAATACGTAAACGCTTTGTATAAGCCCGCGTATTTTTCGCCGATCCGGATACGGAAAACCATGTCGAAACGCCTTCCTCCTCTCAACGCACTGCGTGTTTTTGACGCGGCTGCGCGTCATCTTAGCTTTACCAAAGCCGCTGAAGAGCTGTTTGTCACCCAGGCAGCTGTAAGCCATCAGATAAAGTCTCTGGAAGATTTTCTCGGGTTAAAGCTGTTCAGACGGAGGAATCGTTCGTTATTACTGACGGAAGAAGGACAAAGCTACTACCTCGATATCAAAGAGATCTTCTCGGCGATAAACGAAGCGACCCGCAAGCTGCAGGCGCGCAGCGCCAAGGGGGCGCTGACCGTCAGTTTACTGCCGAGCTTTGCCATTCAGTGGCTGGTTCCCCGTCTCTCCAGCTTTAATATGGCTTATCCGGGGATCGATGTGCGCATCCAGGCCGTAGACCGCGACGAAGAGAAACTGGCCGACGATGTTGACGTGGCGATCTTTTACGGACGCGGTAACTGGCCGGGGCTGCGGGTGGAAAAACTCTATGCCGAATATCTGCTGCCGGTCTGTTCACCGTCGCTGATGACCGGCGATAATCCGCTGAAAACGCCGATGGACCTGTCGCGCTTTACGCTGCTGCATGACGCCTCCCGCCGTGACTGGCAATCCTATATCCGGCAGCTCGGCCTGCAGCATATTAACGTGCAGCAGGGGCCGATCTTCAGCCACAGCGCCATGGTGCTGCAGGCGGCGATTCATGGTCAGGGCGTGGCGCTGGCAAATAATGTCATGGCGCAGAGCGAAATCGAAGCGGGGCGGTTAATCTGTCCGTTTAATGATGTCTTAGTCAGTAAAAATGCTTTTTATCTGGTTTGTCATGACAGTCAGGCAGAACTGGGTAAAATAGCGGCCTTCCGACAGTGGATCCTGGCAAAAGCCGCAACCGAACAAGAAAAATTCCGCTTTCGTTACCAACAATAACATCTTGATTTGTTTGCATTACGATGCAAAAGCACCCTGAGGATCGGTTAATGTCCAGTCGTGCCATGTTTGTTTTTGCGGCTATCAGCGGTTTTCTGCTGGTGGCTTTTGGCGCATTTGGTGCCCACGTTTTACGTCAGTCGCTGGGCGCGGCTGAAATGGCCTGGATTCATACCGGGCTGGAATATCAGGCTTATCATACGCTCGCGGTGATGGGCCTGGGGGCGGCGATGTTGCGCCGTGCCAATATCTGGTTTTACTGGAGCAGTGCGCTGATGGCGCTCGGCACCGTGCTGTTCAGCGGCAGCCTCTATTGTCTGGCGCTGTCGCATCTGAAGTTTTGGGTTTTTATCACCCCCGTGGGCGGAATCTGTTTCCTCGCCGGTTGGGTATTGATGTTGATTGGCGCGCTGCGTCTTAAACGAAAGGCAGAACGCCATGAATAAAGTTTTACTCTATTGTCGTCCCGGTTTTGAAAAAGAGTGCGCGGCGGAAATCAGCGCCAAAGCGGCAGAACGTGAAGTCTACGGTTTTCCGCGGGTTAAAGAGGATGCCGGCTATGTGCTCTTTGAGTGCTATCAGTTTGAAGATGCTGAGCGTCTGGTGCGGGAACTGCCGTTTCAGGAGCTGATCTTTACCCGGCAGATGCTGGTCGTGGGCGAACTGCTGCGCGACCTGCCGCAGGAGGATCGCATTACGCCGATTGTCGGTATGCTGACCGGTGTTGTTGAGAAGGGCGGCGAACTGCGTGTTGAAGTGCCGGACACCAACGAAGCCAAAGAGCTGACCAAATTCTGCCGTAAGTTTACCGTGCCGCTGCGCGCGGCCCTGCGTGAAAGTAAGATCCTGCTCAACTACGAGAGCCCGAAACGGCCGGTGGTGCATGTCTTTTTCATCGCGCCAGGCACCTGTTATGTCGGCTATTCCCTGCGGGAAAACAGCTCGCCGTTTTACATGGGGATTCCGCGCCTTAAGTTTCCATCGGATGCGCCAAGCCGCTCCACCCTGAAGCTGGAAGAGGCGTTTCACGTCTTTATTCCGGCCGATGAGTGGGATGAGCGCTTAGCCAGCGGCATGTACGCGGTCGATCTGGGTGCCTGTCCGGGCGGCTGGACCTATCAGCTGGTCAGACGCAGCATGATGGTTTACGCGGTCGACAACGGTCCGATGGCCCCGAGCCTGATGGAAACCGGTCAGGTGATGCACGAAAAAGCGGACGGTTTTAAGTTCCGTCCGCCACGCACCAATATCAGCTGGCTGGTGTGTGACATGGTGGAGAAACCGGTTCGCGTGGCAAATCTGATGGCTGACTGGCTGGTCAACGGCTGGTGTCGTGAAGCGATCTTCAACCTCAAGTTGCCGATGAAAAAGCGTTATGAAGAGGTAACGCAGAATCTGGCGATGCTTCAGGAGAGGCTGAATGAGAACGGCATCAACGCTCAGATCCAGGCGCGTCAGCTCTATCACGATCGCGAAGAGGTGACGGTGCACGTCCGTCGCATCTGGGCCGCCACAGGGGGGCGTCGCGACGAACGTTAATCGTTGGGCTGAGTGTTGCGGCACTCAGCCACGATAACGCAGCGTGTTCAGATTCCCTGCCAGCAGCAGATCCCGTTTCAGCGTCGCGACCTGACGGCTGATTTCAGCCATCTGCTGTCCTTCCGCGAGCTTTTCCCGCCATTTAGCCGGCACCTTATCGAGCTGCTGATAGATCCCCTCCAGCGTGTGAAACTCTGCGAGCAGCTGTTTCGCGCTTTTCGGGCCGATACCGCTGATACCCGGGATCTTACTGCTGCTGATCCCGCACAATCCCCAGAAGTCGGGCAACCGCTGCGGGGGAACGCCAAATTCGGCGTCGATAAAGGGCTGGTCGAGCCAGCGCTTCTGGAAGTAATCGCGGATGCGGATTTCCGGAGCCAGCAACTGGCAGTAGCCTTTATCCGTGGAGACAATAGTGGCCTGATGGCCGGCCTGGGCCATTTTGACCGCCAGCGTCGCCGCCAGATCATCTGCCTCATCCTCGCCCGCCATCCAGCAGCTTACCCCGGCGGCACGAAAGGCTTCCTGCAGCGCCGGCATCTCCGCCTGCAAATCCTCAGGCATCGGCGGACGCCCGCTTTTGTAATCAGCTAACAGCTGATGACGCCAGCCCTGATGACGCGCGTCGCCATCAAATACGGCCACGGCGTGCGTCGGGCGGGTGTGGCCTAAGACCTGACGCAGCGCGGCGACGCAGCCTTCGACACAGGGGGAGCCCTGAACCGCATGGAGACGGCGTATCAGGTTCAGCGCATCAACAATAACAAGATGAAGAGCCATGAGAGTCCGGGCAGCCCGACGGGCTGCCTCCTGGTTTATTTAATGATTTCGTAGCAGGGGATGTAGGCGGTGCCGGGCAGTTTCATACGCTGCTGAGCAACGAAGCCCTGCAGCAGCTCGTCCATGCGGTGCATGATGTCGGCATCGCCATGCAGCCGGTAACGTCCCTTCTCACGGATTTCGCGGATCCCGATCTCTTTCACGTTACCGGCTACGATGCCTGAGAAGGCCCGGCGCAGGTCAGCAGCCAGCTTTTCAGGAGGCTGGTTGGTGTATAGATTGAGGTTCGCCATGTTTTCATGGGTCGGCAGGAAAGGGATCTGCAGATCGGGCTCGATGCGGATGGACCAGTTGAAACTATACGCATCGCCGGTTTCGCGACGATTCTCTTTGACCTGCGGCATCGCTTTCTTCATCAGACGCGCCACTTCGGCTGCATCGTTGATGATGATCTGATAATGCTTACGCGCCTGCTCGCCCAGCGTGTTAACAATGAAATCATCCAGCACGCGGAAGTAGTCGGCACTCTCTTCCGGTCCGGTCAGGATCAGCGGCAGCACCTGGTCCTTGTTCTGCGGGTTCATCAGAATGCCCAGCAGGTAGAGCAGCTCTTCGGCGGTGCCGACCCCGCCCGGGAAAATGATAATGCCGTGGGCAATACGCACAAAGGCTTCCAGACGCTTCTCAATGTCCGGCATGATGATCAGCTCATTGACCAGCGGGTTAGGCGGTTCAGCCGCAATAATTGAGGGCTCGGTGAGGCCAATAAAGCGGCTGTCACGGTAGCGCTGCTGCGCATGGCCGACGGCGGCCCCTTTCATCGGGGCTTCCATGACGCCGGGTCCGCAGCCGGTACAGATATTCAGCTCACGCAGGCCCAGCTGTGTGCCGACATTGCGGCAATACTGATATTCAACCGCGTTAATGGAGTGACCGCCCCAGCAGACCACGGTGTTAGGGTACTCACCGATGTGCAGTGCCCGTGCATTACGCAGAATGGAGAAAACGGTGTTGGTGATCGTGGCGGAGTCATTCTCTTCACCCGCGGTTAAGCGCCCCGGCATGGCGAGCTGGCCGCTGACAAACAGGATATCGCGCAGTACCGCAAACAGGTTCGCCTGCAGGGACCGGATGATGCGGCCATCCACAAAGGCCTCTTCCGGTGGGTTGATCAGCTCCAGTTTGACGCCACGCTCACGGCGCAGCACGTTGATGTCGAAGTTTTCAAAGCGGGAGAGCAGTTCGTGGCTGCTGTCAGTCTGGCTGCCAGAGTTAAGCACGGCCAGAGAGCAATTGCGGAACAGCTGATAGAGGTCGCTGCTGGCGGTGCGCTTGAGCATATCGACTTCCAGCTGCGAGAGCAGATCCATTGAGCCAAGGGGGCTGATATGGGTAATCAAATGAACTCCTTTACACCCGCCTGGGTGCGTGTTGGCACTGCAACGGCAGTGACGAAAATCCCTGGTCGGCAACCCGCAGATTGCCGCCATCACCAGAGTAGCCTTGTCGGCCCGCCCAGCTCAAGCGGAACTGCGCTTCCTTCATGCAGCCTGCGAGAGCTCTCGCAAACTACTGACGCACCAGACGCGAAAAACCGGGCGAGAAGGGCACATTCGTGCGCCATGGGTTGATATCCAGCCCGCCGCGCCGCGTGTAACGCGCATAGACCGTCAGCGCTTCCGGGTGGCAGAACCGCATCACATCGTTAAAGATGCGTTCGACACACTGTTCATGAAATTCGTTGTGCTGGCGGAAGGAGACCAGATAACGCAGCAGCGCTTCGCGGTGAATGCGCGGGCCTTTGTAGCGGATCATCACCGAGCCCCAGTCGGGCTGATGGGTAATCAGGCAGTTTGATTTGAGCAGATGGCTGACCAGCGTCTCTTCCACGATTTCGCTGCCTGCGGCATCGGCCAGATAGTCAGCGTTGAAGCGATAATCCTCGATGGCGATATCCTGCTCATCAATGCAGGTCCCCTCAAAATGGCCGATCGGCTGTCCTTCGATTTCATTCAGACGGAACAGCGCCACCCGCACATCACCTTCAGCACAGGCGCGGAGATCGCGCTCCAGCGTCTGACGCACCTCACCCCAGTCGGCAAAGCGGGTCTGGTTGAAACTGTTGAGATAGAGCTTGAAGCTTTTCGACTCGATGAGGTTGCGGCTATGCGCATCCAGCACCACTTCACCCACGGCAACCTGCGGCAGCCCCTTGCTGTTCAGCCAGGAGAGCTCATACAGCGTCCAGATATCGCCGCCGGTAAACGGCAGACTTTCAGGAAACAGGCCAAGAGGTTCGCGGTTCAGGCTGCGCGGCACCGCCTGCAATAAGCCATTGTCATAGCGATCGTGATAGGCTGTGGGCTTGCCCAGCGTCAGGTTGCTGAGTGCCTGATCCTGTTCGTGTGTAGTCATTGCGGTTACCACCAGAATTCATCAAAGTGGCTAAGTGTAACCCATCAGAAGTGAGAATATGAATGATGCAGCAAACTGCCGCCGCGTTGCGCGACTTTACCACCCGTTACTGCCAGCACTGGCTGGCGCAGAGGGGTCATGCTCCGGCCAGCCGCGATCTCGCTGGCGTCGCGTCGCCCTGCGCGCTGGAGGAGCGCGAGGAGCAGGTCATCTGGCAGCCGCAGCCTTTTAGTCTGCCGCCGACACTGGATGGAGTCGAGCGGGCCGTGGATCTGCAGTTGCAGCCGTCAGTCACTGCCTTCTATACCACGCAGTTTGCCGGCGACATGTCGGCGCGTCATGGTGAGAATCAGCTGACGCTGTTGCAGGTGTGGAGTGAAGAGGATTTCCTGCGGCTTCAGGAGAACCTGATTGGGCATCTGGTTATGCAGCGCCGCCTCCGACAGTCACCGACGCTGTTTATCGCCACGACGGCGTCAGACGAGGAGATCGTCTCCATCTCTAACCTGACTGGCGAGGTGATTCTGGAACAGCCTGGCCGTAAACAGCGCCAGATTATTGCGGAAAATCTTGAGATGTTTCTTAAGTCATTACAACCGGTTATCATCTGAATTGCAGTGATTTGCCGCCTCGCTTGTGAGAGATCTCTTACATGTGGTGTGAGAGATCGCTATATAAAATCTGAGCCATCCGGAAGGCTGCAATGTAAAAATATTGTGAATCATCAACTTAATGGCGATTATCTGAATTTGTGCCGCACATTTTGTAAAGTTCAGCTGTAAGTCACTTGTGCGCGTAACGAGTTCTGTCAAAATATTTCCCACTGCAGGATGCTCAGGAAAAAGATATCGTCAGGATGATGATAAGCCATGAGGCAGGAACGTAACGGAGCTTACGGCACACGGAAGGTTTCAGGATGAAACAGGATCGCTCAGGATTGAGTCAGGGACACCTCCAGGATGGAGAACGGGAGCCCCTCGGACGAGGTGGCGGGCCAGGATGCTTAGGAATCATCAGGACGATGCGCGACAGGAGTTCGCACTGGACAAGTTGTCACGGAAGAGCAGGGAGCATTAACGTAGCAGGATGGCTGCAAACGAACCGGGAGCACTGTTTATACAGTGCTCCTTTTTTTGTGCCTGTGCCAACAAGTGATATGCTTGCCGCCCATTTTTTGACGGCTAGCCGGAGGTGGCGCATGACGCCTGAACAATTTATTACGCAGCGGCTGGAGCAGCTGGAAGCGGTGATGCGTGAGTACCAGCTCTGGCAGAGCACGCCGCCTGCCGTGGAGGCGCTGGAGAGTCGTGAACCCTTCTGCCTCGATACGCTTGAGCCGCTGCAATGGCTCCAGTGGGTGCTGATTCCGCGGATGCACGCCCTGATGGCGGCCGGCCATCCGCTGCCGCAAAACTTTGCCGTCGCGCCCTATTATGAGGTTGCGCTGGTGCCTGACCAGCCCGGCATTGCGCCGCTGCTACTCACGCTGCGTCAGCTGGATGCGTTGCTCAGGGATGCGGCCCACTGATGCTGGAGATACTCTATCAGGATGCGTGGCTGGTTGCGGTCAACAAGCCCAGCGGCTGGCTGGTGCATCGCAGCTGGCTGGATCGGCATGAAACCGTGTTTGTGATGCAGACCGTGCGGGATCAGATCGGCCAGCATGTCTTTACCGCCCATCGTCTGGACAAGCCGACCTCCGGGGTGCTGCTGATGGGGCTATCGAGTGAGGTTGGCCGCCAGCTTTCTCAGCAGTTTGAACAGCATCAGATGCAGAAAACCTATCACGCCGTGGTGCGTGGCTGGCTGGAGAGCAGCGGGACGCTGGACTATCCGCTGGTTGAAGAGCGGGACAAAATCGCGGACAAGCACGTCACTGAAGCACGCGCCGCGCAGCCCGCGGTCACCGACTATCAGTCGCTGGCCACGGTCGAGATGCCGGTCGCCATCAGCCGTTACCCCACCTCGCGCTACAGTCTGGTTGAGCTCTCACCTAAAACCGGTCGCAAACATCAGCTGCGCCGTCATATGTCCCACCTGCGTCATCCGATTATTGGCGATTCGGCGCATGGCGACCTGCGTCAGAACCGAGGCGCCGCGCAACATTTTGGCGCTGACCGGCTGATGCTGCACGCCAGCAGCCTGGCCCTGACCCACCCGGTGACCGGCGAGCCACTGGTGCTGCGCGCCGGGCTGGATAGCGTCTGGCAGACGCTGATGACGCAGTTTGGCTGGCAGGATTGCATTCCTGAGGTGCCGCGGGTTGAGTTTGACGCCGCGCCAGGACAGGATAACGTTTCAGAATAAGGGAGAGATCAGATGGCAAAGATTGGCATTTTTGTGGGGACGGTTTATGGCAATGCGCTGCTGGTGGCGGAAGAGGCCGAGCCGATTCTGCAGCAGCAGGGGCACAGCGTGACCCTGTTTGATGACCCGACGCTGGCGGACTGGCAGGCCTTTGCAGGCGATGTGGCGCTAATCGTCACCTCAACCACCGGTCAGGGCGATTTTCCTGACACCATTTCCGGTCTGTTCCACGCGATAAAGGATCAGCTGGGGCACCAGCCCGCGCTGCGCTATGGCGTCATTGCGCTGGGCGACAGCAGTTACGACCACTTCTGTGGCGCGGGCAAAGCCTTTGATGCGCTGCTGCAGGAGCAGGGCGCACAGCGGGTCGGTGAGGTGCTGCTGGTGGATGCCACCGAAAATCCAGAACCGGAAGCGGTGACCTCGCCCTGGGTCGATGCCTGGGGTGCGCTGCTCTGATCGCCTCGCCCGGGCTCTCTCTGCCAGCCGACGGCAGGGAGACGCCGGGCACGGCTCACGTCACCGGTGCCGGATTAAAGACCGCCAGCTGATTACGGATGCCCCAGCGATCGGACCAGGTCTGCTTCCTGCCACTGGCGATATCGAGAATCAACGCAAACAGCCGCCAGCCGACCTGCTCAATACTCTCTTCTCCGGTGGCAATCGTGCCGGCATTGATATCCATCAGATCGTGCCAGCGCTCGGCCAGCGCGTTACGGGTTGCCATCTTGATGACCGGAATGGCCGCCAGCCCGTACGGGGTGCCGCGACCGGTGGTGAAGACCTGCAGCGTAATGCCGGAGGCGAGCTGCTGGGTGCCGCAGACAAAATCGCTGGCGGGCGTTGCCGCGTAGATCAGTCCGCGGCGGGTGGGGCGCTGACCGGGGGACAGCACTTCCACAATGGCGCTGCGTCCCGATTTGGCGATGGAGCCGAGCGCTTTCTCCACCACGTTCGCCAGTCCCCCTTTTTTATTGCCCGGTGACGGATTGGCGCTGCGGTCGGTGTTGCCCTGGTCGAGGTAATTGTCATACCAGGCCATCTCTTCAAGTAAACGCCTTCCGACCTCCTCATTAATGACCCGCGGGGTCAGCAGGTGAATGGCATCCCGCACCTCCGTGACCTCAGAAAACATCACGGTGGCCCCGCAGCGCACCAGCAGATCCGAGGCGAACCCCACAGCCGGATTCGCCGTCACGCCGGAAAACGCATCGCTGCCGCCGCACTGCATGCCGACAATCAGTTCCGAGGCGGGACAGGTTTCGCGCTGACGCTGATTCAGCCGCTGAAGATGACGCTCTGCCACCTGCAGAATCGCCTTTACCATCGCACCAAACCCCACCAGCTTTTCATCCTGCAAACGCACGATGTCATCATCATCCAGCGAAATCGCCTGCACGTCGGGGGTGCCGGTCAGCAGACGCTCCGGCTGTAACTTTTCGCAGCCGAGGCTGATGACCATCACTTCACCGCCGAAATTCGCATTCAGCGCCAGGTTGTGAATCGTGCGAATCGGCACCACCGCTGCGGGGGCGTTGATTGCCACGCCGCAGCCGTAGAGGTGATTCAGCGCGACCACGCCATCCACATTCGGATAGCGCGGCAGTAACTCCCGTTCAATGATCTGCACCACATGATCCACCACACCCGCCACACAGTGGACGCTGGTGGTGATGCCGAGCAGGTTACGGGTACCCACGCTGCCATCCGCATTGCGGTAGCCCTCAAAGGTGTAGCCTTCCAGCGGCGGCAGGTCGGGCGGGACCTGGGTGGCTAACGGCAGGCTCGCCAGCGGCGGCGCCTCCGGCAGCGCCACCAGTGACTCATCGATCCAGCTGCCGCAGGCTATATCCCGCACGGCATAACCGATCACTTCGCCATAACGCACGATCGCCCCTCCCTGGTGAATCGCCTGCAGCGCGACTTTATGCCCCTGCGGCACATGTTCCGTCAGCGTCAGGCCATCCGCAAACTGCGTGCCAGCGGGCAGACCCAGCGTGTTGACCACAATCGCCACGTTGTCATGCTCATGGACTCTGATGCAGAGCGGCTGTTCATCTGTTGTGGGGTTCATCGCCTATCTCCTGTCGGGCGCACCGGCTTGTCCGGTTCGCATAATCTGACCTGTTACCTGCGGTGTATTAGCCAGCTTCAGTATAAAGAGGGGAAGCAGGCCACACATTGTGCAACTGACCACTATTACGCCGATCTGCCGCGCTGTTTTGGGTCGATTCTCCAGAAGCAAGTGAAACGCCTCACAAAGCGGAGGGGAAAGGGCGACCCGGCACGGTTTCGGCGGCGCTATTTGCCGCTTTCGTGAGCCATGCCGCAGGGTTTCGTGCATCCGCCAGACAATCACTTCATAACGGCCGTTATTCCAGGGCGATACGCCAATGTGCTCGCCACAGGCTGTTTTTATACTGAGCGCCGTTAGCCAAAGTCAGGTTATCTGTCACGACGTATTGGCCCGTCCTGAACCAAAGAGATCGCCGTGTTTAACCCAACTTCTCTCTGATACCCAACGCGATGTGTATGCAGTCAGAGCGAATGTAGCTCACGCTATATTTCAGGAGTGCATCATGAATAGTTTCAGCCAGACTGCGGAAGCGGTGCAGAAGCGCACCAACGCCCGTTACTGGATTGTGGTGATGTTATTCATCGTCACCTCATTCAACTACGGCGACCGCGCCACCATTTCGATAGCCGGTTCGGCGATGTCCAAAGATATCGGCCTCGATTCGGTCGGACTGGGCTACATCTTCTCTGCTTTCTCATGGGCGTACGTGATTGGTCAGATCCCAGGCGGCTGGCTGCTCGATCGTTTTGGCTCAAAGCGCGTCTACTTCTGGAGTATTTTTACCTGGTCGCTGTTTACCCTGCTGCAGGGCTTTGTCGATATCTTCAGCGGCTTCGGCATCATCGTGTCACTCTTTCTGCTGCGCTTCCTGGTGGGGCTGGCGGAAGCCCCCTCTTTCCCTGGCAACAGCCGCATCGTGGCCGCCTGGTTTCCGGCGCAGGAGCGTGGCACCGCGGTGGCGATCTTCAATTCAGCGCAATATTTCGCCACGGTGATCTTTGCGCCCATCATGGGCTGGCTGGTGTCGGAAGTGGGCTGGGCACACGTCTTCTGGTTCATGGGCGGGCTGGGGATCATCCTGAGCTTCATCTGGCTGAAAGTGATCCACGATCCCACCGATCACCCCGGCGTAAACAAAGCCGAACTGGCCTACATGGAGCAGGGCGGGGCGCTGATCAATATGGATGTCAAAAAGGAGAGCCGCAGGGTGAGCTGGAGCGAAAAGTGGTTCCAGATCAAACAGCTGCTGACCTCCCGCATGATGCTCGGCATCTACCTCGGCCAGTATTGTGTTAACGCCTTAACCTACTTTTTTATCACCTGGTTTCCGGTCTATCTGGTGCAGGCGCGCGGCATGTCGATTCTCAAAGCGGGCTTTATTGCTTCGGTACCCGCGGTGTGTGGCTTCCTCGGCGGGGTGCTGGGTGGGGTGATCTCCGACTGGCTGATGCGCAAAACCGGCTCGCTGAATATTGCACGTAAAACGCCGATTGTGCTCGGCATGTTGCTCTCTATCTCGATGGTGATGTGTAACTACACCGAAACCGAGTGGCTGGTGGTCTTCTTCATGGCGCTGGCGTTCTTCGGTAAAGGGATCGGCGCACTGGGATGGGCGGTGATGGCGGATACCGCCCCCAAAGAGATCAGTGGCCTGAGCGGCGGCCTGTTCAACATGTTCGGCAACTTCTCCGGCATCGTGACGCCTATCGCCATCGGCTACATCATTGCCACCAGCGGCTCCTTTGAGGGTGCGCTGATCTATGTCGGTATCCATGCCTTCGTCGCCGCCTTCAGCTTCCTGGTGATCGCCGGTGATATCAAACGTGTTGAACTGAAAACCCGGCCGGTTAAGGACGCCTCATGACGACGCAAAGTTCACCTGTGATTACGGCGATGCAGGTTATCCCGGTCGCCGGTTACGACAGTATGCTGCTCAACATTGGCGGCGCGCACAACGCCTGTTTTACCCGCAATATCGTGGTGCTCACCGACAGCGCCGGACACACCGGCGTGGGTGAAGCGCCCGGCGGCGACACCATCTACCAGACCCTGATGGCCGCCATTCCGCAGGTCGAAGGCCAGCAGATTGCCCGCATGAATCGTCTGGTGCAGCAGGTGCACAAAGGGAATGCGTCGGCTGACTTCACCACCTTTGGCAACGGTGCCTGGACCTTTGAGCTGCGGGTCAACGCCGTGGCCGCGCTGGAAGCGGCGCTGCTCGACCTGCTGGGACAGTGTCTGGGCGTGCCGGTGGCGGAACTGCTGGGGCCGGGCAAACAGCGGGATGAAGTCACGGTGCTGGGCTATCTCTTCTATCTCGGTGACCGCCGCAAAACCGATCTGCCCTATCAGAGTGGCGAGCAGGCCAGCCACGACTGGTATCACCTGCGTCATCAGGAGGCGCTCACCAGCGAAGCGGTAGTGCGGCTGGCGGAGGCGGCGGCGGATCGCTATGGCTTTAAAGATTTCAAACTTAAAGGGGGCGTGCTGCCGGGCGAGCAGGAGATCGCCACGGCGGTGGCGCTGAAGCAGCGTTTTCCCGGCGCGCGCATCACGGTGGACCCCAACGGGGCATGGCGGCTGGATGAGGCCATCGCCCTCTGTAAGGGGATGCAGGATGTGCTGAGCTACGCCGAAGACCCCTGCGGGGCAGAGCAGGGCTATTCGGGACGTGAAGTAATGGCCGAGTTCCGGCGCGCGACCGGCCTGCCGGTCGCCACCAATATGATCGCGACCAACTGGCGGGAGATGAACCACGCGGTGATGGTTAACGCGGTCGACATCCCGCTGGCGGACCCGCACTTCTGGACGCTGAGCGGGGCCGTGCGGGTCGCCCAGCTGTGCGATGAGTGGGGCCTGACGTGGGGCTGCCATTCCAATAATCACTTCGATATTTCGCTGGCGATGTTCACCCATGTCGGTGCGGCCGCGCCTGGTAACCCGACCGCGATTGACACCCACTGGATCTGGCAGGAGGGCGATCAGCGCCTGACGAAAAACCCGCTGCAAATCCGCAACGGAAAGATTGCCGTGCCGGATGCGCCGGGCCTGGGGATCGAGCTCGACTGGGACCAGGTGCACAAAGCCAGTCAGCTCTATCAGTCACTGCCCGCCGGTGCACGCAACGACGCCACGGCGATGCAGTATCTGATCCCCGGCTGGACATTTGATCGCAAGCGCCCGGCATTTGGCCGTGCAACAGCATAAGGAGCAGGAGATGAGTTCAACACCCAAAGTGACCGCCATGCAGGTGATCCCGGTTGCCGGCTACGACAGCATGCTGCTGAATCTCAGCGGCGCGCACTCGCCATTCTTCACCCGCAACATTGTCATTATCAAAGATAACGCCGGACATACCGGCGTCGGTGAAATCCCCGGCGGGGAGAAAATTCGTCAGACGCTGGAAGATGCCGCCTCGCTGGTGGTCGGCAAAACGCTGGGCGAATATAAAAATACCCTCAGCCTGGTGCGCACGACCTTTGCCGATCGGGATGCGGCCGGTCGCGGCAACCAGACCTTTGATCTGCGCACCACAATCCATGTGGTCACCGGCATTGAGGCAGCGCTGCTGGATCTGCTGGGTCAGCACTTGGGCGTTAACGTCGCCTCGCTGCTGGGTGACGGGCAACAGCGCGACCGCGTGGAGATGCTCGGCTACCTCTTCTATATCGGCGACCGCAGAAAAACCGCCCTGCCATATCAGAGCCAGCCGGACGATCCGTGCGACTGGTATCGCCTGCGTCATGAAGAGGCGCTCACCCCCGAGGCCGTGGTGCGCCTGGCGGAAGCCGCCTATGAGAAATATGGCTTCAACGACTTCAAACTCAAAGGCGGCGTGCTGCGCGGCGGCGAAGAGGCCGAAGCGGTGACGGCGCTGGCAAAACGCTTTCCCACGGCGCGTATTACCCTCGATCCCAATGGAGCCTGGTCGCTCAATGAGGCGATTCTGCTCGGCAAACAGCTCAAGGGCGTGCTGGCCTACGCAGAAGATCCCTGTGGCGCGGAGCAGGGCTACTCCGGGCGGGAAGTGATGGCGGAGTTCCGCCGCGCGACCGGCATGCCTACCGCTACCAATATGATCGCCACCGACTGGCGACAGATGGGACATACCCTGTCGCTGCAGTCAGTCGACATTCCGCTGGCCGACCCCCATTTCTGGACGATGCAGGGTTCGGTGCGGGTCGCACAGATGTGCCACGACTTCGGCCTGACCTGGGGCTCCCACTCCAATAATCACTTCGACATTTCGCTGGCGATGTTTACCCACGTTGCCGCGGCCGCACCGGGCGCGATCACCGCCATCGATACCCACTGGATCTGGCAGGAGGGGAATCAGCGTCTCACCAGAGAGCCGTTCCTGATCAAAGGCGGCATGGTGCAGGTGCCGCAGAAGCCCGGTCTCGGTATCGAGCTGGATATGGATCAGGTGATGCAGGCCCACGCGCTCTATCAGAAGCAGGGGCTGGGCGCGCGTGATGATGCCGAAGCGATGCAGTTCCTGGTGCCAGGCTGGACTTTCGATAACAAACGTCCGTGCCTGGTTCGTTAATCTTTCTGGCTCACGCGGAGCCGTCGTTACAGGAGTTCAACCATGAGTAATGCAGCCTGGCCCAACGGATTTCGTCGTCGCCTGTTAGCGGGTGAAACCCTGATTGGCAGCTGGTGCGCGCTGGCCAGTCCGATCTCTACCGAAATCCTGGGGCTGGCCGGTTTTGACTGGCTGGTGCTGGATGGGGAGCATGCGCCCAACGATATCACCACGTTTGTGCCACAGCTGATGGCGCTGAAAGGGAGCCACAGTGCGCCGGTCGTACGACCGCCCTGCAACGAGCCGGTGATCATCAAGCGCCTGCTGGATATCGGGTTTAACAACTTCCTCGTGCCCTTTGTTGAGACAGAAGAGGAGGCGCGGCGCGCGGTCGCCTCAACCCGCTATCCGCCCGCCGGTATTCGCGGCGTGTCGGTCTCCCATCGCAGCAACATGTACGGCACCCTGCCGGATTATAACCAGAGCATCAATGACAACATCACCGTGCTGGTGCAGATCGAAACCCGGCAGGCGGTTGACCACATCGACGCCATAGCCGCGGTCGACGGCGTGGACGGCATCTTTGTCGGGCCGGGCGATCTCTCTGCGGCGCTGGGCTACCTCGGCCAGCCCGCCCACCCGGAGGTGCTGGACGTGATTAAACACATTTTTGACCGTGCCAGAGCGGCCGGGAAGCCGGCGGGCATACTGGCCCCGGTGGAGGCGGACGCCCGTCGTTATCTGGAGTGGGGAGCCACCTTTGTGGCGGTCGGCAGCGATCTCGGGATATTCCGCAGCGCCACCCAGGCGTTGTGCGACAAATTCAAGCGCTAAGCAGCAAGGAGACATGCAATGAAGATTGGATTTATTGGCCTGGGCATCATGGGTAAACCCATGAGCAAAAATCTGCTGAAAGCGGGCTACTCACTGGTGGTGCGGGATCACCACGCCAGCAATGAAGCTGAACTGGCTGAACTGGGCGCGACCGTGGCAACTTCGCCGAAAGAGGTGGCTGAGCAGTGCGAGGTGGTCATTACCATGGTGCCCAACTCGCCGCAGGTGAAAGCGGTCTGTCTGGGAGAGGGCGGCATTATCGAAGGCGCGAAGCCGGGCCTGGTGGTGATCGACATGAGCTCGATTGCGCCGCTGGCGAGCCGGGAAGTGCACGATGCGCTGGCAGAGAAAGGGATCAGCATGCTGGACGCCCCGGTCAGCGGCGGGGAGCCGAAAGCGATTGAAGGCACGCTTTCCGTCATGGCCGGCGGAGAGAAAGCGGTGTTTGATCGCTGTTACGACATCATGAAGGCGATGGCGGGATCGGTAGTGCACACCGGTGATATCGGCGCGGGCAACGTCACCAAGCTGGCCAATCAGGTGATTGTGGCGCTGAACATCGCGGCGATGTCCGAAGCCCTGTCGCTGGCGACCAAAGCGGGGGTCAGTCCGGAGCTGGTGTTCCAGGCGATTCGTGGCGGCCTGGCGGGCAGCACGGTGCTGGAGGCGAAAGCGCCGATGGTGATGGATCGCAACTTCAGACCGGGCTTCCGCATCGACCTGCATATCAAGGATCTGGCGAACGCCCTGGATACCTCGCACACGCTGGGCGCGCATCTGCCGCTGACGGCGGCGGTGATGGAGATGATGCAGGCGCTGCGTAATGATGGCCAGGGAACGTCCGACCACAGTGCGCTGGCCTGCTATTATGAGAAGTTAGCGAAGGTTGAAATCGCCCGCTAAATCCCGGTGCCGGTCTCCGCGGAAACCGGCCGGGTTCAGCGCCGTTTCAATGACTCAACTGTGCTCGGATTGCCTATGAAAATCGTAATCGCACCGGATTCATATAAAGAGAGTTTATCCGCCCTGGAGGTGGCATCGGCGATTGAAGCGGGATTCCGTGACATCTTTCCCGATGCCCACTACGTGAAAATACCGGTCGCCGACGGCGGCGAAGGAACGGTAGAAGCGATGGTCGCGGCGACGAAAGGAAACATCGTCAGGCTGAAGGTGACCGGGCCACTGGGCACACAGGTCGAGGCTTTCTATGGCCTCTCCGGCGATGCGTCCACCGCCTATATCGAAATGGCGGCGGCCAGCGGACTGGAGCGGGTGCCCGCCGCCCAGCGCGATCCGCTGATCACCACCTCGTTCGGCACCGGCGAGCTGATCCGGCATGCGCTGGATAAAGGGGTCGGCCACATCATTATTGGCATTGGCGGTAGTGCGACCAACGATGGCGGCGCCGGGATGATGCAGGCGCTGGGCGCCCGGCTGCTGGATGATCGCGGCCAGCAGATTGGTTACGGCGGCGGGTCGCTGCCTGACCTCGCCACCATTGAGATTGATGCACTGGATGCCCGGCTTCGGCAGTGCCGCATTGAAGTGGCGTGTGACGTCACTAATCCGCTGACCGGAAAGGAGGGCGCTTCGGCTGTTTTCGGTCCGCAGAAAGGGGCGACACCGGCACTGGTGCAGCAGCTCGATAAGGCGCTGACCCATTACGCCGCGATTATTCAGCGCGACCTCGATATCGACGTGCTGCATATCCCCGGCGGCGGTGCGGCGGGCGGCATGGGGGCGGCGCTACACGCCTTTTGCCAGGCAGAACTGCGGCGTGGCATCGAAATTGTCACGGAGGCGCTGGGGCTGGCAGAGCAGGTAAAAGATGCCGACCTCGTGATCACCGGGGAAGGCCGCATCGACAGCCAGAGTATCAATGGCAAGGTGCCGGTGGGGGTCGCCAGCGTGGCAAAGCGCTTCAACAAGCCGGTGATAGGCATCGCCGGCAGCCTGACGGCGGATGTGGGGGTAGTGCATCAGCATGGTATCGATGCGGTGTTCAGCGTGCTCTACAGCATCTGCACGCTGGATGAGGCGCTCGCCACGGCCGGCAAAAATGTAACGATGACGGCGCGTAACGTCGCCGCCACGCTAAAGCTGGCCGGCTTTCACTGATCCTGCGGCCAGCCCGGATTACCCGATGCCCAGCAGCTGCCGGGCTTCACGCGCCACGTTCTCCATCTCATCCTGCAGCTCCAGCAGTTCCGGCTCCAAAGCGGCGATATCGCTGGCCTGCAGCAGCTCTCTCTCCAGCTGGTGGCAGAGCTGCTTCATGCGCGGCACGCCGCTGTAGCTGGCACTGCCGTGCAGCTTGTGAATGATCTCCCGCAGGGCCGTGACCTCATTGGCGGCCATAAACTGCGCCATCTTCGCGTGAACTTCCGGTAAAAACTCCAGCAGCATCCGCAGCAGATCCCGTGCCAGGTCGGGTTTATTCGCCGCCTGCCGCAGTGCCAGCTGCCAGTCCAGCGTCGGCAGTATCGGCGGCAGTTCCGGCACGGCGACCACCGGTGCGGGCGTATAGCGCGCCAGCAGCTGCCTTAACTTGCTCTCATCAATCGGTTTGGCAAGATAGTCATTCATGCCCGCTTTGATGAGCTGCTCGCGTTCGCCATCAATGGCGTGAGCGGTCACCGCCACGATGGGGGTCGTGGCGTGCAGCGGCAGACCACGGATGATTTCGCTGGCGCGAATACCATCGATGTCAGGCATCTGAATATCCATCAGAATCACATCCAGCGACTGCTGGCGCGCCTCGCGGATAGCGTGTTCGGCGCTGCTGCACAGCAGGATATTCTGCACCTGCTCCTCCAGCAGCGCACCAATCAGCTTGAGGTTGGCAGGGTTATCATCCACTGCCATCACCGTCAGCGGCAGGCGCGGGGAGAAGGGCAGCTCGCTGATCTGGCGGGTGTGCAGATCCAGCAGCATCGGCAGGAGTCGCGTCAGGGAGATTGGCTTCGCAATGCAGCCGTCAATGCCGCGCACCTTCAGTTCATCAGCCAGCAGCATCATCGGGCTGGGCAGGGCCATCAGCACATTATCTGCCCGATCCAGCAGCGCATTGATCCTCCCCTCGTTCAGCAGCTCGGGCTGGCTGATGCTGACCGGCATCGCCATCAGCAGCAGCGGATAGTGGGACGCCGGCAGGCCCTCCAGCGTTTCGCTGTAGTCGATCTGCAACGGCGTGGCGCTCAGCATCTCCAGCGCCGCGCGGGCGACGGTGGCATCCGCCTCGACATAGGCGATGCGGGACTGTGACAGCGCTTCCAGCACGCGCGGCATACCGGGCGCGTTGGGGTTGAGATCCAGCTGCACGCGAATCACAAAGGTAGAGCCCTGATCCGGCTGGCTGCTGAAGGTGATATCCCCGCCCATCTCCCGCACCAGTTTCTGGGTGATGACCAGCCCCAGCCCGGTGCCGCCATGACGGCGCGAAATACTGGCGTCGGCCTGGCGGAACGCCTGAAACAGCTGCGTCTGCTGCTGCTCAGAGATACCGATGCCGCTATCCTCTACCTGAATCTCCAGCTCGACGCGCGTCTGGGTCATAACGCGCTGCGTGACGCGCAGGCCGATATGGCCCTGTTCAGTAAACTTGATGGCGTTGCCAATCAGGTTGATCAGAATCTGCTGCAGGCGCAGCGCATCGCCGATGACGTTGTCCGGCACGCTGCTGTCGCACACCACCGTCAGCTCCAGCCCCTTGTCATGCGCCGACGGGGCCAGCAGCACCAGGGTCTCATCCAGGGTGGCACGCAGAGGGAAGGGGATCGCCTCCAGCATCAGCTTGCCCGCTTCCAGCTTCGAAAAATCGAGCACGTCGTTAATGATACTGAGCAGGTTGTTGGCCGAGCGCTCGATGGTCTGCATGTAGTCGCGCTGGGTCGTGCGCAGCTGAGTTTTCAGCATCTGGCGGGTAAAGCCCAGCACGCCATTAAGCGGCGTTCGCAGCTCGTGCGACATGTTTGCCAGAAACTCCGATTTAATGCGCGCCGCTTCCTGAGCGCGCTTCTTCGCCAGATCCAGTTCGACGTTCTGAATCTCCAGCTGTTCCAGCGTTTCCCGCAGATCGTACGTCGCCTGGTCGATGTTGTGCTGCATCTCTTCGTGATAGGCGGTCAGCGACATCGCCATGGCGTTGATGCCGTTTTTCAGCGTGCTGAGTTCGCCCAGCATGTACCCTTCAACGCGGCTGTCGAGCTGACCGCGACGGATGCGGTCAACGGTGGTCACCATGTTGCGGATCGGGCCGGTGACATCACGCATCAGCCGATAGGCAAACAGCATCGCAAGGCAGAGGCAGAAGAGCAGCATCAGGGTGGCGACAAACACCTCTTTATACTGCTGCAGGCGCACCGACTGCAGATCGAGTTCAATCGCCACATAGCCCAGGGGGTTACCCGAGGGTTTGACCTTTTCATCGGGTAATTCATCCAGATCGTAACGCTCGGCCGTGATCGGCGTGCGCAGAATCAACAGATTACCGTGACGCTCCATGGAGACATCATCGGGCAGGGCGTGGATATCTTCCTGCTGCAGCAGGCTGAGATTCTGCCGGTTATTGGAGGTCACGTAGAGCTGGTTATGATTATCAAACACGGAGATCGCCCGGACGATGCCGGAGTGGCGGCGGTGCAGTAAACTCACCAGCTCCCGCATCGCATCGCGATCGTCCCAGGTCATGCTGTATTCGCTGGAGATCGCCAGCGGTTCGATGATATTCGCCCCGGCATCGATTACCTGGCGCTGCAGTTCATTGTAGCGATGGACTACAAAAAATGAGCTGAGCAGCAGGCCAACCATCAGCGTGGGTGCCAGAATTAAAATCATCATTCGCGCCCGCAGGCTGTATTTGGTCATAATAGTCGCCTGGCTACTCCGGCATTAACCTCCCTGCACATCCTGTCGACAGCACCGTGCAGGTCGTTTCGATAAAGAGAACTGATAACACTATGGCGCAATTTTACGTTGCAAAACAGCGCGTGGCGACACAACAGCGGATCACCGTCACCATCGATGAGCTCGATCCGTTCGGGCAGGGCGTGGCGCGTCACAAAGGCAAAACGATTTTTGTCGCCGGTGCCTTGCCGGGTGAGCAGGCGGAGATCACGCTGACAGAGGATAAACGCCAGTTTGCCCGGGGGAAAGTGAAACGGCTGCTCAGCCGCAGTCCGGCGCGCGTCGCACCGCGCTGTCCCCACTTTGATCGCTGCGGTGGCTGCCAGCAGCAGCATGCAGAGGTGGAGCTGCAGCAGCAGAGCAAAGCTCAGGCGCTGAGCCGGATGCTGAGCCAGGCCGCCGCGCAGACGATCGCGGTGGAGGAGGTGATCGCCGGTGAACCCTGGGGCTACCGGCGTCGCGCCCGTCTGGGTCTGCAGTGGCAGAATAAAGCGCAGCGGCTGCAGATGGGGTTCCGCCAAGAGGCGAGCAACGATCTGGTCGATATCCAGCACTGCCCCGTTTTAGTGCCCGAACTTGAGGCATTGCTGGTGCCGCTGCACCACTGCCTGAGTGCACTGCGCGCCGTCAGGCGCCTCGGTCATGTGGAACTGGTGCTGGCGGATAACGGCCCGCTGATGATCCTGCGCCATCTTGATGCGCTGCACCCGGACGACCGTGAAAAACTGGAACAGTTTTCGCATAAGCATCAGCTGATGCTCTTCCTGGATGCGGGTGATGAAGGGTTAACGTCGCTAACGACTCAGACACCTTTTTATCACTCTCACCAGCTTAAGCTAACCTTCAGTCCACAGGACTTTATTCAGGTTAACGATGCGGTGAATCAGCAGATGGTGGCAAAGGCGATAGCCTGGCTCGATCTGCAACCGGAAGACCGGGTTCTGGATCTCTTTTGCGGCATGGGAAACTTCACACTTCCTATAGGAATCTTCGTACAAAATGTGGTTGGTGTGGAGGGGGTTGCAGCATTAGTGCGGCAGGCAGCGTATAATGCTGATTCGAATAATCTTAAAAACGTCAGTTTTTTTCAGCATAATCTGGAAGAGACGGTGTCGCGCCAGCCGTGGGCGGCACAGGGATTTAACAAGGTATTACTCGATCCGGCACGCGCCGGGGCTGCGGGCGTGATGGCACATGTGGTTAAACTTGCGCCAGAACGCGTGGTCTATGTGTCGTGTAATCCAACAACACTCGCCCGCGACAGTCAGGTCTTGCTGTCGGCAGGCTACCAATTGGAAAGGGTCGCGATGCTGGATATGTTCCCTCATACCCGTCATCTCGAATCCATGGTGCTGTTCAGAAAAACATAAGCGATGTATGTCGTTGTGCAGGAGAGGTTATGGTTGCGGTCAGAAGTGCGCATTTAAATACTGAGGGGGAATTTGCCCTCGACCAGTGGATCGCCAGTCTCGGTATCGCCAACCCGCAATCATGTCAACGCGTTGCCGATACCTGGCGCTACTGTGAAGCGCAGACGCAGGACCATCCCGATCAGTCGCTGCTGCTGTGGCGCGGGATCGAGATGGTGGAAATCCTCTCCATGCTCAGCATGGATATCGAAAGCCTCTGTGCGGCGCTGATCTTCCCGCTGGCTAACGATGAAGTGGTGAGTGAGGAGGAGCTGGAAACCGCCGTCGGCAAAGGCATCGTCTCGCTGGTGCACGGCGTGCGCGACATGGACGCCATCCGCCAGCTGAAAGCGATTCACAACGACTCCATGGCCTCTGAACAGGTCGATAACGTCCGCCGTATGCTGCTGGCGATGGTCGAAGATTTCCGCTGCGTGGTGCTGAAGCTGGCCGAACGCATCATGAACCTGCGCGAAATGAAAGATGCGCCGGAAGATGAGCGGGTGCTGGCGGCCAAAGAGAGCACCAACATCTATGCCCCGCTGGCCAACCGTCTCGGCATCGGTCAGCTCAAATGGGAGCTGGAAGATTACTGCTTCCGCTATCTGCATCCCGACGAATACAAGCATATCGCCCGGTTACTGCATGAGCGGCGTATCGACCGCGAGCAGTATATCGACAACTTCGTCAGCAACCTGCGCAAAGAGATGGCCAAAGAGGGCGTGCGCGCCGAGGTCTATGGTCGTCCGAAACATATCTACAGCATCTGGCGTAAGATGCAGAAAAAGTCGCTGGCCTTTGATGAGCTGTTTGATGTGCGGGCGGTGCGCATCGTGGCCGATCGCCTGCAGGATTGCTACGGCGCGCTGGGCACGGTGCATACGCTCTATCGCCATCTGCCCAGCGAGTTTGATGACTACGTCGCCAACCCGAAACCCAACGGCTATCAGTCGATTCATACCGTGGTGTTAGGCCCGCAGGGCAAAACGGTGGAGATCCAGATCCGTACCCGCCAGATGCATGAAGATGCGGAGCTGGGGGTGGCGGCGCACTGGAAATACAAAGAGGGGCCAACCTCAAGCAGCGCGCGTGGCGCTGCCGGCCACGAAGAGCGCATCGCCTGGCTGCGTAAGCTGATCAGCTGGCAGGAGGAGATGGCGGACTCGGGCGAGCTGCTTGAAGAGGTGCGCAGCCAGGTGTTTGATGACCGGGTCTACGTCTTTACCCCGAAAGGGGACGTGGTGGATCTGCCCGCCGGATCGACACCGCTCGACTTTGCCTACCATATTCACAGCGACATCGGTCACCGCTGCATCGGCGCAAAAATCGGCGGCCGCATTGTGCCGTTTACCTATCAGTTGCAGATGGGCGATCAGGTTGAGGTGATTACCCAGAAGCAGCCGAACCCGAGTCGCGACTGGCTCAACCCGAACCTGGGCTACATCACCACCAGCCGCGGACGCTCGAAGATCCACAACTGGTTCCGCAAGCAGGATCGCGACAAGAACATTGCCGCCGGACGGCAGATTCTGGATAACGAGCTGAATCAGTTCGATATCAGCCTGCGCGAGGCGGAAAAACTGCTGCTGCCGCGCTATAACGTGACCTCACTTGAAGAGCTGCTGGCGGCGATTGGCGGCGGCGATATTCGTCTTAATCAGATGGTGAACTTCCTGCAGGCGAAGCTGAACAAGCCGAGCGCCGAAGAGGAAGATCGCGAGGCGCTGCGCCAGCTGACGCAGAAAGCCTACACTCCGCCAGCGCGCAAAGAGAGCGGGCGAGTGGTCGTGGAAGGGGTGGGCAATCTGATGCACCATATCGCCCGCTGCTGCCAGCCGATCCCGGGCGACGATATTGTCGGTTTCATCACCCAGGGGCGCGGCATCTCTATCCACCGCGCCGACTGCGACCAGCTGGCCGAACTGATTTCCCATGCCCCGGAACGCATCGTCGATGCGGTGTGGGGCGAAAGCTACTCCAGCGGCTATTCGCTGGTGGTGCGGGTGACGGCCAACGATCGCAGCGGGCTGCTGCGCGACATCACCACCATTCTCGCCAATGAAAAAGTGAATGTGCTGGGCGTGTCGAGCCGCAGCGACACCAAAAAACAGCTCGCCACCATCGACATGGACATCGAGATCTACAACCATCAGGTACTGGGACGTGTCCTGGCGCGTCTGAACCAGGTCTCTGATATCATTGACGCCCGTCGCCTGCACTGATTGTCAGTCAGGCCCTGCGGCAACCGGCAGCGTGCGGTTGCGCGGGCGCAATCTGCACCCCGGGGCGCTGCCGGACGCGCGTTACTGCATCCGTCAGCGCCTGTCATGCGCCTCTCTGTTTCCTGTCATCTGACCATCAATCAAGGATCTATCCGAATGAACGCTATTGAGCGCCTGCTTGGCATTATGAAAACCCTGCGCGATCCCGAGCATGGCTGTCCGTGGGATCGTGAACAGACCTTTGCCAGCATCGCGCCCTATACGCTGGAAGAGACCTATGAGGTGCTGGACGCCATCCAGCGCGAAGATTTCAGCGACCTGCGCGGCGAGCTGGGCGACCTGCTGTTTCAGGTGGTCTTTTATGCCCAGATGGCGAGCGAAGCGGATCGCTTCAACTTTGAGGATGTCTGCCACGCCATCAGCGACAAGCTGGAGCGCCGTCATCCGCACATCTTTGGCGAGGCCACGGCGGAAACCAGCACGGAGGTGCTGAAAAACTGGGAAGCGATTAAGAGCGCCGAACGGGCAGAGAAAGCGCAGCATTCGGCGCTGGACGATATCCCCAAAGCACTGCCTGCGCTGATGCGCGCCCATAAAATCCAGAAGCGTTGTCATAATGTCGGCTTCGACTGGACCACCCTGGGGCCGGTGGTGGCGAAAGTGCATGAAGAGATTGATGAGGTCATGCATGAGGCGCAGCAGAGCGTGGTGGACAGCGAAAAACTGGAAGAGGAGATTGGCGATCTGCTGTTTGCCACCGTCAACCTGTCGCGCCATCTGGGCAGCAAAGCAGAAACCGCGCTGCAGAAGGCCAACGACAAGTTTGAGCGCCGCTTCCGCGCGGTGGAAGCGATCATTGCCGCGCAGGGACTGAGTATGCCGGGTGCGACGCTGGAACAGATGGAGGCCGCCTGGCAGCAGGTCAAAGCCGGGGAGAAGTGATGATTATTCCAGCGCTGTGCATAAAGTCGCCGTTTGCGCTTACACGATTCAGCGCGCCATCAACTTTGTGACGCACGTCAACATTTCTTCGGCAGCTATCCGCTATGTTAGCCGCAGCAATGCGTTGGAGGATGGCTGTGATTCATCAATTGTGGCTGATAGCGGTTTCCAGTATACTGTTTTCCCGTCCTGGTTATTCCACCGTCTTTAAACCTAAACTCTCAGGTTCAGCATGACAACGAATTATATTTTTGTGACCGGCGGGGTCGTTTCCTCTCTGGGTAAAGGCATTGCCGCAGCCTCCCTCGCAGCCATTCTCGAAGCCCGTGGTCTGAACGTGACCATCATGAAGCTGGACCCGTATATCAACGTGGATCCAGGCACCATGAGCCCGACGCAGCACGGCGAAGTTTTCGTCACTGACGACGGCGCCGAAACTGACCTGGATCTGGGTCACTACGAGCGCTTCATCCGCACCAAAATGACGCGTCGCAACAACTTCACCACGGGTCGTATCTACTCAGATGTCCTGCGCAAAGAGCGCCGGGGCGACTATCTGGGCGCAACCATTCAGGTTATCCCGCACATCACCAACGCCATCAAAGAGCGCATCATTGAAGGCGGCGAAGGTCATGATGTCGTGCTGGTCGAAATCGGCGGCACGGTAGGCGATATCGAATCGCTGCCGTTCCTGGAAGCGATTCGTCAGATGGCCGTCGATGTGGGCCGCGAGCACACCATGTACATGCACCTGACGCTGGTGCCTTATATGGCGGCGGCGGGTGAAGTCAAAACCAAACCGACTCAGCACTCTGTTAAAGAGCTGCTGTCGATCGGTATCCAGCCAGACGTGCTGATTTGCCGTTCTGACCGTGCCGTACCGGCTAACGAACGCGCCAAAATCGCCCTGTTCTGTAACGTCCCTGAAAAAGCGGTGATCTCGCTGAAGGACGTCGATTCCATCTACAAGATTCCTGGCATGCTGAAATCGCAGGGCCTGGATGACTATATCTGCAAGCGCTTCAACCTGAACGCACCGGAAGCCAACCTGGCCGAGTGGGAGCAGGTGATTTACGAAGAAGCCAATCCGGGTGGCGAAGTCACCATCGGTATGGTGGGCAAGTATGTTGAACTGCCGGATGCCTACAAGTCCGTGATCGAAGCGCTGAAACATGGCGGCCTGAAAAATCGCGTGACCGTGAACATCAAACTGATCGATTCGCAGGATGTGGAATCACGCGGTGTCGAATTGCTGAAAGATCTGGATGCGATTCTGATTCCGGGTGGCTTCGGTTACCGTGGTGTGGAAGGCAAGCTGATGACCGCGCAGTACGCGCGTGAAAACAATGTGCCGTACCTGGGTATCTGCCTGGGCATGCAGGTCGCGCTGATGGAGTTTGCGCGCAATGTCGCCGGGATGCCGGGCGCCAACTCCACCGAATTTGTGCCAGACTGTAAATACCCGGTGGTGGCGTTAATCACCGAATGGCGTGACGAAGAGGGCAACGTCGAAGTCCGCAGCGAGCAGAGCGATCTGGGCGGCACCATGCGTCTGGGCAGCCAGCAGTGTCAGTTAACGCCGGGCAGCCAGGTTCGCCAGCTCTACGGCTCTGACACCATCGTTGAGCGCCATCGCCACCGCTATGAAGTCAACAATATGCTGTTAAAGCAGATTGAAGCAGCCGGTCTGCGCGTGGCGGGTCGCTCTGGTGATGATCAGCTGGTTGAGATTATTGAGATCCCGAACCATCCGTGGTTTGTGGCTTGCCAGTTCCACCCGGAGTTCACCTCGACACCACGCGACGGCCATCCGTTGTTTGCCGGCTTTGTGAAAGCCGCGCATGAGCATCAGAAGCGTTTAGCGAAGTAAATTTCACAAACAGCGCGCGAACTTTTCGCGCGTTGTTTGTCTTAGGATTGACTAACTTGTACTGAGGAAAATCGTAATGTCCAAAATCGTAAAAGTCATCGGTCGCGAAATTATCGACTCACGTGGTAACCCGACTGTTGAAGCTGAAGTGCATCTGGAAGGCGGTTTCGTAGGCCTGGCCGCTGCGCCATCAGGTGCCTCTACCGGTTCACGCGAAGCGCTGGAACTGCGTGACGGTGACAAATCACGTTTCCTGGGCAAAGGCGTAACCAAAGCCGTTGCTGCAGTAAACGGTCCGATTGCTGAAGCGGTAAAAGGCAAAGACGCGAAAGATCAGGCGAACATCGACAAGATCATGATCGACCTGGACGGTACTGAGAACAAATCTAACTTCGGTGCAAACGCCATTCTGGCTGTTTCCCTGGCAGCGGCAAAAGCGGCGGCGGCGTCTAAAGGTCAGCCACTGTATGAGCACATCGCTGAACTGAACGGCACCCCAGGCAAATACTCTATGCCTCTGCCAATGATGAACATCATCAACGGTGGCGAACATGCCGACAACAACGTCGACATCCAGGAGTTCATGATCCAGCCGGTTGGCGCAGCTAACGTGAAAGAAGCCATCCGTATGGGTTCTGAAGTGTTCCACAACCTGGCAAAAGTGCTGAAAAGCAAAGGCATGAGCACCGCTGTCGGTGACGAAGGCGGCTACGCACCAAACCTGGGTTCCAACGCTGAAGCACTGGCTGTTATCGCAGAAGCGGTAAAAGCAGCAGGCTACGAGCTGGGCAAAGACATCACCCTGGCGATGGACTGTGCGGCATCTGAGTTCTACAAAGATGGCAAATATGTTCTGGCCGGTGAAGGCGGTAAAGCGTTCACCTCTGAAGAGTTCACCCACTTCCTGGAAGATCTGACTAAACAGTATCCGATCGTCTCTATCGAAGATGGCCTGGACGAATCTGACTGGAACGGCTTCGCTTACCAGACCAAAGTTCTGGGCGACAAAATCCAGCTGGTGGGTGATGACCTGTTCGTAACCAACACCAAAATCCTGAAAGAAGGTATCGAAAAAGGTATCGCTAACTCCATCCTGATCAAATTCAACCAGATCGGTTCTCTGACCGAAACTCTGGCTGCGATCAAAATGGCGAAAGACGCGGGCTACACTGCGGTGATCTCTCACCGTTCAGGTGAAACCGAAGATGCGACTATCGCTGACCTGGCGGTCGGTACTGCAGCAGGCCAGATCAAAACCGGTTCAATGAGCCGTTCTGACCGTGTTGCTAAGTACAACCAGCTGATCCGTATCGAAGAAGCGCTGGGTTCTAAAGCGCCATTCAACGGTCTGAAAGAAGTTAAAGGTCAGTAATGACCCGGTGCTGATGCCACGTTGCGTGGCATCGCATAAACAGAAAGCCCCGCCCTGTGCGGGGCTTTCTGTTTATGCAGTGTACAGTCACGGATGGCAGGGCCCGAGCAAGCGGCAATCCTGCCGGCCCGTGCAGTTCCCTGCGCGCGGAGAAAAGGCACATCGCGTGGTTGAGCTGCGCGACAAATCTGCCATAATCAGCGCCCCGATTTATCCAGGCGAGTAAAAAATGTTCTACCCGATTAACGAAATGTTCCAGACACTGCAGGGCGAAGGTTACTACACCGGCGTGCCTGCTCTCTTTATCCGCCTGCAGGGATGCCCGGTGGGCTGTAGCTGGTGCGATACCAAACATACCTGGGACAAGCGGGCAGATCGGGAGACCTCGCTGGGCGACATTTTGATCAAAACGGTGGAGAGTGACGCCTGGGGCGATGCCGACGCGGCGACCCTGCTTCGCGCCATCGAACAGCAGGGCTGGACGGCGCGGCACGTGGTGATTACCGGCGGTGAACCGGCGATATATGATCTGCGTCCGTTAACCGCTGCGCTGGAGCAGCAGGGTTTTCAGTGCCAGATTGAGACCAGTGGCACTCACGAAATCCACTGCTCTGAACGGACCTGGGTGACGGTGTCGCCGAAGGTGAACATGCGCGGCGGCTACGACGTGCTGCCGCAGGCCCTGAGCCGGGCTGATGAAATCAAACATCCGGTGGCGCGCCAGCGTGATGTCGAGGCACTGGATGCGCTACTGGCGGGCATTGAGGACAGCAAACCGCGCATCATCGCGCTTCAGCCCATCAGCCGCAAAGAGGAGGCGACCCGCCTCTGCATTGAGACCTGCATCGCCCGTAACTGGCGTCTGTCGATGCAGACTCACAAATATCTCAATATCGCCTGATTTTCATCGCGGTGGTTTCTGCGCGCGGAGGGGGGCGTGCAGGGCAGGGGATGGCAGAGGCGAAAAAGGGGAGCCGCGTCGGATCGAAGGATTCGATCCGACAGGGTCAGCCGCGGTAAACGCAGCCCGCAGTGCAGGTTTCTTTGATCATGACCGCGCTTAACAGCGGCAATTGCGGCTTCATCTGATCCCAGATCCATTTCGCCAGCACTTCGCTGGTGGGATTTTCCAGGCCGGGAATATCGTTCAGGTAGTAGTGATCCAGCCGATCGTAGACCGGCTTAAACGCTGCTTTCAGTTCAGCAAAATCCATAACCCAGCCGGTATGCGCATCCACTTCGCCGGTAATCTCCAGACGAACCAGGAACGAATGACCGTGCAGACGGCCACATTTGTGTCCGGCCGGCACATTCGGAAGGTGGTGCGCGGCCTCGAACTGGAATTCTTTAAACAGGGTGGTAGACATAGTGGTTCTCAGACATTAAAAAACCGCTGGATTCTACCTGATTACCGCTTTTTTCGCACCCGCTGCGCACGAAGCGTTCTTTTTCTTCACCCCTCTTCCTCTGATGTCCAGCTAATTAACTGATATAGCGCCGCTTTGCTTACCACTTTTGCTGATTAATCCTACCTGAAAAACCATTTAGTCATTTTGGTTATTTGATATGTCGAAGGCGTATTTAATCGTTAATATACAGCCCGGTAACCTACGCACTCTTCCGCCATTTTACGGTCCGGACTTCTGATACTGGAATTTTTAACGCGATGACGACTCAGGCACCTGGTTCAATGCTTCCGCTCTCTCCGGAACAACTCGCCCGCTTACAGGCGGCGACGACAGATTATTCCCCGACTCAACTGGCGTGGCTGTCAGGCTATTTCTGGGGCAGGGTAGAACAGGCACCGGGTAGCGCCGTCGCCAGCAGCACACCGCCTGCGGCGGCCGCTGAAGCACCGGTTATCACACTGCTTTCCGCCTCACAGACCGGCAATGCCCGTCGTCTGGCCGAGCAGCTGCGTGATGACCTGCTGGCCGCGAAGCTGAATGTCAACCTGGTGAACGCCGGTGATTACAAGTTCAAACAGATTGGCCAGGAAAAGATGCTGGTCGTCGTCACCTCGACCCAGGGCGAGGGCGAACCACCTGAAGAGGCGGTGGCGCTGCATAAGTTCCTGATGTCGAAAAAGGCACCGAAGATGGAGGGGGCCGCCTTTGCCGTGTTTGGCCTGGGCGACACCTCCTATGAATTCTTCAGTCAGGCGGGCAAAGATTTTGACAGCCGTCTGGCCGAGCTGGGCGGCGAGCGCCTGCTTGAGCGCGTGGATGCGGATGTCGAGTATGCGGAACAGGCCACGGCCTGGCGCAGTGCGCTGACAGCGATCCTCAAAGCGCGGGTGCCGACTGAATCGCCGGCGCAGGCGGCCGCGACAGTGGCAGGCAGCGTCAACGAAGTGACCACCAGCCCCTACAGCAAAGAGGCGCCGCTCAGCGCCAGCCTGGCGGTGAATCAGAAAATCACCGGACGGGATTCCGACAAAGATGTGCGCCATATCGAAATCGATCTGGGCGACTCCGGTCTGCGCTATCAGCCCGGCGATGCGCTGGGCGTCTGGTATGAAAACGACGCGGCGCTGGTCAGCGAACTGCTGGAGCTGGTCTGGCTGAAAGGCGATGAACCGGTTGAGGTTCAGGGCAGCACGCTGCCGCTGGCCGAGGCGCTGCAGAAGCATTTCGAACTGACGGTGAACACGGCGCAGATTGTTGCGCAGTACGCTCAGCTGTCGCGTAACGCCGAACTGCTGGCACTGGTGGATGATAAAGCCAGACTGCAGCACTATGCGCAGCAGTACCCCATCGTCGACATGGTGCGCCTGGCTCCGTCTGAGCTCAGCGCAGAACAGCTGACCGGACTGCTGCGTCCGCTGACGCCGCGACTCTACTCTATCGCCTCCTCTCAGGCAGAAACCGATACCGAAGTGCATATCACCGTGGGTGCCGTTCGCTTTGATATTGAAGGTCGCCAGCGCGGCGGCGGCGCATCCACCTGGCTGGCCGATCGCATCGAAGAAGAGGGCGAGGTCCGGGTGTTCATCGAACATAACGACAACTTCCGCCTGCCGGCCGATCCGGATGCCCCGGTCATCATGATCGGGCCGGGCACCGGCATCGCTCCCTTCCGCGCCTTTATGCAGCAGCGCGATAACGACGGTGCGGGCGGCAAAAACTGGCTATTCTTTGGCAATCCCCACTTCACCGAGGATTTCCTCTATCAGGTCGAGTGGCAGAAATATGTGAAGGATGGTCTGCTGACCCATATCGACCTCGCCTGGTCACGCGATCAGGCTGAAAAGATTTACGTTCAGGATAAGATCCGCGCGAAAGGTGCCGAAGTGTGGCGCTGGATTCAGGAGGGCGCGCATCTTTATGTCTGTGGCGACGCCAATCGCATGGCAAAAGACGTCGAGCAGGCATTGCTGGATGTGGTGGTCGAACACGGCGGAATGGATCGTGAAACGGCCGACGAATTTTTAAGTGAGCTGCGCATTGAGCGCCGTTATCAGCGAGACGTTTACTAATGAGCGATAAACACCCTGGACCGCTGGTTGTAGAAGGCAAATTAACCGACGCCGAGCGTCTGAAGAAGCAGAGCAACTATCTGCGCGGCACCATTAAAGAAGATCTGGAAGAGGGTCTGACCGGTGGATTTACCGGCGATAACTTCCTGCTGATCCGTTTCCACGGCATGTACCAGCAGGACGATCGCGACATCCGTGCCGAGCGTGCTGAGCAGAAGCTGGAGCCGCGCCACGCCATGATGCTGCGCTGCCGTCTGCCGGGCGGGATCATTACGCCGACCCAGTGGCTGGCTATCGACAGATTTGCTACCGACAAAACCCTTTATGGCAGCATCCGTCTGACCAACCGTCAGACCTTCCAGTTTCACGGCATTCTGAAAAAGAACGTGAAGCCGACGCATCAGATGCTGCACGAAGTGGGGCTGGACGCGCTGGCGACCGCCAACGACGTCAACCGTAACGTGCTCTGCACCTCGAACCCGGTTGAGTCGGAACTGCATCAGGAAGCGTATGAGTGGGCGAAGAAGCTCTCTGAGCATCTGCTGCCGCGCACCCGTGCCTATGCCGAGATCTGGTGGGATAAGGAAAAGATCGCGACCACCGATGAAGAGCCGATCCTTGGTGAAACCTATCTGCCGCGTAAGTTCAAAACGACGGTGGTGATCCCGCCGCACAACGACGTGGATCTGCACGCCAACGATCTGAACTTCGTAGCGATCGCTGAAAACGGCAAGCTGGTGGGCTTCAACCTGCTGGTGGGCGGCGGCCTGTCGATCGAGCATGGCAATAAAGCGACCTACGCACGCACCGCCAGCGAGTTTGGCTACTTCCCGGTGGATAAGATCCTCGACGTGGCTGAAGCGGTTGTCACCACCCAGCGCGACTGGGGTAACCGTACCGACCGTAAAAACGCCAAAACCAAGTACACCCTGGAGCGCGTGGGCGTCGAGACCTTTAAGGCGGAAGTGGAAAAACGTGCCGGTGTGACCTTTGAGCCGATCCGCCCGTATGAATTCACCACCCGTGGCGATCGCATTGGCTGGATTAAAGGCATCGACAATAAATGGCACCTGACGCTGTTTATCGAGAATGGTCGCCTGCTCGACTATCCGGGCCGTCCGCTGAAGAGCGGCATTGCCGAAATTGCGAAAGTCCATCAGGGCGATTTCCGCCTGACCGCCAACCAGAACCTGATTGTGGCGGGCGTGCCGGAGAGCGAGAAAGCGAAGATTGAAGCGATCGCCCGTGAACATGGTCTGATGGATCACGTCACGCCGCAGCGCGAAAACTCGATGGCGTGTGTGGCCTTCCCGACCTGTCCGCTGGCGATGGCGGAAGCAGAACGCTTCCTGCCTGCCTTCGTGACCAAAGTCGAGGGTATCATGCATGCTCACGGCGTTGGTGATGAGCACATAGTGTTACGCGTTACCGGTTGTCCGAACGGTTGTGGTCGTGCCATGCTGGCAGAGCTGGGTCTGGTGGGTAAAGCGCCAGGCCGCTATAACCTGCATCTGGGCGGAAACCGCACCGGAACGCGTATTCCCCGCATGTACCGTGAGAACATTAACGAAAGCGAAATTCTCGCCACCATTGATGAGCTGGTGGGACGCTGGGCCACCGAGCGCCAGGCCGCAGAAGGCTTTGGTGACTTCACCATCCGCGCGGGCATTGTCGCGCCGGTGCTGGACCCGGCACGCGACTTTTGGGAGGAGGCAAAATGAGTCATCCTGACCTCGCAGCACTGAATGAGATGTCCAAAGTCCAGCGTGCAATGGCGCTGGCGGCGACCAATGCGCAGCTGGAGAAGGCGTCAGCAGAAGAGCGGGTCAGCTGGGCGCTGGAGCATCTGCCGGGCGCCTATGTGCTCTCCTCCAGCTTCGGTATTCAGGCCGCGGTGTCGCTGCACCTGGTGACGCGTCAGCAGCCCGATATTCCGGTGATCCTGACCGACACCGGCTATCTCTTCCCGGAGACTTATCGTTTTATTGATGAGCTGGCAGACCAGCTCAATCTCAACCTCGAAGTGTTCCGCGCCGAAACCTCCCCGGCCTGGCAGGAAGCGCGCTACGGCAAACTGTGGGAGCAGGGCGTCGAGGGGATTGAGAAGTACAACGAGATCAACAAAGTCGAACCGATGAACCGCGCGCTGGAAACCCTGGGCGCGCAGACCTGGTTTGCCGGTTTGCGCCGCGATCAGTCGGGCAGCCGGGCGAATCTGCCGGTGCTGGGCGTGCAGCGCGGCGTCTTTAAGGTGCTGCCGATTATCGACTGGGATAACCGGAAGATTCATCAGTATCTGGAACAGCACAAGCTGAAATACCATCCGCTGTGGGATGAGGGCTATCTCTCGGTGGGCGATACCCACACCACCCGCAAGTGGGAGCCGGGTATGGCAGAAGAAGAGACCCGCTTCTTCGGTCTTAAGCGTGAGTGCGGCCTGCACGAAGGCTGAATCCCGCGCCTCTTCTCTCCCCCCAGGCTGGCGGGAGAGAAGGGCGTTACTGTCTGGTCTCAGACGCCGGTTAAGCCACTGAAGGCTTCCGCTGCCCGCGTTACATTCACCTTTGTCACCTCATACTGCGCCACGGCGACAAAAGGATCTTCCGCTAAGATCGCCTCCAGCCGTTCACGCTCAATATCCCTCACCAGCAGCATGCCGCCGGTACGCGGATCTTTCCGTCCCGCCGCAATAAAAATGTCCGCGTCAAAATAGCGATTGAGCCAGTCGATATGGCCAGCCAGCAGGGTTTCAACTTCCTCTACCGGACGAATGTAATTCAGAATGACGACGTACATGTCAGATCCTCACACGTTGGGATTGGTCAGTTCTCTGAGCAGCGGCAGCAGCACGCTGACACTGTCATGGGTTCGCCGGGCTATCTGACCCGGCAGCCAGCGGTCAAGGTAGTTCAGATTATCCAGGTCAGTCTGATGGCGGGTGACGCCATCGGGAAAGTGGCGGCTGCGGTGACGCTGCAGCGCACCATCTTTATTCCCCAGCGTCCAGTTACTGGCGGTCACATCCAGCAGCGGAAAGCCCGCCCTGTCAAAGGCATTCAGCCCGCTGACATCTTTGCGGGTCAGCTGATGACTGGCGGCGGGAATGCCGAGCTGGCGGGCCAGCAGCAGCGCCCGATCGCTGGTCTGCTTGCGTACCGCCCGGGGCGTATTCATGCCGCTGTTAAAATAGAGGTGATCGCCGGTGATCAGGCTGTTGAGATCGATGACCAGCAGGGTGTTCTTCTTCTCACGCGCGCTCATCCGCTCCACATAGTCATCCATGCCGTGCAGATCGGCTTCTCCGGCGCTCAGCGCCACAAAGCGGACGCCATAGTGCAGCGGTTTCTGACTCAGCTGCTGCGCCAGTTCCAGCATCACGCCCAGCCCTGAGGCGTTATCATCCACCCCCTGCAGACGCAGGCCGCCCAGATTGCGGTGAACCTGGGCGCTGTTCAGCGGCGTCCAGGTATCCAGATGGGCCACGATCAGGATCTCCTGCGGCACGCTGCCGGCGCGTGCGGCAATGACCGAGGTGGCGGTCAGCTTGTGCCAGCGCCGCGAGCCATCCTCTTCCTGCCAGTTGTAACCGGTGTTGAACTGGCGGGTATTGGTCTGATAACCCAGCGCGGTAAATTGCTGCTGCAGATAGTCAGCCGCCATCAGCTCGGCCGGGCTGCCGCTCATCCGGCCCGGGAAAAAGGTGGCGATGTGCCGGACCTGCTGCTCGGCAAACTGGCCGGGCGGCGTGGCCAGTGCCAGTGCCAGCGGGGAGAGGAGTGCGCCAGACAAAAGAGTGGCAACCCTCAGACGGAGGGAACAAAACATAGTGCATCCTTTTTTTATTTGTCCGGAGCGGGCCTGTACAGGGGCCAGGGCCGCTCATGCCGGGCGTATTATACGCTTTTTGTTCCGCAATCCTGTTAGTGGAATCGGGCGCTGTCGCCTCCGGCACAGAGAGGCAGACCTTTGCGCTGGCACTTATCTGCTTTTGCAGCGCAGCAGGTGCGGAGGAATCTGTGAGCCTGTTCACGAAAAAGCCATTACATTTCATCTGTTAAGATCAAATTGTTCTGTGCTTTGCGACACCGTTATTCCATTCGGTAACTACTCATTCCAATTCGTAATTTCATCTGGATAAACTCAGCGACGTATAGTCCCGTTAATACAAAGTTAAAACATCAGGGTTAACGTGGACTATTTGCCTCTTTTTGCCGATCTCTCTGGCCGCCCGGTTCTGGTTGTCGGCGGTGGAGATATTGCGGCGCGAAAAATTGAACTGCTGCGTCGCGCGCGCGCGCGCGTTCAGATCGCCTCTCGTGAACTCTGCCCGGAACTGCAGGAACTGCTGGATAAGCAGGAGCTGGAGTGGGTGGCGACCGAATTTGATCCGGCTCAGCTGGATGGCGTTTTCCTGGTGATTGCTGCCACCGATGATAACCATCTCAACACCCAGGTTTTTGAAGCCGCTAACGCGCGGCATAAGCTGGTTAACGTGGTCGACGACCAGCCAAAATGCACCTTTATCTTCCCGTCGATTGTTGACCGCTCACCGCTGGTAGTAGCGATCTCCTCCAGCGGCACCGCGCCGGTACTGGCACGCATGCTGCGCGAAAAAATCGAAACGCTGCTGCCCGCCAGTCTGGGTCAGATGGCGGAGGTAGCCGGGCTGTGGCGCGATAAGGTCAAACAGCGCTTCAGCCGCATGTCCGATCGTCGGCGTTTCTGGGAGCGGGCCTTCGACGGTCTGTTCGCCAGTCAGATGTCCGCCGGTAACGTCGAAGAGGCGAAGCGCACGCTGGATCGTGAACTGCTGGAAGAGCCAACCCGTCAGGGCGAGATCTTTCTGGTCGGTGCCGGGCCGGGCGACAGCGGCCTGCTGACGCTGCGTGGCCTGCAGGTAATGCAGTTAGCCGATGTGGTGCTCTATGACCATCTGGTCAGCGAAGAGGTGCTGGACCTGGTGCGTCGTGACGCCGACCGCATCTGCGTCGGTAAACGCGCCAGCGCGCATACGTTGCCGCAGGAAGAGATTAATCAGTTGCTGGTCGCGCTGGCGAAGAAAGGCAAGCGGGTGGTGCGCCTCAAGGGCGGCGATCCCTTTATCTTTGGCCGCGGCGGCGAAGAGCTGCAGGCGGCACAGCAGGCGGGGATCCCGTTCCAGGTGGTGCCGGGCGTCACCGCGGCTGCCGGTGCGACGGCCTATGCCGGGATTCCGCTGACCCACCGCGATTATGCCCAGAGCGTGATGTTTATTACCGGTCACTGCCGTCCCGATGGCGATGATATTGACTGGCCATCGCTGGCGCGTGCGCGTCAGACGCTGGCGATCTACATGGGCACGGTTAAAGCGGCTGCTATCAGCGCGGCGCTGATTCAGCATGGTCGTGCACCATCAACGCCAGTGGCGGTGATCAGTCGCGGCACCCGTCAGGATCAGCAGGTGCTGACCGGCACCTTAGAACACCTTGAGGCGCTGGCCGCCTCGGCACCTACTCCGGCGCTGCTGGTGATCGGAGAGGTGGTTAATCTGCACGGGCAACTCGCCTGGTTTCAACATTCAGCACAGCAGGGGGCTCGCGAGTCCGCCGTTGTCAATCTGGCTTGAGGGAAAATCATGGACCAAAAACGACTCACTCATCTGCGTCAGCTGGAGGCGGAGAGCATCCATATCATTCGCGAAGTGGCTGCAGAGTTCAGCAACCCGGTGATGATGTACTCCATCGGCAAAGACTCTTCGGTCATGCTGCACCTGGCACGCAAAGCGTTCTATCCGGGCACGCTGCCGTTTCCGTTGCTGCATGTGGACACCGGCTGGAAATTCCGCGAGATGTATGAATTTCGTGACCGCACCGTGAAAGCGATGGGTGCCGAGCTGATCGTTCACCGCAACCCGGAAGGGGTGGCGATGGGCATTAACCCGTTTGTCCACGGCAGCGCCAAACACACCGATATCATGAAAACGGAAGGGCTGAAGCAGGCGCTGGACAAATATGGTTTTGACGCGGCCTTCGGCGGCGCACGTCGCGATGAAGAGAAGTCGCGCGCCAAAGAGCGTATCTACTCGTTCCGTGACCGCTTCCATCGCTGGGACCCGAAAAACCAGCGCCCTGAGCTGTGGCACAACTATAACGGTCAGATCAACAAGGGCGAAAGCATCCGCGTTTTCCCGCTGTCGAACTGGACCGAACTGGATATCTGGCAGTACATCTTCCTGGAAAACATCGAGATCGTGCCGCTCTATCTCGCCGCGCCGCGTCCGGTGCTGGAGCGTGACGGCATGCTGATGATGATTGATGACGATCGTATCAATCTGCAGCCGGGTGAAGAGATCACCCAACGGATGGTCCGTTTCCGTACCCTCGGCTGCTGGCCGCTGACCGGTGCAGTAGAGTCCGAAGCGCAGACGCTGCCGGAGATCATCGAAGAGATGCTGGTGTCCACCACCAGTGAGCGTCAGGGCCGCATGATCGACCGCGACCAGTCCGGTTCGATGGAACTGAAAAAACGCCAGGGTTATTTCTAAGGAGACGCCAGATGAATACCGTAATTGCACAACAGATTGCCGACCAGGGCGGCGTTGAAGCCTGGCTGACCGCTCAGCAACACAAGAGCCTGCTGCGTTTTCTGACCTGCGGCAGCGTGGACGATGGAAAAAGTACGCTGATTGGGCGTCTGCTGCACGACACCCGTCAGATCTATGAAGACCAGCTCTCTTCACTGCACAACGACAGCAAACGTCACGGCACCCAGGGCGAGAAGCTCGATCTGGCGCTGCTGGTAGACGGTCTGCAGGCAGAGCGTGAGCAGGGCATTACCATCGACGTGGCCTACCGCTACTTCTCGACCGAAAAGCGTAAATTCATTATTGCCGACACGCCGGGCCATGAGCAGTACACCCGCAACATGGCGACCGGGGCGTCCACCTGCGACCTGGCGATCCTGCTGATCGACGCGCGAAAAGGCGTGCTGGATCAGACCCGTCGTCACAGCTTTATCTCGACGCTGCTGGGCATTAAGAACCTAGTGGTGGCGATTAATAAGATGGATCTGGTGGACTACAGTCAGGATCGCTTCGAGGCGATCAAACAGGATTATCTCGATTTCGCCGCCCAGCTGCCGGACGATCTCGACATCCGCTTTGTGCCGATGTCGGCGCTGGAAGGGGACAACGTTGCGACGGCCAGCCAGACCATGCCGTGGTACACCGGCCCGACGCTGCTGGACGTGCTGGAGACCGTGGAGCTGAAGCGCGTTGTCGACCATCAGCCGATGCGTTTCCCGGTGCAGTATGTGAACCGTCCTAACCTCGATTTCCGTGGCTATGCCGGTACCCTGGCGTCAGGCAGCGTACAGGTGGGTCAGCGCGTTAAAGTGCTGCCGTCTGGCGTGGAGTCGACGATTGCCCGCATTGTGACCTTTGATGGCGATCTGCAGGACGCGGGAGCAGGGGAGGCGATTACCTTGGTGCTGCAGGATGAGATTGATATCAGCCGTGGCGATCTGCTGGTGGACGCCAGTGAAACGCTGACGGCGGTGCAGTCGGCCAGCGTTGACGTGGTGTGGATGGCGGAGCAGCCGCTGCAGGCGGGTCAGAGCTACGATCTGAAAATCGCCGGTAAGAAAACCCGTGGCCGGGTCGAAAAGGTGCTGCACCAGGTCGACATCAACTCGCTGGCGACCCATCAGGTCGAGGCGCTGCCGCTGAACGGAATCGGCCGCATTGAGATCGTCTTCAATGAACCGATGGTGCTCGACAGCTATCAGCAGAACCCGGTGACCGGCGGCATGATCTTTATCGATCGCCTGAGCAACGTCACGGTCGGGGCGGGCATGATCCATCAGCCCAACCAGGATGTGCCGGCCAGTACGGGTGAGTTCAGCGCCTTTGAGCTGGAACTGAATGCGCTGGTGCGCCGTCACTTCCCACACTGGAACGCGCGCGATCTGCTGGGCGGTCAATAATGGCACAGCACGACGATAACGTGGTGTGGCATGACCATCCGGTCACCCGCGCGGCACGCGAACAGCAGCACGGCCATCAGGGCGTGGTGCTGTGGTTCACCGGGCTGTCGGGCTCGGGGAAATCCACGGTCGCCGGTGCGCTGGAGCAGGCGCTGCACCGCATCGGTGTCAGCACCTATCTGCTGGATGGGGATAATGTGCGTCACGGCCTGTGCCGTGACCTCGGTTTCAGCGATGACGACCGCAAAGAGAATATCCGTCGGGTCGGCGAAGTGGCGAAACTGATGGTGGATGCCGGATTAGTGGTGCTCACCGCCTTTATTTCACCGCATCGCGCCGAGCGGCAGATGGTGCGCGATCTGCTGGCACCGGGACAGTTTATCGAGGTGTTTGTCGATACGCCGTTAGCGGTGTGTGAGGCGCGCGATCCTAAAGGGTTATATCGCAAAGCCCGTGCCGGAGAACTGCGAAACTTCACCGGCATCGACAGCGTTTATGAAGCCCCCGATAGCCCGGAAATTCAGCTGGATGGCGAACAATTGGTTACAAAACTGGCCGCCCAATTGTTAGACCTGCTGCGTGACCGCGATATCATCAGATCCTGAAGAGACAGCGGCAAATCGTCTCTGATTTGCCGCCCTCGCACCAACAGGATGCCTATGCAGAACATAACCCCACTGCTCGCTCGTAAAGATGACACCACCCCGGATGAGCCACGCTCACTGCTGCCGGGCTGCGTGATCGGCTTTCTCGCTTACTGGTGTGCGCTGGCGATCCCATTCCTGCTGTTCGGCTCTAACACGCTGTTTTTCTTTCTTTATACCTGGCCATTCTTTCTGGCGCTGCTGCCGGTTGCGGTGGTCGCCGGTATTGCCCTGAATACCCTGCTCAGCGGACAGTGGCTCTGGACCGCACTCGCCACCGTGATTCTGGTGGTCTCTCTCTTCTGGTTAATGTTCTCTTTTCTCTCCGGCTGGTAAGCGCTGATGCCCCTGGGCTGATGTGCAAACGCATCGGCCGGTTACAAATCTTTTCCCCCCGGAATCGCTGCTGATTCATATTTTGTGCAGACGCGCGGCAAAGCGCGCCATTTTCTCCGCTGGTGTGGAGTCCTGTGCAAAGTTATGGGATGATTGGGCCGTTTTTAGGGGGCGGGATGGGAAAACTGACGTTACTGTTACTGGTGCTGCTCGGCTGGCTGCAATATTCATTGTGGCTCGGGAAAAATGGCATCCACGACTATACGCGCGTCAATGATGATGTCGCGGTGCAACAGGCTAACAATGCCAAACTGAAATCGCGCAACGATCAGCTGTTTGCCGAAATTGATGACCTCAATGGCGGCTCGGAAGCGATCGAGGAGCGTGCACGCAATGAGCTGGGCATGATTAAGCCCGGTGAGACCTTCTATCGTCTGGTGCCTGACCAGAACAAACGCAACGCGCAACAATCAGCGCAAAACCAACAACGATAAAACATGAATACTCTGGCCTCCCTTGCGGATGTGATTGCCGTGGTGCCCGCGGCCGGGATCGGCAGCCGCATGCAGGCAACCTGTCCTAAGCAGTATCTGACGATTGGTCAGCACACCCTTCTGGAACACAGCATTGCACGTCTGTTTTCCCATCCTGCCATTAAACAGGTTATTGTCGCCCTCAGTCCCGACGATCAGCACTTCGCCTCACTGCCGCTGGCGCGCGATCCGCGCGTGCTCAGGGTCACCGGCGGAGAGACCCGCGCCGAATCGGTGCTGGCTGGCCTGCAGGCCGCGCAGGGTGCCGCGTGGGTTCTGGTTCACGATGCAGCCCGTCCCTGTCTGCACCCCGACGACCTGCAGCAGCTGCTTAACGTGCGCGAACAGAGCCACGTCGGCGGGATTCTGGCCGCACCGGTGCGCGACACCATGAAGCGGGGCGAGCCGGGCAAAGCCGCGGTGGCCCACACGGTAGAGCGTGACGATCTCTGGCACGCCTTAACCCCCCAGTTTTTCCCGCATGCGCTGCTGACAGCCTGCCTGACGCGGGCACTGACCGAGGGCGCAACCATTACGGATGAGGCCTCGGCGCTGGAGTATTGCGGCTACCATCCGCTGCTGGTCAGCGGACGCAGTGATAACATCAAAGTCACCCGGCCAGAAGATCTGGCGCTGGCGGCTTTTTATCTGAGTCAGATTCAATTAAAGGAGAGCGCATGATGCGTATCGGTCACGGTTTTGACGTTCACGCCTTTGGCGGAGAGGGTCCGTTAGTGATTGGCGGTGTGCGGATCCCGTTTGAGCAGGGGTTTATTGCCCATTCCGATGGTGATGTGGCGCTGCATGCGCTGACGGACGCGCTGCTGGGCGCGGTCGCCATGGGCGATATTGGCAAGCTGTTTCCGGATACCGATCCCGCGTTTAAAGGCGCGGACAGCCGCGGCCTGCTGCGCGAGGCCTGGCGTCGTATCGAAGCCAAAGGCTATCGCATCGGTAACGTGGATGTCACCCTGATTGCCCAGGCGCCGAAAATGCTGCCGCATGTGCCGCAGATGCGCATCAACATCGCGGAAGATCTGGGATGTCACATGGATGCGGTCAATGTCAAAGCCACCACGACCGAAAAGCTGGGCTTTACCGGGCGCGGTGAAGGGATCGCCTGCGAAGCGGTGGCCCTGCTGCTGAAAGCCGACACTCAATGACGCTTCACTATCTGCACGGCACGCCCGCTGCCACCGGCGTCATCAAAGCCAGCCCGGAAGATTTTGTGGTGGTTGAAGATCTCGGTTATGGCCCGGATGGGGAAGGTGAGCATCTGCTGGTGCGCATCCGTAAAGTGGGCGCGAATACCCGCTTCGTGGCGGAGGCGCTGGCGAAATATCTCGGTGTGCATCAGCGTGACATGAGCTATGCCGGGATGAAAGATCGCCATGCCGTGACGGAGCAGACGCTCTGTTTCCGTCTGCCGGGGAATGCGATGCCCGATCTGCGCGGTTTTGCGCTGGAGGGGGTTGAGATCCTGCAGGCGGTGCGCCATAAGCGCAAGCTGCGCACCGGCGCGCTGGCCGGAAATGCGTTCCGGCTGGTCATCCGCCAGATCAGTGACCGTGAGGCGGTTGAGACGCGCCTGACGCAGATTCGTGACGCGGGTGTGCCGAACTATTTCGGTGAGCAGCGTTTCGGGCGCGGCGGCAATAACCTGGTGATCGCAGAGAAGTGGGCGCGCAACGAGATTATCCTGCGCGATCGCAACAAGCGCAGCCTGATGCTCTCTGCCGCGCGCAGTGCGCTGTTTAATCAGGTGACCAGTGCGCGTCTGGCGCAGCAGGGTGGCCTGAGTCAGGTCCTTAACGGCGATGCCCTGCAGCTGACCGGGCGAGGCAGCTGGTTTGTTGCGCAGCCGGATGAGCTGGAAGCGTGCCAGCGCCGGGTTGAACAGCATGAACTGCGCATCACCGCGCCGCTGCCGGGGCGGGGCGAGCCGGGTCCGCAGGCGGATGCGCTGGCTTTTGAAGAGCAGGTGCTGGCTGGCGAAACGCTGCTGGCCGGCCTGATTGAGCGCGAGCGGGTGGATGCCGCACGCCGTGCCATGCTGGTCGTGCCGCGCGATCTGCGCTGGAGCTGGTGGGATGAGGTGACGCTGGAGCTGACGTTCTGGCTGCCCGCAGGCAGCTTCGCCACCAGCGTCGTCAGAGAACTGCTGGTTCAGGCCGACGCGTCCGATCAGATTGATGAGTAATCTTCGCCGCAACCTGACCCGCTGTGTGGGGAATGTTGCGGCAACCCCCCTCTGCTGTGTGATTTACGCCTACCACTTCCTTGCGTGCCTCGCTAGAATGCAAAAATCGCCGCCCATTCCTCACCTGTTGCCATGCCGTTCAGACAGGTTCAGTCGCGGCGACCAGTCGAATAAAAAAAGGTCAGAACGAAATGCGGATATTGCTCAGCAACGATGACGGCATTCATGCGCCAGGTATTCAGACTCTGGCGAAAGCCCTGCGGCAGATTGCTGACGTGCAGGTGGTTGCCCCCGATCGTAACCGAAGCGGTGCGTCAAACTCGCTCACCCTGGAAACGCCCCTGCGAACGTTCACCCATGAAAACGGCGATATCGCGGTGCAGATGGGTACTCCGACCGACTGTGTCTATCTGGGGGTGAATGCCCTGATGCAGCCGCGGCCCGATATTGTGGTGTCAGGCATCAATGCCGGTCCCAACCTGGGGGATGATGTGATTTACTCCGGTACGGTCGCGGCGGCGATGGAGGGGAGACACCTGGGCTTACCGGCGATCGCCGTTTCGCTCAATGGTCATCAGCACTACGAGACAGCCGCGGCGGTGACCTGTGCGCTTCTCCGGGCGCTGACGCATGAGCCGCTGCGCACCGGTCGCATTCTCAATATCAACGTGCCCGATCTGCCGCTCTCCGAACTCCGGGGCATTCGCGTGACGCGCTGTGGCAGCCGCCATCCGGCCGATCAGGTGATTGCGCAGCAGGACCCGCGCGGCAATACCCTCTACTGGATTGGCCCGCCGGGGGAAAAACTGGATGCCGGGCCGGATACGGACTTCGCCGCCGTGGATCAGGGCTATGTCTCTGTCACCGCGCTGCACGTCGATTTAACGGCGCACAGTGCCCAGGAGGTGCTCAGCGACTGGCTGGCGAAAGCTGAGGTGAATCTGGCATGGTGAATCGGCGTATTGAGACGTTGCTGTCACAACTGCGTCAGCAGGGCATCCATGACGAAAACCTGCTGAAAGCCATCAGCGAGGTGCCACGCGAACGCTTTATCGATGAGGCGTTCGAGCACAAGGCCTGGGACAATGTCGCCCTGCCTATCGGCTCCGGTCAGACCATCTCACAGCCTTACATGGTGGCGCGGATGACCGCGCTGCTCGGGCTGAATCCCCATTCGCGGGTGCTGGAGATCGGCACCGGTTCGGGTTATCAGACCGCCATTCTGGCCCACCTGGTTGATCACGTCTATTCCGTGGAGCGGATTAAAGGGCTGCAGTGGCAGGCCAAGCGCCGGCTGAAACAGCTCGACCTGCACAATGTCTCCACCCGCCATGGCGACGGCTGGCAGGGCTGGCCATCCCGTGGCCCGTTCGATGCGATTATCGTCACGGCGGCCCCGCCGGAAATTCCGATTGCGCTGATAGCGCAGCTGGCAGAAGGCGGCATTATGGTGCTGCCGGTGGGGGAAGATCAGCAGGTCCTGAAACGGCTGCGTCGTCAGGGAAAAGAGGTGACGGAAGAGACCATCGAGCCGGTGCGTTTTGTTCCGCTGGTGCAGGGCGACCTGGCCTGACCCTCTACGTATTTCTTCACAACTGTTTCATGGCACCACGTACCTGATGTTGTTACTATCCGGTTTACCTAACGAAAACACAGCTTTTATCGCGTCACGCAGAGCATTCTGCTGGCAGATACAGTGAAACAGATAGATCAGAGTTGCCATCACGGGGGATTAATGAGCACGGGAAGCACACTTTTTCAGTTACGCCGTCTGGCGGCGCTTTCACTGGTAGGTTTCTGGCTGGCAGGCTGCAGCTCCAGCGACAACTCGCAGGCGCCCATCAGTCGCGTGGGCGACAATGGCGGCATGAACAGCAGCCCGTCTGACACAGGCATGGTTTCGGGCGGCGTACCTGCCACACCTGCCCAGGGACAAATGTTAAGCACAAATTCAGGATCTGCTCCCCGTAGCGGTGGAATGATTAGTACCAGCGATAATGTTGAGACACAGAATGGCCGGATTGTGTACAACCGCAGTTATCAGAATATTCCAAAGGGTAGTTACTCCGGTGAAACATATACCGTTAAGCGCGGTGACACATTGTTTTACATTGCCTGGATTACCGGCAACGACTTCCGCGATTTAGCCCAGCGCAACAACGTTCCTGCGCCCTACAGCCTGAATGTGGGGCAAACGCTGCAGATTGGAAATGGGTCAGGTCAGCCGATTACGGGCGGAAATCCCATTACCGTTGCTGATGCAACGCAGGGCGGTGTTCCGGCGTCGCCACAAATTAAAGCGCCTGTTGTTGCACAGCAACCTGTTATTACGTATTCTGATGATTCGGGTAATTCGGGTGGCAGCAAATTGTTGCCTTCGAAAGGAGCAAATGTTGCAACGACAACAGCTCCAGTCGTGACCGCCCCCCCAACGGTGAGCAGTACCACCAACAGTTCAACGCCGGTCGGAAGCTGGCGCTGGCCGACCGATGGGAAGATTATCGATAACTTCTCTGCCGCCGAAGGTGGCAATAAAGGGATCGATATCGCCGGAACGCGCGGACAATCTGTCGTTTCCACCGCATCAGGACGCGTGGTTTACGCAGGTAACGCACTCCGGGGGTACGGTAATTTAATCATCATTAAACACAACGATGATTACCTGAGTGCCTACGCCCACAACGATACAATGCTGGTTCGGGAACAACAGGAAGTTAAGGCGGGGCAGAAGATCGCTACCATGGGTAGCACCGGAACCAGTTCAGTCAGATTACATTTTGAAATTCGTTACAAGGGGAAATCCGTAAACCCGTTGCGTTATTTACCGCAGCGATAATCCGGCAGAACAGACCCTTTTTATGTTCTGCCCTGGAATCACGGGTAGGAGCCGCTTATGAGCCAGAATACGCTGAAAGTAAACGAGTTACATGAGAACGCGGAATTCGATGAGAACGGAGCTGAAATTTTTGACGAGAAAGCACTCGTTGAAAACGAAGCCAGTGATAGCGACGTAGCGGAAGAAGAGTTGCTATCACAGGGTGCGACGCAGCGTGTTTTAGATGCGACGCAGCTCTATCTTGGGGAGATTGGCTATTCTCCGTTGTTAACGGCAGAGGAAGAAGTTTTCTTCGCTCGCCGTGCATTGCGGGGTGATATTCCTTCCCGTCGCCGTATGATCGAAAGTAACTTACGCCTGGTGGTGAAAATCGCCCGTCGTTACAGCAATCGTGGTTTAGCCCTGCTGGACCTGATTGAAGAAGGTAACCTCGGCCTGATTCGCGCCGTTGAGAAATTTGACCCGGAGCGCGGGTTCCGTTTCTCAACGTACGCCACCTGGTGGATTCGTCAGACCATTGAACGGGCGATCATGAATCAAACCCGTACTATCCGTCTGCCGATTCACATTGTTAAAGAACTGAACGTTTATCTACGTACTGCGCGTGAACTGTCCCACAAGCTCGACCATGAGCCGAGTGCGGAAGAGATCGCGGAGCAGCTTGATAAACCGGTTGATGACGTAAGCCGTATGTTGCGTCTCAACGAACGCATTACCTCGGTTGACACGCCTTTAGGCGGGGATTCTGAAAAAGCGCTGCTGGATATTCTGGCCGATGAGAAAGACAACGGCCCGGAAGACACCACGCAGGACGATGACATGAAACAAAGCATCGTCAAATGGCTGTTCGAACTGAACGCCAAGCAGCGTGAAGTGCTGGCACGTCGTTTCGGCCTGTTGGGCTATGAAGCGGCTACGCTTGAGGATGTCGGCCGTGAAATCGGCTTAACCCGTGAGCGTGTCCGTCAGATTCAGGTTGAAGGTTTGCGCCGTCTGCGCGAAATCCTGCAGGCGCAGGGCCTCAACATTGAAGCACTGTTTCGTGAATAACTGATCTGAGCTTGAATGCGAAAAGCGGTGGTGAAAACCACCGCTTTTTTTATGCCTGCAGAAAAGGTCAGGCAGAAACGTAGCGGGCCGGTCCGCGCTTTTACGCGGCACGGCGAATCTTCAGACCAGCGACTTAAGGCGATAGATCCAGTCGAGCGCCTGACGCGGCGTCAGCGTATCCGGGTCCAGCGCCTCCAGGGCTTCTACCGCCGGTGAGGTCTCTTCAACCAGCAGGGGCAGCTGAGAACCATCGACCGTCGATGAGGCGGAGTGACTGGAGACGGTCTCCAGCTCTTTCAGCTTGCTGCGCGCGCGCCTGATGACCTCTTTGGGCACCCCCGCCAGCGCTGCCACGGCCAGACCATAGCTCTTGCTGGCGGCCCCCTCCTGCACGCTGTGCATAAAGGCGATGGTGTCACCGTGCTCCACCGCGTCCAGGTGAACGTTGACCACGCCCTCCATTTTCTCTGGCAGGGTGGTCAGCTCGAAGTAATGGGTCGCGAACAGCGTCATCGCCTTGATGCGGTTGGCCAGGTTTTCGGCACAGGCCCAGGCCAGCGATAAGCCGTCGTAGGTGGAGGTACCGCGTCCAATCTCATCCATCAGCACCAGACTGTTTTCGGTGGCGTTGTGCAGGATATTGGCGGTTTCGGTCATCTCCACCATAAAGGTCGAGCGTCCGGAAGCGAGATCGTCAGCGGCACCGACGCGGGTGAAAATGCGATCCAGCGGGCCAATCAGCGTCTCATCGGCGGGAACAAAACTGCCAATCCACGCCATTAGCGCAATCAGCGCCGCCTGACGCATATAGGTACTTTTACCACCCATGTTCGGACCGGTAATGATCAGCATTCTGCGCTGAGGGGCCAGGGAAAGCGGGTTCGCAATAAACGGCTCTTTCAGCACCTGCTCGACTACCGGATGACGACCGCCGCTGATTTTGATCCCGGCTTTATCCTGCAACACCGGCCGGCAGTAGTTCAGCGTCCAGGCGCGCTCGGCCAGATTGCTCAGCACATCCAGCTCTGCCAGCGCCGCGGCACTCAGCTGCAACGCTTCAAGATGCGGCAGCAGCTGATCGAACAGCGCCTCATAGAGGCTTTTTTCCAGCGACAGCGCTTTCCCCTTCGAGGTCAGTACCTTGTCTTCGTACTCCTTCAGCTCCGGGATGATGTAGCGTTCCGCATTTTTCAGCGTCTGACGACGGACATAGTGCATCGGCACCTGATGGCTTTGCGCGCGGCTCACCTGGATGAAGTAGCCGTGTACGCCGTTAAAGCCAACCTTGAGGGTATCCAGTCCCAGCTTCTCGCGTTCGCGAATCTCCAGCCTGTCGAGATAGTCCGTTGCACCATCGGCCAGCGCACGCCACTCATCCAGCTCGGCGTTGTAACCGGGGGCAATCACGCCGCCGTCGCGGATCAGCACCGGCGGGGAGTCGATGATCGCCTGCTCCAGCAGCTCACGCAGCGCGGCGAACTCGCCCATCTGGGTGCGCAGCTTCTGCAGCTGTGGCGCTTCAACATCGGCCAGCAGCTGGTTAAGCTCCGGCAGCTGCTGAAAAGCGTGCCGCATGCGGGCCAGATCGCGCGGGCGGGCGGTACGCAGCGCCAGGCGGGCCAGGATTCGTTCCAGATCGCCGACCTGACGCAACACCGGCTGAAGCACCTCACTGAGAGGCTGCAGTTCTGCAATCGACTCCTGACGCTGGGTGATCGTGCGCACGTCGCGCAGCGGCATATGCAGCCAGCGTTTGAGCATCCGGCTTCCCATCGGGGTGACCGTTTTGTCCAGCACGGCCGCCAGGGTGTTGTCGGTGCCGCCTGCCAGGTTCTGGGTGATCTCCAGATTACGGCGGGTGGCCGCATCCATAATGATGCTGTCCTGCTGCCGTTCCATGCTCAGCGAGCGGATGTGTGGCAGGGTAGTGCGCTGGGTATCTTTGGCATACTGCAGCAGACAGCCCGCCGCACTCAGTCCGAGCTGCGCATTCTCCACGCCAAACCCGTTAAGGTCACGGGTGCCGAACTGCAGATTGAGCTGCTGCCGGGCGGTGTCGATCTCAAACTCCCACAGCGGACGGCGGCGCAGGCCACGACGCTGATCGATCAGTGACATCGCCTGGAAATCTTCAGGGTAGAGCAGCTCGGCCGGGTTGGTGCGCTGCAGCTCTGCCGCCATAGTTTCGGCATCGGCAGGTTCGCTGAGGCGAAAACGGCCCGAGCTGATATCGAGCGTGGCGTAGCCAAATCCCCGCGGACTTTGCACAATCGCCGCCAGCAGGTTGTCGTGCCGCTCCTGTAACAGCGCCTCATCGCTGATGGTTCCCGGCGTAACGATACGCACCACTTTGCGCTCAACCGGACCTTTGCTCAGCGCCGGGTCACCGATCTGCTCGCAGATCGCCACGGATTCGCCCAGCTGCACCAGCTTAGCCAGATACCCCTCAACCGCATGATAGGGCACACCGGCCATCGGGATCGGTTCGCCTGCCGACGCGCCGCGTTTGGTCAGCGAAATCTCCAGCAGCTGTGAGGCACGTTTCGCGTCGTCATAAAACAGCTCGTAGAAGTCACCCATACGGTAAAACAGCAGAATGTCAGGGTGCTCGGCCTTGAGGCGCAGGTACTGCTGCATCATTGGCGTGTGAGAAGGAAAGTCCTTTTCGGTTGGCTCTTGCATAAGGTTTTAACTCATCTTTGATGCGGTAAATTTCTGGCGGTCAACGCCCATGAAACCGAAAGGGATTCCAGGCGCGCGGGATAATCAGATGATAACGAATAGGGCAGGGCATATGCCAGCCTGATGCGCAGACCGTGAACCTGACCGGCCAGGAGCCATCCTGGCAAATGGCAGGGCGGCTGGCGACAGAAAAGTGTCACTTTTGCACTCTCTGGTGTGATGCTGCGAGGCGGCTCGCGATTTCTGACAGGATAGCGCACCGGGGGATTGCCGATCAGGCGGCTGCGCGCGGAGCGTGCGGTTCACCGGCAGGGTCGCGTGGATTTAAGGAAATCAGTCCACCGTGCCCGCCTGAAAAAGAGACACCGGTCAAAGAAGCGGGAAGCACATCTGCATCCGGCGGACAAAAGTGCTTGAATCAACGGGTTACATTTACAGCGCGCAAAATTTACCCGGTGAAGTCAGGTCAGCATCACGCCGTCATAGCGGCGACCGGGAGAGTTTGCCGGGATGATGACGTCGCGCTCAGGATGGAACGGAAAGTCTGAATAACGGCTTTAATGACCTTAATTATCAGGAGGATAAATGTCACTAACCCGTCGGCATTTCTTACACTCAGGCGCGGCGCTGGCTTTCGCTGCGACGTTTCCCGCCTTTGCAAACGTGCCTTACAGTTCGGGCGAGAAAAAACCTCAGCTGATTCCGCCGCCAGGCAGCGTCGATTGCCATATGCATCTGTACGACAGCCGCTGTCCTGCCGTGCCTGGCACCAAACTGATGAACCCGGCGAACGCCTCACTGGAAGACTATCGGAAGCTTCAGCAGAGACTGGGCATCAACCGGATGGTGATTGTCACGCCCTCCCGCTACGGAACCGATAACAGCGTCCTGCTGAATGGCCTGGCGGCGAGCGGGGGAAATGCGCGCGGTGTGGTGGTGCTGGATTCGTCGGTCACCGATGATGAACTGCAGAAGCTGCATCAGGCGGGCGTCAGGGGGATCCGGTTCAATCTGCGTTACAGCGCGGTTAACCTCGATGATATGGAGAAGCTAGCAGCACGCGTGAATCCCCTGAGCTGGCATATTCAGGTGGTGACCTCTGGTAAACACTTAACCGAACTGGAAAGCCGGCTGCAAAAACTCCCGACCCCGGTGGTGATCGATCATATGGGGCACGTGCCGCAGCCGGAAGGCATTACGTCGCCGGTGTTGGCCACGCTGCAGCGGATGCTGGATGGCGGGAAAAGCTGGATAAAACTCTCCGGGGTTTATATCGACTCCTTAACCGGCGCGCCGGGCTATAACGATGTGATGCCGGTGGCCCGGAAACTGGTGCAGATTAACCCGGAACGGCTGCTGTGGGGCAGCGACTGGCCGCATCCGACCGAACCGGACAGCCATAAGCCGGACGATGCGGTGTTACTCGATCTGATGCAGGTCTGGGCGCCGGAGAGCCGGGATCAGCAGAGAATACTGCGTGATAACCCCGTTAAGCTCTATGACTTCTGACGCAGCATTTACAGGCAGCCAGGTCAGTTCAGCCCGTGCTGCAGCGCCCAGACCGCGGCTTCCAGCCGGGATTTAAGGTTCATCTTCTTCAGCAGATATTTGACGTGGACCTTAACGGTGCTTTCGCTGATGGTCAGCTTACGGGCGATCGCTTTGTTGGTCATCCCGTCGCTGATCAGCTGCAGGATTTCGCGTTCGCGTCGGGTCAGCTGCGTGATGTCACGCGGCCGGGCAGGCCGGGCGTCGCGCAGCCGGGTGACCAGTATCGGCGTTAACGCCTCGCTCAGCACGATCTGACCGGCTGCCGCCTGATGCAGGGCTTTCAGCAGCGCTTCCGGCTCCATATCTTTCAGCAGGTAGCCATCGGCGCCCCGCTGCAGTGCACTGACGACATCCTCTTCCTCATCCGACACGCTGAACACCACCACCCGCCCGGAGAGGGGGGCTTCGCGCAGTCGGGTCAGGGTATCCAGCCCATTCAGTCCCGGCATATTCAGATCCAGCAGGATCAGGTCAGGATCGTGCTGCTGCGCCAGCGCCACGCCCTGCGCACCGTTTCCCGCCTCGGCAACCACCTGCAGTCTCTCATCCAGCGCGATTAGCTGCTTCAGCCCGTTGCGCAGCATGGGGTGGTCGTCGATTAATAAAAGCGTAAATGTCTCTGCCGTCACCATGACTCCTGTTCCTGTCGCCGCTGCCCGTCCGGATCGGGCGTGGGCCTATCTTACCGGTGAGGCGGGGGCGCTATATACCTCCAAAGGACTACTCCTTTATTTCCATTTTTACCTCTTCCCGGCACGCCATTTTCAGTGCAGCCGATTAACCCTATGATTTGCAATGACTCTCTGCTGCCTCTCCGCTACTTATCCCGGCTGAGACAGGATGACCACGCCCGGATAACCTGCATTGCCGTTGATTTGTATCAAGCAAGCGGGCAGGGCGGATACGCAGGATATGCCCCATTATTCTTCTGCTGATGAGAGAGTCATGACCCAATCTGCCCCTTTGCAAACCCCGACGCGCGGCGCACCGATCCAGGAGTGGCAACCGGAAAATGCGGCCTTCTGGCAGGCGCGGGGTAAACGCATCGCCAGCCGCAACCTCTGGATCTCTGTCTTCTGTCTGCTGTTGAGCTTCTGCGTCTGGATGCTGTTCAGCACCGTCGCGGTTAACCTGAATAAGGTCGGCTTCCGCTTCAGCACCGAACAGCTCTTTCTGCTGACCGCGCTGCCGTCGGTCTCCGGCGCGCTGTTGCGTGTGCCTTACTCATTTGTAATTCCCGTCTTTGGCGGACGCCGCTGGACCGCCTTCAGCACCGGCATCCTGATCGTCCCCTGCCTGTGGCTCGGTTTTGCAGTGAGGGACAGCCAGACCTCCTTCGCCACCTTTATGGCGATCGCTCTGCTGTGCGGTTTCGGGGGAGCGAACTTCGCCTCCAGCATGGGCAATATCAGCTTCTTCTTTCCCAAAGCCCGTCAGGGCGGCGCGCTGGGCATCAATGGCGGCCTGGGGAATCTCGGCGTCAGCGTTATGCAGTTTGTTGCCCCGCTGGCGATCTCCTGCGCCATTTTTGGTTTTGCCGATGGGGGGCAAGTCACCGCGAGCGGCGATAGCCTCTGGCTGGAAAATGCGGCCTGGATCTGGGTGCCGTTTCTGGCCATCGGCACGCTGGCCGCCTGGCTGGGGATGAACGATCTGGCGGCAGCGAAATCCTCGCTGCGCGAACAGCTGCCGGTGCTGAAACGTCCGCACCTCTGGATCATGGCGCTGCTCTATCTGGCGACCTTCGGCTCCTTTATCGGCTTTTCGGCCGGTTTCGCCATGCTGACAAAGACGCAGTTTCCCGGCGTGGTGATTATGCACTACGCCTTTTTTGGCCCGCTGATTGGCGCACTGGCGCGCTCAGCAGGCGGCATGATCTCGGATCGCTTCGGCGGAACCCGCGTCACCCTGATCAACTACGTGCTGATGGCGCTGTTTGCTGCACTGCTGTTCCTCACGCTGCCGGGAGCCGGACATCAGGGATCGTTCATCGCCTTCTTCGCCTTGTTTATGGGCCTGTTCCTCACTTCCGGCCTCGGCAGCGGTTCCACCTACCAGATGATTGCCGTGATCTTCCGCCGGCTGACGCTGGAACGCATCAAAGCCGAAGGCGGTGACGAGGCGCTGGCACAGCGGGAAGCCGCCACAGAAACCTCCGCGGCGCTTGGCTTTATCTCCGCTATCGGCGCGCTGGGCGGCTTCTTTATTCCGCAGACCTTTGGCCTCTCGCTTGCCATGACCGGCTCTCCGGCCGGGGCGATGAAAATCTTTCTGGTTTTCTACCTCTGCTGTATCGCCGTCACCTGGCGGGTCTACGGACGAAAAGCGCGCGCCGGATAACGACAACGCCGGTGTGGCGCACCGGCACCCCCTTTATTTTCTGCAGCAGCACGCATGCAGAGTGAGCAATGTGACACCAGGCCTTCAGGAGCCTTCCGGATGAGCAAATTTCTCGATCGATTTCGCTATTTCAAACAGCTGGCTGAGCCCTTTTCCGGCCAGCATGGTCAGACGCTGAACAGCAACCGTGACTGGGAAGATGGCTACCGCAGTCGCTGGCAGCACGATAAAGTCGTGCGCTCCACCCACGGCGTTAACTGCACCGGCTCGTGCAGCTGGAAAATCTACGTCAAAAACGGGCTGGTCACCTGGGAGACCCAGCAGACTGACTACCCCCGCACCCGTCCCGATCTGCCGAACCATGAACCGCGCGGCTGTCCACGCGGTGCCAGCTACTCCTGGTATCTCTACAGCGCCAACCGCCTGAAATATCCGCTGATGCGTAAGACGCTGATCCAGCTCTGGCGCGAGGCGAAGGCGCAGCATAGCGATCCGGTGGAGGCCTGGGCCTCCATCATCCGCGATCCGGAAAAAGCGCGCAGCTATAAACAGGCGCGCGGACGCGGCGGGTTTGTGCGATCCAGCTGGCAGGAGGTGAATGAGCTGATTGCCGCCGCGAATATCTGCACGGCCAAAACCTACGGCCCTGATCGCGTGGTCGGCTTCTCGCCGATTCCGGCCATGTCGATGGTCTCCTATGCCGCCGGGGCGCGTTACCTGTCGTTAATTGGCGGCACCTGCCTGAGCTTCTATGACTGGTATTGTGACCTGCCACCGGCCTCACCGATGACCTGGGGCGAGCAGACCGACGTGCCGGAATCCGCCGACTGGTATAACGCTTCCTACATCATCGCCTGGGGCTCAAACGTGCCACAGACCCGCACCCCGGATGCGCACTTCTTTACCGAAGTCCGCTACAAGGGGACGAAAACCGTGGCGATCACCCCGGACTATGCCGAAGTCGCGAAGCTGTGCGACCAGTGGCTGAGTCCGAAGCAGGGCACCGACAGCGCGATGGCGCTGGCGATGGGCCACGTGATGCTGAAAGAGTTTCACCTCGACCGTGATGTCCCCTATTTCCGCGACTATGTGCGCCGCTACACCGACATGCCGATGCTGGTACTGCTGGAGCCGCGCGAAGGCGGATTTTATGCCGCGGGTCGCCAGCTGCGCGCCAGCGATCTGGTCGATGGGCTGGGTCAGAAAAACAACCCGGAATGGAAAACGGTGGCGCTGGATCAGACCACCGGCGATCTGGTGGCCCCTCAGGGCGCGATCGGCTTCCGCTGGGGTGAAAAAGGGAAATGGAATCTGGAGCAGCGCGATGGCCTGTCGCAAAAAGAGGTGGAGCTGCAGCTGAGTCTGCTCGGCAGTCACGATGAGGTGGTCGAGGTCGGTTTCCCTTACTTCGGCGGCATCACCAGCGACCATTTTAACAGCGTCGCGCTGGATGAGATCCTGCTGCATAAGCTGCCCGTCAGACTCCTGACGCTGGCAGATGGCAGCGAAGCCCGGGTCGCCAGCGTCTACGATCTGACCCTGGCGAACTACGGGCTGGATCGCGGTCTGGGCGATGCTCACTGCGCGCAAAACTATAATGAGATCAAAGCCTACAGTCCCGCCTGGGCGGAGCAGATCACCGGCGTCTCCCGGCAGAACATCATCCGCCTCGCGCGCGAGTTTGCCGGGAACGCGGAGAAAACCCACGGACGTTCAATGATCATTGTCGGTGCCGGTATGAACCACTGGTATCACATGGACATGAACTACCGGGGACTGATTAACCTGCTGATTTTCTGCGGCTGCGTCGGTCAGAGCGGCGGAGGCTGGGCGCATTACGTCGGTCAGGAGAAACTCCGTCCGCAGACCGGCTGGGCTCCGCTGGCCTTTGGCCTCGACTGGCAGCGTCCGCCACGCCAGATGAACAGCACCTCTTTCTTTTACAACCACTCCAGCCAGTGGCGCTATGAAACCCTGGCGACCGAAGAACTGCTCTCCCCGCTGGCCGATAAAAGCCGCTTCGGCGGCAGCCTGATCGACCTTAACGTCCGCTCCGAACGCATGGGCTGGCTGCCTTCCGCGCCGCAGCTTAACGTCAACCCGCTGCACATCGCCGCCCGGGCCAGCGCCGCCGGGCAGTCGGTAATTGACTATACCGTGGCGAGCCTGAAGCAGGGCACCCTGCGCTTTGCCGCTGAACAGCCGGACGATCCGCAGAACTTTCCGCGTAACCTGTTTGTCTGGCGCTCTAACCTGCTTGGCTCGTCAGGGAAAGGGCATGAGTACATGCTGAAGTATCTGCTCGGCACCGAAAACGGCATTCAGGGAAAAGATTTAGGCCAGCAGGGACGCGTGAAGCCGGAGGAGGTCGAATGGCAGGCGCAGGGCGCCGAAGGAAAACTGGATCTGGTGGTGACCCTCGATTTCCGTATGTCGAGCACCTGCCTTTATTCCGACGTGGTGCTGCCGACCGCCACCTGGTATGAAAAAGACGACATGAATACGTCGGATATGCATCCGTTTATTCATCCGCTTTCGGCGGCGGTCGACCCCGCCTGGGAGTCAAAAAGTGACTGGGAGATCTACAAAGGCATCGCCAAAGCCTTTTCCGAACTCTGCCTCGGTCATTTAGGCGTTGAAACGGATGTGGTGACGCTGCCGGTGCTGCACGACTCGCCCGCCGAACTGGCGCAGCCGTTTGAAGCCAGAGAGTGGAAAAAAGGGGAGTGCGATCTGATCCCCGGCAAAACGGCACCGCACATCATGGTGGTGGAGCGTGACTATCCGGCGACCTGGGCACGCTTTACTACGCTGGGGCCGTTACTGGAGGCGCAGGGCAACGGCGGCAAAGGGATTAGCTGGAACACCTGCAAAGAGGTCGATCTCCTGAAGCAGCTGAACTATGTCAAAGCGGATGGCCCGGCTGCGGGACGGCCCAATATCGACACGGCCATTGATGCGGCCGAGGTGATTCTGGCGCTGGCGCCGGAAACCAACGGTCAGGTGGCGGTAAAAGCCTGGCAGGCGCTGGGCGCGATTACCGGTCGTGACCACACGCACCTGGCGCTGAACAAAGAAGATGAGAAGATCCGCTTCCGCGATATCCAGGCGCAGCCGCGCAAAATCATCTCCAGCCCGACCTGGTCAGGTCTGGAAGATGAGCATGTCTCCTACAACGCCTGCTACACCAACGTTCATGAACTGATTCCGTGGCGCACCCTGAGTGGCCGTCAGCAGCTCTATCAGGACCATGAGTGGATGCGCGCCTTCGGCGAAAGCCTGATGGTCTACCGTCCGCCGATTGACACCCGGGCAGCGAAGCCGTTGCTCAACAGTAAACCCAACGGCAACCCGGAGAAGGCGCTGAATTTCCTGACGCCGCATCAGAAGTGGGGCATTCACTCCACCTACAGCGACAACCTGCTGATGCTGACCCTGTCGCGCGGCGGCCCGATTGTCTGGATGAGTGAAGAGGATGCCCGCGAACTGGGCATTGCGGATAACGACTGGATCGAGGCGTTCAACGCCAACGGTGCCCTGACCGCCCGCGCAGTGGTGAGCCAGCGCATCCCGGCCGGTATGACCATGATGTATCACGCTCAGGAACGCATCGTGAATATCCCCGGTTCGGAGATCACCCGCCAGCGCGGCGGGATCCACAACTCCGTGACCCGGGCCTGCCCGAAACCGACCCATATGATCGGCGGCTACGCCCAGCTCTCCTGGGGCTTTAACTACTACGGCACCGTCGGGTCGAACCGCGATGAGTTCGTGGTGGTGAGAAAAATGAATAACGTTGACTGGTTAGACGGGGAAGGCCACGACGCCTGCCAGGGCGGCCAGCAGGAGGTGAAACCATGAAAATTCGCTCACAGGTCGGCATGGTGCTGAACCTCGACAAATGTATCGGCTGCCACACCTGCTCGGTGACCTGCAAAAACGTCTGGACCAGCCGCGAGGGGATGGAATACGCCTGGTTTAACAACGTCGAGAGCAAGCCCGGCGTCGGCTATCCGCACGCCTGGGAAGATCAGCAGAAGTGGAAGGGGGGCTGGATCCGGAAGATCAACGGCAGGCTGGAGCCGCGCATGGGCAGCCGCGTCGTGCTGCTGTCGAAGATCTTTGCTAACCCGGACGTGCCCGCGCTGGATGATTACTACGAGCCGTTCGATTTCGACTACCAGCATCTGCACAATGCACCCGCCGGAAAACAGCAGCCGATCGCCCGCCCGCGCTCGCTGATCACCGGTCAGCGGATGAAAAAGATCGAGAATGGCCCGAACTGGGAGGAGATCCTTGGCGGCGAGTTTGCGAAGCGCTCGCAGGATAAGAACTTCGATAACATCCAGAAGGCGATCTATGGCCAGTTTGAGCACACCTTCATGATGTACCTGCCGCGCCTCTGTGAGCACTGTCTCAATCCGGCCTGCGTGGCAACCTGTCCCAGCGGCGCCATCTACAAGCGCGGCGAAGATGGCATCGTGCTGATCGATCAGGATAAATGCCGCGGCTGGCGCATGTGCCTCACCGGCTGTCCCTACAAGAAGATCTACTTCAACTGGAAAAGCGGCAAATCTGAGAAGTGCATCTTCTGTTATCCGCGCATTGAATCGGGCCAGCCGACCGTCTGTTCGGAAACCTGTGTCGGCCGGATCCGCTATCTCGGCGTGCTGCTCTATGACGCTGATCGCATTGAACAGGCGGCGTCAGCGGAAAACGAAAAAGATCTCTACCAGCGTCAGCTGGATATCTTCCTCGATCCGCACGATCCGGCAGTGATCGCCCAGGCGCTGAACGATGGTGTGGCGCAGAGCGTGATCGACGCGGCGCAGCGTTCGCCGGTCTACAAAATGGCGATGGAGTGGAAGCTGGCGCTGCCGCTGCATCCGGAATACCGCACGCTGCCGATGGTCTGGTATGTGCCGCCGCTGTCACCAATTCAGTCGGCAGTGGATGGCGGCGCACTGGCTCACACTGGCGTGCTGCCGGATGTGGAGAGCCTGCGCATCCCGGTTGAGTATCTGGCCAACCTGCTGACCGCAGGCGACACCGCGCCGGTGCTGCGGGCCCTGAAACGGATGCTGGCGATGCGCCACTACAAACGCGCTGAGAGCGTGGAGGGGCAGCGCGATAGCCGGGCGCTGGAACAGGTCGGCCTGACCGAAGCGCAGGCGCAGGAGATGTATCGCTATCTGGCGATCGCCAACTACGAAGATCGTTTTGTGGTGCCTTCCAGCCATCGTGAGCTGGCGCGTGAAGCCTTCCCGGAAAGTAAAGGCTGCGGCTTTAGCTTTGGCGATGGCTGCCACGGCAGCGACAGCCGGTTCAATCTGTTTAACAGCCGTCGCATTGATGCCATCGACATCGCCAGTCAGACCCGCCGCCAGGAGGATGCCTCATGATAACGTTACGAATACTGTCACGGCTGCTGGATTACCCGGACGAGGCGCTGTTTGCTCATCACTCTGAGCTGATCGCGGCGCTGGACGCGGCAGATGAACTTGATCTGCCGCAGCGGGCAGGGCTGGAGCAGTTTATTCAGCAGCTCTGTGCGCGGCCACTGCTGGATGCGCAGGCGGACTACTGCGCCCTGTTTGATCGCGGCCGCGCCACTTCGCTGCTGCTGTTTGAGCATGTGCATGGCGAATCCCGCGATCGCGGTCAGGCGATGGTCGATCTGCTGGCGCACTACCGGGCCGCCGGTCTGGAGCTGGACAGTAAGGAGCTACCCGACTTTCTGCCGCTCTATCTGGAGTATCTCGCCTGTCAAAGTGACGAGGCGGCGCGTCAGGGACTGGAGGATATCGTGCCGATCCTGGCTCTGCTGGCGGCGCGTCTGGAAGCGCGCCAGAGTCCCTATGCCGACCTTTTCACGCTGTTACTGACGCTGGCGGGCAGCGCGGCTGACCCGGCCGCTCTCCGGCCGCAGGTGGCGAAGGAAGCGCGTGACGACACCCCGGCGGCGCTGGATGCGGTCTGGGAAGAGGAGCAGATTAAATTTCTCGGCGAGCAGGGCTGTGTCTCAGCGCAGCAGGCGATGCATCAGCGTCGCTTCGCCGATGCGGTCGCGCCGCACTATCTGGATATTGCCGCGGCGACGGCGCGCCGCACAGGAGAATCAGCATGAATGTTCTGAACACTTTCTTCTTCGATATTTACCCCTATCTTGCCGGAACGGTTTTTCTGGTGGGGAGCTGGCTGCGCTATGACTACGGGCAGTACAGCTGGCGTGCCGGTTCCAGTCAGATGCTGGATAAAAAGGGGATGCGGCTCGCCTCTAACCTGTTCCACATCGGCATTATCGGCATCTTCTTCGGGCATTTCGTCGGGATGCTGACGCCGCACTGGATGTATGAGTCGTTTCTGCCGATCGACGTGAAGCAGAAGCTGGCGATGGTGGCGGGTGGCCTGTTCGGGGCGATGACGCTGGCCGGGGGAGCGCTGCTGCTGAAGCGTCGTCTGACCCATCCGCGGGTGCGGGCGACCAGCAGCGTCGGCGATATTCTGATCCTGACCCTGCTGGTGGTGCAGGCCACGCTGGGCCTGCTGACCATTCCCTTCTCTGCTCAGCATATGGATGGCAGTGAAATGATGAAGCTGGTGGGCTGGGCACAGGCGGTGGTGACTTTCCACGGCGGTGCTTCACAGCATCTGGCCGGGGTGGCAGTGATCTACCGCGTCCATATGGTGCTGGGGATGACCCTGTTCCTGCTGTTCCCCTTCTGCCGGCTGGTGCATATCTGGAGCGCACCGGTTGAGTACCTGACCCGGCGCTATCAGCTGGTCAGAAACCGTCGCTGAATGCTGAGCCGCCGCGGGGGCAGGGCAGCCCTGCGGCGGTTTACACCGGTGTCAGCCTTGACGTTTTTTTAAGATTTTGACCTGTATGTCGCTGCGCTGAACGTCTACTATTACCGCATCTGATTTTACCCCCTCGTTTATGGATAACCGATGCGTCTCAAGCTAGCCCTCCTTGCCCTTATTCCGCTTCTGGCCTCCTGCAGCAGCAAACCTGACGTTCCCTCCCGGCAGAAGATGCTGGCTGCGCCACAGGGCGGTTTTTTACTGCAGCCGTCGCATAACGGATCGGGCATGTCTGGCGATTTTGCCGGCAATCCGGCCGCCGAGAAATTTATCGATAAGATGGTGAAAGAGCATGACTTTGATCGTCAGCAACTGCACGACATTATCGGTCAGGCAAAACGGCTGGATTATGTGCTGCGGCTGATGGATCGTCAGGCCCCGAGCTATACGCCCGCGCCGGGTCCTAACGGGGCCTGGATCCGCTATCGCAACAAATTCATTACGCCGGATAACGTGCAAAACGGGGTAGCGTTCTGGAACCAGTATCAGGATGCGCTGCAGCGCGCGCAGCAGGTTTACGGCGTGCCGCCGGAAATTATTGTCGGCATTATCGGCGTGGAAACCCGCTGGGGCCGTGTCATGGGGAAAACGCGCATTCTGGATGCGCTGGCGACCCTGTCGTTCAACTATCCACGCCGTGCTGAGTACTTCAGCAGCGAGCTGGAAACCTTCCTGCTGATGTCGCGTAAAGAGCAGGATGACCCGCTGGCGCTGAAAGGCTCTTTCGCCGGCGCGATGGGCTATGGTCAGTTTATGCCCTCTTCTTATCAGGAGTATGCGGTTGATTTCAACGGCGACGGTCATGCCAATCTCTGGGATCCGGTGGATGCGATCGGCAGCGTGGCGCACTACTTCCAGAAGCATGGCTGGCGCAGCGGTGAAAATGTTGCCGTTCCGGCCAGCGGTCAGGCACCGATGCTGGATGATGGCTTCAAAACCCGCTACAGCGTGAGCATGCTGGCGGCCTCAGGATTGTCTCCTCAGGGCTCGCTGGACGGCAACGATGAGGTGAGTCTGCTGCGGCTCGATCTCGGCACCAGTTATCAGTACTGGTATGGCTTGCCCAATTTTTATGTCATCACCCGCTATAACCACAGCACCCACTATGCGATGGCGGTGTGGCAGCTGGGTGAGGCGGTCGGCAAAGCGCGACAGGGTGGTCTGTTATAAAGGCTACCCTTGTTAACTGTAAGGTTATATGATGTCGGCCTTTTCAGGCCACACAGCCACAGTTATCTCTGGAGTCGTTATGTCTTTACCTGCCTGCCCAGCCTGTCACGCCGATTACACCTGGCAAGATGGTGACAACCTCAACTGCCCCTCCTGCGGTCATATCTGGACCGAAGGAGAGGGTGACAGCAGCAACGCACCCCTGGAGGTGCGTGATGCCAACGGCAATCTGCTGGCAGATGGCGACAGCGTCACGGTGATCAAAGATCTCAAGGTGAAGGGCAGCTCCTCTTCACTGAAGATCGGCACCAAAGTGAAAAGCATTCGGCTGGTTGAAGGGGACCACAACATCGATTGCAAAATCGACGGCTTTGGCCCGATGAAATTAAAGTCTGAGTTTGTGAAAAAGAACTGAAATCAGGGGCGCACGGACGCGCCCGCGCTCACTCTGCCTAATCCGGTTCCACCTTCCTCTCCCCCCTTTTTCCGCCGCCGCTAACTGTACAGTCAGTAAAACGCCGTCACGGGTCGCACTTTTTTGCCTTTCATCCGTCTCAGTAAACGAAGAGCTGATTGCTGAATGAGAGGTCAGGATGAAAGAGTGGGATCCCGTGCTGTATCGTAAATTTGAAGCGGAACGCACACGTCCGGCGCATGAGCTGCTGGCGCGTATCCGTCCGGAGCAGGTTGAGCAGGTCACCGATCTGGGATGCGGGCCGGGCAACAGCACGGAGCTGCTCGCTGATGCCTGGCCGCTGGCGCAGATTACCGGACTGGACAGTTCCGCGGCGATGTTAACGCAGGCCCGTGAACGCCTGCCACACTGCCGCTTTGTGCAGGCGGACATCCGCAGCTGGCAGGCAGAGGTCCCGCAGCAGGTCATCTACGCCAACGCTTCCCTGCAGTGGCTGGATGATCACACTGCGCTGTTCCCCCATCTGGTCAGGCAGCTGGCCCCCGGTGGTGTACTGGCGGTTCAGATGCCGGATAACCTCAATGAACCCTCGCACCAGCTGATGCGTGAGGTCGCCGCATCCGCGCGCTGGCGTTCACAGATCCGCACCGCTGATCGTGTCGCGCTGCTCTCTGCCGGCGCCTATTACGATCTGCTCACCCAGGCGGGCTGCGAGGTGGATATCTGGCGCACCACCTATTATCACGTCATGGCTGATGCGCAGGCGATTATCAGCTGGCTGCAGGCAACAGGCTTGCGCCCGTTCCTGGCGTCACTGGATGAGGCATCCCAGGCGGCGTTTCTCGCCGATTATCATCAGCAGCTGCTCAGTGCCTATCCGGCCCGGGCCGACGGTCAGGTGTTGCTCGCTTTCCCGCGTCTTTTTATGGTGGCGGTGAAAAAAGGGGCGTGAGCTGGAAACTCAGCCGCAAAAACAGGGCAATAGTGCAGAGAGCCCTTGAAAAAGTGCGCTTTCTGCACCACCTTCAATCCACACCCCACGGGAGAGTCGCAATGGATGATCAGCAACTGCAGGCGCTTAGCGCGCAGATAGGTGAGAAGCTGAAGCAGCGCAACGCCACCGTCACCTGTGCGGAATCCTGCACCGGCGGATGGATTGCGAAGGTCTTTACCGATATCAGTGGCAGTTCCGCCTGGTTTGAACGCGGTTTTGTGACCTACAGTAATGAGGCAAAACAGCAGCTGGTGAACGTACAGGCCGCCTCGCTGGAACAGTATGGTGCGGTCAGCGAGGCGGTGGTGCGGGAGATGGCGCAGGGTGCCCGTCAGGCCGCTCAGGCAGACTATGCCATTTCAGTCAGCGGCATCGCCGGACCGGATGGCGGCAGTGAAGAAAAACCGGTCGGCACGGTGTGGTTTGGCCTGGCCGGCCCTAAAGATAAAGTGCTGACTTTTCAGCAGCATTTCAGCGGCGATCGTGATGCCGTACGCCGCCAGTCGGTGGCATGGGCCCTGCAGACACTGTATGGCGAATTTCTGACAAATTAAACTTGATACTGTATGACTATACAGTATAATTGTCGGCAACAGAAAGAGTGCAGGCACCCTGAGTGCGTGTTTACCCAGCTTGATTAGGAGTTGAAATGGCGATTGATGAAAACAAACAGAAGGCTTTAGCTGCCGCGCTGGGCCAGATTGAGAAACAATTTGGTAAAGGCTCCATCATGCGCTTGGGTGAAGACCGCTCAATGGATGTGGAAACCATCTCTACCGGTTCGCTTTCGCTGGATATCGCATTAGGCGCAGGCGGTCTGCCAATGGGTCGTATCGTTGAGATCTACGGACCTGAGTCTTCCGGTAAAACGACGCTGACCCTGCAGGTCATCGCCGCAGCTCAGCGTAAAGGCAAAACCTGTGCCTTTATCGATGCCGAGCATGCGCTTGACCCGGTCTATGCCAAGAAGCTGGGCGTCGATATCGACAACCTGCTCTGCTCGCAGCCGGACACCGGTGAGCAGGCGCTGGAGATCTGTGATGCACTGGCCCGCTCTGGCGCGGTCGATGTCATCATCGTCGACTCCGTTGCGGCGCTGACGCCGAAAGCGGAAATCGAAGGTGAGATCGGTGACTCACACATGGGCCTCGCGGCACGTATGATGAGCCAGGCGATGCGTAAGCTGGCCGGTAACCTGAAGCAGTCAAACACCCTGCTGATCTTCATCAACCAGATCCGTATGAAGATTGGTGTGATGTTTGGTAACCCGGAAACCACTACCGGCGGTAACGCGCTGAAGTTCTACGCCTCTGTCCGTCTTGATATCCGCCGTATCGGTGCGATTAAAGAGGGCGATAACGTGGTCGGCAGTGAGACCCGCGTTAAAGTGGTGAAAAACAAAATCGCCGCGCCGTTTAAACAGGCTGAATTCCAGATCATGTACGGTGAAGGGATCAATACCTTCGGTGAGCTGGTTGACCTGGGCGTGAAGCACAAGCTGATTGAAAAAGCGGGTGCATGGTACAGCTACAATGGCGACAAGATTGGTCAGGGTAAATCGAATGCCAGCAACTTCCTGAAAGAGAATGCGGCTGTGGCAAACGAAATCGATCTGAAGTTACGTGAGTTACTGCTCAACGGCGCGGATGAATCACTCGAAGCAGACAAATCTGCTGAGAATGAGAACGCAGCCAGCGAAGCGAACGAAGACTTCTGATGACTAAGACGGGAGAGGCGAACGCCTCTCCCGTTGTTTTTACTTCCCTCTGTCCCTCTCCTGCCTTCCCTCTGTCCTGTTCTGTCGCCATAATCTTTCCCCTGTTTGTACAAGGTGCGCAGTATGACTGAATCCACTCAGCCCCAACCCCAATCCAATGTTGTCTCCTATTCCCGCCTGCTTGACCGCGCGATGCGTATTCTGGGCCAGCGCGATCACAGCCGTGCAGAGCTGGCGCGTAAGCTGCAGCAATCGGCGCAGCGTGCGGCATGGGCGCAAAAAAAAGAGCCTGAGATCATCACCGATGCGCTGCTGGAGCAGGTGCTGAACTGGTGTCAGGAGAACGGCTGGCTGAATGACACGCGTTTCACTGAACGGTTTATTCAGAGCCGCAGCCGGAAAGGCTTTGGCTCCCAGCGTGTCCGTCTTGAACTGGCCCAGAAAGGCATTGACCGCGAAGCCATTGATATTGCGATGGAAGAAACGGAGGTGGACTGGGCTGCCTGTGCGGCGGAACTGGCCGAACGAAAATTCGGGCATCCGCTGCCTGTCGAGTGGAAAGAGAAAGCGAAAGTACTACGCTACCTGCAGTCAAAAGGGTTTATGAGCGAAGATATCCAGTCTGTTTTCAGAAATTTTGATGACTAAGGGCCGATGTAATTTTACTTCCCACTGAAGAAAATTTATCTTATTCCCACTTTTTGTTCCGCTGATCCGGCACCAGGAAAATGGGGTCGCACCGATCGGTGGGAACGTTCGTTAGCGTGATTCCAGGACATATATGAGCAAGAGCACTGCTGAGATCCGTCAGGCGTTTCTCGACTTTTTTCATAGCAAGGGACATGAGGTTGTAACCAGCAGCTCCCTCGTACCGAATAACGATCCAACGTTGTTGTTTACTAACGCCGGGATGAACCAGTTTAAAGATGTGTTCCTCGGTCAGGACAAACGTGATTACACACGGGCGACCACGTCGCAGCGCTGCGTGCGCGCGGGCGGAAAACACAACGATCTTGAAAACGTCGGCTACACCGCGCGTCACCACACCTTCTTTGAAATGCTGGGTAACTTCAGCTTTGGTGACTACTTCAAGAAAGAGGCGATTGGTTTTGCCTGGGAACTGCTGACGAGCGAACAGTGGTTCGGCCTGCCAAAAGAGCGTCTGTGGGTAACGGTTTATGAAACCGATGATGAAGCCTACGCGATCTGGGAAAAAGAGATCGGTGTGCCACGCGAGCGCATTATTCGCATCGGCGACAACAAGGGCGGCGCCTACGCGTCAGATAACTTCTGGCAGATGGGTGACACCGGTCCGTGTGGTCCGTGCAGCGAGATTTTCTACGATCATGGCAATCACATCTGGGGTGGCCCGCCAGGCAGCCCGGAAGAGGATGGTGACCGTTACATCGAGATCTGGAACATCGTCTTTATGCAGTTCAACCGCCAGGCGGATGGCACCATGCTGCCGCTGCCCAAACCTTCGGTTGATACCGGGATGGGTCTGGAGCGCATTTCTGCCGTTCTGCAACACGTCAACTCTAACTACGAAATCGACCTGTTCCAGAAACTGATTCAGGCTGTGGCGCAGGTTACCGGGGCGACTGACCTCAGCAACAAATCGCTGCGCGTGATTGCCGACCACATCCGCTCCTGCGCCTTCCTGATTGCCGATGGTGTGATCCCGTCCAATGAGAGCCGGGGCTACGTGCTGCGTCGTATCATTCGTCGTGCCGTGCGTCATGGCAACATGCTGGGTGCCAAAGAGGCCTTTTTCTATAAGCTGGTTGCGCCGCTGGTTGAGGTCATGGGTGCCGCAGGCGAAGAGTTGCAGCGCCAGCAGGCTCAGGTTGAGCAGGTGCTGAAAAGCGAAGAAGAGCAGTTTGCCCGCACGCTGGAACGCGGACTGGCGCTGCTGGACGAGGAGCTGGCAAAACTGCAGGGCGACACCCTGGATGGTGAGATCGTCTTCCGTCTCTACGACACCTTTGGTTTCCCGGCGGATTTAACCGCTGACGTCTGCCGCGAACGCAATCTGAAAATCGACGAAGCGGGCTTCGAGCAGGCGATGGAGCAGCAGCGTCAGCGTGCCCGTGAAGCGAGCGGCTTCGGCGCTGACTACAGCAACGTAATCCGCATCGATGCGGCTTCCTCCTTCAAAGGCTACGACCAGCTCGATTTAGCCGCCACAGTAAAAGCACTCTATGTTGCAGGTGAGGCGGTGGATGAAGTGTCCGCAGGTCAGGATGCCGTCGTTGTGCTGGATGAAACGCCATTCTATGGCGAATCGGGTGGTCAGGTTGGCGATACCGGTCTGCTGAAAGGGAAGAATGCTGAATTTAGCGTCCAGGATACACAAAAATATGGTCAGGCAATCGGTCATGTCGGTAAGCTGACCGCCGGGCAGTTGCGTATCGGCGACCGCCTTGAGGCGCAGGTTGATGCGGCACGTCGTGCACGCATCCGTCTTAACCACTCTGCCACCCACTTATTGCACGCCGCATTACGCCAGGTTTTAGGTGAGCACGTGGGGCAGAAAGGCTCTCTGGTTAATGACAAATATCTGCGTTTCGACTTCTCGCATTTTGAAGCGATGAAACCTCAGGAGATTCGTCAGGTCGAAGATATCGTCAATGCACAGATTCGTCGCAACCTGCCGGTGGAAACCGAGGTGATGGATCTTGATGCGGCGAAGTCTAAAGGGGCGATGGCCCTGTTCGGCGAAAAGTATGATCAGCGTGTTCGCGTGCTGACCATGGGTGACTTCTCTGTCGAACTGTGTGGGGGAACCCACGCGGCACGCACTGGCGATATCGGTCTGTTCCGCATTCAGGCTGAGTCAGGCACCGCTGCCGGCATCCGTCGTATCGAGGCGATTACCGGTGAAAGTGCGTTGGCTCAGGTCAACGCGCAGAGCAGCCAGCTGCAGGATATTGCGCAGCTGGTAAAAGCGAACAGCAGCAACCTGAACGAGAAGGTACGCGGTCTGGTTGACCACGTCCGGGCTCTGGAGAAAGAGTTGCAGCAACTGCGCGATCAGCAGGCTGCGCAGGAGAGCGCGTCACTGAGCAGCAATGCCATTGATGTCAAAGGGGCGAAGCTGCTGGTGAGCGAGCTCAGCAATGTTGACCCGAAAATGCTGCGTACCATGGTTGACGATCTCAAGAATCAGCTGGGATCGGCGATTATCGTGTTAGCGACGGTGGCGGAAGGCAAGGTATCGCTCATCGCGGGTGTGACCAAAGATCTGACCGACCGTGTTAAAGCAGGCGAGTTGATTGCCGGTCTGGCGCAGCAGGTAGGCGGGAAGGGCGGTGGTCGTCCGGATATGGCTCAGGCGGGTGGTAACGATGCTGAGGCGCTGAAAGGCGCGCTGGCAGGGGTTGAGAGCTGGGTTAGCAGCCGCCTGTAATGAAATAAAACAAAGCATGGTCAGAAGCGTCAGAACCCCGGTTCCGGCGCTTTTTAATACGATGCTAAAGCAGCAAATGACAAAGTCAGGTTGATGTAGTGTATTTCGGCTAAACTAACTATCAGCAGAATGTATTGGCGCATCGATGTGCATTGGTGTATTCCTCATAGTCAATGCGCAGCGTTAAATGATGGATAATGCCGGGAGCCTGTACAAGCCCGACTCTTTTAATCTTTCAAGGAGCAAAGAATGCTTATTCTAACTCGTCGAGTTGGTGAAACCCTCATGATCGGTGATGAGGTAACGGTAACGGTGCTGGGTGTTAAGGGTAACCAGGTTCGTATAGGGGTTAACGCGCCGAAAGAAGTGTCTGTGCATCGCGAAGAGATCTATCAACGCATCCAGGCTGAAAAAACGCAACAGACCAGCGTTTAACGGATTCAGCGTCTCGCACCTGTGCGAGGCGCTACCGCTTTCTGCAAAAAATCCCACCCTTTGTTCTCTCCCGCTGTTCTCCGTTTTGTTAAGGTCCTCCTCTTTCATTGTTGATAATTCACTCTTTTTGCCGCCATTTTGTTCCAATTGTGTGTGATTTGCTCAATCAAACAAAGTTTCGGAAAAATTGTTTGACTTAAAAGTCCGGGAAAGTAATATGTGCGCCACGCAGTGCCGATGAGCAGAAACAAGTTCAGAAGCACGGTTCGAAAGAAAGCGTAAGGTGAGGTGGCCGAGAGGCTGAAGGCGCTCCCCTGCTAAGGGAGTATACGGTCAAAAGCTGTATCGAGGGTTCGAATCCCTCCCTCACCGCCATTTTCGATGCATCCATAGCTCAGCTGGATAGAGTACTCGGCTACGAACCGAGCGGTCGGAGGTTCGAATCCTCCTGGATGCACCATCGAAAATAAAGAAATAAAGCGAATTAGCAATTCCTTTCATGGTGAGTAGTCAGCACCCTGCGTTGTACAAGAATCAGATTTATGCATCCATAGCTCAGCTGGATAGAGTACTCGGCTACGAACCGAGCGGTCGGAGGTTCGAATCCTCCTGGATGCACCATTCTTTGTAACATCCTCAGGTTGATTTCTGAACGTCCATAAAAAAACGCAACACCCCAATGCATCCATAGCTCAGCTGGATAGAGTACTCGGCTACGAACCGAGCGGTCGGAGGTTCGAATCCTCCTGGATGCACCATTCTTTGTAACATCCTCAGGTTAGTTTCTGAACGTCCATAAAAAACGCAATACCCTCAATGCATCCATAGCTCAGCTGGATAGAGTACTCGGCTACGAACCGAGCGGTCGGAGGTTCGAATCCTCCTGGATGCACCATATTCTCAGATATTGTCAGCGCCTCAGTGTGCCATGACGTAATTTGCGTCCAGCCCGCATTCACGCTCTTCTCTTTTTCTCTGGCTCCATCCACGCGGCTTTTCAGCCTCATCTGCGTAACAGATTCATCATTTCATCTTAAGCAACGCCCAGCCACACCTGTCCTGCTTAACCCGCTGCAGTTTGCCCCTCATGCAGGTGCGCCGCCGCCCTGGCACCAGACGATTGTTAAAAAATCGCTGAAAATTCGTACTGTTATCGCTGGTCGCGCACGATCACCTTTATCTGAAAAGAAAAATTGTTAATGCTTTCAAAGCATTTGCTGTTCATCCCCCCTGGCGACAACCTGTCCACATTAGGCTAAAGTAATGTCTCATTTGATGAATGTCCGGAGTGACAATGTACGATCACTATGACGCCCTGATTTTCGATATGGACGGCACGATCCTGGATACAGAGCCGACACATCGAAAAGCGTGGCGTCAGGTACTGGCGCACTACGGATTAACGCTGGATGAAGCACGTATTATCGACTTCAATGGCGCACCCGCCTGGCGGCTTGCGCAGTTCATCATTGACACCAATCAGTCGTCTCTCGATCCCCATCTTCTTGCCGCAGAGAAAACCGCTGCCGTGAAAGCGATGCTGCTGGACAACGTCAGACCGCTGCCTTTACTGGAAGTGGCTAAAGCGTACCACGGGCGTCGTCCGATGGCGGTGGGCACCGGAAGCGAGCACAGCATGGCGGAGGCGTTACTGACGCAACTGGGCGTGCGTGAGCTGTTTTCGGCTGTGGTGGGTGCTGATGATGTGAAGCGACACAAACCCGAGCCAGAAACCTTTCTGCGCTGCGCAGCGCTGATGGGTGTGGCGCCTGAACGGTGTGTGGTCTTTGAGGATGCCGATTTTGGCATTCAGGCCGCGAAAGCGGCAGGGATGGATGTGGTGGATGTGCGCTTACTGTGAGTGACATCCTCACCTATGCCTCCATGTTCGGCAGCAGTTTTTTGAGTGCGACGCTTCTGCCTGGAAGTTCTGAAGCACTGCTGATAGCACTATTGATAGCAAAAAAGACATCAGTTTACGGATTGCTTTTAGCCGCATCACTGGGAAACACACTGGGCGGCTTAACGAACATTCTTATTGGTCGCCTGCTGCCGTTAAAAGGTCAGGGGCGATGGCATGACACAGCAATGACGTGGTTGCACCGGCTGGGACCTGCAGCGCTGCTCTTCAGCTGGCTACCGGTGATAGGTGACCTGCTCTGCGTTCTCGCGGGCTGGTTACGGTTCGCCTGGCTGCCAGTGATGCTGTTTCTCGCTGTCGGTAAAACACTGCGTTATATCGTTATCGCGATAGCCACATTACAGGGTATGGAATGGTGGCATTGATTCGCACAGATTCGAGGCTACGGTTAAGATTATGCTGAACAAAAATAAATTATTATCACAGCGGGGGGGGAATGTGATCCCGGACGTCTCTAAAGCGCTCTCCTGGCTGGAAGCGCATCCCAATGCTCTAAAGGGCATTGGCCGTGGCATCGAGCGTGAAACACTGCGCGTACAGGCAAATGGCGACCTGGCAAAAAGCGGACATCCGGCCTCGCTGGGGTCGGCGCTGAAGCATGACTGGATCACCACCGATTTTGCCGAAACGTTGCTGGAGTTTATTACCCCAGTGGATCACAGCATCGATCACATGCTGGCTTTCCTGCGCGATATCCATCGTCACGTTGCCCGTGAGCTGGGTGACGAGCGTATGTGGCCTTTCAGTATGCCGTGCGTGATTGACGATGCGGACAATATTGAGTTGGCACAGTATGGTCAATCCAACATTGGTCAGATGAAGACCCTCTATCGTCAGGGCCTGAAAAACCGCTACGGCGCGTTGATGCAGACCATCTCCGGCATTCACTACAACTTCTCGCTGCCGCTTTCCTTCTGGCAGGAGTGGGCGGATGTGAAAGATGTGGAGAGCGGAAAAGAGACCATCTCGGCGGGCTACCTGCGGTTGATCCGCAACTACTATCGCTTCGGCTGGGTGATCCCTTATCTGTTTGGCGCATCGCCAGCGATCAGCTCCAGCTTCCTGCAGGGCCGTGAGAGTCCGCTGCCGTTTGAAACCAACGACAAAGATACAATGTGGCTGCCTTATGCAACCTCATTGCGTCTGAGCGATCTCGGCTACACCAATAAATCGCAAAGCTCGCTGGGCATTACGTTTAACTCGCTGGAAGGCTATGTCACGGCGCTGAAGAAAGCGATCAAAACGCCATCAGAAGAGTTTGCGGGCATGGGCACGAAAGATGCTGACGGCAAGTGGCTGCAGCTCAATACCAACGTGCTGCAGATTGAGAATGAACTCTACGCGCCAATCCGGCCAAAACGGGTGACCCGTTCCGGTGAAGCGCCATCTGACGCGCTGCTGCGTGGTGGCATTGAGTACATTGAAGTCCGTTCACTGGATATCAACCCGTTCTCGGCTATCGGGGTCGATGAGAACCAGGTGCGCTTCCTCGACCTGTTCCTGATCTGGTGTACGCTGGCCGATGCGCCGGAGATGAGTGCAGAAGAGCTGCAGTGTACCCGTAAAAACTGGAACCGCGTGGTGCTGGAAGGCCGTAAACCGGATCAGAAAATTGCCGTGGGTTGTGGTGAAGCGGAACATTCGCTGGTTGAAGTGGGCAAAACCCTGTTTGCCGATCTGCGTCGGGTTGCTGAAGTGTTAGATAGCAACAATCAGGCGAGCACGGAATATCAGCAGGTTTGCGATCAACTGGTAGCATCGTTCGACGATCCTGAGCTAACCTACTCGGCGCGCATTCTGCAGGCCATGAAGGATAATGGTGTGACCGGAACCGGCGTGGCGCTGGCTGAACAGTATCGTCATCTGCTCTGTGAAGAGCCGCTGGAGGTGCTGACCGAAGAGGATTTCTCGCGTCAGGCGCAGGAATCTGTCGCGGCGCAGCAGCAGCTGGAAGCGAACGATAAGCTGGATTTTGAAGCGTATCTGGCGAGCCGGGAAGGGTAGAAAAGAAAAAGGCCACATCAATGTGGCCAAATTAACATCTCTGTTGTCAGGGATGATGATAACAAATGCGCGTCTTTCATATATTCAGACGTTGGGCGAACAGAAAAGTTTCATCGTTTTTAAAAAAATTCTCAGAACAGGAGGTGACGTATGCCACTACTGGATAGTTTTACCGTTGATCACACCATCATGGGCGCACCGGCGGTCCGCGTTGCGAAAACCATGAAGACTCCGCATGGCGATACGATTACCGTTTTTGACCTGCGTTTCTGCCGCCCGAACATTGATATCCTCACTGAGCGTGGCATTCATACGCTGGAGCATCTCTTTGCCGGGTTTATGCGTGATCACCTCAACGGTGACGGTGTGGAAATCGTCGATATTTCGCCGATGGGCTGCCGTACCGGCTTCTACATGAGCCTGATTGGTACGCCAGATGAGCAGCGCGTGGCGAAAGCGTGGAAAGGGGCGATGGAAGACGTTCTGAAAGTGAAAGATCAGAACCAGATCCCTGAGCTGAACGAATACCAGTGTGGCAGCTACAAACTGCACTCACTGGATGAAGCGCAGCAGATTGCCCGCAACGTGCTGGCGCATGAGATCGGCGTTAACCGTAACGAAGATCTGAAACTGCCTGCTGAAAAGCTGAAAGAACTGCACATCTAGTCAGAGCTGCCCGGCTAAAAAAAACGCCGCATCGTGTCGATTGCGGCGTTTTTTTATGGCTTCAGGAACCGACCGATTTTTTCAGCGGGGTCTTCGGCGTGATGCGCACCTGCTTAATCATGTTGTCCTGCACGTCCAGGATATCGATATTGTAGTGACCGATCTGAACGCGGGTGTTGATAGCGGGGATCTCCTCCAGCGCTTCCAGCAGCATACCGTTGATGGTGCGGGCTTCCTGCTCTGGCAGATGCCAGTTAAACGCCTTGTTGATTTCACGCACGCTGGCACTGCCTTCGATCAGCACGGAACCATCATTCTGGGGCATCACCTCTTCGGCCAGCGACGGCGACATTGAGGTGGTAAAATCTCCCACGATCTCCTCCAGAATGTCTTCTATGGTCACCAGTCCTTTGATGTCACCATATTCATCCACCACCAGGCCCGTTTTCTTTTTGTTGCGCTGGAATTTTACCAGTTGGGTGTTGAGCGGTGTTCCTTCCGGGATGTAGTAAATCTCATCCGCAGCGCGCAGCAGCATCTCTTTGGTGAACTCTTTTTTCTCGGTCATCATGCGCCAGGCTTCACGCACCCGCAGCATGCCGACACAGTCATCCAGTGAGTCGCGGAACAGGACAATGCGGCCATGCGGTGAGTGGCTCAGCTGGCGGACGACTGATTTCCAGTCATCGCTGATGTTGATACCGACAATCTCATTACGCGGCACCATGATGTCATCAACGCTGACCTTCTCCAGATCGAGCACCGAGAGCAGCATATCCTGATTACGGCGCGACATCAGGCTGCGTGACTCATAGACGATGGTGCGAAGCTCCTCTTTGCTCAGCGCAGAACTGATTGCGCCTTCAGCCCGGATTCCCACCATCCGCATCAGCAGACGGGTAATGGTATTCAGCAGCCAGACCAGCGGCAGCATGATGTATTGCAGCGGGACCAGCAGCAGGCTGCTGGGAAAGGCGACCCGCTCCGGATAGAGCGCGGCTACCGTTTTCGGCAGCACTTCAGCAAAGACCAGCACGACGAAGGTCAGGATACCGGTCGCGACGGCGACCCCTTCGTCACCGTGCAGGCGCATGCCGACGATGGTGGCGAGGGCGGAGGCCAGAATATTCACCAGGTTATTGCCGATTAATACCAGGCTCAGCAGCCGATCGGGACGCCGCAGTAACTTTTCCACCCGGCGCGCAGCGCGACTGCCGTTTTTCACCTGATGTCGCAGCTTATAGCGATTAAGCGTCATCATGCCGGTTTCCGACCCGGCAAACCAGGCGGAGACCAGAACCATGACGCACAGAATAATAATCAGCGTGGTGGTTGAAACATGTTCCAACGCAGAACTTCCTTTTTAATGAGAGACAGGGACAAGCAGATGCTGCAGGATGCGACTGCCGAAGTAAGCCATGGTCAACAGCACCGCACCGCTGCAGTTAAACCAGACGACGCGGCGACCACGCCAGCCTTCATGATAGTGTCCCCAGAGCAAAACGATATAAACAAACCACGCGATAATCGAAAGCACGGCTTTATCGACGTTTTCGGCGCTGAAAAGATCCTGCATGTAGAACAGACCGGTGCAGAGCACCAGCGTTAACAGAACGACCCCGACCTGCGTGATATGAAACATCTTGCGTTCGATGGTCAGCAGCGGCGGCATATCCTGCGTAAACGCCAGACGCTTGTTTTTTAACTGGTAATCGATCCATGCCAGCTGCAGCGCATAGAGGGCAGCGATAATCAGCGTTGCATAGGCGAAGAGCGACAGGCCGATATGGATCATCATGCCTGGCGTCGTTTCCAGGTGGGTGATGAAGGCATTAGGGACAAAGGTCGCAAAGGCCAGATTGATCAGCGCGAAGCTGTAGACAATCGGCAGCAGCAACCAGCCGCGGTTGCGTGACGCCACAATGGTCATAATGGCGCAGATCAACAGGCTGACCAGTGAACCGATGTTGAGCAGGCTTAAATTCTGGCCGCTATCAACCGCAAATATGCGCTGCTGCAGGGCTACCGCGTGTGTCACCAGCGCCACACAGGCAGAGAGCATCGCCATTCGCCGCCAGCCGCCATTACGCTTCAGCAGGCTCGGAATGATCAGGGCAAGACTTAAGGAGTAGGCTAACAGCGCCACTATCGGGAAAACGAACATAGATCCTTTCAGGTTCAGTCAGATAAGGAAAAAGGCAGTATAGCGCCAGCCGCAGCAGGCTCCAAACGATCTGAGGGGCAATTGCAGAGATCGCGGCGGCTTCGTGTTATAATCCGCCGCATTCTGCCGATCAGGCGCCTCGCGATCTTTTTAAGTGAGAGACCATGTTTGATAATTTAACCGATCGTTTGTCGCAAACCCTGCGAAACATCAGCGGCCGCGGAAGGCTGACTGAAGAGAACATTAAAGAGACCCTGCGTGAAGTGCGCATGGCACTGCTTGAAGCTGACGTTGCGCTGCCGGTGGTGCGTGACTTCATTAACCGCGTGAAAGAGAGCGCGGTCGGCCATGATGTGAACAAAAGCCTGACGCCGGGTCAGGAGTTCATCAAAATCGTTCGTAACGAATTGGTTGCGGCGATGGGGGCAGAGAACAATGCTCTCGACCTGGCCGCTCAGCCGCCAGCCGTGGTGCTGATGGCGGGTCTGCAGGGGGCCGGTAAAACCACCAGCGTGGGTAAGCTGGGTAAATTCCTGCGCGAGAAGCACAAAAAGAAAGTGCTGGTTGTCTCTGCCGACGTTTATCGTCCGGCGGCAATCAAACAGCTGGAAACGCTGGCGCAGCAGGTTGGCGTGGATTTCTGCCCCTCTGACCTCAGCCAGAAGCCGGTGGAGATCGTCAACAATGCGCTGCGTGAAGCGCGCCTGAAATTCTACGATGTGCTGCTGGTGGATACCGCGGGTCGTCTGCACGTTGATGAAGCGATGATGGACGAAATCAAACAGGTTCATGCCGCGATTAATCCGGTAGAAACGCTGTTTGTGGTCGATGCCATGACCGGTCAGGATGCGGCTAACACGGCCAAAGCCTTCAACGAAGCGCTGCCGCTCACCGGCGTGATCCTGACCAAAGTTGATGGTGATGCACGTGGGGGTGCGGCGCTGTCGATTCGTCATATTACCGGCAAGCCGATTAAATTTATGGGTGTCGGCGAGAAAACCGAAGCCCTGGAACCGTTCTATCCGGACCGTATTGCATCACGCATCCTCGGCATGGGTGACGTGCTGTCACTGATCGAAGATATCGAAAGCAAGGTTGACCGCGATAAAGCGGAGAAGCTGGCGAAGAAGCTGAAAACCGGCGACGGTTTCGATCTCAACGACTTCCTTGAGCAGCTGAAGCAGATGCGTAACATGGGCGGCATGGCCAGCCTGATGGGTAAACTGCCCGGCATGGGACAGCTGCCTGACAATGTGAAGTCGCAGATGGATGACAAGGTTCTGGTGCGCATGGAAGCCATCATCAACTCGATGACACGCAAAGAGCGTGAGAAGCCAGAGATCATCAAAGGCTCGCGTAAGCGCCGCATCGCCACCGGCTCCGGCATGCAGGTGCAGGACGTTAACCGCTTATTAAAGCAGTTCGACGACATGCAGCGTATGATGAAGAAGATGAAGAAGGGCGGTATGGCGAAAATGATGCGCGGCATGAAAGGTATGATGCCGCCAGGATTCCCCGGCCGCTAAGGGTTCCACAAAAAAGCCCGAAAGGACGCGGTTTAGGTTGCTTTTTGCGCCAAAATGAGTAAAATTTTCGGGCTTTTTATACAGCACCCGGACCCCGTTCCTCGATGGGGGCCGGGTGTTTTATTAACTGAAGAGGATGTTATGGTAACAATTCGTTTGGCACGTCATGGCGCTAAAAAGCGTCCGTTCTATCAGGTCGTCGTTACTGACAGCCGCAATGCACGCAACGGTCGTTTCATCGAGCGCGTTGGTTTCTTCAACCCGATCGCTTCTGGTCAGGCTGAAGGTCTGCGTCTGGATATGGATCGTATCGAGCACTGGGTTGGCCAGGGCGCAACGCTTTCTGATCGCGTTAACGCGCTGGTCAAAGAAGCTAAGAAAGCAGCTTAATCTGTCACGGTGGTGAGCATGAGCAGACAAATTGCCGCACAGCCTCCTGTCAACCCGATTGTATTGGGCAAGATGGGAGCCGCCTACGGTATTCGCGGCTGGCTCAAAGTGTTTTCCTCCACTGAAGACGCTGAAAGCATCTTCAGCTACCAACCCTGGTTCATCCAGCGCGCCGGTAAATGGCAGCATGTCGAACTGGAAAGTTGGAAGCACCACAATCAGGACCTGATCATCAAAGTCAAAGGCATTGAAGATCGGGATGCGGCGGCTCAGTTAACCAATTGCGAAATTCAGGTTGACTCGACGCAGTTGCCATCGCTGGAAGAGGGTGACTACTACTGGAAAGACCTTATGGGCTGCCAGGTGGTTAACCTTGAAGGCTACGAGATGGGCAAAGTCATTGATATGATGGAAACCGGCTCGAACGACGTTCTCGTCGTTAAGGCAAACCTGAAGGATGCATTCGGTGTTCAGGAGCGGTTAATTCCGTTTCTTGATGAACAGGTTATCAGGAAAGTCGATCTCTCTACTCGCGTCATTGAGGTAGATTGGGATCCTGGTTTTTGAGCTCCGAATCGAGCGGTAACGTAACGGCGAATACAATGTGGATTGGTGTTATTAGCCTGTTTCCAGAAATGTTTCGCGCTATTACCGACTACGGGGTAACTGGCCGGGCTGTAAAAAACGGTCTGCTCAGCATTCAAAGCTGGAGTCCGCGTGACTTCACGCACGACCGGCACCGTACCGTGGATGATCGTCCTTACGGCGGCGGACCGGGAATGCTGATGATGGTACAACCCTTACGGGATGCCATCTCCGCAGCGAAAGCAGCGGCAGGTGATGGCGCCAGGGTGATATATCTTTCACCTCAGGGTCGCAAACTGGACCAACAGGGCGTTTGCGAACTGGCGGCACGAGACAAGTTAATTCTGGTCTGTGGCCGTTATGAAGGGATAGATGAGCGCGTAATCCACGCCGAAATTGATGAAGAATGGTCAATCGGTGATTACGTTCTCAGTGGCGGGGAACTGCCAGCCATGACGATGATTGACGCAGTCGCCCGGTTTATTCCCGGCGTACTCGGCAAGCAGGCGTCAGCCGATGAGGACTCGTTCTCTGATGGCTTGCTGGATTGTCCGCACTATACCCGACCTGAAGTGTTAGAGGGCGTGGAAGTCCCGGCAGTTTTACTGTCAGGTAACCATGCCGATATTCGCCGCTGGCGTCTGAAGCAGTCGCTAGGCCGTACCTGGCTAAGAAGACCTGAACTTCTGGAAAACCTGGCTCTGACTGAAGAGCAAGCAAGGTTGCTGAATGAGTTCCAGCGGGAACATCAGCAGCAACAAAACGATGATGTGGAAGAGTAATCTTCCCCGACTATCAGTTTACCCAGGATATGAGATTTAATTATGAGCAACATTATCAAGCAAATTGAACAAGAGCAGATGAAACAGGACGTACCTTCCTTCCGCCCGGGTGATTCCGTGGAAGTGAAAGTATGGGTCGTTGAAGGTTCTAAAAAACGTCTGCAGGCATTCGAGGGCGTGGTTATCGCTATTCGTAACCGCGGTCTGCACTCTGCATTCACTGTTCGCAAAATTTCTAACGGCGAAGGCGTTGAGCGTGTATTCCAGACTCACTCGCCGGTCATTGACAGCATCGCTGTTAAACGTCGTGGCGCTGTGCGTAAAGCCAAACTGTACTACCTGCGTGAGCGTACTGGTAAGTCTGCTCGTATTAAAGAGCGTCTTAACTAAGGTATCGCTAACGCGACATCTGAAAGTTAATAGCAAACAAGGGGTTGGCATCTGCCAGCCCCTTTTTTTTGTCCTGTTGCCTGCCGTTAAGCGGTCTTTGGTCGCTGAAAATGGTAAATTGCGGTATTGACCGGCCCGTCATTGAGCACGATCAGGCCGTAACGACAGCCAATAAAATCGCCGCCCGACTTCTCCGCGACGGCTCTGCTGGCGAGATTATCCTCGGCCACCAGAATCTCAATCACCCGTGTTTCAGGTCGTGAAAACCCCAGCGGCAATAAAGCGGCGACGGCACGGGTCGCAATCCCCTGACGCTGAACATCACTACGCACCCAGTAGCCAATCGCACTGGCAGCGCCGGGATGGCGGGCAAAGCGCACGCCTGCGCCTCCCAGCAGCTGATCGTGCTGATCGACAATCGCAAACTCTTCAGCTTCTTCCCTCATCCGTTGCCAGTGGGTAAAGCGGATCCAGCTTTCCGCCTCATGCGGCTGATAGCCGTGATGTGCCCAGGCCATCCAGGGGATCAGGCTGTCCAGCGAGGCGTTCACCGCAGCGGTAAACGCAGGAACATCGCTTAACAGGAAAGGTCGCAGATGCGTCGTGCGTGGTGATGAAGGCATATCATTCCCGGATGCAAACCCTTAATCGTTTCATTTTGCCTGCGCCGGCAAGAAAAACAATAAAAGCATGTGTAAATATATAATTACACTTTAATCCTGATGCTCTCTTCTGTCTTATATTTTATATATATGATTTTATTGACTAATTTATAGCATCCTGCGGCGATTATTGATCTGTGGTAATTAATGTGTACAAGTTATCTTGCGCTCTGTACCGGCTGTGATACAGTGACGTCAATCCTCAGCGAGGAGTCCAGAACCGCCAATACGAGATAAAGGATCGCCATCATGCAAAAAGACGCGCTGAACAATGTGCACATCGCCGGTGAACAGGTTTTAATTACACCTGAAGAGCTGAAAGCGAAGTTTCCACTGACGCCTGAACAGCAGGAGCAGGTTGCGGCTTCACGCCAGACCATCTCTGACATCATTGCCGGACGCGATCCGCGTCTGCTGGTGGTATGCGGACCCTGTTCAATTCACGATACCGAAGTCGCACTGGACTATGCGCGTCGTCTGCAAACTCTTTCTGAACAGCTGAGCGATCAGCTCTATATCGTTATGCGCGTCTACTTTGAAAAACCCCGCACCACCGTCGGCTGGAAAGGGCTGATCAACGATCCTTACATGGATAACTCGTTTGATATGGAAGCGGGTCTGCACATCGCTCGTAAGCTGCTGGTGGACCTGGTTGAAATGGGCCTGCCGCTGGCGACAGAAGCGCTCGATCCAAACAGTCCGCAATATCTGGGTGATCTGTTCAGCTGGTCCGCCATTGGCGCACGCACGACCGAATCCCAGACGCACCGCGAAATGGCTTCGGGTCTCTCCATGCCGGTAGGCTTTAAAAATGGCACCGATGGCAGCCTGGGCACGGCGATCAATGCGATGCGCGCCGCGGCAATGCCGCATCGCTTCGTCGGCATCAATCAGGCGGGTCAGGTCTGCCTGCTGCAGACGCAGGGCAACCCTGATGGGCATGTGATTCTGCGTGGTGGTAAAGCACCGAACTACGGTCCTGAAGATGTCGCACAGTGTGAAAAAGAGATGCAGAAGGCGGGACTGCGTCCTGCCTTAATGATAGATTGCAGCCATGGTAATTCGAACAAAGACTACAGCCGTCAGCCTGGCGTAGCGGAATCCGCTATCGCCCAGATCAAAGACGGGAACCGTTCAATCATTGGTCTGATGCTGGAAAGCCATATCAATGAGGGTAACCAGTCTTCTGAACTGCCACGCAGCGAAATGAAATATGGCGTTTCCGTCACCGATGCGTGCATCAGCTGGGACGTGACCGAAACGTTGCTGCGTGAGATGCATCAGGATCTGAAGGGAGTGCTGTCGGCGCGTCTGTCACAAGAGGTATAAGAGGAATGGTGGCTGAACTGACCGCGTTACGCGATCAAATTGATAGTGTTGATAAAGCGCTCCTTGATCTGCTGGCCAGACGTCTGGAGCTGGTCGCTGAGGTAGGGGAAGTTAAAAGCCGTTACGGCCTGCCTATCTATGTGCCTGAACGGGAAGCGTCAATGCTGGCTTCCCGTCGCAAAGAGGCTGAAGCGCTCGGTGTGCCGCCGGATCTGATTGAGGATGTGCTGCGTCGCGTGATGCGCGAATCCTATACCAGCGAGAATGATAAAGGCTTTAAAACCCTGTGCCCGGCACTGCGTCCGGTGGTGATCGTTGGCGGCAAGGGCCAGATGGGCCGACTCTTTGAAAAGATGCTCGGCCTGTCAGGCTATACGGTGAAAACGCTGGATAAAGAGGACTGGCCGCAGGCGGAGACCTTGCTCCGTGATGCCGGTATGGTCATTATCAGCGTGCCGATTCACCTGACTGAACAGGTGATAGCACAATTACCGCCTCTGCCAGACGACTGCATTCTGGTCGATCTGGCATCGGTCAAAAACCGCCCTCTGCAGGCGATGCTGGCCGCCCATAATGGTCCGGTGCTGGGTCTGCATCCGATGTTCGGCCCGGACAGTGGCAGCCTGGCGAAACAGGTGGTGGTCTGGTGTGATGGCCGGCAGCCGGAGGCGTATCAGTGGTTCCTGGAGCAGATTCAGGTCTGGGGTGCGCGCCTGCATCGCATCAGTGCGGTTGAGCACGATCAGAACATGGCGTTTATCCAGGCGCTGCGTCACTTTGCCACCTTTGCTTATGGCCTGCATTTAGCCGAAGAGAACGTCAATCTTGACCAGCTGCTGGTGCTTTCATCACCGATTTACCGGCTGGAGCTGGCAATGGTCGGGCGGTTATTCGCTCAGGACCCGCAGCTTTACGCCGATATCATTATGTCTTCAGAGAGTAATCTGGCGCTGATTAAACGTTACTACCAGCGGTTTGGTGAAGCGATTGCGCTGCTGGAGCAGGGTGACAAACAGGCGTTTATCGCCAGCTTTAATCGCGTAGAGCAGTGGTTTGGCGATCACGCCCGACGCTTCCTCATTGAGAGTCGCAGCCTGCTGCGATCGGCGAACGACAGCCGCCCATAAAAGAAAAAGGCATCCTTCCGGATGCCTTTTTTCTATTCGGCAGGTTCAACGGGCACGACATTCTCGCTGGGATAACAGCCCAGCACCTTCAGCGAGCGGGTCATTGTCTGTAATTCCTGCAGCGCCTGCTGCATCCGCTCTGATTGCAGATTGCCCTGCACATCAATGTAGAACATCTCTTCCCACGGATTACCGTGAATCGGGCGGGACTCCAGCTTGCTCATGATCAGGTTGTGCTGACGCAGTACCAGCAGCGCATCGACCAGCGCGCCCGCCTGCTGACCGGTTGCCATGATCAGCGTGGTTTTGGCTGGCACCTGATCTGACACATCGATCGCCTTACGCGCCAGCACGATGAAGCGGGTGTGGTTTTGCTGCTGATTGGCCAGATTCCGCTCCAGCACCTGCAACTGATAGAGTTCACCACCGGCTTCACTGCCCAGGGCCGCAACGGCAGGGGAGTTGAGCGCTGCGACCTTTTCCATTGCCGCGGCCGTACTCTCGGTATATTCGATTTTCCAGTGCGGGAAACGGTTAATAAACTGGCTGCACTGCTGGAACGGCTGAGGATGGCTGTAAACCGTCTCTATCTGCTGCAGGTCGCTGCTACCCTTCACCAGGACGCAGTGGTCGATAGGCAGCGTCAGTTCACCCACAATGGAGAGGCTGGTCTGCTGCAGCAGGTCATAAACATCATTGATGGAGCCTGAACTGGTGTTCTCAATCGGCATGACGGCGTAATCGGCTGCGCCATTTTCGACCTGTTTGATGATGTCGTGAAACTTCAGGCAGCCACACTCTACCATATTATCGAAGTGGCGCGATGCATAGTTGCGTGCCGCCAGATGGGAGTAAGAGCCTTTAGGACCGAGGAAGGCGATACGCGCCGCATGGGCGTGAGGGTGGTTGAGGTTCTTTTGCAGCAGCGCCTGCTGGGTCAGAACGGAATCTTCAATGACCAGCTGAAACAGACGGGTGATATAATGCGCATCCAGGTGATGGGCCTTACCCAGCACAATCAGATTTTCCAGCAGCGCGCGTTCGCGCTCGACATCCCGAATCGGGCGATGTGTAGCCAGCTTGGCCTGCGCAACTTCCACTGCCAGCAGACGACGCTCAGCCAGCAGCGTCAGAAGTTTTTTATCCACTGCGCTGATCTTATCGCGTAGCGCCAGCAATGGATTGTCGGGATTCATAGGGCTCACCTGTATGCTATCCAAAAAAAAAGCCTCCCGGCTGGGAGGCTTGGTTGTTCGTCTTCGCTTTCATTTTCTCACGACGAATGGCCTCCCGTTCAGGGGAAGGTAAAAAAGAAAGCGAAGAAAAACAGATCATGTTTCATGGAAATGTCCGCAAAAGGAGTAGGGGGAGAGTAACCGTACAGCTTAAAAGCTGTCAATAAAAAACGCGCCCGGAGGCGCGTTAAGAAAATCAGGACGCTTCGTCAGCAGGAATGATGTCTTTCACGCTGGCACTGGCGCGGCGTGCTTCAGACTTGTGCTGGACTTTGTTGAGCTGGCGCTCCAGCTTCGCAATCAGGTCGTTGATCGCGGTGTACATATCGTCATGTTTGGCACTGGCCACCAGAGTCCCGTTTGGGGTGTTAATGGTGGCATCGGCCACGAATTCTTTGGGCTCTTTCGACAGAACAATATGCGGATTAATCAGGTCGGTTTGCCATTTTTCGAGCTTGGCGAGACGGTCTTCAACATGGCTTCGGATGGCCGGGGTGATTTCCATTTGCTTACTGGTAATGTTCAGAATCATCGTTCTTACCTCTCTGTCATTTCCGTCTTGGTCTTCTCAGCATAGCGCGAAAAAGCGCTGAATGTGAGATTTCTATCACGGAAAAATGTCACTTTTTGTCAGTTTTGACAATCTGTGAGAAAGGCTCAGAAACGGGCGGAAATACCTTGAAGCGAACCGATAAACCCGGCATTCTTGATGGGTTAGCTCGCTGATTTCAGATCCAGTTATGACTGTTTTGTGAGCAAAAAAAAGCAGCCTTTCCGGCTGCTTTTTTTATGGCTGAAACGCAGCCTGCTGTCAGCTATTGTTAGCCGCGATGATTTTCGCCACTTTATCCGCTTCAGCGTTCAGCTGCAGGTTGCGGTAGGCATTCTCCATCAGCGGCAGTGCGTCGTGTGTCGCCTGCGTATCCGGATAATCACGCATCATCCCTTCAACCCGGTTAACAACCGCGACATAAGCCTCACGCTTAGTATAGAATTGCGCCACTGAAAGCTCATATTTGGCCAGGCGATCTTTCAGGTAGACCAGACGTTTCTGCGCGTCAGCGGCATACTGACTGTTCGGGTAACTGCGCAGCAGCTGTGAGAAGTCACGGAAAGCATCACGTGCGTGTGTCGGGTCGCGGTCAGAACGATCGATACCGAAGAAGCCCTGCAGTGCTGAATCATCCAGCGCCATGTCCGTCAGACCTTTCATATAGATGACATAGTCGATGTTCGGATGGGTCGGGTTGAGGCGCATAAAGCGCGCAATGGCAGCCTGCGCCAGAGGCAGATCGGCATTTTTATAGTACGCGTAGATTAAATCCAGCTGCACCTGCTGCGAGTAAGGACCGAACGGATAACGATTATCCAGCGCTTCCAGTTGCTTAATCGCAGCTTTAAAGTTACCGTCCTGCAGCTTTTGCTGCGCTGTGGCATAGATTTCAGAAGGCGGGCTGTCCGGTACCGCGTCATTTGAGCCGGAACAACCAACAAGTGCCAGGCTCAGTGTGGCAGCAGCCACCAGATGTTTCATACGCGTCATGACGAAGTGATTATCCTCAAATGTTATGGCGGAAGCTGTCCGTATAGCTCCCGGTAATGACCAGGTACGATAGCACATTATATTAAACGGCATCGCCGTGAAAACCCAACGTTAACGAAGAAGCTGTATATGGCACAACAAGTTCAACTCACCGCAACGGTATCCGAATCACAACTCGGACAACGCTTAGATCAGACTTTGGCGGAATTGTTCCCTGATTATTCACGTTCACGCATAAAAGAGTGGATCCTCGATCGTCGCGTGACGGTAAACGGCGTCATGGTCGATACCCCAAAAGAAAAAGTGTTGGGCGGCGAGCTGGTCGCGATTAACGCTGAGATTGAGGAGGCACAGCGCTGGGAACCGCAAAATCTGCCACTCGACATCGTTTACGAAGATGAAGACATCATTGTCATCAATAAACCCCGCGATTTTGTGGTGCATCCCGGTGCCGGTAATCCGGATGGTACGGTGCTGAATGCATTGCTTCATCATTATCCTGCGATCATGGATGTGCCTCGTGCGGGCATCGTACACCGCCTGGATAAAGACACGACCGGCCTGATGGTCGTGGCGAAAACCGTACCGGCACAGACGCATCTGGTGGAATCACTGCAGCGGCGTGAAATTACCCGCGAATATGAAGCCGTTGCGATTGGTAATATGACAGCGGGCGGCACGGTCGAAGAGCCGATCAGTCGTCACTCCACCAAACGTACGCACATGGCCGTACACCCGATGGGGAAACCGGCGGTCACGCACTACCGCATCATGGAGCATTTCCGTGCGCACACGCGTCTGCGTCTGCGTCTGGAAACCGGGCGTACTCACCAGATCCGCGTTCATATGTCGCACATCAGCCATCCGCTGGTGGGCGATCCGCTCTACGGTGGGCGCCCGCGTCCGCCAAAAGGCGCCTCAGAGGCGTTTATCGCTACGCTACGGGGCTTCGACCGTCAGGCGCTGCACGCTACGATGCTGCGTCTATACCATCCTATCAGCGGTATTGAAATGGAGTTTCATGCGGCTATCCCGCAGGACATGGTCGATCTGATTGCGGCGTTAAAAGCAGACACCGCAGAATTTAAAGATCAGATGGACTGGTGATGGATCTGATTATTCCTCAATGGCCCGCACCGGCGCATGTCCGGGCCTGCTCAACCCGCCGCCAGGGCGGAGTCAGTCACTCCCCGTGGGATGCGCTTAACCTGGGCGGGCACGTGGGGGATAATCCCGACGCGGTTGCGCGTAACCGTCAGTTGCTGGTTGATGAGGCGGGGTTGCCTGCGATGCCACAGTGGCTGGATCAGGTGCACGGCACCGGCGTCGTGCGTCTGGCTGAGGGCGGAGAGACGCCATTACGCGCTGACGCCTGTATCACCTCCGAGCCTGGCGTGGTCTGCGCCATTATGACGGCTGACTGTCTGCCGGTGCTGTTCTGTTCGCAGGACGGTGCTGAAGTGGCGGCCGCACATGCCGGCTGGCGTGGCCTCTGTGCCGGCGTTCTGGAAAATACCCTGGCGCAGTTCCGATCGCCGCCGGATCAGATTCATGCCTGGCTGGGGCCGGCAATCGGCCCTGATGCGTTTGAGGTCGGTGCCGAAGTGCGCGACGCCTTTGTGGCTCAGGACCCCCACGCCGGACAGGCTTTTCATCCGTCGGGAGAGCGATTCTACGCCAATATCTGGCTACTGGCGCGCAGGCGACTGCAGGCTGCAGGCGTCCGTTCTATCAGCGCCGACAGCCGCTGTACCTTTACACAGCGTGACGATTTCTTCTCTTTCCGCCGCGATGGGATCACCGGGCGTATGGCAACTTTGATCTGGCTGTTATAACCTTACGCGATAAGACGGTCCAGTTAGCGTATTTTTTACTCAAATCTCAGGTCATTAACCTTGAAAATTTGAGGGATGACCTCATTTAATCTCCAGTAGCATTTTGACCTGTAATGGGAGGAATTATGCGTCTGGATCGTCTTACCAACAAATTTCAGCTGGCTCTCGCCGACGCGCAGTCCCTGGCTCTGGGACACGACAACCAATTTATTGAACCTCTGCACCTGATGAGCGCATTGCTCAAACAGGAAGGCGGATCGGTTTCGCCTTTACTGACGTCGGCCGGTGTCGACGTGACACCTTTTCGCGCGCAGGTTGAGCAGGCCATTGACCGCCTGCCGCAGGTTGAAGGCAGCGAAGGGGATGTTCAACCCTCATCTGACCTCGTCCGGGTATTAAACCTGTGCGACAAACTGGCGCAGAAGCGCAACGACAACTTTATTTCATCTGAATTATTTGTTCTGGCTGCCCTGGAATCACGCGGCTCTCTGGCCGATCTGCTCAAAGCGGCAGGTGCCACTCGCGAAAAAATCACCAGTGCGATTGAACAAATGCGGGGAGGAGACAACGTGAACGATCAGGGGGCTGAAGATCAGCGCCAGGCACTGAAGAAATATACCATCGATCTGACCGAGCGCGCCGAGAAGGGCAAACTCGATCCGGTTATCGGCCGTGATGAAGAGATCCGTCGCACCATCCAGGTGTTGCAGCGCCGTACCAAAAATAACCCGGTGCTGATTGGTGAACCCGGCGTGGGTAAAACAGCGATTGTTGAAGGGCTGGCGCAGCGCATTATCAATGGCGAAGTGCCAGAAGGTCTGAAAGGCCGCCGGGTTCTGGCGCTGGATATGGGTGCGCTGGTGGCCGGTGCTAAATATCGCGGTGAATTCGAAGAGCGCCTGAAAGGGGTGCTGAGCGATCTGTCGAAGCAGGAAGGTAACGTCATTCTGTTCATCGACGAGCTGCATACGATGGTCGGTGCCGGTAAAGCTGACGGCGCGATGGATGCCGGCAATATGCTTAAACCCGCGCTGGCGCGTGGCGAGCTGCACTGTGTCGGTGCCACTACGCTGGATGAGTACCGGCAGTATATTGAAAAAGATGCTGCGCTGGAGCGCCGTTTCCAGAAAGTCTTTGTGGCGGAACCGAGTGTCGAAGATACCATCGCCATTCTGCGCGGCCTGAAAGAGCGTTATGAACTGCATCATCATGTGCAGATCACTGACCCGGCGATCGTCGCGGCTGCAACGCTCTCTCATCGTTACATTGCGGACCGGCAGCTGCCTGACAAGGCGATTGACCTGATCGACGAGGCGGCATCCAGCATTCGTATGCAGATGGACTCGAAGCCGGAGTCACTGGATCGCCTGGAGCGTCGCATCATTCAGCTGAAGCTGGAGCAGCAGGCACTGAAGAAAGAGGCTGATGATGCCAGCATCAAACGCCTTGAGATGCTGGAGAGCGAGCTGAATCAGAAAGAGCGGGAGTATGCCGAGCTTGAAGATGAGTGGAAAACCGAGAAAGCCTCATTATCCGGCACGCAGAACATCAAAGCTGAACTGGAGCAGGCGCGTCTCAATTTAGAGCAGGCCCGTCGTCAGGGCGATCTCGCTCAGATGTCAGAGCTGCAATACGGTAAAATTCCTGCTCTGGAAAAACAGTTAGCTGCAGCCACCCAGGCGGAAGGCAAAACCATGAAGTTACTGCGTAACCGGGTAACAGATGTGGAGATTGCCGATGTGCTGGCCCGCTGGACCGGTATCCCGGTAGCACGAATGATGGAAGGTGAGCGCGATAAGCTGTTGCGTATGGAGCAGGAGCTGCATGGCCGGGTTATCGGACAGGATGAAGCCGTTGAGGCGGTATCCAATGCGATTCGTCGCAGCCGTGCCGGTCTGTCGGATCCTAACCGTCCTATCGGTTCGTTCCTGTTCCTGGGGCCGACCGGTGTAGGTAAGACCGAGCTGTGTAAATCGCTGGCTAACTTCCTGTTCGACAGTGACGATGCCATGGTGCGTATCGACATGTCCGAATTCATGGAAAAACATTCGGTGTCACGGCTGGTGGGTGCCCCTCCGGGCTATGTCGGTTATGAAGAGGGCGGTTATCTGACTGAAGCGGTACGCCGTCGTCCTTACTCCGTCATCCTGCTGGATGAGGTCGAAAAGGCGCATCCTGATGTCTTTAACATTCTGCTGCAGGTGCTGGATGATGGACGCCTGACGGATGGACAGGGCAGAACGGTCGATTTCCGTAACAGCGTGGTGATCATGACCTCTAACCTTGGGTCAGATTTAATTCAGGAGCGGTTCGGCGATCTCGGCTATCCGGAAATGAAAGAGATTGTGATGGGTGTGGTTGGCCAGCACTTCCGTCCTGAATTCATCAACCGTATTGATGAGGTCGTGGTGTTCCATCCGCTGGCTGAGAAACATATTGCCTCTATTGCTCAGATTCAGCTGCAGCGGCTGTATCATCGTCTGGAGGAGCGGGGCTATCAGTTGCATATCTCCGAGGAGGCTCTGCGGTTGCTGGCGGAGAATGGCTACGATCCGGTCTATGGTGCGCGTCCGCTGAAACGGGCGATACAGCAGCAGATCGAAAACCCGCTGGCACAGCAGATCCTTTCTGGTTCACTGGTGCCGGGCAAAACAATCCAGATGGATGTGGAAAACGATGTAATTACAGCTCATCAGTAATCCTGCGAGATAAAAACGGGCCGCTGGCCCGTTTTTTTATGCCCTTTTACCTGAGTTTTGTTTAATAAGTCAGCGAATTGAGTGCAAAGTGAACGGTTGGTAAAAAAGTTGTCATTTGCACTTGCGCTATCTGAACCG
>NZ_JALNVA010000024.1:0-213 GCF_026541045.1 Pantoea sp. GM_Pan_3 | reverse complement strand
CATCTGGGACAGGCTGGTGAATTCGCTGCGCTATAAATGAAGAAAAACGATGGGTGCCTGGAATTATTTTTCGTTTCTTCCGGGGAGCCTGCCTGGCATGCTGAGCAGGAGTTGTCACCATGAAATGCATCTGTAAATATATGCCCTTATCATTAATGACTGCCGGTTTGCTTTTTATTGCCCAGACTGCGGCATCCACGCCAGTGCAGAAGA
>NZ_JALNVA010000023.1:0-246 GCF_026541045.1 Pantoea sp. GM_Pan_3 | reverse complement strand
GCACGATTTTCAGCTTTGTTACCGGATAACAGTTGTGTCCTGCGGAGTAAAGTCCGAAGGATTCTGCGCTGAGGCAAGGCGGCAACCGAGCGATGTGAAGGAGCATACTGACGTATGTGACTGAGCAGCGGAAGGGCGGCCAACGCAGCATCAGCACAGAAGACACAGGACAGAGCACAAAGAATTTGCCTGGCGGCTTTAGCGCGGTGGTCCCACCTGACCCCATGCCGAACTCAGAAGTGAAAC
>NZ_JALNVA010000022.1:0-246 GCF_026541045.1 Pantoea sp. GM_Pan_3 | reverse complement strand
CCCCGCATTTAAACAGCGGGTGCAGTTAAGAGAGCAGGAACTGCGTGATGCCATCAATAAACCTGAAAACGATCCGAAAGATGCTCCCTTTATAAAAGAAATTATCACTCTCCCTGAAGGTAAAGGAGTGATTTTTGATAGCAACAGGCCGGGCTCGGATGATCTTTATCGAAGACTTGAAGCCCATATATATGTAAATGGTATTTCTTTTATTATAACAACGAATATCCGTGATTTTTCTGCGCT
>NZ_JALNVA010000021.1:0-281 GCF_026541045.1 Pantoea sp. GM_Pan_3 | reverse complement strand
GTCAATCACATAGCGCCCGATGCACTGCGGTTTGGTCTGCGCAAACAAAGTATTTGTCACTGGACTGTTCTTCTGCACTGGCGTGGATGCCGCAGCCTGGGCAATAAAAAGCAAACCGGCAGCCATTGATGATAAGGGCATATATTTACAGATGCATTTCATGGTGACAACTCCTGCTCAGCATGCCAGGCAGGCTCCCCGGAAGAAACGAAAAATAATTCCAGGCACCCATCTTTTTTCTTCATTTATAGCGCAGTGAATTCACCAGCCTGTCCCAGGTT
>NZ_JALNVA010000020.1:0-290 GCF_026541045.1 Pantoea sp. GM_Pan_3 | reverse complement strand
GACACCCTGTTTAACCGTAGTGCACAAATTAATGAGGCGCTTAAAACATCAAATCAGTACACCATAAAAAAAGTGGCACTCTCACCGCACGGCATTCCGGCGGAATCATGGCTGTTTGGCGGTACTCAAACCCTCAGAGATACGGTAACGGGGAAAGATGAGAAGAATACGTTTTATGACTTTGATTTTAAAGCTAATGAACGTGATGCCACAGCAGAAAAGCCTAAATTCAGTATTGGACTCACCAGTGAGTACAAAAAAACGCGCTACAGCGAAGCGCAGATGATTGA